>DATBFR010000111.1:0-2258 GCA_036558405.1 Nitrososphaeraceae archaeon | reverse complement strand
AGGGGATGGTACAGTTCCATTCCATGTGTACGCAGAAATTTTATTACCTTGAGGTAAAGTCAGATTCTCCTCCTTTGCGATAAGAACAATCTTATGTACTCGCGGCGGGTCCTTCATAGCGATATTTTGTGCAACTTTCATAGTTATAGGTGTGATTGATGAATCCATAACGAATCTCACTCCACTATTCAATAGACGCGGAGATGGTTGAAATGTCGCTAGAGTAGGCCGAGATGTGGAGGAAATTTGACCCATTGAAAATGCTTTGTTAGTCAATAGAAGTGGTGGCGATACAAGCATGCAGGCAACAGCTGCTAATGCAACCGTCCCAAGTACATGTACTGAGCTTACTTTCATTAGATTTGTCTAATCGTAAGTTATATATAAGTAAATATATTTACAAGTGCAATCATTTGCACTAAAATGCCGCCGATATATTTGAAATAAATATACAGAAGGGAAAAAATTCTGTTATAAATAAAGATACTGATATCTCAACTATAATGGGACGCAATATTGCTATTTAAAACTACATCTAGGTCGCTTGCTTGCAACAGTTAGTGCTATCTAATCGTCTTGACGCATCTGGTCATAGATTATATATTATCATTTTGGTTCAAATGCTATAGCGTACAAGTTAACGAAGAGCCATAATTTCGCCTCAGAGATTTGTAAGGGTTTAAATTAGTTAGATAGATATATAATAATTGACTAGGTTTGGGTTACTATGATGATGGCAGTTTTGGTCGAGATGACGATTCTTCCTCATCAATCATCGCTAGAATATCTGGTGCGAAACTAGCAATACTAGCTGTTCTTATAATGATTGGTGGCTTTTTTGCAGTTCAGGCCATGTTTGGATTTCCAGTAAAAGATCTGATCAGAAGTGAAGTTACTGGTGACGCAAAAGTTGTCATTAAAGATCATAATACAAATACATGCGTTGTGGAATCATCACTGGATCATGAGCCTAGAACAATACAGAATTGTCATTATAATAAGGGAGAGACACTGACAATCACCTATAAAAAGGGCACTGTACCAATAGAAAAGTATGTGTTAAAAAGTAGTTAGAATATGATCGAGAGTAAAATCCAATTCATTAATGAATTTAAGGTAGATATACTATTGATGAATATTTTTCATCGGACATAAAACTGTACGTTTATAAACTTAAAAATTTTTGGAGAATTTTACTCATAATAACTTGTTTTCTATATTATCCTATTATATATTTATTACATCTAACAGTTAGACTTATCTAATATGTTTTCATAATAATATTAGTATTATGATGAAAATACAAGACGTAGGCCATGCTAATTTTGCCGTAAGGATAAACGGAGTCCTCCCAGATATTCATACTCTAGGAGATGAAGAAAACTCTGAACTCGCAGCCGAAGTAAAGAAGAATGGCATTAATACAAATACTTCGTGTTCTTTGTTCTTAATCAAAAAGAAGGCGTCAAAAAGTCCTTTGCCAATTGGATCTATAGGAAGTTACGAAAATCAGGTAGCATCAGAAAATCAGCTGACTTTTCATCTACTTGTGGATATTGGGAATGGAGTAGTCAATAGTCTACAAGCAGTTAATAGCATCTCAGATCTCTCGATTTTCGATAATAAATCCCATACGCCTACACTTAGTTCAGGTGCTATTACTACAACTACTACAACTACTGACATTACTGCTACGCCAACATCCGAAATGGCTGATAAGCCATCCTTTCTACCAAATGCTCTTCTCATAACCCATGCACACGATGATCATATACACGATTTACCATTACTATTGGAAAACATAAGGCGATTATCTAGCGATGCTACCTTTGAAATATTTTGTACAGCACAATGTCGGGATCAGATTTTTGCCAAATTCCCTGCTATTGCTGAAATGGCTGATGGTAATAGTGGCGGTAATAATGGTAATAGTAGTAACAGTTATGTGACAAACTCCAAAATATCTTTTAAGGTTATAGAACCAAACAAGACCTTTGAAGTAGGTTCACTGTCAATCACACCAATAGAAGCTTATCATGGCGAACACTCGGCAGGTTCTGTAATTTATGTCATCAGACTGCCTGACAAAAAGAAGATAATCATTGGATGGGACTTTTTATCCTTAAAGTCTGCAGATGAGAGTTTATTGTGGAATCCTGATCTATTGATACTGGGTACACAAAGCTTTAACCAGCATCCTGAAACTGGGTTGATATCTGTTACAGAATCGTTTAATATAGTTAGAGAATGGAATGCCA
>DATBFR010000110.1:0-27635 GCA_036558405.1 Nitrososphaeraceae archaeon | reverse complement strand
CAAAGGTACTGGCAAAGATTCTGATGGTGATAGATTGAGCTATTCATGGGAGCAGATTGCCGGTGACCCTATCATAATCTTAAGAGATGCAAATACTGCCAAGCTGAAGTTTGATGCTCCTGAGGTTAGTGAAGATAAAGTATTCACTTTTGGCCTGACAGTGTCAGATAACAGCGGCGCTCAAGCTAAAGATAGTGTAAATGTTATCGTGAAGAACAAGCCCGTCATTGAAAAGCAGATCTTCCAAGAGGAGACTCAGTCAATTAGGGTTACTAACCAGACATCGCCATCGAGTTACTAGTGCATCTTTTGATTGTATTTTTGTGGTAAAGATCGTGCATAACAATTTGGCACTTAAGCTCATCTTTTGCAATACCTACTGCACATCCTGAAAGTGTATGACATGTCGTGATTCTCTAAAAATCAGCTTGAAAATCCCTCATCTTGCAAATATATATACAGACTTCCAGTTCACTCAGCCAAATTACCGGGCGCCATTCGTCCTAAGTCGTTTCTGCTGTGGGGATTTGTCACTTCTCAATCTGTAAGGAAAACCTTAGTTTCTCAACTCGCGGCAACGTCTAAAGAGAAATGCGGTATCTTTATCAACCAGGCAACACAGGGAACATACGAAATATCGTATTCTGATGTTGGTGAACTATACACGGCTTGTTTTATAACCGGAAATGGCGAGCAGTATTGCTTTCCCTTTATTTGATTTCCCGTTGGCAACTGATAAAATATAAGTAAAAGTATCGGTTCTCCCCAAGGTCGGATGAAAGTAAAAAGAGAGTTATCTCCTTCATTAATGACAATACTTTCTCCTTGCCTGGAGGTAAGCGACTTGAGTGATGCCTTTTTATGGCTGTCCGGATTTCGTTGTGGGGAACTTCCACATTAACTGGAGTATTCAGCTGAGTCAAAGACTCGAATGTTTTTGGAAAACCGACACACTTACTCCCAACTTTTTTCATTGTAAGAAGGAAGTTCTATGTCACAATCTTACTGCAAGAAACCTTCATGAAGATCTCAGGAGCAACTGTAATAGGATCTTTGCCGGTATAACATTTAGAAGGAACGTCCAACTACATACGGATAGTGCAGGCACCAATATTCATTTAACTGAATATGACAAATGTGATTAGTTCTTGCTAATTTTGTTTGGGAAAAATATGTGCGTATAGAACCTTCAAGCACGCGGAGTAGTTAAGATGAATTAGTTCTACAAGAAGCAAAAATAAGGAGGTTATATCCCAAATTAGAAAATTTTGAATTGATACTCCAATAATCAATTTATGATTACACCTTTATTCTCGATTATCCCTTATGGCAGATCCCATTTCTAGGAGGAAATTCCTCAAGCTCTTGGGTTGGGGTGCTGCTGGTTTGTCTTTATCTCTTTTTTTACCAGTGGACAAAACGTTGAGCTCTTTGAAGGCTGGTCTACGAGAACCCTCTTTGGCTACTTCAAGGGAGGCTTTCCTGTCACCACTGGCTCCGGCATATGCTCAAAGCTCTGGTTCTTGGTCTCTTGGTCAAAATACTACCGTTGTGGCAATTCATGCCGCATTACTCCCCACTGGTAAGATCTTTTACCTAGCTGGTTCTGGTTATCATCCCACTCGTAAGAACGGACCATTTGAAGCTCGTATATTAGATCCTGGTACTGGTGCGGAAAAGAATTTTACTACTAGTGATGATTTGTTCTGTGTAGGTATAACTAGCCTTAAAAATGGAAATTTGATTTTGGCGGGTGGAACCTTGATGTATGATACTGACCCTGATAACTGCAGTGCTGAATTCCATGGATTAAAAACAGTATATGAATTGGATGTCCAGAATGAAAATCTTAATTGGGTTGCTTCAATGGCACATGGTAGGTGGTATCCAACTTTAGTTACGTTAACAGACGGTAAGGTGTTGATCATAAATGGATTGGATGAATATGGAAGTTTCAATAGGTTACTCGAGATTTATGATCCAATATCTAAGACTTGCACTAGGAGATTTGATCCTAATACTAGTACCAGTTATTGTGTAGGATATGGTGCAGTTGGGATCTGCCCGGGTGCAGGAGCTCCCTGTTATGGTGGTACACTTAACGGTGTTGCTCCTAATGTAGGAATTTATCCCAGAATGCACGTCATGCCAAAGGGGCTAGTATTGTCCTGCGGGCACCAAGTCAATGTGTGGGCGTGGAATCCGACGACTAGTCATTGGGCTCTACTAACTCAAACTTCTACATATCGACATTACGGAACTTCTTTCTTACTTCCTCTACACAATGTCTCCACTGAAAGAGGTAAGATTCTTCTCGTTGGTGGTTCGCCTACAACGATTGATTATGCAACCACTTCAGCTGAAATATTAGACTTTGATTTGGGTACTGAAACAACTCCAGTTTTGCGGCAAACGGCTCCAACTATGTATAGACGGAAGTATCTTGCTCCTGTTATTCTTCCTAACGGAAAATGTGCAATATTCGGTGGATCTCAACTGGGAGTTACTGATCCGGTATTGGTACCAGAAATTTTCGACCCCAGTACTGAGACGTGGGAATCATTGCCATCAGCCAGAGTTCCCAGAGTTTATCATCAAGTATCACTTTTGCTACCAGATGGTCGGGTTTGGACAGCTGGAAGCACTGCTAGTGTCAACATGGAGGAACTGAGAACTGAAACTTATAGTCCATCTTATCTATTTCAGGGACCAAGGCCTATAATCTCAGCATCTCCGATTGTCGGAAATTATGGCGGTACGATTACCATTCCTACAAACGATCCCCTAGCAGTAACATCAGTTTCGCTACTTCGACTAATGGCGACCACTCACCATTATGACGCCAATCAACGACTTGTTTGGCTACAAATTGTAAACAAGACCTCTAATAGCGTTTCTGTATCAGCTCCACTAAATGCAAACATTGCTCCTCCAGGGTACTATATGATTCATATTTTGAATACTCTTGGTGTTCCATCTGTTGCTAAAATAATTGCAATCCCAGGCACCCAAGGAGTTGACACAACTCCACCTGCGAAGGTAAATGGCCTCAATGTTATGACTGTTTCGGATACCCAACTAAGTCTTGCTTGGACTTCGAACACGGAATTAGATCTACATCACTATAATGTGTACAGAGGAAATACTGCAGGTTTTCCTGTCAACACAGCTACAGATACTCCTCTGGCCCAGCCAACAAGTAATTCTTTCTCTAATACTGGCCTATCTTCTTCTACCACATATTACTATAGAGTGGCTGCGGTAGATATATCTGGAAATATTGGAATTCCTTCTAACGAAACTTCTGGTACTACGGCAACTTCGGGAGTAGTATTTTATAATGTAGCTATTCCAGGTAACAAGGTAGCAGCTCTGAATGCGGGAGGAACGGCTATCAGATTCGGAGAAGAAGCTTTTACCACATCTTCTGTCATAGTTGGAAAATCTATAAAGACGTGGAAGGTCAGGTTGAAGAAGGCGGCCACACCGTCAGGACCAATCGTAGCAAGAATAAGAAGAAAGTTAGACGATTCAATCGCAGCTTCATTCAATGAAACCATTGATTCCACCATACTGGGAACCTCATTTGCTGAATATACCTTTACTTTAACTACTCCCTATACAATCCAACCTGGCGATAGAATTTTGATTGAATATTCAGGCCCTGCGGCAGTTCATATCGAGATATGGAATGTAGATAAGATGGATGGCTCAAATACAAGACGAGTAAGATACGACGGTACAGCCTACACTGGTGGGAGTACAGAAGATATTACTGGAGCTATGAACTCTTCTTTGTAGGTTTACTGAAGTTCATTAATTTAGTGTCTCATTTCTACTTTTACCAATTTTAGAATTGTCGATAGTTTCAATATATAATCTCTGTTTGCAAAGAATTCCTTTGGGTTAGTCTTTCATGGCAGAGAAGTGGTTAACCGGCATTTTTTCACGTATCCATTAATCAACAAGCACTGCATAAATTTAGAATTCCTTAGTATTATAAAATCATTAGTAAGAAAATGGCAGGACAAGATGCTATCTTAGGCATATTCTTTGGGAAAAAGGATGTAATTGTTTATCACACCGTATAAATCTAATAGAATTATCCATTTACAGATTTTAATGAGAAAATTTGACATAACTACGTCACCTAAAAATCAAAGGAATGTTTTAGTCTTGTTCTTGGTGCTGTCGGCACCGTTGCTATTTGCGACATTCTCCTGGGACGATACTTTAGGGGCATGTATCACATACAGCTCTTCAAGTAGGACCATAACCGTGAGCTGCACGGCTGCAACTCACTTAAAAGCCGTAAACACTGCAGTTAACAATGCTAATGTACTGAAGCAAGAGTCAACTGGTGTTTGGCTTTTATCTGCAAACATACTTGTTGCTAAGGGAGGTAACCTGGTTATCGACTCTACTGACGGAAGCTGGCTAAAAATCAGATCTGATGGAGCATCGGCGTTTGGATTGAAGAATTCAGGTACTCTGAAAATTGATTCAATTAAGATTACATCTTGGAATACGGTAACGAAAAACTATGCTTCGGCAGGAAGTAGTGGACAGACACCTCGAGGATATATTTCAACGCTGAGTAGCGCTACAGGTAAAACTAATATCCTAAATTCTGAGCTCGCGTATTTAGGCTACAGTAAGAGTGGCACGCACGGCTTGGATTATTACGGTGGAGCGGGCAGCTTGATCCAGAATAACCAAATACACCACCTTTGGAGAGCCTTTTATTCTTCTGGCGTTGGAGGCCTGACATTTACCAAAAACGTAGTCCATGATAGTATGGAGTATGGCATAGATCCCCATTCAGGAACCCATGATATGTATATAACATACAACAAAGCGTACAACAACAATCATGGAATAATCTGTTCTGTTGCTTGCTATAACATGCACATTACAAATAATGAATTATACAATAATCAGAGAGACGGCATATTTATGGATGCTGGTTCGCATCATACTGTCATAGCTAACAATGTAATACACGACGAAGATGTGGCCATCCAGCTTCCATCGCTTTCGTACTCTCAAATTTTTGGAAATACAATAACAAATTCAAAGTACGGGATAGAATTCGAAACTCAAATAGGGAGCAGCTTTGATGAAGATGGTCGCTGTGTACCTTATGGCTGTGTGTCAATAAATAATCAGGTCTATGACAATCGCATTAAGGCGACGAGCATTGGATTGTGGGCCAAGAATGGAGCATCTTCTAACACGTTCTCCAGGAACACGATTGACGGACCTAATGGAGACCGAGGGATAGTTGTAGACGGTCCTACTACAAGTAACAATGTTTTCAGCGACAATCATATTTCCAATGCTAGATATTCTGTTAGAATAACTGGAGGCAACACGAATTCAAAATTTATCAACAATCATTTGGATACTACCGCCAGCTCTGGCGAGTATACTCTGGCCAGTGCCTCTGCCCTCAAGTTAGAATCCAATCAATTCTCATCAGATGTTATCAGAGCCCTTGATAGTACTAGCATTCCTGTCAGTATTTCAAAATCTGGCAAAGTAAGTGTTCTAGACGGCTCGACCACTAAGACATATGATACAAACATTCAGGCCTATGTTAAAACTTTAAGGAGTGCTGGAAAAATTACCGTTACTTCTCTTTCGTCCGCGGCTTCCACTCTAGCCCAGAGCAGCATCTCTTCATTGAGCCTTGAATCGCCAAGTGGCGCGAGCCTGGAAGGGGCTGTCGGTTTCAATTCCTCAAGGGATGAGAATGGTCCCATTACTAGGACACAAGGCACTGCTAATAATATTGAGAGTAAGGCCCAACAGGCACAACAGGAAGCTCAAGAAAGTCTCAATAAAGTGACGAGCTCTGATGCAAATTTAAAAGTACAGGAAATTCAAGTTGATAGATCAGACGATATTAATACTAAGAATAGCGACAAATCTGAGAAGGTCAAAAATGTGGTTCCCAAAGAAGATACCAAAAATGACAAGGCTGAAAAACTAATTTCTCCAGATTATAATAATGATAGGGAGTCTCTATATAATAAAAACAGACCAAGAGATAATTCTAGAGTATCAATTGAAAATCAAAATCAGGAGAATACTATGCACAGTTCAGAACTATTACTGAATGTTCGTCCTGGTGAGTCGAAATTGAAGTATGATATAATAGGCGAACTTTGGGATAAAACAGAATCTAAGCCATTAGAGGGGATGAGAATTCAGCTAGAAGTCAATGGGCAGACTGTAAGGGCAGGTGACATCTTCACTAAAAATGATGGAAGTTTCACAACTACCATAAGTTTACCAGATACGGACTCTGCTTACAAAGTTCAGGCATATTTTACAAAAAGTGTTCCATATGATTCTGCCGTGTCGGAGATTGTTACAATCAAATCCAGAAATGAAGCAATCAGTCATGATGATTCAAATGTCGCACGGAACCAGATACTTAACACAGACAATTAAGAAATTTATATGATCTCAAGAACTTACCGTGAAGGAGATCTACAATTATTGACAAGTGACTGGTTAGTTTACTAACTTGAAGAATGAATCTCCAAATAGGGTGATATGTTATGAGTAGTTAAAGGACCTCATCTGAAAGATATAAGAAGCAGATTACGACAATTCGCTAAATTCTAAGTAAAGAAAGTGGTCATTTATATTGGATCTAAGTCACAATTGGGTAGATTAAGGTCGTCTTTAGTTGGAAAACTTCCGATAATATAGGATATAAAAATCAGAATACAGATTGATCTATCTAAATTTCAATTTAAAAACGACCAGGTTGAGCGGTGAAGAGTAAATTTGGAAGTCGTACTAACTTAGTGTTGTTTTTTCCAATGTCTTATTTCCTCTCAAATTTTACGAACCTTTAGGTTAGTGATACATTTTTTCAAGATAAAAACAAGTGACATACTTCAGCTCTTAGTAAGTTATTCTTGCAATCTAATTAATGAGGCTGATATCCATAGAACTTCAGAAAGGTTTCAATATAGATATTGGCAGCCATCAATTGATGAAGGGCTGGCTCTCCTGGGTCCGCGCGAACGATGTTGAAATTATGTCAGTACTAGAAAGTCAAGCAAGTAATTTGGTAAAAGCGACGTCAGTTTTGGCTGAGTCAATTAATAATTACTCTACATTGAAAGAAAAAAATTCTATTTTAAGGAATTTGGAACACGAAGGTGATCAGTTAACACACAAGCTATTTACCATTATAGACAAAACTTTCGTCACACCGCTTGACAAGGAAGATATTTCAGAGTTAACTAGTACAATTGACCAAGTGCTAGACGCCACGTACGGCACTTCCGATAGGTTGGTACTGTTTAAGGTTCAAAAACCTTTTTCATACATGCTAGAATTCGTTAATTTGTTGTCTGCTGCATCACAAGAAATTCATGATGCAATTATGGAATTACATAAAGGAAAACGAGAAGATCTGATTCGCCATTCAAAGGCTATTAGTAAATGCGAACATGAGGGCGATTCTGTTTACAGAATCGCAATTGCTGAGCTCTTTGAAACAGACGATCCAGTCGAAATAATAAAAACTAAAGAAGTTTACGAAACATTGGAAAGTGCTCTTGACAGGTGCAGAGATGTTGCCGACGTCATAGAGGATATTGCTTTAATATATCGTTGAATCTTCATTGCAGAATATTGAAATCGCAGTTTACGCAGCAATTTCGACGGCGCTATTTTTCGATTTTGTTAACGGATTTCATGATTCAGCCAATTCAATTGCTACGGTAGTAGGTACCAGGGTTCTCAGACCTTTATATGCAGTTTGGAATTGCAGCTATTGCCAATTTCGCTGGGCCTTTCATTTTCGGTACGGCCGTAGCGGCCACTGTTGGAAAAGGAATAATTCAGCCATCATTTTCAACCGTTGATGTTAAATTCGCAGGGTTGATAGGTGCTATTATATGGAAATTTGATAACATGGTACTTTGGTCTTCCCTCTTCAAGTAGTCACGCATTAATTGGAGGCCTAATAGGTTCAGCCTTGATAGCAGGAGGCTCATCCGCCCTGGTTTATTCAGGAATAGAGAAGACACTAATATTCATCGTAGTTTCGCCAACTCTTGGTTTCATTAGTGCCATTGGGATAGCAATAGCCGTAATGTACTTTTTCAGAAATCAAGCATCATCGCATGTGAATAGAATTTTTGGGCGCCTTCAAATTGCTTCTTCCTTATTTTTCTCCCTTACTCATGGTGCTAACGATGGTCAAAAGACAATGGGAGTCATTACGGCGTTGCTAATTGCTGGTGGAATTATTGACTCTGAATCATTCATTGTTCCGTTATAGGTAATATTAGCTTCCGCTTTCGCAATTGCTCTTGGGACTTTTTTTGGTGGCTGGAGAATAGTAAAGACGATGGCCTTCAAATTAACGAGCCTACGTCCCTACCAAGTTTTTGTGCCGAAACTGGAGGGGGTGTCATATTGACATCTATGGCATGACTAGGTATACCAGTCAGCACCACTCACGCTATTGCTGGTGCCATTATGGGTGTGGGAGCTACTAAAAGGCTATCAGCTGTCAGATGGGGAGTAGGCAAAAGGATTGTATACGCTTGGATAATTACGATACCTGCAAGTGCAGCTGTTGCAGCCCTTGTTTTGATAATAATAGAAGCAGTGTTCTAGTTGTCCATAACGGATAATGATATAGTGTGATATCTTTTTAAGGAACATCACCCTTTTTCAAGATTTCCAAATAATTCTAATTTATAATTGATACGTTAAAATCTGAAATCCATATCACTCCCTTACGCCTGTATTTTGTCCATAAATTGTTGCCAATTGACCCCGATACAACTCTTTACCTATTTTGTTATTCTCTTCAATCGTCTGACATTTAGCTTTTATTTAACCACTGATACCAAGTGGGAATAAAATGCAATAGTTATAGCTAGGCCTATTACTCCCATGATGGAGAAAAATTCGATTTTTTCTCGCCTTTCCATAGTTACCTTGTCCAATGCAGCCTAATTCAAGCTAGTTTGTAAAATGTGGGACCGTTTAACTCAAAGTTGCCAGCTGGTCATTAATATTTTCGAAAGATACCAATATCATAGGATTGAGCTAGATAGGGGGATTCAGAATGAATTAGGTGACTGTGACCTGACTTTCCAGGATTTCGAGGCCCAAAGCGTAGTCAATTATTGCGTCTGTCAATAGTCTAATGTATTCAACATACAGAACACAGACTGTCGACGACGATGGCTCTAGGAAAAGATTCTTGTCCGAATTTATCATGAAATATGACTAATTGTTGTACGTCAAGTGAATTCCAGTTATGGAAAGAGCTGCTTCATGTCTGCACGTCTTAGTACTCGTTAGCATCGACACCAAAACCACTCCTTCTACCTGATGTCCAATTCAACTACATTTGGATAACCGTTACCATTGTACATATCACTAATGCGACCCATTAGAATATCCACAAATACATTTGGCGCTTTTTTTGATTTTTGTCTTACCTTCAAATATGCTTAACTATCAGGGTCTATCTTACTATCTTACATGTTTTATCGGATGTTCCGCGATGATTAACCAAAATGAACTCAGGCTAATTTACCCGATAACAATTTATGTGTGTAGTTGAGTTGGCAGAAATGTCAATGTGATGAGGTGAATTTTACTTGATACGTCTTTCTGATGAGCCTGAACTTGACTTAATTGGACAAAATTTATTCGATGTAGTCACACACTGTTCATTTTCGGTATGTATCTCATCAATGATAGTGGAATGTAGATTATAGGATTTTGCCGCTTTCATCCACACGCGCCCGCTTGATTTTCGGTATTTTACTTTTTCGCTATTGACAATTTCGAGTATTCTTTGCATAAATTTCTCATTCCAAGTGTACCAATCCATGTCAGCAGACATGATTGAGAATGGTATAAACATATTCATTTATAAATATGATGGTTAGACAACTAGCTAATTAGCTAAGTCTTTCATTAAGTTCACAATCGAGTAGATCTTTACCTAAATTTGACCAATGGACTTTCAATGAATTTTTTTCTTGTTCTGAGCACAGATTTATTTGAATGATCTCTGTTGATTCAAAATGTAGGAATTATTTATGAAGACTCTTACATCCGTAACATTATTTCATATCGATTATATACTAATGGATACGTGAATTCCAAACACAGCTTTTAATAACAAATAACCTAAATCTCAGTCATTTGCGAAAAATGCCATATTGTCCAATTTATTATACAAATTCAGTAGGTCCAAACCCTTGCTAGTGGTATAGTATAATTTAGTTGCTCTGTCATAATCCAGCAATTTATTTGTCATTAAATAATCCAAATATTCAGTTAATTGTGTATAAGACAATAGGGAATTGTACATAATTCTTGTTTTCATTGCACCATCAGTTGTAGCGGCGGATCTAAGAATTGAGCCAATTATATCCTCTCTATCTCGACACTGGCGCCATTTCATTATCACTCATCTGGTCTAGAAGTTAATAAACAAATGAAAACTAGATACTAGATCAACTTTCTGAAGGGTAAAGTATCAGCGGTCGAATGGATATTGGATTTGAAGGCATATTGAATCGAAGGTTATAGACCTCAAGGTTTGCTTACAAGCGATAGCCTAAATACTTTTTCAGAAGTCTATTCGATTACCAGTCTTCGTGTAGAGCCCTATCTTGTCTGCATTCACTCCTAGCATAACTTCACTCGACACATGAAAATCATCCATAGCAATATTGAGATTGGTAGTTCTGATCAAATATTTTCCCAAATGTAGTTCAGCTATTGATTCGTCTCCAAGCATCTCTATAAATGAAATTTGCCCTTTCAATTTCAAGCCTTCAAAAGCCTGATCGGATTTTAGAAGCAGTAAGTCTTTTGGTCTTACACCTAAGATAACTGTATCTTCATTTGATTTATCCAATAGCTCAATCAATTTATTTGGAACTTCCAATAATATATTCTGATTAGGATCATCATTATCGCCTGTATCCAGTGCAAAGTACCTCCCTGAGCCTTTCCTGATTATCTTGCATTCTATAAAGTTCATCGGAGGCATTCCTATGAAACTAGCCACAAACTGATTAGTAGGAAGGTTATATACCGTGTTTGGGCTACCAAGTTGATGGAGTCTTCCGCTCTCCATTATCCCTATACTATCTGCCATACTCATCGCTTCGACCTGATCATGTGTTATATACAGCGTAGTGATACCAACTTTTTTCTGTAATTTCTTTATCTCGACTCTCATTTCAGTTCGCAATTTGGCATCTAAATTACTTAATGGCTCGTCCATCAAGAATATCTTTGGTTTTCTTACCAAAGCTCTTCCAAGAGCTACTCTCTGCATTTGGCCCCCGCTAATTTCTTTCGGCTTTCGATTAAGAAGGGTTTCGATGTTCAGGAGGTTAGCTATGTTTCTAACTCTTTCGTCTACTTTCTGTCTCTCGGTCTTTCTCATTTTTAATGGAAAAGCGATATTTTCATAGACACTCATATGGGGATAGAGAGAATAATTTTGAAATACCATTGCTACGTCACGATCCTTCGGCGGGAGATCGTTTACCAGTTCGTTTCCAATGTAGATTTCTCCTCCCGTTGGACTTGTTAATCCTGAAACGCATCTCAGAACAGTAGTCTTCCCACAGCCTGATGGACCAAGCAGAACCATAAACTGTCCTGAGTCTATTTCAAGTGAAAAATTTTCCAGCGCCATGACGTTTCCATATTTTTTCGTAAGATTTTTTAAACGAAGCATTGTCAATGTATTCAGCTACTTCAAATCCGTAGTCATTCTAATTTAACTATATGGAACATCTCTCATCAGGAATGATATCGAAAAAAATGGATATTAAAATGATAGTTAAGAGCATACTCTACGTATTACTGGCGCTCGTATTATGGGACACTAATTGGGGACCCATATTGGATATTGGATACTAGCTTCATGGAATTATTAATTTATTAACATATTACCACGTCATCCTCCAAATTCTGTCTTTCAGTAAAAGGCTCCGATTCTGCCACCTTATCGATGTTTGCTCCTAATAAGGGCTACGCAACTGGAAAATAAGGATACCCGTTCTTGTAGCTAGTCAGAGTAATTTATTTATATAGACTTCTCTTGATCACACAACTGAATGAATGAACTTTGCAACAAGATGTATTTAACTTGGTAATTTGCCTCTGGAAATTTCATTGCAGTCACAATATATAGCAGTGATTGTGTTTTCAGTATTCGCGGTATTCTTTATTTGATATGACAGGCAAAGAACCTTTATTCGCATCTTAGGTTAATCCAATTGTAAAAGTACCTATTAGAAGTTCACTTCCGCCTTGAATATAAATACTTAAAAGTATAAAATTCTCTTAATATCCAATGACAACACATACTGAAAAACAATTTTCAGCTACTATCCAGCGTGTTTTAGTCTGGGGAGCCGTCTTCTCTATGTTACTGTCTATTCCTACTTTTGCGCCATTCATGTCGACTCAAGCTCAACAGAGTACTGAAGTTACGCTTACTGCGATAGTTGCGGAACCTAAGGACAGATGGGATGCATTATTTAATGATGCATTAAAAGTGTTAAGGGAAAGGCACCCGGATATGACAATAAATATTGATTCCAGAGTTTTACCTTATGCAGATACCAGAAAGCAAATTCTAACCTCCATGGCTGCAAAGACCCCGATCGACCTAATTTCAGTGGATCAGATTTGGCTTGGCGAATTCGCTGAGGGCGGATTTCTTGCAGATCTGTCAAATTTGGTGAACTCTTGGAATCGATCATCTGAATGGTATGAAACTAATTGGAAGGGCGGAATCTATAATGATAAAGTATACGGAATTTGGGCATGGACAGACGTGAGAGCAATGTGGTATTGGAAGGATATTTTGAATCAGAACGGTATAGATCCCAATTCATTGGAAACATGGAATGGCTATATTTCTGCAGCACAGAAATTAGAACAGGTACTTAAGGCCAACGGGACACAGGCCATGCATTTAGTTGGAGCTAGTCATTCACCTGACATGTGGTATCCTTATCTTTGGATGCTTGGAGGTGATATCGTTAAAGAGAAAACTGGTCACCCGCAAAAAGGGACTTATTGGTTCCCAACTTATAACAGTACAGAAGGTGTCAGGGCTCTTGAATTTTTAAGAGACCAAGTCAAAGCGGGAATAAAGCCACAGCGGGATCATTTTTGGGGACAAGAATTTGCAGACAAGAAGTTTGCAGTCATGTTGGAAGGCTCATGGCTATTGGGACACTTTAACAACAGTGAGTGGAGTGACCTTGATCAGAGGATCGGATTGATTCCGGAATTTCCGGTTCCAAAAGAAGGCGATAAAAGTGCAACTATGATGGGAGGGTGGATACTTAGTATTCCTCAAACTTCTACGAACAAGGAACTCGCCTGGGAGTTGCTGACTATCATGGTGCAACCTGATGTACTTGCACCGATGTTAGAAAAGTATGGGTATCTTCCGACGCAAAAGCCAATAGGTGAAGGCGTATTTTCAAAACAGCTAAATGATACAATTCCCTATTACAAAGATCTGATTTCCATGATAAATATCGGGCATAGTCGTCCAAGTATCCCCGAGTACCCGCAGATTGCAGATAATATCAGGCAAGCTATTGATGAAGTTTATCTTGGAATCAAAGAACCAAAACAAGCACTTGATGACGCAGTGAAACAATCCGCACAGGTACTAGGATGGTCCTAACAGGTTGCATGAATCAAAGACCCAATTTATTTTTCGACCCTAAATTTTGAAGAACCTAATGTTGGAGAGGAGGATACAGAGAGTCCAACCATATCTCCTCCTCGCCCCTTCTCTTTTGATACTGACTGTCTTTCTTCTGTTTCCTCTAATTTGGAACGTCTATCTATCAATGCACGACGTTGCTTTTTCGAATATTTTGAAAAATTGGAAATATGTTGGATTAATGAATTTTGTAGACCTTTTATCGGATCCTAATTTTTATTCATCGCTTAAGGTTAGTATTATGTTCGTAGGTGGTTCAGTTGCACTGCAGTTTTTCTTGGGGCTTTTGCTTGCGGTATTACTATATCAACACGTAAAAGGTTCCAACGCAATTCTTGCTCTATTCATTATACCATGGGCTGTCTCCGCAGTAATTACTGGTTTTTCTTTCAAGTTCATTTTTGATGATGATTTTGGCATTTTGAACTACGGATTGGAGCAAATGGGATTGAATCCTGTTGGGTGGTTGTCGGATCCTGACACTGTAGTATGGACCATTGTCATAGCTAACATGTGGCACGGAACTCCATTTACGATCCTTTTCTTGACTGCGGGACTATTCTCTATCAATCCTGGTGTTTACGAAGCGGCAGTAATTGACGGGGCATCAAAAACTAAGAGTTTTTTTCATATTACACTTCCTTTACTAAAACCGTACATTCTAATCAATATGATTTTGATAACCATGTGGTCAGTTAATTTCTTTGACCTAATACTGGTCATGACTAACGGAGGTCCTCTTTTTGCTAGCACAACCGGCTCGCTCTTCATGTACAGGGAAGCATTTGAATTTGGAATGTTATCTAAAGGCTCTGCTGTCGGCATCTTCCTAATAACCATCAACTTGATTCTGGCATATTGTTATATCAGGCTATTTAGGAGAAAAGAGTCCGTACTTGAAGTTAACCAGGGTTAGGATGTCCACACCTTGCCAGATATTGTGAGTTCTAATGCAATAACAAGATTTTACGAAGTGAGAGAATTAAAGGAATATTCACATGAAAATCCTGATTGAAAGGTCTTTGATCTATTCCATACTTGCCATTTATCTATTCATCACCTTGGCACCGCTTATTTGGGTAATTTCCACTTCGTTTAAGCCAAATGAAGAGGCGATCACTTTCCCTCCAAAATTTTTGCCGCTTAAACCGACTTTGCAAAATTACATTTTTGTTCTAATGGATCCAAAACTTTTGTTGAGCCTATCTAATAGCCTGCTGGTTAGTTTAGGAAGTACCGCTTTAAGTGTAGCTGTAAGCGCACTTGGAGGTTATGCTTTTGCAAGATTTGAATTCAAAGCAAAAAATCTCATCATGGGGGTAATTCTAGGATTGTTCATGATACCGGTCGTCATAAACATAATTCCATTATACATTATGCTGGCAAGTGTAGGTCTGCTAAATTCGCTTATAGCACTAGTATTTACGTTTCAAATCCTTATTATTCCACTCAACATATTCTTGTTAAAAAATTACTTTGAGTCACTGCCAAGGGAACTAGAAGAAGCGGCACTCATGGATGGGTGTTCAAGATTGGGAGCATTATGGCGAGTAACCGTACCCATGTCGCTTCCGGGATTTTTAATAGCTGCGATTTTATCTTTCCGATTTTCATGGAACGAATTTGTATTACCTGTAGTTTTGTCCAATAAACCTGATTCTATGTTATTTCAAGTGGCGCTTTATCAATTTATTTCACTATACCGGATTGAGTGGGGTTACCTTACTGCTGGCATAAATATCGCTCTTATTCCTGTCGTAGTATTAATGCTAATCTTTCAAAAGAAGATGATCAAAGGGATGACGTTAGGGGCTGTCAGAGGGTAGGGAAACATTTATTGAAAAAGAAGACTTTTAGAGCTGGTCCCATTAATTTTGGCACTTTTTTTTGATATAGCTTAACTCGCGGGACCTAAATTGAACATAGTTCAAAAATTCAGTAATTCACTATCCCTTCACTCGCAGTTACTCATTATGGAAAAGCCAGTGATCATATGTATACAGAATCCTCTCACAAATCTGTAGACATTTCTATTGTGAATACTTCGAATTTGGATTTTAGGTGTTTACCTATTACATGTAGGAGAATTGATCCGAATTTGGATCAAATCTGGCAAAAATGCATTCCGAATTTATGTCATAAAGAGTTACTGTGATGTTAGACGACTGCTAAACTCCTAAACGAAAATACATTCACATAACTGTGATGGACTGTTTTGAGTAGCTATGTTCATTTCCTCAGGTAAGGATTTATTATAGATTGAGAAATTACCGTCCAATGCCGCCTTTACAATCTGAAATGATTCCGAGTAAATAACTTCAGAGCCCAGACGACTTTGTAGTGCACGGTACTGCGCAAGACCCCTGATGGCTCTGGATTCGAGAAATATTTTATGACTTTGTGATTTAAACATACTTAGCATTTCGAGTTTGGCATCCATTGAATCAGAGATATCATAATAAAGATGGGGTTCAAAACCCTTCGTCAGAGGCATTTCATAGGACAACATAGTCGATACGTTCCTTCCCGCCTCTATTGTTGCTTCAGCAACAGCTCGATGATCATGATGAGTATCTGTCATCGGATGGGTAATCACCAGGTCAGGCTTACATATATTGATGCAAGACTCAATATGATTTATCAGATCGCTGGTTAACGATAATCCCGTATCCGGAAATCTGTCAATGTATAAGGCCTTAGCACCAATGTACCTTGCAGTTCTCTTTAGCTCTTCAGTTCTTTTCTCTGGCATGCCAGCTTTTTCTCCCCGTGTCAGATTATACAAATAAACGGAATGACCCTTCCGCACCGCCTTGATTAATAGGCCCCCACATCCGATCTCAATATCATCAGGATGTGCTCCTATTGCCAATATATTCATGGAATGGACTTGCCTTCCAGATTACTAATAGTTTCCAGGGAACTATGCTGGCGAATTTTGGCTTTACCAGTCATTCCCGCTTGCATTCATTGCCTTTGGTAATATCGCCATTATTTCTCCTGTTTATCGAGAAACTTCCCAAAATGTGCCATAACCATTGAACTATACTATCCGGGGAAATTCTACTACAAGAATGTCTCAACCTAACTTAGTCTAGAAAATCGCTGAATTGGAATCAATCTCAAATCAGAGTTATTTCCATAATGTCGCTAATCTAAATTGTGCATTGTATAAAAATAAAGCGATTCATTGAAAAGCTATGACGAACCTTTGAATCCAGCATTATTAACTAACTAACTAACTACAACAGAGCTCGAATGACCTTTCTAACTAAGCATTCATACTTCAAGCATGGAACTGCTTCCAAAAAGCAAGAGGTCATGAGGCTTTTTCAAATGCCGTAGTTAGCTCCGTGCTGCGAACATACATTATAATAACTCTCAGCTGTAAAGCAGGAATTTGAACTTGAATAAAAACATTCAAAGTTGGACACGAGTTGGATCAAATATAGATGCCAGACTAATCTTTCTTCGACGAATTCGAAATGAGATCTACCTGATTGCTCTGCCTAGTAACTTCCGCTTTGATTATAAACTGTGTGCATAGGAAAGCCAAGTATACAAATCGGAAGATTGACTGCGCGAAAAATATTGGTGTAAGGACTAGTGCGTACATTGAAAGTAAGCACATATTAAGAATTGTTTCTCTTGGTAGTCACACTATAAAGATTTCTTAATTTCATAATAAATAACGAATCTTCTGTTCCAAACTAGCAAACTATGGTCCTATATTGAAAATTTTTAGTTCTATAAAGCTCGATATAGTTATCGGTTGAAGTTAAATAACATTTTTTGCCAAAAACGGTCATATGTGTTTCTTGTAATGAAGGTTTCTAAAAAAAGTTAGAGCTTGAGATTAATAATTGCTTGACTATGAGATAAAGGATAGAAAAAAGTGATGTAATGATCTAAAAGCAATGTTAATATTTTATTACTAAAACTAATTGGCTATGAACGAAAAATCCTTGAATATTCAACCATTATCTAATCCAATGCTGCATATGCCAAAAGCTATGTTTTTTACTAAAGGAAAGGGGATACACAAGGATTATCTCACAAGCTTCGAGTTAGCGTTGCGTGATGCAAAAATATCTGATCTTAACATAGTTTCAGTATCAAGTATTAAGCCACCCAAGTGTAAAATTGTCAGTATACAAGACGGTAGAAACTGGCTGCTTTCGGGCCAGATTTCGTTCGCGGTAATGGCTAGAGCTTCAACTAACGAACCTAACAGATTAATTGCAGCTTCCATTGGACTCGCAAATCCTGCTGACGATGGTCAATACGGATATCTGTCAGAGCATCATTCAACGGGTGAAACAGCTCAGAAGGCCGGGGATTACGCAGAAGATATGGCCATGGAGATGTTGGCAACTACAATGGGGCTTCCCAATGATCCTTCTCTGGCATGGGACGAACGTGAAGAACAATGGAGACTATCGGGAAAAATTTACAAGACGCAGAACTTCACACAATCAGCAGAGGGCCATAAGGATGGACTATGGACTACAGTAATTAGCGCGGCCGTATTGTTGCTTTGATTGCACTGCTACCACTTTGTGTTCAGTGGTTTAGATACAGAATCTCTTACAGGATTAACGTAGCAACTTTCCGTGTGTTTGAATCGGTTGACAATCGCAAAGGAAAGCAATAGCCTTTTTCCATCAGAAATATTTGAGATATTAACAAAACCTTGCCACTTCGTGTCATTTTGGAGCATGATCGATAGGGTTTTGACGGAATTTGCAGTCCAGGTTCTCTAGATCAGATACATATGAATTTTTTATCCAATACTTATGAAATAAGGTGCTTTTTTCCGGGGTACCTTATGTGATTCGAGCTTTTTCTCATCTGAAGTGACCTCCAATATTACAACGAGAGTTTCCGATTCTGCGCCTATGATGAGATTCTTAATTTGGAGTTTGCTGGCCGTATTAGCGGCATCCCTTATTACGGTGCAGGCTACCCATGCTGCAAGCTCTTTCCATCTAAGCGTGAACCTATGGGAAGGCAAAAGTGACAGTGGTAAAGTAAAAGTCTATGCATATTCCCCCGATACGCATAGAAAAAAGTCAAAGGTTATAGATATAGGAAAAGTAGTACGAAAATCTGGAGATACTAGTGTTGAAAATATTGTTTTCCGTTTCACTGATAAGGATCTTCCCATGAATGGTGAATTTTTTGCTTGCGCCTATTCCAAAAAATCCGACAAGGAACAATGTGAAAATGCTGAAAGACACCTTGACGCTGGATCAGCTGTCATATGGGTCCGAGTTCCCGGATAATTCCAGCAACCATAAAATCAATTTTGTCAAAATTGGTTTTATTGTATCTTAGTCAACCTCTCCGATAATTTTGAAATTCCTTAATGATCAGGACAAAAATATTAGGCTTGTTACGCACAGTAGTGAAATTTAACTCAATAGATAGAAACATAATAAAGTAGATGCACTTTGAAGCATAAAATTGTATCATCAATCCTTAAAAGGGAATTGTACTCTAGATGAAGACTCTCTAATTCAGATTGTGTGTCATACGATCAAAGATAAAATCCTCGGTCTCAAGTTTTTGCAAAAATGGACGGAGCTCGTTGAATTCAAGTACATAATCTGAATTGAGCTTTGTGTTTATTCTTCGATCAGAACGAACGCCTATTGATAAATCAGCTTTGCTAAACGCCGGGTTATCATTTTCAGAATCCCCGAGATATAATATTTTTCGTTCAGGGTTGTTTAACAATGACCTGATAAAATCCAGGGCCTTTGCTTTGTCGCACCGTACTGCATATACATCTATGAAAGGATGATCCGAATACGTTTGCAAAAAAAGGCTATTGGAATTTGATGACTTTATTATCTGCTGAATCTTTTTTTTCAGCTCTGGCTCTATATTCGTCTTGTAGTGCTCCCATTTCTTAATGTGTCTGTAATCTATTGTAATACCAGCTAAAATATGGTCTAAATAAGTAAGCTTGTGCCCTATCTTAATGCCTTGAAATTCATTTCTAACTTTGTTCTCAATTTCGTCCAGAAATTTTGAATTCTGAGTTATCTTTCTAACCTCGCTTAGTTGATATTCGGTTATCAAATTTGTGCTATTTTTCGAATCGGGCCTATCCTCATTGGGGCGCCAAAATTGAGTGATTTCAATTCCCATTATTGCTGAGACTACTCTGGCGAACTGAGTCTTTTCCCGTAAGAAATTCAAATCTTTACTAGATACAATACTTACTGGAATTTTTTCTGATATTTCAAACAGGACACTAAGTAAATCTGGTGGCACCGTATTATTTCCTGACGCCATAGAAGAATTTGGGCAAAGTGTGCCATCATAATCTGATACGATCGCAGATATCTTAATTGGCATTAATTCAATTACGTGGGTGGACATTGTAAACTTTAGCAAATTCGAAAATACTTCCTCAGTATTTAGATTAGATACAATCTGAAATCTATGAGATCACATAGAGATTAGTATAGTACTGTTGTAAATTATCAAATTTCTTTGGATCAAATGCCACAATTTCAGCTTTAGGCTGCCCATATACGATTTTTAATTCAAGATCGGGAGGTGACTAAAATTTTGATCTGAATTCTATCAAATTCCTAATATATCTACTTTTAAGAAATTCCCTAACGTGAGCAAATACCCTTAACCATCTCTTACTCTAGTCTATTGCTGAATTGCACAGTTACTTTATCAATTTTATTACCGTCTCTCTCAAAAAAGCACAGGATTACATGTACTGGGGAACAACAAAAAATTGATCTTAATTAGTATTGACCGATAATAAAAAACATATAAAATAAATTCTTGGTAACAAAAGCTCTCTCGGAACCAACGCTTCACTTTGTGTTCTTGCTCAGGTTTTTGTCTATTTCTAGGCGAAGTTCCTCGTCACTCTTGTTGGAAGAATCAATACCTAACTTTTCAGCAACAGATTCCAGCTTGCTCCTAGTTGAAGTGTCGGTATGCTTTACCCGCTCAATTTCATTATGCATTTCAATTTTTGCTTTCTGAAATTCTCCCGATGCTCTTCCAAAAGATCTTGCCAATTCGGGGATCTTCTTGACCCCAAATATAAGGGCAATGATAATAGCCGCTACAATTATCCACTCAGCTCCGCCCAAGCCTGCAAATTGCAATATGAAAGAATGAAAAATTCCGATCATTTTACATCTACTTAAAGTTATTCAACGATTTAAGGTTGACTGCGCAATAGGGTTACTGATCCCCTAAATTTGACAACTTCAGAGAGTATTCCCGCTTATCTTGTCATCTATGGTTACACCCTTGAGGAAGATAGACTGCAAATTTGATGAATTTCCAGAGGTAAGAATCATTCCGAAAGGATAGTTAATACCAATCAAGTCCAGATTGTCGATACTCATACTAAACCTTGTCCACCGGTTGGACAAAGTTAGATCTTCTGACAAACCAAACTTTATCCCAGGGAATTTACCTTCAGCTGCATCATTTGAAAATTCTCGAAGTTCATCCGTTT
This sequence comes from Nitrososphaeraceae archaeon, assembly GCA_036558405.1. Classification (GTDB taxonomy): domain Archaea; phylum Thermoproteota; class Nitrososphaeria; order Nitrososphaerales; family Nitrososphaeraceae; genus TA-21. The sequence goes on along the minus strand of DATBFR010000110.1, from coordinate 6,357 downwards.
TCTTACCTCCCGCTAAAAATGTCAGCTTTTCCCCGCCCTCTGCACCCCTTAGGAAAAAAACAAGTCGTTTAGAACCATTAAGATCGAGTGAATCTCCTCCAAATGCAATCGCTGCAAATCGTTCTTTTCCTGGGGTGTATACAATATTGGTACAGAAATGGCAAGTTATGTCAGGATCTTCATATTCGGCATTGATTTCGAAAATAGATTGGCTTCTAGCATCTCCCTCTCGCAAGATTGATTTTTGATTCTCCAAATTTGTGATAGATTTTGCGCCAATTTGTAGCAAGATGTCGTGATGTCCAGAATGTGGCTCTGAATTTGAACTAATTTGGGTTGACGCTATGACGAGGAATAAGATGGAAACAGTAACTCCGGCAAAGCTTATTAGCATAGTCGGCGAGATACTTTTCTGCGAACGTGACAATAGATAGCCATAAAATACAACATTTACTTAAGTTGAATTGGTGCTCTAGGCTCAATGAATTCCCTCTAAACAGGAAGTTCGTCAACATTTGCTCAATTTCGATACGAATCCAGCTTTTAATCTAAGATTTAAAATCAACAGTGTTGTTTAGAACTTTTAATGTTCCGTTAACTAGCTTAATAGGCTCTCGTGAGGCATTTGATATCTGATTAAATTTGAAGATGTTGTTTTCAAAATTAGAATTACGAATATAGACAGCGGGTCCACTAGCAGCATCAATTGTATTATTATTAATCATAGTTTGAAAAGGATTATCGGCAAGACAAATGCCATATCTGGACGTGTTAGCTATGCTATTCGAAGTTATGACATTACCAGATGAGTTGTTACTAATTTCTATACCACATCTCTCTGAACTTTTGATGTTGTTGTTGCTAACTATATTACTTGAGGAGTTAGCTTTTATCTGGATACCATTGACGTTGTTTAATGCGTCATTGGTATAGACTTTATTATTTACAGATTCAGAAATAGAAATTCCTGTATTTTCATTTTGAATGGAATTATCACTTACTACAGAGTCTCGAACATTCTTACTCAGCATTATACCAGCATTTTCATTGTTGGATACTTTGTTTCCTGTTATAGTAATATTATTACAATCTACTGAACAAATAATACCAATATGACCATTGTCATGTACCAAGTTGTTTTTTATAACCATGTTTGTAGTACCGGTGTGTGGGTCAATTCCGTATTTGACGTCATTGTGAACGGTATTATTCTGAATTACTAAATCGCGAATACCCTCTGAGTAAAAACCATAATACATATGATGTATTGTGTTATTCATAATAATGCTTTTATCTCCAGACCAATACGATATTCCTTGACCCCTAGGTGTAACAGCATCACCAAGGTAAGAAATCTCTGAATTAGTAATATCGGTCTTTCCTGTTCCTTCAGGCAATATTATGATTGAGGCCCGGGGAACACTTCCGTTTGTTAGTGCATAATTGTCCGATGTAGTATTCCATGAAGATAACTTGACAGAATCAACTTTCAAATTGCCAACAACGTATAGATGATTTGTATTTTCTGGCGTAGTAGAATTTATTTTTAACCATTTAGTATCTGTTGCATTTATATAAAAAGTAGAATCATGCCAGATTTTCAGATTTGCATTCAACAACCAAGTATCTTTAGATTCCTTAGTTATTATTGAATCGTTATCAAGAACACTTTGGACCCTTGAAAGATTTGCTGATGTACAAGTCACTGTAATTTCTCTCTTTGCTGGATCAAACGATATGCAATCAAGGGTGCCAGCGTTTACGTTAATCGTTAAAGCTGTTGCTATAGTTACCGCAATACAAGACAATGAAAAAAGAAGATATTGTAATATTTTCATAGCTCTTGGAACCTGTAATCATGTAGCATCGAGTGTAGAATTAAATTTAATAACAGTACCAACTTGGGTTCAGCTAAAAGTATTTTCTCAATTTTCACTAGTTTCACCCTCTGAGTACTTGCTCTCCTGCAGTAGCGATTGTACTTCCTATAATATCTATGCTTATCTGATCGGTATGCGGCAATTGAATGGTTATAGAGTTATAATTGGGATTGGTTGATTTGTTTTCAGTAAACTCCATTGCTTTATCAGCATATGTATTGACCACGCTAGTAACGTTGCTGATCAAGGCCTTTGGAATCTGCATATTGATGTAAGATGGAGATTCAATATCTTTACTATTCTGTAAACTAATTGTAAGCTTGTTTTCGACTTCGGAATATTCCATCTCTCTTATGGTTGAGGCATGTGGGGAATCAATTGCAATTGGAAACAAGTATTGCTCCTTTGGTTCTATTTTTGTTGAATTCAACTTGTATATGGTATATGCACCAAAGTAAACATCGCCGTTTGATGACTCTGCAATACCTACAACTGGCTTAAAGGGATAGTTCTCCAAGTCAATTCTATCCTCTTCATCTATTTCAAGTGTTTTGTTATCGAGGTGAAGAGCATAGATGTCACCTTGATAGGAACCGAGTAAGAATTTGTTCACGAACAGAGGCGTCTTGTTACCAATGTAATATATCATCTGTGTTGGAGCAATAGTATCCCAATAGCTCCTTAATGGCTTTATTGATTTACTTGAATTAGAGAGTTCTGGTGATATGTTTGCAGGTTGAAAGAGTGGAAAACCATAGTTTCCACCTTTTTGGATAAGGTTTACTTCGTCGTAGTAATAATCACCATTTTCACTGGCCAGTCCGTTACCATAGTTGTCAAAAGCCAATCCATACATATTACGGTGTCCTAGAGTATAAATAGGTGAATTAGGGAATGGGTTATCTGATGGAAATGTTCCATCGCGATTTATCCTAAGTATCTTGCCCACAACTACGGACGAGTCTTGTGCAAAAGGGTGCTCTGTTGCGTCGCCAACTGTAACGTATAGTTTATCATCGGGGCCAAACATGAGCGCACCGCCAGCATGGTAACCTTTTTCGGCAAAGATCTTATCGAGTATGACCAATTTATCTATACCTTTGTTATCTTGATCCGTGAACCTTACTACCTTACCGATCACTTCTCCAGTACTGTTATCGATGCTGGTATAGTACACATAAATATAATGGTTTTCCGAAAATTTTGGGTCTACAGCTATACCAAGTAATCCTTGTTCCCAATTGACATAAACGTCATCAATCTTTGCAAATGGTTCTTCTAAGACCTTTTCATCCTTCAGAATGCGAATCAGTCCGGTATTCTTCTCAGTAAAGAACAGCCTGTCATCAGGTGTAATGGCCATGCTAGCCAAAAGAGTGCTCTCGTAACCCGTATTGTTGTTGCCGGATGAGTCAATAAACTGGCCATCGAACGCCCAATAGGCTATCAAGGGAATTTTGTCCAAAATATCAGGATTGCCATAAACTTCTTCAACTTCTTGAGATGTTAGTGCCCTGCCATAGATTCTTAAGTCGTCGATTACCCCAGACCACCTATTGCACGACGCACAGTATGATGCGGAACCAACTGTTAATGGAACACCCGCACTGCCGCTGTAATTGCCAGTGTACCGAGTCTGACCAGCCAGGTGTCCGTCCACATAGATGGCTATGTTTGAACCATTAAAAGTTCCAATTACATTATGAAATTCATTGGGCCTGAACCCGGCATCAGGAGAAGAGAATAATTTTCCACTCTTGTCAGTTAATACGAATCGGGTTGAACTTTGTGAGCCATTTATCGAGCTCATGTCTAAAAACCACCCAGCAGAATTATCACTATTTGCGTAGGATATTATTTGACCTATTGGTTGAGGCTCAGTGCCCCCCTTTACCCAGAAGGAAACAGAGAAGTCGTTAAATGTAATGTTACTTATACTCGGTACGTGTACTGCTTCTCTGAATGGTGCTTTTACTTCAAATGCCTTACCATATTTTCCGTCGACAAATATGGGATTAGAATTTTGGAGTTCGTATACTGGAATTGAGGCTCCTTGGTAAGCGTATCCACTCTGATTATTGTGTAATGGATCGCAGTGTATTGCCTTCACGTACTCAACACAGCCATAATACTCTATTTTTCTGCTATTATCTGTGGGATCTTGCCCATAGGCGTTGACCACAATCACCGTAATTGAGCAGGCTGCTAAAATCACTGACACATAAGCCAGAAGGTTAAAAATGGTCAACTTGCATGGGTTGAATTGCACTACTAATGTCTCACTTAACAGTCCTAACATTGATTGATTCGTCGTTTGGTATCACATAATTAAGAGGATTCTGATTCGTGTCAAGCTCCGTTTTATTAGATGCCTCGCCATTGATTTCAATCATACCCGAATTAAATATAGCGACCTTGTTATTTGTACCATCAGATGACTTGATCGTATCACTTGTGAAAGTTGTATTGTCTAATTTCAAAGTAGAATTATCTGTTACTAAATACTCAGAGCCCTCAACGACGCCTATAGCATTTTGTGTAAAAATCGAGTCTGTATTATTACGAACAGCAATGCCAACCTTTGCTTTATCTACATCGTTAAATTCAAAGGTATTATTAGTTGCATCATTATCTGTAATGTAGAGACCGTATCCTAATGCCCCATCTATAAAGTTCGACTTGATTGTGTTTCCCGTAGAATTATTGTAAACGCAAATTCCGTGCTTTTCAGATTGGGTAACAACATTTTCTGCTACGATATTTTTAGTTCCGTTATTATGCACGCAAATCCCGTATTGGACTGGCTTTATAACGTCATTTCGCATTATAATATTATCATTGGAACCTTTTACAACCTGTATCCCATATTTACCGGCATTTACTATTGAATTATTCCGCACAATATTCTTAGAAGATCCAAATTTTGTTTCGATGCCTATATCAGTGTCTTTTATGGTATTATTGTATATATGATCTTGATGTGACTCAGATACAACTATGCCTCTTATTTCATTATATATGGTATTATTTCTTACGTTGGAATCTTTGACATTTCTACTGAGCATGATTCCAGATAGTTTATTTCCGTAGATCTCGTTTCCTTGCATTGTAATATTCGTGCAATCGAAAGAACATACGACTCCGATACCATCATTTCCGTAAACTTTGTTGTTCTGAATAAGCATATTCCGAGTTCCCGTGTGTGGATCCAAGCCATATTTCACGTTCGCATAAATTAAGTTATTTTCAATGGTAATGTTATTCCTCCCCTTAGAATAGAATCCGTACCACAGGTGGTGTATGGTGTTATTTTTTATGGTACTCCCATCGCCACCGTAGTACGAAAGCCCCTGACGGAGTGAAGCGTGATATCCAAGATAAGATATTTCAGAATTCGTGATATCGGTTTTTCCTTTTGCTTCGGGCAGTATCGCTATTGAGGCTCTGTGAATCTCTCCGTCGGTGGATGTGTAATTATTCGCGGTAGTGTTCCAAGACGATATCTTGACAGAATCTATTCTTAAATTTCCCAAAACTTCTAGGTGGTATGCCCTATCGCTTGTTGTAGAGTTTATCTTGACCCATCGGGCATCATTTGAATCAATTGAAAAGTTTGCGCCGTCTGCAATAGTCAGGTTAGCATTTAGTAGCCAGACACCGTCTCCTTCGTTCTTGAGAATCGATGGATTTTTCAATACTTTATCTACATGTGAAAGGTTTGCTTCTGGACACATTACAGTAATCAAGATTGACGCTGGATCATATTGCACGCATGTATTAGGATCTGTAGAAATAGTGTGAGATGTTATTCGATTTCCTTGACTTTCGAGCATTTCCTTGGTATCATCAAAAAGCTGTGAGGTTTCTGTTTGTTGGTTGCTGGTATCAGTTTTAGGACGGGCAGTATAAAGTCGACTACCCTCGATATGCTGAGTTAGGAGTGTCTGGGATATTACGCCAGACAGTATGATGGCGACCAAGCCAACGATTAAGAATTTGTAACCATACCGTAAGGTGATACCATTTGAGTTGCGCATATCACCAACCTATACAATCCCGTATTAATCCCTGATGGGGAATTAGTTGTGTAGAATGTCAAACATCCAGCACTTTACTCCGTAATTGCATTTGTTTAGCAATAATTCTGAGTGCGACATAGGATAAAAGATGCTTAAACTTGAGTGAAGATATATAAAATAATTCTGCTGATTTGACGTGGCTGTTTCTTCATAAGAATAAGACATTTCAAGATATCGTAATTCTTTATATAAGTCGAACATTTTGTCACATTATGGAAAAAATCACGGTTAATATCTTAGTGTCGATAATTATGATGTTTTTTCTAATTCCTTTGCCTCTACTTGATGTCGGTGGTGCTTGTAGCTCATATAGTTCTTCTAGTAAGACCATAACTGTTAGCTGTACTACTCTAACTCACCTTAGGGATGTAAGTACCCAGCTTAATAATCCTGGAATT
>DATBFR010000109.1:0-100469 GCA_036558405.1 Nitrososphaeraceae archaeon | reverse complement strand
TTCCTTTAGTCTATCAGATAGCAAAATGAATGATATAAGGAACTCGCTGTTAAAAGATGCTATTGATAACGCAAAGGCCAAGGCGGATATAGCTGCAGGTGCTGCTGGGTTGAAGGTAATAGGGGTGAAATCAATAAACGTCGAGGATTCTGGCAGTCTTCCCCCACCGATGCCAGTACCATTTGCTAAATCGTTTGCAACTGCTGAAGCCGCATCTCCCCCAACTCCAATTGTTGCAGGAGAGCAAGAAGTTTCTGTAAGTGTGAGCATGATCTACTTAATAGGTTAGAAGTCTGATCAAATCAGGTCGGACATTTTCTATTAGAGAATGAAAGGCGCTACTTGTGATTGAATCACGTCCTTCAACTGTCCGCCGATACCTGCGCTTTACTACATCTAGGCTTTTCTAGCCTCTAAATCCAAGTGTCATTTCATGACAGGATCTACTATGCTCCTGTGCTTCTTTATTTTCATCCCTCTTGTCGATATCGAAAACGCGATTACATGTGTAACAGTGAATTAGTCTGACCGTATAGATGACTTATCAAACAACTCATTAAAGTTTTTGAGGAAAATGCGAAATGAACTACTACTTGCATCACAGGCAATCTGTAACCTTGTTGAAGCAACATGATATCCTGAGTACCTTTCATAACCTTGGGCTTGAAGTTAGTCTCCTTTACCAGTCTGTCTAAGCGATATTGAAGTGTCCCCATAGAAACACGGATTTCTCTTGAGTTTCGTAAATGGATTCCCGGGTTGGCACGTATGAAATATAAGATTTTCTAAGCTGTCCTTTGAATTCGTCGACCAGGAAGCACCTTCTACAGACAAAGAGGATCATGGCGATATCAGCATAATAAGAATTATTGCCCCCGGTTTCCAATATTTTCCTGCACTTTTGCTGCATTAGGTCTATATTATATTGTGACACAAAACTGTAGACATTTATCTTGTCAATTTCAGAATCTAGAGATCAGTAGATTACAACATTGATTGTCAATTATTTAGTCTCAGAACCTCTCTTGTTCGCGCTTCTTAAGGTCTGCCATAGATTTTCTTGAGCTCTCTATAGCTCTTTTTCTTCTAGGTTGCAACACCAGCACATATAACGATCCCGCAACATAAATCGATAATAATATCAGTTGAGCAACTACTGATTCTAGAGTCGGATGAATGCCAGTCATTGTTGCAAGGTTAATATCAAACCGTGGAATGTAGGACAATAATGGAGTAGTAGGAATATATCCTAATTCTTGAAATTCTCTTACGGCATTGCCCATAAAAGCTATTGACATGTATGCACCTATTCCCATAGTAAGTCCAAACAGTACTCTAAGCGGTAACTTTTTACCCAATTTCCTTACTATGAGCGCGATGCCTATAATTACAGCAAGTCCGAGCACAAATCCAGCCACAACGTACCATTCCATGTATCTTGCAAATGACAACATAGCTTTATAGAATAAAATAGTCTCAAAACCTTCCCGGTATACTGTAAAGAATGCAAGCAAAAGAAATACCATCACACTTCCTGTAGTAGTGGCCTGCCACACTTTTGCCTTGACAAATTCTATCCATTTCTTTGTCTCAATTTTATTGAGGACCCAGAAGCTCACCCAGAATAGTACCGCAACCGCAGATATTCCAGCTATGGCCTCTATAAGCTCTCTACTCGCACCAGATATTTCGATTATGTATTGTGCAACGAACCAAGTAACGCCTGTTGCAGCAGCTGCCAACAATATTCCCATGTAGACATGTTTCTTGAATCGCTCAGTCCTAGACGCTTCCAAATATGTAATAATGGCACCAATAATTAGCGCTGATTCTAGCCCTTCTCGAAATATAATCGAGAAAGATGAGGAAAATGCAATTGTGGGTGCCAGAATACCAGTGCCAGAGACTAAGCGCTCCGATTCGTCAAGTCCGCGCCTGATTTCCACGGTCTTTTGAAGTAACTGCTCATACGAGGCCTTTGATTGGATCAGGTTGCGCATTTCTGCAAATTTTATTTCCATCTCAAGCGTAAAATCAGGATTAATGGGACGCAATGGAATCTCTATTTTTTCATAACTATCAAGATATGCTGTACGAGACATTATCGAAGCGCCTTCGTAATTACCTTGTTTGTAAAGATTAAGCATTTCATCGAGTTTACTTCGAATGTCGTCAACGTCGCTTCGGACCGCAGCTTTGGCAAGGTCTTCGGCTTGTCCGATTTCTCTCTTCTCACCAGTATATACTCCAAAACCGCGGCTCAATGACTCGATGTTAGCCAACGGATACGAGGATGCATTAGTACTTGAATTGGCAAGTGCACTATTAACTGCTGGAGATTCATTCTTTTCCAGAAGAGCTTCTGCCGTATTTAGCTTATCAAGAATACCATTCACGAAATTAGCAATTATTTCGGGTTTTTCCTTTGCAGTCAGCATAGTTCTAAGTTGTTCTCTCATCTTGGTCTCAATGTCAGCCATTAGAGTAGGATTGATTTTTTCAAGCGGTGCTTCAAGGTACTCATAGTTGTCAAGATATGCTTCTACCGCCGACTTGTCAGCTGCGTCGTAATCTCCATTTTCTCTAACTTGAACGATGACATTGGATAAGAGTTTCTTAATTTCAACAAGATATTTCTTGTTTTCGCTAGTAGCCCCGGGAGTAACGTTACCAAGTTCTAGCTCCTCGTTAATATCCCTCTCTATTGCAGCAATAAGCTTCAGCACCGAAGTCTGATCCGCTCGATTAGTCAATGATACCTGTATTTGATTGAAGAATGAATCCAGCTCCATCTTCCTCCGAGTGTCTATCAGGTTAGCAACCTTTGCGTAATTTGCTTCTGTTACGTTGAGCAATCCCAATGCATTTTCATAATTTACCATTTTGGAGTCGGATTGCAGACCCTGAAATTGTGCCTCATTGTCAACATTAGGTTGAGAACTATTCGACAACACATATGACTTGCCTGCATCGTTTAAAAGATACACAATGGTCTGCAGTACAAGTCCCTTACCTGCTTGTTCTGAGGCTACTGCCTTATCTGCCAAGTTAGTTAATAAACTGTTGATTTCTGCCAAATCTGTTATTAGATCTTTACCTGAAGTATTTTTTGACTTGATATTAATTGGCAGATCTGTCAATTTAGATTCCAGTTGATTTGCAGATTCTGAATCTAAACGCTCTACTATACTTCTAATCTCCGGTAACGTTACCGAATGGGGTATATATGCATGTATAAACGCTTTATTAGTTTCATTGTTATCCAAAAATTGTTGAGCCAATAGAATTTGCGCCTTTATCCTTGCAAGGTTGACCGCTAAAACTAGACTATCGGCATCATCCAAAGCCGCCTGCTGAGCATCTACGACCTGAAGACTATTTGAAGTTGTGCTAATGGATATAAATGAAAGATTGATCAGAATTAAGGCTGCGATTGCTATCGTCTTAGATCTCATTCTTGGATGCACCTAATGAAAATGAGTCATTCAACTTTGGATTTGGTGCAAGGATTTGACCTGCCTTGAAACTACTACCTGTGTATCTAGAATCTCTAACAAGTTCTTTAGAGGAACCGTTAATTTGAGCGAGAATTTGATCAAATTCCATGGGTACGTGTCTCATTCCAATAATTGCAAGTATGGATGAAATCATGTTCAGAACCTCGAACCAACTGTAACCTCTCAAGGGCTTGGTAGAAGTGCTCATGAAATCTAGTGTTCTTTGAGACAATCCGCATCCTTGTTAGGACACCCTAATAGAAAGAGTAATTTAAGCCTTGGCTAAATTCTCACATCGAGTCGCGAAAATTCTTTTACGTCTTTTCTTGCGTAAAGTTACGTAATATAACCTGGATGTGTGTTTAATTTGCCGGATTTGTCAATTCGAACCAAAAGGATCACCTAATAGAAATCGCACATTCAATAATTGACATATGAATTGTATCTCAATCCTTGTCACATTAGTTCTTAATTTGGGTATTGAGATGATTCCGGGCAACGCTTAAGCGGAGATATTTTCAATTTAGAAAATCAGAACACAATTTAAATAAGCTAAATATATTAGGAAAAAAAATGCCCCATTATACTAATACGGAGTACAGTATTCAAATAACTCAAAATCATACAAGTATAATTTTAATACTCGGTTTAGGATTGTTCGCTCTATCGGCAATTAGTATTACTTATTCAAATGTGTTTGCCTTTGAAAATGCAACGGAGTATAAATTCGTAAAGAAATGGGGGGAAGAAGGCAAAGGAGATGGTCAGTTTCAACGTCCACATGATCTAGATTTCAGTCCGGATGAAAAAATTCTCTATGCAGTAGACAGAGATGGCAATAGAGTTCAGGCATTTGATAAGAATGGAACATTCCTTTTCACCTTTGGCGGGTTAGGAACTGGTGATGGACAATTTCACGTACCCTACGGCATTGACGTAGATGTAGACGGTAACGTATGGGTAGCCGATAGAGCAAATGATAGAATCCAAAAATTTGCAAATACTGGTAAATTTATCTTAAAGTTTGGAAATACAGATGCAAAACCAAGTGAGGATTTAGGAAAGTTCGATAATCCTAGGCATGTAGCTGTAGATAAGGACTTAATGTACGCGTATGTGGCAGATTCAAAGAATAATCGTATTCAGAAATTTGATATAAATGGAACCTTTGTTGAAGCAATAGGCAAATTAGGCGACAAAAAAGGAGAATTTAAACTTCCCACTACTGTTGAAATTGATTCAAAAGGCAATTTCATAGTTAACGAAAGGGGAAACGAACGTATGCAGAAATTTGACAGCAATTGGAATCCAATCTTGATGTGGGGCTCAAAAGGTAGCGGTGATGACCAGTTTTGTCATATGGAGCATATAGCTGTAGACAAATATGACAACATTTACGTTACAGACCCACAATCTGATCCTGGATGCAGTCAACAACCTAGAGTCCTGAAATTTGACAGTCAAGGACACTTCATTACTAAATGGGGATCATATGGAAAGGGTGAAGGGCAGTTCAGAGATCCTGAACACCTCGCAGTCGATTCAGATGGAAATGTCTATGTTTCCGACAGAAAGAATGAAAGTATTCAGGTGTTCCAACCAGTATCAAAATAGCAAACATTTACTTCGACAGCTAGAAGATGCTTCACAGTAGCAAGAAATGAGAGATAATAGTTCTGATAGAATTTAATGATCTACATATGGAGTTGTCCATAATCATATCAACTTCATCACTCCCAGATGAAGTCATAGAATCTTGGATCTTCTAATAGTGACTTCCATGGTTGGGAGTACTCGCAGCTTAATCATTCAAGCAAGAATAGGCATCAGTTATGCAATTGAGTTAACAAAGCACTCGATCTCTTGCTGTGCACTTCATTGCCATAGAGGGCATATCTGCCAATTGATTGCATATTCGACAAATGCTATACTAACTGTGAACTAGGGTGTGATCCAATAATTTGCAAAACAATGTAGCTTGATTCAAGCTAAGGAAAATCGGAGCAAAAAATTAGAGAGGATTTTTTCACTTAAGGTCGTTAAGTATTGTTTTCATCATCCTCATTATTGTCGCTTTTACTGGAGTCTTCACTCTCGCTTTCACCCGAGTCTTCACTCTCGCTTTCACCCGAGTCTTCACGGTCATCTTCGACAGTAGGCGCTAAAGATGTACTGTTCAGAAGCGTGTTATTTTCGCTGAGTATACCATCAGTTTGGTTAAGGTCAAGGTTAATTCCCTTCTTATCAAGACTAGTAATTTCTTTTCCTGATACTGGTGCCTTGGGTTCAGAAGCCTTCTCATTATCTTCATCTTCTGTTTCTCCTTTGTCTTCAGTTTCGGTAGTACCTTTTGCTCCACCAGCAGTATTGCTTGCAGAGGTTTCATTAGTTGCGGACGATGGTGACACTCCTTCCTCGTCTTCAGATTCAGATTCAGTCGTACCTGTTGCTCCACCTGTAGCATTGCTCGCAGAGGTTTCATTAGTTGCGGACGATGGTGACACTCCTTCCTCGTCTCCAACTCCTTCAGCATCAGTCTCATTTGCAGTGGCGATATCCACTTCATCCAGATCCAGAGGTTCTCCTCCTTCTATTGTAGTGGGTGTCATGTTTGTAACCTCCGCGATTTCTTGTGGTCCAAGCACGTCCAAAATAGTAGTGTTTGAGAGATTTCCATTTTCACCTTCTTGAGCGAGGGTAATGTTCTCGAGAACAGAGCTTGGAGCAAGCCCTACCCCAGTACTATTCTTCAGATCCTCATCAATGAATTTGACTATTTTAGTGGAATTTAGCGGCAAAATCTCTAGGACTTCAGTTCGATTGGTAACGGAAAGTGGATCTACGTCAGTTTCATTTTCTCTTTCTATAGTCGTTTTAGGTAATTCTGAAACTGTGAGAGCGTCTGATGGAGGAGGTGGTGGAGTTCTATCAGACTCAGGTGGAGGAGTGAACCCAGGATTTACACCTTCAAAGGATGGTACTTCATTTTCGGCCTGCCCTAATACGCTGGTATAACCTAACCCGGTACTACCTAACAAAGCAATTAAAAGGACGTAAATTATGTTGAAAGAATTTCCCTGATATGTCATAGTAGAAAATAGAACAAGACCAACAATTTAAAGATACTGAAAAACTGATATATTTTGTGTTTTGAATCGAATTTAGACTATTTCTTGGTAAAACCTTCAGAAGAGAAGTAATTGGCTAAAGATGTCATTCGAGTAGTCCCCGTTTGCCGGTACACCGACCGTGTTCTATACGCAAATTAAATTGAAGATTTAGAAATCTTCGCAATTGCCCTCTTTAGTGTCACCTTGGCTTGGATGGTAGTCAACTATAATGTCGAAGCCACTACCACAAACAAAATGATCAGCCCCTGAGCCCCCTCTCAGAATGTCATTGCCACTACCAGCTATTAAAATATCATTTCCTCTTCCGCCAGAGAGGCTATCATCTCCACTACCTCCTGATAATCTATCATTTCCTGAGCGGCCCTTTATCTTATCGTCATTCTTCCCGCCGTATAGCCAATCTTGGCCATTATTTCCGGCTATCCAATCTTTTCCATCTTCTCCATACACATAGTCGTTACCACGATTACCTTCGAGAATATCATTTCCATTCCCTCCGGTGATCTCATCATTCCCTCTGTTTCCTTGTACGACGTCAGTTCCTTTTCCACCATCAAGGGTATCTCCTCCTCCATTACCTTCAATTATGTCGTCTCCTTCCATCCCAAGCACGTTATCGTCCCCGCTCCCCGCTCGGACCCAATCGTTCTTAGAATAACCGTATAGGTTATCATCCTCCTCATATCCCCAAAGCAAGTCATCACCACCAAGTGCCCATATATTATCCTCGTTGTCAGTTCCTGGCAAAAGGTCATCATCTGGGGTTCCGACAATATTTGCTGCCATCACTCCGGAAATGCTTAGTGATGGAATAACAATGACTATAAGACTCATGCCTACTAACAATTCAACTTTCTTCGTATCAAATCTATGACCCATATTTTTCAGCAGGTACTAAGGGAATCATCAATTTAAAGGGTACTGATTTCATCCTAGGCGCTAATAATGTATCGATGTCTATTCCTTGGGAATTCCATGGAATAGTCTTCAATCTCGCATGTTTTGATGTGTGTACTATAAGGCTGCCTCAGATAAGATATGAGGGTTCAGTCGAAAAGGTTTAGATAATTTTCAGGAATAGTCATCTATTAGGTCCAGCTCTGAATTGACTTCAGCTTAAGAATACTGCGGTAAATTGTCCCTTCCTTGGTGCAATTTGATCGAAATAGTAATATGTCAAGCACAAGGACTGGCTTTAGCTCTTAAATGTAGACATTATCTTTAACCAATCGCTTTAATGTGTCTAATGCTTGATCGAGAGGTTGCTGTGTACTATAGATAATCAAAGTATGATCCCCCGACTTATTGTCAGGCCAGAACTTGCCGGGACAATAATCGCAAGTCCCATATGTAAAGTTGTGTTCACTAATAATGTCGAAGCCATTATTCCTGAATTGTTCTCTAAAATACTGGAGGGACCCTGGATGCGAAAAACCATCATTGTCCTTATTGTTCTCAACCTGTTTCGTGGGAGTGTAAAAACCACCTAGTATCTGACTATTGACCGATGAAATTACATTTCCCGTATCTTTTTCCTCACTCCCGTTGTTTGGCAAAACCAAAATACTTCCTTCCTTCGCATCATACTTCTGACTAAGCACCGAATAATTTCCAGGTTGCAATTGTACAACATTAGAACTATCAGAATAGTCCAGCACTCCCGTCGAAAATGCCACATTCTTGGTCGCTTTATCTACAATATCAATAGATTCTGGATGTGGAGTGTCCCATGGTGCGTCAGCGTCAAGATAGACAATTGAAGTTCCTTCATGAATTATTAAATTTGTTGGAATATAATACGAATTCCGATCGGTGATTAGTTTGTGCTTTTCGTTTTTCCAACTTTCATGAGCTTCATTTGCTATTAAGATAATAAAGACATCAACTTCTTTTGGAACTTTTAGAATTTCTGTATTATGAACTGACTCGGCAGAATCAATGGAAATGTTTGAAGGGGCACCAGATATTGGTAACGCATCTTCAGTAGCCGATGCAGAATAAGCTAATCGAACCTCAGCATAGAATTGCGAATTATATAGTAACGACGCTGAGATAGATAATATGAGAACACTGAGAATTATTTTGGAAAGGCGATTACAATTAAAATTATCTCTACTTTCTATCTTAAAGCTATCCCACATATGATTGAAAAAGTTCCAGAGCACAATATATATTTAATTGTTGATTCTCTCACAAACTATAGCCACAATACGTTACTTCATGATTTTGAAATTCAATCTTGATGCTATGCTTTAGGTAATTTCTAAGACAGCAAGTTAGGTTTTTGGATCTTGATTATATCGTGAATCTCAAAAATTGAAAGACACTTATTTCGTTATTTATCCTAACCCATTGTAGCAATGTGTAAAACCGCGGTTTTTTTTGGAGAAGAACTTGCCAGATATGGATTTGGCGAATCACACCCTTTTAATTCAAATAGAATTTATGCCTTCTGGTCAAAGGCAAATGTGTTGGGTCTTGTTGACTCTGATCAAATTCAAATTGAAACCCCAACTCAGGCAGATGAGGAAACTTTATTGACTTTCCACGATAAAGATTACCTTACATTAGTAAAACGAGCCTCAGTTCTCGGCTCCGGTCTTTTAGACTTTGGCGATACACCTGCATTCAAAGGCGTATTTGAGGCCTCTTCATATGTGGTTGGCACAACCCTTAAAGCATTGGACTTGGTAATGAATCAAGCAAATGGGATCCTCCATGCATTCAACCCAATAGGAGGCCTTCATCATGCGAGAAGGGGATCTGCTGGTGGATTTTGTGTCTTTAATGACATAGGCATAGCAGGCATAGTGGCACGACAAAAATATGGTGTCAAAAGGATAGCGTACATAGATATAGATGCTCACCATGGGGATGGCGTATATTACGAATTTGACAACGATCCATTATTTTTCATTGCTGATTTGCACGAGGATGGTCGTTATCTTTTTCCAGGGACTGGTAGTGAATCAGAAGTAGGGATTGGCGGGGCAAAAGGTACTAAAATCAACATCTCAATGAAACCAGGGTCAGGCGATAACGAATTTATATCTAAATTTGGTAAAGTTGAGGAATTTATAGAAAAAGTTGCAAGGCCGGAATTGATTATATTCCAATGCGGCGCAGACTGCATCAAGGGAGATCCATTGACCCACCTACAATATAGTTCGATCGCTCACAAGCATGCGGCCAATATATTGCATAGACTCTCGCACAGATACTGCGATGGGAGGCTCATCGCCTTAGGGGGAGGAGGATATAACCTGGACAATATTGCCAATTCATGGAATGAAGTTGTCATGTCGCTTATGGGTAACACATCTTAAATATTCACAGACTGGAATATTCCTAACCTACTTTGGTTGATCGACTCCACTAATGGTCTGAATAATCGCCCCGCTGGCCTAACACTGGATTTTTTCTCTAAAGTGAACATTCCCACTATCGGTCACATATATGGAACCTTTTGAATCCATTGCTATATCATGAGGGATTAGAAATTGGTTGTCCTCACATCCTAAAGAACCCCATTTTGCCACGAATTCGCCATCAGGATTAAATTTTTGAATTCTAACATTTCTAGTGTCAACAACATATACATATCCTTCAGGGTCAACAACTATCCCATGGTCTTCATAAAATTGGCCGTCCTGCGATCCCTTTGAGCCCCATTTCATTATGAATGTGCCGTTATTATCAAACTTTGCGACCCGTGAGTTATTTCTCCCATCAGTAACATAAATAAAATCTTTAGAATCAACTGTTACGTCATGCAGATGCACAAATTGCGAGTCACCTGAACCCAGTGATCCCCATTTTGTAATGAACTTTCCATTATTGTCAAATTTTTGAACGACGGGATTATTTTGATCGCTAACATAAATATCTCCTTTAGAATCAACGGCAACCCCCCAAGGCCTTATAAACTGACTGTCACCCTTACCTTTTTGCCCCCACATTTCAATAAATTTTCCATTACTATCGAATTTTTGTATGTACTGATTACCATAATCTGCTACAAATACATTACCATTCTGATCCACGGTTATACTTTCAGGTTCTAAAAATTTACCTGGCCCTGTTCCTACAGACCCCCACTTTAACAGAAAGTTTCCATCACTATCGAATTTTTGAATATCGCATCTTTCACCATCACCAACATACACGTTACCTTCTGCATCAACTCCTATGCCGTGAGCGTGAAGAAATTGTCCATCACCAGTACCTTTTGTACCCCACGCGGAAATAAGCGTCCCATTCTTATCAAATTTCTTGACAGCATGGAATCCAGGCAAATTATTTTGCTCACTTATCTGTCGAGATTCAGTATTGACAGCATCATTCAAGTAATTAGAAGAACATACACCATCTTGATCTTCATTTGATTTCCCAGCAGTGCTCGCAGATATACCTTCAATACTAATGCTTAGTAATAAAAATGAAAGCAACACGGAACTACTAAAGAAAGCAACCCATAGTTTCTTGTACATTCACTCCAAGTAAGGTATAGAAAGGGAATATTAGCCTTACCCTCCCTCTGTACTTATCTCGGATCTGGGTACAAGACATTAATTCTAGAGATTTGAGAGAGATAGAACGAGAGCATGGTAAGGTGATAGTCTAATCGCCTCTCTTTACGGACACCTCAACTTTTTTGAGATGCTAATCTATCTTTTGTTCATTTCATATACTTACTTGCCTTATAGCGGCTAGAAATTGGAAACTGAGAATTCTAGAAACCTCTAATGTCGTAAATATCTTGATGCCTATCGCCATAAAATTGATTGATATCATGTATTTAGGAATCAATAATTATTTTTCTGCTCAATTCTACGGCTTCCTTATACGAGTGAATGAAGCTCCCATGATCCGCATTCTTGAGATTGCCACGATTTGAAATATGAGATTTCGCAATTCCTCTAAGCCTTTGCCCAACAATCTTATTATCAGACCTTGGTTTCGAGGAAGTATAGAAGAACCTCCAAATACTGTTTCCTGAGTTCTATCAATCAATTCGTTAATTTTATCTTGAATGTCCCGAACATAGACCGGCGGGGTGATTATGTAAACTGTGCTTAATACCTTGAATGTACCGAACATGCCTACTTGTCTTAAATTTTCAGTATTAGGTTCTAATTTTACTACATCTGTGAACCTTAATTTTCCTGCTTGATTTCTAGCAATGGTCTTAATATAACAGATATCGTATTGGAATGACTCCCCGCTAGCGACCCTGCCTGGAGCCAGTAATTCGGAATAAATCATAGTTGCATTATCATGTATGTTTAAATTAACTACTTGATAGAATTTAGAATTGGCGTATGGTATAACTTGATCTGGAATATATTCCAAATAGGTTCCTTCCTCTTGTACAATATTAATAATCTGGGTACCAAAGTTATCTTCCATTTTGTATATCCTGGTAGCTCCCTGTGTCGTAATATGGGAAACAGCATTGTTACTAAGAGTGATATCAATATGATAGCAATCACCTTGTAGAATCCCACCCGATGGAGAGAGAATATACACAAATGCCATTGGAGGCAGACTCTCCTCCAAATATAGTGGACGCTGAATTAAGAGGGGAACTCGGCAAAATTGTTGGGTAATTATTGTTTTTTGATTCTGAACATTTCGTTCTAGTTTCATCTGCAAAATACCAAAATTGAGAGTTTTTTTGAGTCTTGATCCTTTGGTATGCGTTCCGTACTTTAATACTTCTGGCGGTATAGCGAGAAGAGAATAGAATTCAGGTGGTCGTGTCAAGAGAAAGTAACATTCCTCCAATTTATATATCCAAAATCAGTCATATGGTATTTGGCTATCCTGAACAATAGGTTTGGTTAGTTCCTATCAATACCTATGCTATACTTTGATATTTTTAGGAGGAGAATCAAAGAGAACATCCCTGATCAAATGAAATACTACTTGCTCAATTCCTTGACCTGTTCTAGAGTTAACGAATATTGATGGTTTATTGCCTCTTACAATGGCGGCATCTCTTTCCATAACCCTTAGATCTGCACCAACGTATGGGGCTATGTCGATTTTATTGATCACAAGCAAATCGCAAGTTTCAATTCCAAGCCCTCTTTTTCTTGGATACTTATCACCACCCGTCACATCTATCAAATAAATGAAATAATCTGCTAGTGCGGGACTAAAAGTTGTAGTAATGTTATCTCCTCCGCTTTCTATTATGATCAAATCTAAATTGTTATGCTTTGATTCCATTTCTTCTACTACAGACAAGTTTATTGACGGGTCCTCTCTGACTGCAGTATGAGGACATCCGCCGGTAGCCACTCCTACTACTAGCTCTTCTGGCATCATCCCCCCTTCCGTAGCTAAGGTTCTTCTCATCCTAATTGCATCTTCTTTAGATACTACGTCGTTTGAAATTATGCCAGTCTTGTAGCCTTTATTGTATAACAAGGGAACCATTTTTTCTATTAGCATTGTCTTTCCGGACCCAACTGGCCCACCTATTCCAACTCTTGGAATTCTTTTGGAAAACACCATAAAATTTCTAATCCTTAAGTAATAAACATTTTCGAAACCATTTGTTCATGCTTCATTTGTAGGATGTCGAGCCCGGGAGCAAATTGCCAGATATACGAGAGTGGTTTGTCTATGTTTTCTCGTAATGAATTCAATATGTAAGGTTTGAGATTATGTATTATTTTTTGTGCTTCAATATGTTGAATTACGCCAAGTCTAATGGCAGCCCCAATCATACTAATTGCAAACCCGTATAGTAACATCATTCCTGCCTTATACTTTGGAATATCAAGCGACCAGGCAGATACTGCCAGCGAGACCGGATAAATTCCTGAAGCATTGCCCGCATGTATTTCCTTCAAATAACTTTGTAATGTCTTTTTTTTATTCGTAAAAGAATTCACACACTTGAGTAATTGTTGACCAGATCTAATTGATGCAGCCCGTACTTCAGCTATGGTCTTTATAGCGTAAACGGTCTGATCCACGTGCACCAGGCCTCGTAAATTTGTTTGTCCAATATATTCAAATGCATTTCCCAATGCGTTACAATCCGAGGGTCCCACCTGTTGGCGTAGAAAAAGCTTCACCAATTCTTCAATACCCTTGGGGTTTACCTTTTTTGTATAGTATAATGCTTCAAGCCCATTAGATGTAGAATATAATCCGGTTGGAAAGAAAGAATCCGCTAATTGCAGGAAGCTCAAGTCTTCAGTACTCATTTTAGTGTTCATGGATGTTATACCCAGGTTCCGCCTGGAAAATCATTTCGTCACTCTTTAATTCAAGATGATCGCGCATATTAGAGAATAGTTTTTCAAATAGCTCAATCTCCGAGAGAGATTGGATCGGAAAGCATATTTTGTTACCATCTATTCTTACTGGCCTATGTAAGTTGCCAATCGTGTGACCAATTTTGACAGCCGTTGCTAATAATTTCTCGTTAGAGGTATTGTGTAGGATGGTAACTAACGCTACGCTTTCTGACTGTCGTTTAACTATTATCATCCTATCGTCATTTGAAAGTACTACGTCACCGTCATTAAGGTACGATCCTGGCGACATAGTGATCACTATCTCGGCGCCTTTATCAGTAACCTTTCTCATTCGTAACTTTTCGGACTCATTACGTGTTAACAAAATAGATTCCACTTTACCATTTTTTATCATTTCTAGATGTTTAGAATTTAAGGTCAGATCGGATTTGATATTTCCATATATTCGGCTAATTTCGATCATGTAAACTAAAGCCTTTAATGTTACTCATAGTAGGAGATGTATAAATAGTCTGTTTTCTACGTGAATGAGAATCAAGGCACTACCAATACAGGTATAGTGGAGTGATGTAGAATTGAATTGGTAAAGCCTCCTACCCAAAGACCTTTAAATCTAGAACCGCCTTTCGACCCAATGACAATAAGATCAATATTATTTTCCAAGGTATAATCTATAATCAGCTTTTTCTCGTTCTTTCCTTCAGAATCTAAAATCACAGTCTTTACCCTTACCCCTAATTTCTCTGCTGTATTTTCTATGGTCTTTAGCCACTCATCAGCAGATTGTTTTCTTGCATTCTTAAATGCCTCTACCAGAGATACATTGCCATATTTTGCCTGTAGGCCTATGGCGCCCCCTTGTTTCACATCCTCCAATATATTTATTGGAACCAACTCTGCGTTCGCCATCTTCGCAAGATATATTGCATAATTTGCTGCTTTAAATGAAGTTTCTGACCCATCAATTGGTACTAGAATTTTTTTAATTGACACAGAATCATCGTCAATATCGACCATAAGCATACTTATTCCCTATGTTATATAAAAATATGAATAGAAAGCATGTTTAATAATATTCAAGTCGCTAACTGGAACATGTTCAAGCTATTCTCGTAACTTTATAAAATTCACGATAGTGAACCATTCTTTGTTCCTTTTGAAGGAATTTGCTAGAGGATTACTTCTAAGCTTAAATTTTGTCCTGTAAGAAGAGTTGAAGATGGATCGTGATTTTGATCATTTTTATAATTTAAACTCTGTTTCAATTACGTAAGATACGGGACTAGTGAAGGAATCCTCAAGACCAAACAATATGCTAATTTCAACAGGCCAATTATTGACTCTAGAGCTGACATCTTGACTGCGCAGCTATAAGTTGAATTATCTGATATCAAAAAAAAGGCTTAAGACTTTAATGTGGATATGGGTATTTGGTGCACTTGAGTTGTTCCAAATTGAACCTAAAACATTTCTATGGACTATTCAGGAATATTAAGACGGATATGAGAGCATTTGAGTTCAAAGTAATTTGGACCTAAGATGCCTTATTGATTATTCAAATAGATTCAGTTTCACATTGGGTACCTCTCGTGAGATCACTTAACCATTTATTCTGAATTTGGGATAAAATAACTTAAGATTAGGATTATGAAGCAGGAATTATTTGCCCCGGAACAAAATCTATGTACATTTTAGTACACATTAATGCATCATATTTAGCTAAATCTTTAAATCCTTAATATTTAGTAAACTTTTAGATTAATTTATGGCTACTCTGGACTGGTATGGTATTGGAGTTATTGCTTTTTTGGCCTTATCACTTGTGGTGGGGACACTAACCTCAAGACTCGTCAGGAAAAGTAGCAAGAGGTACATGGTAGCTGGCAAAAGTCTTCCACTCTTTTTCGTGGGAACAATGTTAGCCGCACAGTCCATAGATGGCAACTCATCTTTGGGCAATGTATCCTTGGTATACCAGTTCGGATTCTGGGCTGGTGCTGCGATACCAATTGGTCTGGCTGTGTGTTTAATTCTCACTGGTGTATTTTATGCCAGGAGGTTGAATAAAATGTCACTCCTTACTCTCCCAGACTTTTACTACAGAAGATTTGGTGCAGGACCCGAGGGAATTTCGGGCATAATTATGATGATTAGCTTTATTGTTCTTGTGGCGGGTAACTTTGCTGCTTGTGGGTTTATTTTATCAGCTGTCCTCCACATTGATTTCATATGGGCCATGTTGATAGCGGCTATAATTATACTAGTCTATACTTTTGCGGGCGGATTATTCTCTTCAGCATATACTGACATATTCCAAATTTACCTAGCTATAGGTGCGTTCTGGGCTGCATTTCTCTTTTTCGCACTGGGATATGCTGGGGTTGATTTTGGAACGATTCTTGGAAGCGTACCACCGTCATATATTGACTTGTCTGGACTTACAGACATGAGCAACGGAGCTTTGATAAACTGGGCAGGAATTCTTGCTCTGGGACTAGGAGATATAGTAGCACTAGATTTCATGGAAAGAGTGTTTGCAGCCAAGGATGGTAAGACAGCCCAAAGGGGAGCTTTTATGGGAGCTGGATTGACGATCGCTACGATTGTTCCTACGAGCATGATGGGCATAGTTGCACTTTACCTGCTTCCATCACTTGCAGATCCCTTTACTGCCTATCCTACTTTAGCACTTAATCATATGCCATTCGCTATCGGAGTGGCTCTACTTATGGGAGTTTTAGGAGCGTCAATGTCTACTGCCAATGGGGGACTACTTGCAATCTCAAGTGTGATTTCTAGAAACATCATTCAGAGGGACATTCTGAGAAAGTGGTTGAAGAGGCCTGGAATGGATGACTCTAAGCTATTGAAGACAACAAGAATTTTCACCATTCCGATGATGGTAGCTGCTTTTGCCCTTGCATATTTTTTGCCACAACCTGGTGTTTATTTGATCCTAGCATTTGATATTGTATTTGCTGGTGCTTGGGCACCTCTTACTTTAGGATTATTCTGGAAGAAGGCGAATGCACCAGCTGCATTGGTATCCCTAATTGTGGGTTCTGCTCTTCGATTGCTCATGTTTTTTATTATTCCGCCAGAACTTGCAGGCCTCGACACCATAATTCCACCGATAGTAGCATTTGCGCTTTTCGTAATTGTTGCCCTCGCTACGCAGAAGAAACATCCAGGAATAGAAAGACATGGAGTCATAGATTATGTACCCCCTGAGGAAAACGTGATTAGGGGTGAAGATTTGAAGGCCTACGTAAGTCCGGGAGGTCATAGATTCACATAACGGGTTTAGGGTACCTCTTCAGTCAGTGTTTCATATGGAGCTCTAGATTAATAGGGAATAATGCCACTAGTTCTCCATAATTATCCAAAAGTATGTTTTGGATATTAAACTAGTGTTTTTGTACTATCTGTTTGAATCTTCATTATCACAAACGGGCTTCAAAGATCTTGTACGGCTTTCACTGTCATTATTTATTTTCCAACTGGCGATGCCAAGCAAAAATTGAATAGGAACTGATTAAAGTAACAGCTATAGTGTTGTGGACGAGAAAAAAATATAAAGACGTAGTGGATGTAAAAAGGGAAATTTCTAAAATAATTTCGAACCAGCATCACGCTACTGAAACTTATCTAAAAGTTTCGACCTTTGAGATTGAAGAGCTCGTCTCTGAACTTAGGGAATTTAATGACAAATGGAATAGGCTTCCCGTAGTTTGCAGAATTGCAAAAGTAAAGATTACTGAGGATTCTACCAAGATAATGACCTTTCACGAAAACCTGGAATTACCGGACATTAAACACGATTTCGAGCTTGTAATTAATATGCTGAACCATATGCGCCAACAAAAAAATCTTAGGATAACTGACTTGTCGCTATTTGTTCATACAGATGAAATTAACTTTGCACACAAGGAGGGAAAATTTCCTTTTGGTGTTACAGAAATTGTTTCTCAGTTTGTCATTGTATTTCAGAAAGGACAAATTATGCGGGTGGGATTTGTTTTCGGTAAGAATTATGTTTTGCTAAAGAATTAGATTCTAGTCATTCTCTAAACAGTAACAAACACTCTCTTAGATCATTTTATGTCCTGAAAATTTACTTACTATACTAAGACAAAAAAGTTGTTCCTAAGTGAATAGGAGTGCCTATTTCTTTATCTACATAATCCCCCCTTTTGTTATATGATTTCTTGTTGTTGCGAGTTGAACTTAGATAGTTCAGGGGCATTTTCGATTTCAATGTTTTACGCAGTTTTAAAAACGTATCAATGTCTCCATGAATAATTAGCCTATACTGCATAAGTAATTCCTTAAGAATCCAATTGTAGTCAACGCTATTTATGACATCATCAAAGCCTACTAGCGTAGATTTCATTATTGTAATGGATTTCATTAGAGCTTTATCAAGAAGATATAGCTCTCTCTCATGTGAAGTCAAATCCTCGTGAGGCGCCTCAATTTCATCACGTGTATTTGTAGTGCCATTAGGTGTGAAGTTTTCATTCATCAGGTTCTTAACCAGATTTCGTGCCTCAATCTTTGTGAGAGAATTCTCGATAACAAACTCGCCCGTCTCACAAATTGTCTCCTTATCGGAAGCGAGCAGTTCTAAAGCTACACTGGGAGTTATTCGCTGGCGAATAATTTCTTGTTGTATTTCTTCTGGCAGTGAAAGTAATTGGATTCTCTTTGTTACGAACTCCTGACTTTTTCCAATGTGTTTTGCCAGTTCAGAAACACCGCCCCATCCATAGCTATTAACATATTTTTTGAAGGCAATAGATTCTTCAATAGGGTTCATTGTCTTGTGTTGAATATTTTCCACTAGTCCCACTTCGTATGCCTCCTTATCGGATAACTCGATAACGTGACAGCTTAATTTTCTCAATTTCAGTAATTTTGCAGCGGCAAGTCTACGATTTCCTGCAACCACTTCATAACCAGGAGATTTCGGTCGGATCACAATTGGCTGCAAAAGGCCATACTGTTTAATTGATTCCGCCAACTCTTCTAAATTACATGTTACCTCGCGAAGGCTATGACGGGCTGGAGAGATCTTAAAGATGCTTATGTCTTGCATAATGCCAAGATAACTCAAACAACCTAAACTCGTGCAATATCACTATATAATATTTATGCAGATATAGGAATAACTTTCCAACTTTGATTAGTTGCCGTTTGCTGGTGACATTTAGCTGAGTATTAACCTCTTGATGGCAATTAATAATCCTGGAGTGTATCATATCGTGGTTATCCCACCCAAGATGAAACTAAGCCAGACATGAACGCCTTTTTCAGTGTTTGATTATATCTTGGTTAATTTAGCAAAGAGCATTGGATCTAATCGTCTAGCTTTATTCAAACACGGCTGTGCACTAGTACGATCTCCTAGCAATTCCAGCGCCCTGCCCTTATTGTACCAGGCCTTCGCATACTTTTCGTTAAGCCTCAAAGCCATATCAAAGCATTCGATCGAATCACTGAATCTCTTAATACGAAGTAGAAGCAAGCCCTTGTTATGCCACGTTATGGCATTTTTAGGATTTATTGAAAGGGCATTTGAAAATGACGTCAAAGCTTCTTCAATCTTTCCTTGTTTGTCAAGGATCAGTGCCTTATCTCCCCATCCTATGTCATTGTTAGGATCAATTTTAAGCGCAGTCTCAAATAATGTCAGAGCATCATTGTACCTTTTTGCATTTGCCATGTCCTCGCCTAATCGAATCAAATCTGCAGGAGAATTATTCTTGTCAAGCAATATACTATCGATTTTTTTTCCGTACTTCATGTTCGAAAACCATGTCGAAAATAAATTAAGTTTCATACTATAGATCAATTAAATAGATGCAATATTTGGTTGCCAATCCTTGCTTAATAACAGTAAATGTAAAATACCAACATTCAGACTCTCGATAGTCTGTCCTTGTTGACCCTTAAACCAAAAATTGCAATACATCCGTGTAATCAAAATGATCACTTATTATACACATAGTACTTCAATTTCCGTATTAGCTGTATATAAATTTGAAATTTTTGACTAAATTATTAGAACGATCGTGCGAACTAATCATTTTTGCAAACAATATATTTTGTGAAGTATTCGTTAAAGTCGAATTCCAGGCCATGAAATGTCGAGCCTTATTCAGATCTGAGCAGATCGGGTCTTTAGAAATATTTAAGAAATACTGTCAATTAGGTACATAGGATAAAACATGGGAATGGAATTTTATGGTGATTCTTATAAAGGAAACGATGAGCCAATTTTTGTTGGCATCCCTACCTTTTTGAAACTACCTTGGATAAGGAGCCAGGATGAATTGAAGAAAGTCAAGCCTGATGTAGCTATTATTGGTGAACCCTTTGACTTTGGTACTACAATTCGTCCAGGAGCAAGATATGGGCCAAGGGCTATCCGTGCTGCATCCACTGTGCCTTCTCCTCCATACGAACATTTCAACATTGAGACCGGAGTTGATCCTTTTGGAGTCTTTAAGAGTGTAGATTATGGTGATGTAAATATTTCCCCTGGAGATGTAGTAGAGTCTCACAGGAGAATGACTGATAAGGTAAAACAGGTATTGGACATAGATGGAATACCTGTGATGCTCGGCGGAGATCATTCCATAACTTTTGCAAATGTTCGTGCCTTTGCAAAAAAGTACAAGAATATCGGAATGATACATATCGATACACATGCAGACTGTGCTCCTCAAGGCTTAACTGGTTTCAAATATGATCACGGCGCACACATTAGAAGAATAATGGAGTTGGGATGCCTGAAGGGGAAAAACTATACTCTTATTGGTCCTCGCGGTTATTGGCCAGGACCTGATCTTTACAAATGGATGGCAGATCAGGATTTTCAATGGTTTACAATGCTGGATGTTGAAGAAATAGGTATTGATAAAATTGCGAAAGAAGCGGCTGATAGGGCCAATGACAACGTTGACGCAGTTTATATCAGCTGGGATATTGATACATTTGACCCTGCATATGCGCCAGGTACGGGTGAACCTGAACCAAATGGTTTGACGTCCAGAGAGGGGATGAGGTTAATGAGACTCCTCTCCACGTCTTTCGATCCTGATAGATTTGCATTCGATTTGGTAGAGGTTGCGCCAAATTATGATGTTAGTGATGGCAATTCATATAACGGCGGTATTACGTCAGGTTTAGCGAACAGACTTATAGTAGAGCTACTTGCAGGTCTGTCTTTAACAAAAAAAGGAATGTCTGAAGGACATCCTGTAAGGCCACGCTTTTACCGGGGTTTGAACCACACCTACGATTTTGGGAATGGTCCCAAGGCAGAAGTACCTAAGCGACCACCACTCGATTACGGTCCTAAATAAAGATCACGCTCAGTTTGTTGGATGCAAAAGTTACCGTTAAAGGAGAGCCCGATGCTCGGGCTCTGATTAAAGAATTCCACTTTGAGGGAGAAATAGACTTGATAGTTCTATCTAACACTGCTAAACGGATTAGCGACAAATTATCAAAAAGCGAAAAGATCAATGTCAATGAGGTACTCGCAATTTATTTAAATTACTTTATTTTTGGACTCAAATCAAATACAAAAATTAGTGAAATGAGCACCCATATTTCCAAGCTGTTGAGCTACGAGCAAGTTATGATTGGAGTACCTGAGACATTAACGGAAATTAGGATTGACATAACTGGTGATGGAATCTCAGAAAGCCGAATTGTACTTAACAATCCTATACCAACCCCAAAGTACGGCATTTATGAATGCTAAGTTAATAGAGTATTTCAAGTCTTTTTAATAGTAATGATGCATCGGACGTTGCTGTTTCCCCAACTTGTCAAAATGTTCGTGCGCTTTATTTCCTTCCCTATGTGAATGCGTTGTTCCATCTGCATGAGTATGACTATCTTCGACAGGTTTTGCAATTAAGACATCATCTACACGGATAAGCAAACTTACTAACTCAACTGCGCTAACAAAAATTTGTTCCTTAACCAGTAATGGCTCAATGACTCCTAACATCATCATATTATCTATTTTTCTATCAAATGCATTAATGCCATACCAATTATTTTTGGTTTGAGTTTTTGTCTTGTGGTGGTTTTCTGATTCTGAATTATTTAGATTACTTTGGGAAGATATCTTATGTCTAAGGCGGGTCAAAGTATCAATCGTATCCATTCCTGCATTTCTGGCAATTGTTAATGGAATTTCTTCAAATGCCTCAGCAAACTTTTTTAAGATAATTTGTTCCTTTCCCATATATTGATACGATCTTCTCTTCATTAGATGGGAGATGATAGCCTCCATTGACCCACCGCCAGCTACAATTTTTGGAGATACTATAAAGTTTTTCAATACAAATAAGCAATCAAGAACAGTTCGATGAAATTCATCTAAAATAACCTTAGATGTTGCACGCAATAGCAAGGTCACTGATTTTGGATTCTTGCATCCATCAACGAACACCATTCTATCATCTCCAACAAATTTTTCATAGACTTTTTTGGCGATCCCCATATCATCGTTGGTTATATGATGTAGATTTCGAACTAATTTACCTCCAGTTGCCTTTGATAACCATTGTAAATCATTTTCTTTAACTCTCCGAACTGTTACGATACCACTTTTTGCAAAATAGCCCAGTGCAGCAAGGTCTATGCCCCCGCGCAAAAATACTACATTTGCTCCAGAGTTGATTACACTTTCAACATTTTCCATCAAATCATGATTCTCTCTCTCTGAGAATAGTTTCAGATATTTGTGAGAAATTATTCTGATTTCTGCTTCGGTTTTTGTCCGTTCTTTTTCAATGCCAGTATCTAGAATCAATATGCGTGCGTTTTCAACATGCTTGGGCATGGATGAGTCATCAATTGTTTTATCAATAACAGTTCCCTGTACCAATACAGTATCTGATATCCGTCCTAATTTTTCCTCTATTTTTATATCACCAATATCTACATGATTGTTTGTAAGATTGGCAACTTTGCAAATAGCATCTACGATAAGTCTTACTATTGTCTTCTGTTCATCAAGCTGAGAAACCGACCTAGACCTTAGACAAGTCTCTGCTAGCCTTTCCATAATTATCTTGTCAGAAGTGGTAGAACTTACACTGAATGCCTTCAACAATTTGAGTGCTATCTCTAGAGCTTCCATGTAGCCAGCTGAAATTATGGTTGGAGGGAAGCCCATGTTCAGTAGTTGTTCTGCCTTTTCAATAAGTGAGCCAGCCAATACTACTGTAGAAATCGTTCCATCGCCTACACTATTGTCAACAGTATTGGAAGTTTCAATCAATAACTTTGCTGCCGGATGTTCCACATCGATTTTGCGCAATAATGTAGCGCCATCTTTGGTAACTGTAGTCTCGCCCAGAATATCGATGAACATTTTCTCCAAGCCCCGTGGTCCTAACATGCCTTTTACAAGGTCAGCAATCAACCGTGCAGCTAACAAATTGTATCTTCTACCCTCCCCTGCGGTAGACCTCCTTACTCCGTCTCCAAATAAATTGTTGTTTTTCACTGTCACTTCAACCTGCTAGAATATATCTAGTGAATGCAGCGCAGTGAAGTGTCAATGGAGAATTACTAAAGCTATAATTAGTCGCGCATTCAATACTTACTTTCCATAAGATGTTATTAAGCAGACCAAGACTAAAATATTTTGAAGTATTTATCGGGCGAGGTCTAGAGTTTCTGCGATGTAAGTTCATCAATAGAAATTAGATCAACTTTATGCTCTCTTATAATTTTATTCGAGCTAAGCGATCTTCTAGATTAGAACAAATCGGTCTGTACATAACGATACTTCCATGATATCGAATTTCTTAATAAGATTAATTATAAATATATCATTTTGTAATAGATTTTGAATCAACATGTTTCTTTCTCCACGGGAAATCGATAAATTGTACATTTTTATGACAGCTGAACTTGCACGAAAGAGAATGGCTAGGGGCTTAAAACTCAATTATGTTGAATCTATTGCATTAATAGCTGACCACATACTGGAGGGTGCTCGCGATGGCAGGTCAGTTTCAGATCTTATGAGCTCTGGAAGACATGTATTGCAGAGGGCCGATGTAATGCCTGGTGTTCCGGAACTAGTAGAAAGTGTACAGGTAGAAGCAACCTTTGAAGATGGTACCAAACTTGTGACTGTTCATAATCCGATATTATGAATGAAGGAGGAGTGTTGCCATGATCCCCGGAGAATATTTCTTGTCCCAAGATCCCATTATTGCTAATGTAAGAAGAAAAACAATAAAGTTGAAAGTAGGAAATAAAGGTGATAGACCTATTCAAGTTGGATCACATGCTCATTTCTTTGAAGTTAATAAGGCATTGCTATTTGACCGTAAGAAAGCGTATGGATTTCATCTTAATATTCCATCAGGTACAGCTGTCCGTTTTGAGCCTGGGGATTCAAGAACTGTCGAATTAACTGAATATGGCGGAAAGAAAATAGTCATTGGCTTTAACAGTTTAGTCAATGGCAAAATTTCTGTCCGGCAGAAAAAAATTTCTCTAAAAAAGCTGAAGGAAAGGGGGTTCTAGGGGTGAATTAGCTATTGGTGTTGAAAATTCCAAGGAAACAATATGTGGATTTGTACGGCCCTACGAAAGGTGACAGAATCAGACTGGGGGATACGGATCTCATAATAGAAATAGAAAATGATCTAACAGTTTATGGCGATGAACTTGTTTTTGGCGGAGGTAAAAGTGTGCGTGATGGCATGGGACAGGCATCTGGCGTTTCCAGTACGAGATCCTTAGATCTTGTGATTACCAATGCAATACTTCTAGACCCACTTTTAGGATTCATAAAGGCTGACATAGGAATCAAGAATGGCTTAATTGCTGGGATTGGCAAGGCTGGGAATCCTAACATAATGGATGGTGTGTCCAATAACATGATAGTTTCTGCAGGTACGGAAGTGATATCAGGAGAACATACCATATGTACTCCGGGGACAATAGATACTCACATACATTTTATATCACCTCAGCAAGCGATAGAGGCAATATGTAGCGGTACCACAACAATGATTGGTGGTGGGACTGGTCCTGCAGAAGGGACCAAAGCTACGACCTGTACTCCTGGCCCATGGAATATTCACAGAATGTTAGAATCATTGGAAGACCTCCCTTTGAATTTTGGACTACTTGGCAAAGGCAATGATTCATTACAGTCTTCATTAATTGAGCAAATTAAAGCGGGGGCGTGTGGGTTGAAACTTCACGAAGATTGGGGATCTACTCCCGCTACAATAGATGCTGCGCTAAGAGTCGCTGATAAAACGGATGTTCAAGTAGCGATACATACTGACACTCTTAATGAATGTGGTTTTGTAGACGAAACCATCTCAGCAATAGATGGTAGGACGATTCACACGTATCATACAGAAGGAGCAGGTGGAGGGCATGCACCAGACATTATGAAAATAGCTGGCGAGAAGAATGTTTTACCTTCTTCGACTAACCCTACTCGGCCATTCACAATCAATACTCTGGATGAACACTTGGACATGATGATGGTCTGTCATCACCTTAACCCAGGAATCCCAGAGGACGTTGCCTTTGCAGAGTCAAGAATTAGGGGTGAAACTATTGCTGCAGAAGACGTACTACATGACATTGGTGCTCTTAGTATGTATTCTTCGGATAGTCAAGCAATGGGAAGAGTAGGGGAGGTAACAACAAGAGCTTGGCAAACGGCAGACAAAATGAAAAAGATGTCAGGGAGATTTAAGGAAGAGAACGGAGATAATGATAATCTTCGAGCAAAAAGATATCTTGCAAAATTAACCATAAATCCTGCGATAACTCACGGTATTTCCGATTACGTTGGTTCATTGCAACTGGGAAAAATGGCTGACATTGTTATTTGGACTCCGCAATTTTTTGGCATAAAACCCAAATTAATAATCAAAGGCGGGTTTATATCATATTCATTGATGGGAGATCCGAATGCTTCTATTCCTACACCCGAACCCGTTTACTACAGACCTATGTTTGGTGCATTAGGTCGTGCCAAGTATTCGACTTCAGTAACGTTTACCTCAAAACTCGCAATAAAATATGGTCTTGCAAAGAAATTGGGCCTCAAAAAAAGACTTTTACCAGTAAAAGATTGTCGCAAAATAGGAAAGAAAGACATGATATTGAATAATTTGACTCCCAAGATAGATATCGATCCCGAGACATATACTGTGAAAGTAGATGGCAAAATTGCTACCACACAACCAGCAAGCAAATTGTCCTTGTCACGACTGTACAATCTATTTTAATCTAATTATCAAGTTGCAATATGCTTATATATTTTGGAAATACTAATGAGACAATGAATCCCGTCCACACAGAAACCGAAATTCAAACCGTGTCAAAGAAGGCTGTCGAAGTAATGTACGGTAGCAATATTGAAAATTTCAAAATTAGGACATTGCTTCCTTTTCCGAACGAGCAGAAAAGAGAAGCATGGGATGTACAAGTTACATTCCTTCTTGAGGGGCTTCAACATACAGTTGACCTTCTGATTAACGAGAAAGATGGAAAAATAACTAATGCGAGATTAATAGACACGATGGTCCCCTTGTAATCTATTTGTTCTCAAAGTTTGAAGTGCTTTATTAGCACCATATGATTTGGGTTTTTTGCTTTGTGATCACTCATAGCAAAGCGGTCAACGTTCCTTGTTAGAAAGCAAAGTACATAACATCTAATCATGTGGAAATGCGGCTTTTGTTATAATTTTTGAAAATGTATGATACTCTAAAAAAATCTAGGGCAAATTAATTGTACCCCAGAAAAATGTTTTATATATTAAAGTTAATCCATATGATAATAGATTGTCTTTCCCAAAAGATATTTTTTCTAGAATGTTTTCTGAGACTCCAAAGTTAATCTATCCCAAGCCTGAAGAAAATGAAGTAGGAATGGTTCAAGGCGCAGGTGATGTGCTTGAAACTAACCTTTTTAATGTAATGTTAAGCAGGAGATCACAAAGAAAGTTTGAGAATCGAGATGTAGAGGAATGGAAACTTGAAATGATTTTCGCTGCCGCAGATACCTCCCCGACCGCTGGAGGATTTCAAGGTTTTGAAATTTATCATGTGAAAAATCAACAAACAAAATTGAAACTAGTAGATGCTGCCAACAATCAACCATATGTTAATGCCCCTGTGGTCTTGGTCTTTGTTATGAATCCTGAAAGAATAAAAATGAATTTCCCTCCAAACATTATTAAAAAATTCTCCCAACAAGATGCTACATTGGCCGCCTCATATTCACAGCTCGCCGCACATGCCCTAGGGCTTAGCTCCATATGGATAGGTATGCTAGACGAATCTAAGATTATGGAAGCTCTACAAACTAGTTTTGTCCCTTCATCAATCCTCTGTATTGGATACCCATTGAAGATGCTTCAGCCCAAACCCAAAAGGAATTTGAAAGATTTAATTCATGAAGTAAACTGAGTCAGCATAATATTTATCGTATTATACTAAGGTAATTTGTTGGTTGGTATTATCAGAAGTAACATCCATGTCAAAATATTCTTGAGTTGAATATTAGAAGTAAATTTACAAAATGCATCAAGCCAGAATTTAAGATGGCCCTTTAATGTCCCTTAAGATTCAAGGTTAATGCAATAACTTGAATACAACTAGCTGAATATCGGTTCTATCCAGAGTAACACAGACTTCAAAAGAAAAGATGAAGAGTTAGTTCGAGGCTTCTAAAATCATTTCAGATCTGGCTCTACTGACTTTGTAACAATTGTTGCAAGCCATTTTTTCGAACCAGAAGCGCAGCTCATGTGTCTTCTTGCCACAAATTTGACAGCGCATTATACTTTCCATTTTTTACATAGATTATACACTTTCAAAGTTATATAACAGTTACCATAGCCCTACAAAAATTATGAGGGAGAACCTAGGCATTGAAGATTACTCTATTTTTGAGTTATTACTAATTCCTCGTTGATATTATTGCACATATTTAGCACTCGTAAGCCCTTCTCAGTGGTTCTAAATATGCTTCCCACTGCCTCGAACTCGATCAGCCCCTTTTCGGTTAATAGTGCCAAATATTCTCTCAATTGTGCGAATGATACGTAGGATTTGTACATTATCTTCGTTTTAGTTGCGCCCCCGTTTGCTGCTTCCAAGATTTGTGATACTATGTCAGCTCGACTTCTGTATTTCATTTGATTCTATACGTATTAAGTTACTGAGTATTTATGACTGACCATTATTTCTTACTTAATTTTTATCCATTTTTAAGTAAGAAAGTAACTGCATATGCTGAGTTTATAATCAGTTTTTATGAGGGTGGTGGATGAATTTTTTGTACTAGTCTTGGAATAGTTGCATCTTTGGATAACAACTTGTAATACTCGATAAATCTTTGAGCGAGATAAGGGTCGTCGTATTTGGATACCGCTACAGTGAATGCATCTGGATTCATAAAATTGACAGTCTCATAAACCACCTGAATTCCATCTACCACCATGAAGCTTATTGGTAAGCTAGAAAGTCTCTTCAGATCAAACCTTGACGACTTGATAATTTTTTTCACTAGTTCTGCAGTCTCCCTATTTGGAGGAGTTCTCAATATGGCCGAAAGCCTGTTTTCCACGCTTATCTGTTCCGGGTTGCCATCCAGTATATGTATGGTAGCGCCCTTACTAAATTTATCAAAAACCTTGGCAGAAACGTGAGGGTCATGATATCTTGTGGCAAAGTATACCTCATTTTCCGCGTTTTCTAATATCTTAATAACCTCAGGAATTAATTTTTCGAATTTCTTTACTAAGCTAAAACTTGTAAGTTGCGTTGAATTTGTTACATCATTGAGACTGGCAGTTCCAAAATATTCGCTTATAATATTTTCCTTTTGATCATCGGGGAAATCATTCCTCGATCTGAGAACGTCAATACTCTTGATTTGCCAGTAATTTGGAATTATCTTATCCATAGTTCTCAAATTGTTTTCATATACAATTGATCCAAACGATGTTAGTTTGTAAACAGATTCCTGCTTCTCTATTAGCCCCATTTCAACAAGACGTTTCAATCTCACATAGTATTGTTTCTTAGACTGGCTTGTGAGACGATTAGTTGAATGCAATCCTGCGTTAGCAGCTTTGATTATCTCTACAGATAACTTATCAGCAAGTATCGAGAAGATATCCTCTGCAACACATGGTATAGTCTGCTGCTGCATTAATAGGGTTCGTTATTATGTCATTAACTTGCGTATTAATAGCCTTCTGATGAATTTTCAAATATTTTCCTTAATTTGGATACTCTAATCTTCAACTGTCCAGCACACGAGAAAGTGTCTTTATATAGGTACCTATAAAATTACAAATTAAAAGGCATGGTAAAAACATGGAACGTAATTCAGTAGCGGATATTCTGAAGGTTATTTCTGATAATAAGTCCCTAGATATCTTTTGCTCTATAGCAAAGGGTAGCGTTAGCAGTGAGTCACTGAAACTCACAAAAGGACTTACTAAGAAGCAGTACTATATCCGAACTAAACTATTACTAAGAGTAGGAGTGGTACAAAGGAGTAAGGGTACTTTCTCTCTTACCAATTTCGGCGCAGTAGTATATCACGCGCAACTGATTATTGAAGCAGGATTAAATAATTTTTGGAAGCTGAAGGCGATAGATTCAATCCAATCTTCAGGACAAATACGCGAAGAAGAACGACTAAAATTAGTGAGGACCATCCTAAATGATAATACGATCGAAAGTATTTTGGTAAAACGTACTGCATAGTGTAAATATTCTTCACACTAATTAGTTACTAGAAAATGACTTCTACAAACTAGTACTTTTTTTTACAAACCATTTCATTCTTAGCTTTGTCGGCTACAAGTGAAAATCATAGATTTCATATACCTCAGTATAATTCAGTGAATGTATTTGGGTACCCAAAAATTTTGTCAGTCATCCTTTCCGCCGATGAAATATGAACTAAAATTTACCGTTAAGTTTACTAACTGAAGGACTTTTACATTCTACCTTACACTATATTCTATTTCAAAATAATTATTCAATTTCCATCAGAGATTTTACTAGAAAACGAACCAATTGACTGAAATAGATTTATACCATGCTTCCAAAAATGCTCCATGTTGCAAACAGATAAGGCAGTCTTATGTTTTGTATCGGGCACTATTTTATTTATTTTTAATTCTATTCCAATTGTCATTGCGCAGCCAATGAATTTTGAATATTTCACTCAGTGGGGATCTGCTGGAGAAGGAGATGGTCAGTTCGATGGCCACAATGATGTTGATTTTTTTAATGGAAGTGTTATCGTTGCTGACTATGCCAATCATAGGATACAAAAATTTGATCCTGAAGGGAACTTTATTTCCACGTTCGGCGAAGGTGGAGAAGGAGACGGACAATTCCATAAGGCATCTGCATTATCTATAGATTCAGAGGGCAATATTTATGTGGCTGATCAATTCAATTTTAGGATTCAAAAATTTACTAACGACGGCAAATTCATTACTAAGTGGGGAACAGAAGGAGAAGGCAACGGACAATTTTTGCATCCTCATGTCCCAGCAAATGATGCTGAAGGAAAACTATATGTAACGGATAGGGACCTTGCCAATGTTCAAGTCTTCTCGAAGGATGGACAATTCCTATTCAAATGGTCTACAGAGGGTGAAGAAGACGGACAGATATCAAAACCTGAAAGTGCTATTGTGGATTCTGGCGGAAATGTATACATTGCAGATTATGGCAACAATAGGATTCAAAAATTTACTAACGACGGCAAATTCATTACTAAGTGGGGTACCAAAGGAACAGGAGATGGACAGTTTCAAGGTCCATCTGGTCTCTCAATAGATGCTAGTGATAATATCTACGTTACTGATAAGAATAATGATAGGGTTCAAGTTTTTACAAGTGATGGACAATTCTTAAGCAAATTTGGTACTCCAGGTACTGGGAACGGTCAATTTACAGATCCTGAAGGAGTGGGTGTTGATAAAGATTCGGGAACCACGTATGTGGCCGATACTGGGAACTCGCGTGTACAGGTTTTCAAGTTAACGCAATAAATGTCTTCTAGTATAGAAGTATGTCTTAATTTATGACAATCTAGTGTTAGAATTTGCTATCTCATTAAATTGAACAACAATTTAGTTTTTTCTATACTTTTTGCATTCATGTTTACCAGTATTAACATAAATATTGTTAATAGTTTTGCACATAATTTTAGTACCGACGATGATTCCTCATTTCTTACCTTAATTAATAATATATTGGTTGAAAATAGGCTCCTTAATGACAGTTTAACAATCGATGCTAAGAACATTAATTTCACAGAATCCTTTACACACACGAAGAACATTAAAAAAATACTATCTGACATTCTCATCAGTGAAGAGTCATTTAGTGTCGATAGTGATCAATTCTACAACAACACCATAATTGCATTAGTGGTTGCTAACCTAGCTGACGAGGTACTGAGAAGTTATGGTCATGCTTTTGGTGTACCTTCCACCGTTATGCTCAGCATGAATTTTTCAGAGGTTACCAATGTACATGATAGTAGGCATAATACCTCTAATGCTCATTCGAGTCATTTTCCTGAAAATAAGGATAAGTTTATAATGATTGATAGGGACAGTTATAATAAAGCAAGACAAATTTCAAACAGGATGTCAGAATTGTATAATGACGAGTTAAGGGGATTTTTATCCAATTCTACAGATGTTACTCGTGCAAAATTAAGATTGGCAGAAGCCTTAGGTTATCTGAATGAGTATCTTGACGCAAGAGAAAATCCCTACAAGATCATGGAGAACATACATGGGGTAATTCACCCCAATCTCCAAATAGCTTTCAATCTTACGCTTAAGAGATAATTCTAGGAATGCATCATGATAGACTTAGAGGTCCTAAATAAAATAACTCGTTGGGTGGTGGTAGCATAATATGGAAAGGAAGTTAGATGTCAGATTGCTGATTCAATCCCCAGCGGCTTCTAATCCTTTCTTCTACTTTTGAGAACACGACCTTGTCGAATATTAATCCAATGATGAATATTACAATCATCGTAGCGATTATCTGAGGCATGTTTGAAAATTCTCTGCCGACTGAAAGGATGTATCCCAGGCCCACAAGGGTATTGATGAGCATTTCTGCACCAATTACTGCATGCCAGGCGAAGGACCAACCTTGCCTAATACCGATTATGAGTGAAGGAGTAGCTGCAGGTAACATCACATGGCGGAACATGGAGATTCCCTTTGCACCCATGTTAGACGCAGATCTCAGATATATCGGTGGAATATTTCTTATGCCGCTATATGTAGAAATCATGATCGAGAATACTGAGCTCATTATGACCACAAAGAGAATTCCAGAATCGTTTAAGCCGATTAGTAAGATAGCAAATGGCACCCAGGCAATGCTAGGGAATGACTGCAGCCCTACTGCAAATGAGTTCATAGTCCTTCCGAAATAGGTAAATTTCACCATCGCTAGTCCTACGCCTACACCTACAATAATGGAAATAATGAATGCGGTAAATAATCTTAGTAATGTTACTGCGGTGCTATATCCCAAAACGCCCTCGGTGATCAAATCGAAAAGTGATTGCGCAACTTGCAAGGGGGAGGGAAGTGACACAGTAGGAAAAATTTCCAGCAGATATATGATTTCCCATATGGCTAAAAAGGCAACAAGAAATACTGCTATGCTTGCGACATCTTTGAAATCTACTATTCTACGATTCTTGATTCTTTTTATGTCTTTAGTTTGGTATGGTTGTTGCATATGCTTGGTCCTTTGATAGGTAATTCATAGCCCTAAATTCTTCAAGAACTTCTGAAACTATGGACTTTAAATCTGAATCATTTAAATTCCTAGGTCTCGGGATACTTATTTTAAATTCTCTTCCAATTTTTCCGTTTAATTCAGATAGAAGTATTACTCGATCTCCTAATATGACTGCCTCCTCAATATTATGTGTTACAAGAAGTATTGTCTTTTTAGTCTCTCTATGTATTCGCAATAATTCGTTGTACAATAGCTGCCGAGTTTGAATGTCTAGAGCTGCAAATGGCTCATCCATTAGTAATATTTTTGGATCGAGCACGAGAGCTCTCGCGATTGCTATTCTCTGTTTCATTCCACCAGAAAGCTCATGAATATTCGCAGTTGCAAATTCAGTCAAACCAACCATATCAAGATAGTCCAGAGCGATCACCCTTCTCAATGGCTTTGAGATTCCTACTTCTCTAAGGGCAAATTCAATGTTTTGAATAACGTTAAGCCATGGAAATAGAGCATTCTCTTGGAAAATCATTGCTCTATCTGACCCAGCTGATAGAACTATTTTACCTTCCACCAGGAGCTCTCCCCTGTATAACCTATCTAGACCTGCAATGATATTAAGCAAGGTACTCTTACCGCATCCAGACCTTCCTAATACAGTGACGATCTCACCTTGCTTAATTTGAAGATCTATGCCATCAAACACCGTATGATAGGATGAACCGACCGATTTGTACACCTTTGCAATATTTTTCAATTCAAGTACGATTTCTGGATTCCTCAAATTACTACTACGTTCGAAGTGAGAAATTTGAGTGCATTTAAACCAACTTAAACACGCAATCTTTTGCAAATGTATGAATAATGTTCACATATTTCACCATTGGATTAGTATTATAATGCTAGCCAAAGTGCATTTTTGGACTTCGCCTACGTCGATGTTGCCGAACTTTTTGCGTGGTCTACAGTCGAATTAAGTCATATTGAATCTATAAGCTCGAAAATATTCTCAGAAATTCTATAGTCTGAATAATATGTCGAGTGTTAATACCAATGTTCCGATTCCTACAGTAAGTATCATAAAAATGAACCCTACTTTTAAGAATTGGTTAAATGTTAAAAGGTAGCCATGTTTTTCAGACAGTCCCGCTGCTATGATACCTGCACTTGAACCTATAAGAGTACCATTCCCTCCAAGATTTGCTCCTAATGATAATGCCCACCAAAGTGGACTGATTGGCAAGCCGCTGAAATATGTAGCTATAACAGGGTTTGCGTTGAGCATATGAATTAAAGGAATCATTGTCGCGGTAAAAGGAATATTATCTACGAAGGCACTTGCAAAGGCCGATAACCATATAATTATCATAAAAGTTGACCATGGTTCGCCACCAGTAATTCCAATAGCTGCATCAGATAATAACTTGATCATTCCGGCTTCTTCTGCAACTCCTATAATTATGAATAGTCCAGTAAAGAAGAAAAGCGTGGGCCAATCTACTTCATTAAGTACTTTGCCAGGCTTCACCTTACTGACTAGAAGTAACACAGCAGCGCCTCCCAACGCTATTACGGAAGGTTCCAAGTTGATGGAGCCATGTACTATAAATAGGACGACTACTCCAATCAATACTATCATTGATTTCTTAAGTAGATTCTTGTCCTTTAACAAGAGACGTTCGTCTTCTTTCAACAACTGTTCCAAATTATGTACGGTTGATTTTAGATCCTTTCGGAAAAGAAATCTAAATAGCGCCATTGATACTACAAATGAAATAGCAATGGTCGGCCCCATATGGAGTATGAACGAATTGAAGTCAATATTGGCGGCTGATCCAATCATGATATTGGGAGGATCTCCAATTAACGTCGATGCACCGCCCACATTAGACGACAGAATCATTGCGAGTACAAATGGAATAGGTGAAACTTTAATGGTTTTAAATATAGAAATAGTTAC
The DNA here is from genome assembly GCA_036558405.1 of Nitrososphaeraceae archaeon. Lineage (GTDB taxonomy): Archaea > Thermoproteota > Nitrososphaeria > Nitrososphaerales > Nitrososphaeraceae > TA-21. The sequence continues at coordinate 65,777 of DATBFR010000109.1, read as the reverse complement.
TGGTATCATTAAGAGTATCGTAGTAACATTATCTATAAACATTGAAGTAACGGCAGTGAAGGTGCACAAGATAATCATCAGTATCCACAAGTTTCCCTTACACATCTTGCTTGCCTTGATACTGACATATTGAAATATCCCAGTTTCTGACAAAATTGCAACTATGATCATCATTCCGAGCAAGAGTCCTATCGTATTAAAATCGATAACCTTAATAGAAAATTCGAAGCTCTCACTAGCCGTAAATAACCCTGTTGATACAGCTATTCCAAGTGCAACTAGAGCACCAAAGAGAGCTATAGTAGTCCTATGAACCAACTCCAATGACAGTGCAATGTAAACAAACATCAACACTATAGCGGATAGCTTAACCGCCAGTCCGATTTTGAAACCTGCAAGTTCTGGGATAATTAGTATGCATATAGCGACTGTAATCATTAAGAGAAAACCAATTATTAATTTTCTATCTCTTCTAAACTTCATTCTAGATGATAAAATAACCAATAAAAAGAGTTCCATTTAGTAGCTTATTTATCTTATTTATTTTTTAAACAGACGAGTAAATAGAGTGGTCATCTAAGCGAGTTTTATGCTGCCCATGTCTTTACTTTTTTTGGATTTTCCTAATTCCGTGCCAAATGCTTCATCTTTCAACTTAACATTTTTTGTTAGTGAGTCAATGTTGCAAAACTGCCAAAGTTTGATACAAGTAATAATATCCTTCGGAAATTGGTCTCTATCTTTTAAGCGTTATCAGCCGGTTAACGTTAAATAAAAGACTGAATCAATTTCAATGCAAGTGGATATTCAGCATGCAAGATTTTCGGCGATTATGTTGGAACTGTGAGGAGCCTTTTGAAGTAAATCTCCCTCAGGAAACTGTAAGAGCTGGTTACGACAAATGCGACATCGAGAGTAAGACCAGACATAATTTAGAATATAAATTGGAATGTCAGAATTGCTATGAAATAAATACCTTTTACTATTGTACAGGAGATCACCCGGAGACTGTACTGCCAAATGACTAGGTTACTTTTTGATCCAATACGTTTTGATAATAATTGGTTTTTGGAAATGGATGCAGTTACTCGAATGGCACTGATACTAATTCAGTGTATTAAACACTCTCGAGGTTTTAATACCATTATTCAGTTAATGATAACTTTCTCCATAATTAGTTGAACTGACTACGTGATATGAGTTAGGACGCCGTACTGTTTAAGAGTATATAAATAGATAGCCAATCAATTCCAGTATGTTGGGTATCATTCAATTGCAAGAAGATGCATATAGCATTATGTCCCGTGATTAATTGGCAATTCGAATGTGCAAACCATTTCTTTTCAAATCCAGTGGGTTGCGGATCAGCGCTTTTGGCAATTTGAATAATCAAAAACACTTTATTCTAGGTCTGTGTGTCTTCGCGACAATTTCGGATTCAAATAGCAACGCACTACGTGTAAAAACTTTCTGAGTTAATACAGAATCAAACACAAAGGTGTTCTCAAGTAAAGCCGCTTTCTGTTCCAGCGAAGACTCTGGATCAACCACCATTTGCAACAAAAATCAAGTACTTACGATACACAATCACTAAAGTCTTTTAGTGTTCAGGATACCTAGTTCATCTTGTACATCTTGCACGCTAGCCTTAAGGCGTCTAAAGCTTCCAAGAAAGTTTAAACTGTCATAGAGTAGATCTATGAGATAGATTTGCGATGACAACCGAAAGCAATAACTTTGTTGAACCGATGTGCAAAAATTGCAATCATCCTATTCCATTACACAAGCCGACTTGTTCATTCGAAGAAGATGATAACAATGTTTGTGGATGTCAGAATGCCCGATACTACAACACTCTCATATCGGCAGAGTATATTGGATGGGAGGAAATTCATTGTAATTCGTGTGGAGCACTAACTAGTTATATAGACAGCACACTCGAGGATGTGTCCGAATTTACTATCCTATGTCCTAACTGTATATCAAAAAATAATCATGGCGGAGGAGAGGCTAACAAAATTTAATCAAGGCGATTTACTCGTACAAGTTCACTGTATGTATTTTACACGCAAAGCTAGTTAGTTATTTTTATTATTTCTTATTTCTTCCTCATCTTTTGCGTTAATCCTTTTCAACCTTTCCTCCAGCATTTCAAATTTCAAATCGTACAAGTTCTTTATGGCAATCAGCTGATTTCGTACTTCTGTCTCGGATGTCATCTTATTGACGTTATCGCGAAATTCTAAGAGCATATTAAATAATAATTTATTGAGGCCGTAGAGATCTCGCATATTTCTGAGAATCATCACCAAATCTCCAGACAAAAGTTCCTTTTTCCCGACGCTCTCCTCGAGTCGGAGTTTATTTTCGATAGCATTTTGTAACATCATAAGCTTTTTCTCAAACAAAGAATTGATCTCTTCCTTACCCAATTTATTCGTCTACCATATCCCCCAAACTAATAAGCATTTTTGTAATACAACTTGGTAAATTACAACGGCCCAAGCTTTTGTGTCATAGGTTAAGTTAGTCCTACACGGATGATTGAAGGAAATAAGGGTCAGTAATCGTCAAACCTTAGAATCTAGTCTTGATTTCATTCTTGTTTCTCCTTCGTGGAATCGTCTACTATCGTCGTCATTATTTAATATTAATGGTGGGACTGCAGTGGGTTTGCCGTATTTGTCAATTGCAACTAGATTGACGAATGCTGTCCCTGCATGAACTATTGAATTATCATCAAGGTCTTCGGCCTGAATATCAACTTCAATCTCCATGGAAGTTTTCTTTACATAATTGATTCTGGCTGAAAGAATCACAGCATTTCCGATAAAAATTGGTTTCAGGAAGGACATTTTATCAATACTGGCAGTAACTACATTTGCATGGCCAGCATGTCTTTTTGCTACTAATCCTGCAATTAGGTCGACATGTTTCAAAATAACCCCACCGAATACATTACCTTTTGGATTAGCATCAGAAGGGAGCATCACTATAGTAGTCTCTGCCTTAGATTCATCAGGCGTTTTTCCATTTTTTCCTTGAGTATAGTCCATTTGCTGAGGTATTATGGTGACATTAGCCTACTAATAACTGTGAGCTAAATTCAGATCATCTTAAGACATGTATGATAATAAGATATTCTTGAAGTCTCTTTAGTGATGTGACAATCAACTGTAGAAAAAAAGTGCGGAGCTCTACTTGTTGTTAGTAATTAGTTGTATGTCCTAGGCACTTGACAGTTCCCGAAAATACATGATTCAGACCCTGAAGAGTGGCGTAATGTATCGTGTGTTGATTGTTGGTTCCACAAGTTCCACTTATTATAATGTCCTTAGGCACCTTCGCTTGGCATATACCATCATGAGTTTCTTTTCCCTTTAATTCGTAAGTCTTGCCGTCAGTTTTTCCATCATAAATATATCCACCTTTGTTTTCAGCACCCGTAAATGGCGATGCTATGTCCCAGTAACCATTCATAATTCCCATCCTTGTATGTGCAGAAAAGTGTAGCCCGTTGGTGTTCTTGGAACCGCCAGTTGAACAGGTTATCTTCTGCGGATCACTGTATCCGAGGACTATTGCGCCTCCCACAAAAGCCTGACTCTCCAATCCACCAGGAAGCGAAGCTTCAACAGTCACAGCACGCAAAAGTGAAAAGCCAGCTACAAGTCCAATTGCTGCAAAACTAATTACCACTACCAACATACCAATTTTTAATCTTGACGTTAGATTCATTCTAGATTTCTTTTGTTCGGAAATATATAAAGATTCTAGCCTATAACGAAAAAATATTCAATTAGAATTCCTAGATTGAACACGGATATGAATAACGATCCAATATTTTCGATATGCTATCATCGTGCAATACTTGTAAATGTAGTACGTTATAATCAGAGTCCAGTTGTCTTCTAATGCACCAAATTAGCGGTTCGGATTTTTGGAATTAGTTGCTATGGCAATAAAGGCAACGCATATCCTTGAATTCTTGTTCAACTAAATAATATCGATTGATCAACAGTTGGTTTTGCTGGTTCTAAGGTACAGTAACATAACTAAATCCACAATAGTAGTACATTAATGTCCCGAATAATTAGTTTTACACCCAGAGATCGACAATTTGAAATTTGTCAACATCAACTAGCCCTTTGTCTGTTAGCTTTAATGAGGGTATAACAGGTAAAGATAAAAATGAAAGCAACATGAACGGATCATCGACTATATTTTTTCCCAAGCTTTTACTAGCCAAATTCACTTCTGATAAGCCAGAAATGACGTAGTCTAAATTTTGATTTGAAATTATTCCAGCGATGGGAAGCAGTAGACTAGCAATGATCTCGCCATTATTGGCTACAGCGAGTCCTCCCCCGATGTTTGTAATGTACCTTGCAGCTGCTATCATATCATTATCGTTCATTCCTGCTACAATGAGATTGTGTGAATCATGCGCTACACTGCTCGCAATAGCACCCTTCTCGAGGCCCAAACCATGGACAAACCCTAAACCTACATTTCCTGTTCGATGGTGACGTTCAAAGACGGCTAACTTCGCTATGTTTCTTTGGTCATCAGCAACTGCTTGCATGTTATCTATTTTTGCCTTAACAATTTTGTTGTTCGTAATAATCTGCCCTGGAATAACCTCAATGGTTCGCAGAAATGACTTACCAGATATTGCGGGAATTCCGAGTATTTGTAAATCGTCAATGGGCTTGATACACATTGAATTTTCCAATTCTTGAGTCGCAGTATCGTTGTTGGGAAGTCGCCTTCTAGTTAGGGTCTTTCGACCTTGTTCAACATGATGTCCTACAGTAATTTCTTTCCCGTTAAGGAATACTCTAGAAATCTTGAATGACTCTAAATCTTCCAGAAGTATAAAATCAGCTTTATATCCAGGAGCTATCGCACCTAGATCGTTTATACCAAAATATCTAGCAGTATTGATAGAAGTCATCTGAATCGCTCTAATTGGATCCAATCCATAGGAAATGGCAGAACGAACCAAATAGTCCATATGTCCATTGTTCTTCAGATCTATCGCATCACGATCATCTGAAACTAGACTAATATTGCTGCTATTGAATTCATTAACTAGGGGTATTAACTCCCGCAGATTTTTTTCATGAGTACCTTGCCTTATCATAATATGCATTCCCCTCTGAAGCTTTTCGGTAGCTTCTCTAAGAATAGAGCACTCATGGTCGCTTTTCAGTCCAGCTATTACATATGCATTCAATGATTTGCCAGTCAGTAATGGAGCATGCCCATCCTTGCACTTGTCTCCTGCTGCGATCAATTTACCAAGAGTCTCAGAGTCTTCAGATAAGACACTTGGATAATTCATCATTTCTGCAAGCCCAATAACTCGGTTGTAGTATTTTAATAAGTAATCTCTGATATTCTCTTTGGTAATCTTTGCTCCTGAGGTTTCCATATGCGTTGTAGGAACACATGAAGACATCATGACAAAAATTTTGACTGGTAGATTAGTACTGGAATCAAGGATATAATCAATCCCTCTTAATCCAAGAACATTTGCTATTTCGTGCGGATCACAAATGACAGCTGAAGTTCCATGTGTTGATACCACATTAGAGAATTCTATCGGAGACAAAAAAGTTGATTCTATATGAATATGACCATCTATGAGGCCAGGCGATAGATAGAGTCCAGTAGCATCAAAAGTATGTTTAGCTTCATAACCATCTCCTATCCCAACGATGAGATCACCTGCTACGGCGACACTTGTTTGATAAATTTGTCCAGAGAGGACATTTACTAAATTTACATTTTCAATAACTATATCGACCTTTTCTTGTCCTTTTGCAAGAGTGATTCTTTTTTTTAATTTAGATAATAAATTAGTTCTATCATGGATATGATCTTCTTCGATACCATTTAGCTTTGTGCCAGGATCCACGCGCACCATATCGTTAGAGAGTGTGTAGACTATCTAGTATATGCATCTTGCGCAACTACATTCTAGACTACCAGTTCTGAAGATTGTGGTAATTATGGTAAGACAAAAATTGGTTATGTTGCAGATAGTCCGAATTTAGTAACGTTTCATTTCCCATGGAAAAACGACCCATCGATCATGATTCAATACCTTGGCAACAAAATCCAGATTACCGTGTGTATACCGACTCATAAGAAATGCAAAGTCACAATCGTGCCCCTTAAGTACGCCATAAACCTTGCTAAAAATATTCCCAGTATCATATATTTCATCTATTAAAAGATATTTGTTACCTCTATGTAATTGCGGCATCTCGTCAGTTTGAATTTCTTTGTTCCTGACGGGAATAAATTGGATATGGTCTATTCCAAGCTCGCGGGCTATCAGCCTGGCTGGAATTATTCCTCCATTTGTTATGCCTAGAATTATTTGATATTTTTTCTGTGATGTATGAATCTTCAATGCGAGCTTCTTTACCAACAATTCTATCTCTTCCCAGCTACAATATTCCCTGGGCGAAGTCTTTTCGTTGATATCAGGCATGTGACTCAAATTAGTTCGAATCCACAAACTCAAACTATTAAACTTCTGGGTATGGATGTAGTAATATCATTAGTATGAACAAAGTCTTACGCCCAAATATGGTTAATAGCTCTTGGCAAAGATGCTGCATGTTGCACGTTGTATGTTGCATGTTGCATGTTACTTGTTGCAGTCGTAGATCTTCAATAGAGGTTATCTGGGTCTCAAGGAAATGGGAAAACAGCTAGAATCCGTACCGCCGTACGTTAGCTTCATGAGTGCATTACAACAATAAGCATCTCATCCAAAATCGATCGTCTCAACGATTCTCAAAAAATATAACTGAGCCATCATATTTTTGAATCTAAATTGCGACTTATCATATATACAGGAAAGGGTGGGACTGGTAAGACTGTAGTATCCTGCTCTACAGGAATAGCATTAGCTGATAAAAAATATAGAACCATGGTTATATCCTCAGACCCAGCTCACACATTAGGTGACGCGTTCCAAATAAGCAAAAACAAGGACGAAGAAAATGACAAGAACATCGATGACAATGATGACATCGAATACATTGACCAAATCATACCAAATTTGCATATTCTCCAAGTTGATCCGATAAGAGAAATGAGTAAGGGGCACAACAATATTCTTTCGTATATGGCTTCTTTGTTTTCATCAAGAGGCTTGGATGATACTCTCTCTTACGAATTAGCAATGATGCCAGGAATGACACAACTTTTTGCATTGCTAAAAGTCGAAGAAGTAATTCGCAATGATTCATTTGATGTAGTTGTTCTCGATATGCCTGCGTCTGGAGAGGCTTTAAGGTATCTGTATTTTCCGAAACTTATCGGTGGTATCGGAAAAAAACTCACTGGGTTGATGGGAACATTTTCTAGCTTTTCGAAATTATTTCAATCTTTCTCAGGTATTTCACTTCCTGATAGTTCTATCCTCAAGTATGAACAGGAACTATTTGGTAGACTGAATTACTTGTCAGAACTCGTACGGAATAATACAGTGACGAGTCTGCGACTGATTGCAAATCCTGATACATTCAGCATTGAAAATGCGAAGCGCTCTCTTATGTCTGCAAATTTGTACGGGGTTAATGTAGATCTTGTAATAATTAACAAGATTATGCCTAGTATTTCGAATAATAGTGGTAAGGGAGTTTCCAACGAGTATTATGAGAATTGGCGAAAATTTCAAGTTACCAAAGCAGAAGAGGCGAAAACAAATTTTTATCCTCTGCCAGTAAAGGAAGTTTACCTTTACAATAAGGAGTTGGCCGGTTTAGTCACCTTACGGGAAAATGCGAATAAGATCTTTGGGAACGAGGATCCAGCTGGGATATTCTACGACGGTAAGCCGTATTCCATTATTCAAGACAGCTCAAAGAGTTTAAGGATAATCCTCAAAGTCCCTTTTACCAAAAAAGGGAGTTTTGACATCAAACGTTCCGGAAGTGAAGTATTGATCAAAATAGAGACAGTAACTGGATTTTTGGTAAATGTAATTCCACTACCCTTGATTACATTCAATATGGATATGATTAATGCAGTATTGGATAACGGCCTCCTGACTCTGACATTTGAGAAAAGCACTTGATATATCCAAATAGCTTATTATCATAACGATCAAGTCTTTTGGCGCAAACCTTAATTTTAAAATTTTCTATAAAAACCTGAGTTTTATCCGATCTAGAAGCACTCGTCAGAATCAAATACTTGGAGAACGCGTGCACCGCCCAGATGATAATGGATTCATGGATTTTTATCAAAATGGAAAATGTTATAGTTGATAGCCGCTTATATTTATAGCATGAATTGCCAATGTACTCCATTATTTCAGTTGGTACTTGAAAGTGGGCCTTTTAGAAAAATACCTGCATTAAGCGTATCAAATGGAATTAGCAACAATAATTGCTTATACAAGGTGAATGATTTGCTCTTTCTTGGACAGAATGGAGTATTCATATGATCACAAATCTGTGGCCAGAATTGCCTTTGGCACAGTGGAAAGATACCTATGAGACTCTTCACATGTGGACCCAGATAGTTGGCAAAATACGTCTTGCACTTACTCCATTAGTGAACCACTGGTGGAATGTTACTCTATATGTGACCCCTAGAGGACTTACCACTACGGCTATGAATTATAAAGATCGTGTTCTTCAGATTGATTTTGATTTCATTAATCAATTGCTCTTAATTGCAACTAATGACAGGCCTACCAAGGAATTAGCACTTAGGCCACATTCAGTCTCTGACTTTTATCAGGAAATCATGTCCACCCTGGAAGCACTTGGAATGCCAATTAAAATTTGGACCACCCCAGTTGAGGTACCTAACCCAATACCTTTCGAACAAGATCTGAAACACGCTTCCTACGATCCTGTATATGCCGAAAGGGTATGGCGAATTTTAGCTCAATCCTATCCGATTTTTACCGAATTCCGATCCCGGTTCATTGGGAAAGCCAGCCCTGTGCATTTTTTCTGGGGGGCATTTGATCTGGCAACAACTCGTTTTTCAGGTCGAAGGGCTCCTACCCATCCAGGAGCTCCTAATGTTCCACTATTTGTTGCGACGGAAGCATATTCGCATGAAGTTAGCAGCTGTGGATTCTGGCCTGGTGGAGGCCCAATCGATGAGCCTATTTTCTACGCATACGCATATCCTGAACCAGACGGTTTCAAAGAATACCCAATTCAGCCTGCAGAAGCTTTTTACAATAGCACGATGGGAGAATTCCTGCTTCCATACGAAACTGTCCGTAAATCGAAGTCACCTGAAGCTGTCTTGACTGCTTTTTTGCAAACCACCTACGAGGCAGCAGCGAATCAAGCAAAATGGGATCGGCCTGCATTGGAAAGACATTAAATCAAGTCGATGGAGATAAACATCAAGATTATTTCCACAATGGTGCAAAGGTCAAATGCAAGCCATCGCTAAAGGCCGTAACAATATGACGTTATTGAATTTTACGAGTGTGACTTACAACATACCAAATCTTTTCATACAGCTTGTCAATAGTCCGAGCACAGTCTGATTCCAGTAGCTGGTTACAGGTTGTCATTAACTTTTCTATATCTCTTCCTATTTCCATCAGAATTGGTTAATATTGGCAAACACGAAGTAATACTTGATGTCATAATTTATTTTGTTTGATCTCGTTGTTACATTTTAATAGCAGCATTTTATTGCTCCCACGCTGGAATTCAAATTTAACAGGCATTATCTCATGATTGATTCCATGTCTTTTTTCCAGAATACTAAGCAAATCTGTCATTTCCATGTAAGGTTGGAAACTTGATTTCTGAATTGGATAAATCCTTACTTCCTTAGAACACACTCTGACCAACTCTAGAATTGCATGTAAAATGAAAGAAAGATCGAATTTACTGCTATACGTAAACAGAAAGTGTCCACTTAATACCAGTTCAAAGCTCTTATCGTCAAATGGCAATTGGGGCAGCTTTCCTTTTATGTAACGTTTTTCTTTTATCCCGCTATCGTAATCTGACAAAAACTTGCTTAGGGCCAATTTCCTGTACTCTCGTAATACCTCTAGTGAAGAGTAAAAATCCCATTTATAGAGATCAGGAGTTTCTGATACCCTCTTTACAACATATTCAATATCTTTTTCTCCTTGTTTACATAAACTTTGACCACTTCTGCCGAATAGAGGGTCACAACCGACAGCATTGATTCCACATTTTGTGGCCTCTGCAACAAAGGATGAAGCCCCCGACGGGCAGTCCAATATTGAGTCATAGTTCTTCAGGCAAGTAACGTCACTTATATCGAACATCATGAGATATTCTGAAAGAGTTCTGCCGTAAAAAGCTATTCGGTCAAGTTCAGCACGATGATTCTTGTCGCCGCTAGTGTTCGTGTTCATGCTGATGGGTTTCTGCGTGAATGTGTACATGAGCATGTCTTAATTCACCGTGAGTGTGAGTATGAAATATCCTACGCAAGAGTGAATAGAGATAAGTGATACCTACAGTGGCTGCGCCGAAGAGAACAATTGTAGCTCCAGAAGCCGAATTGAAATAAAAACTCGCATACATTCCTAAAAACGCCGTAGCTATACCAATAGCGCAAGATAGCACGATCATCTTGAGAAAGTTACTTGTTAACAATCTTGCCGATATTGCAGGGGCTATTATGGCTGATGCCAGCATGGTAACACCGATAGAAGTCATTGATGCAATTACTACCCCTGCAAGTACAAGAGAAAATAGTGTATCTACAAGGTTGGTGGGCACGCCATATACCTGAGCAGTTTCTCTGTCAAAAACTGTGAAGAGAAGTCTTTTCTGAAAGAAGAAGATAAAAATAGCAGTTATAATAGTAACAGATGCTATTGCAATAATGTCTTGATCTGTGATACCTAGTATGTTACCAAATAATAGGGCCTCAAAATTTCGAATATAGGTACGATTCTGGCTAATTAGAAATACTCCTATCGCAAAACCCGCTGTTGTTACTACTCCTATAGCAGCATCTGCCTTTATCTTATTACGTTTTGCAATCTGATTGATAATTAGAGCAGAGACGAAACCCCAAATGGTAGCACCAAGATAAAAGTTAAAGTTCATGATGTAGCTTGCAACGGCGCCACCAAATACAGCGTGAGACAAACCATGACCGATATAACTCATTCCTCGCAAAGTAATATATACTCCAAGCAATCCACAAACACCACCTACTAGCACCGAAGCTATTATTCCATGTGTAAAGAATTCATAATAAAATGGAGTAAGTAAGTCGACCAACTAATCTCTACCTGTCGGCACTGTGTCAACCAAGCCATAGGTCTTCAGTACCACCTTGTCTGTTAGTGTATCCTCAGGCTTACCTTCTGCTATAACATTACCATTCATACATACTATCCAAGGAAGTCTTTTTGCAATACCAGATAAATCATGAGTAGTAAGAATTATAGTCATACCTCGTGAGTTTAAGTCATTCAAGTTTCCTAGTATTTTCTCCCTAGTTATATGGTCCACGCCCGAAGCTGGTTCATCGAGTATTAGTATGTCGGGGTTCCGGATTAGCGCCCTCGCAAGAAATATTCTCTGTTGTTCGCCACCTGATAATTCACGTATTTGTCTTGAGCCGAAATCACCTATCCCTAGCACTGTAAGGATTCTATCGACTTCTTCTCTGGCATTCTTGAGTAGCCATGGGGCAATTCCAGATTGATTCCATATACCCATTGCAACTACTTCTCTAACGGTGATTGGAAAGTTCCAGTCAACACCCTCAACTTGTGGAACATACCCCACGGTGATTTTACTAGTTCTTGAAGTTGAGTTTTTGCTGAAGGTAATGGTACCGTGCCATGGCTTTATCAAACCAATAATTATCTTAAGGAGAGTAGTTTTTCCCGATCCACTTGGTCCTAGTAATCCTACGAACTGACCCCTATGAATCTGAAGATTAACCCCTTCAAGTATAGGCGCCTTTTGGGAATAGCCGAAAGTAATTCCGGAAATAGTTAGGATGTCCTCCCCATTCAAGCTAAATCAGTCATCCCTTTTCTAGTAACCGACCTGGATCCCTCACAAACAATCCCCTTATATTGAATCATGCTAACCATATGTATTCTCAGGGTCAATCCCATGCAAGGCTTCTATATTCCCGCCGAGTGGTATCAACATATTTTTCATATTCTTGAGCATCATTCCAACATAAGTGTGATTTGGATCGGCAGGCTGCCCTGGTAGTGCGTCATCGCTAAGTGTCTGGACAAACGTTACATTTGCTTCCCTCCCTATTTGATCAACTACCTTACTCGGATACACTTCTGAAGCAAAAATTGCTGGGACTTTTTCTGAACGTATCTGATCAATAAGCTTTGCGATATCTTGAGGATTGGGTTCTCCAAAATCTGAGGGCTGCACAGCACCTATTACAGTCATCCCATATCTGGGCGCAAAGTATGCCCACGAGTCATGGTATGTTAAAAGTTTTCTATTTTGCGGCGACACTGTTTGTACTGCTTGCATTATTCCATCATCTAGCTTTTTTAGAAGAGTAATGTATCTATCTGCATTTGCGTTGTAATAGTCAGCGTTAACTTGATCCATTTCAATGAGCTTGTCCCTAGTTAGATTCGCAAACTTTATTGCATAATCAACATTCAACCATAGGTGTGGATTGGGGTCACCTTTTTCTTTTGGAAAGCTAAAATCAAACATCCATTGATCTTTTGTAATAGTATTATCTCCAAGTTTAAGTAACTGAGTTGAAGGATTCCGATTTTTGGCTTCATTTGCAACTTTTTCCATTCCGCCTTCCAGATTAAGTCCGTCTATAATTATCAAGTTGGCGTCGGTCATTTTGACGACATCAGACGGTACCAATTCAAAAGTGTGTGAATCTGAACCCTCTGGGATTATGCCAATTAGATCTATCTTGTCTCCTCCAATATTCTTGACGATATTTGTGATTGGAGAAACTGAGGTGACTACCTTAATTCTGCTACTTAAAAGTTGGGCTTGACTAGAACTATTAGTGGTATTTTCAGAACCAGAAGAAGTATTAAAAGATGCTGGAGTAACTATTCCAATCGTCAAAATTGAGACTATAATAACTGAATTAACAATTTTCATACACTTGCATTCGCAAGGCAGTATTAAAACTTTGGCAAATAGTATTACTAGCGGACTCCTTGTCTTTGATTGAATTGGCTGCTTGAATCCATGCTTGAATCCCTACTAATAATTATTTTTGTATATCCCATAATTCCCTTTGTCTAAAAATTAGCATGAATTGATGAAAGAACCTATTATGGTTCAATTTATTAATTGCGGGACAATCCATGTTCATACGATAACCCGTGCCTGATCAAGCAACCTTGATCAAAAGATTCTTTAAGCTAAATATCGTATTACTAGTGGTGTCAGAGAATTATTATGATAATGGCTCAATTAATGAGTTTCTACAAGAACTAGATAGAGAAAACGCCAAGATTTTCATCACAAAAGAATTTAGGAAATTTAAGAAGCCGACCACTGTTATAAAAGGCCTCGAAAATCTGATCGATGTAGCCTCATTTACGAGAGAAGTGAAAATTAAACTTGGAACAGGGGGTACTTACAAGAACCATCAAGTGATTTTGCAAGGGGACCACAGAGATGCAGTCAAAAGTATGCTTATTGTAAAAGGCATAAACGAGAACCTAATAGAAGTTACATGATTCTAAAGCTGAATTATTGTATAACAATATGTGAGTTAGAAACCCCGAAATAGGTGGGCAAATTACATGCTCCTTCTCTTTCTGTTTATTGGAATAGTAGCCAGCGTTGTTGCAGGTTACCTTACAGTAGAGCTTATCCATAACATACAATTTGGAGAAGGGATGAAAGCACTACAAGATACAATTATGCAAGGGAAAGTTGAAAAGCAAGCATTTATCAGTTTAGTAACGCCAGGCTAGACATAATCAAAGATTGATTATTGCATTAAATTTTGCGTAAATTAGGAGAGATTTGATCCTCATCCAGGAGAGCAACTAGCGTTACCTTTGAGCGAGGCTATTGGTCTACCATCAGAAGTTTTCATTTCTACCATCATATTGTCGCCGCACTCGCCGCTTATGGCAATTTTGTCATAAATAGTAGGGCAAATCATATCCTTGATAGCCTTCCCATGTAATAGATACGATGTAGTAGATACGCTACCCGCAGTAATTTTCCCAGTTGTATCCTCCCCTTCCCGCTTTTCATTTACGAGTGTCCAGTCCCCGCTAACATTACCGTGTCGGTCATACGCATCAACATAAAGTGCACTTATCTTGCCCTTTTGAGAAGCGCCATTGCACTGATATTCACCGCTTGACGTATTGATATCAACAGCACCGGGACTACCCTCAATGATTGTATTGTTCTCTAATTGAGCAGCGGCTGTTTCGACATTCTCAGTCTTTGTTGTGTTTGTTAAATTCCCTCTCATAGGGTATATCTTTCGAATATGTTGTCCTGTCTCGCATTTATCATCGGGGTCATCTAATGTGACTTGGATGGCATGTGCCTTGTTAACTTTTGTAATGTCTAACTTGTGGTCCACAAACTGTACAGTATTATTATCAAACAATGGTTTGCCCTGAGTTTCCTTAGTTGGTAAGCATTCATCTAATTTAATTTCCTTAACCAGTAATTGATCTGTCGAGTAATATGGCTTATTGGAACTTCCTTCTGAAACAGTTATCTGGAAGATCCCTTTGTCGGTATCAAATACATATGCTTGATAGCCTTCATCTCCCATTGAAGCGTCGTAAGAGCCACCTGCAATGCCTTCAACACTAATAATAGGATTTCCATTCTTGATCCCGAAATTAGTTATTAGGTAATCCTTTTCATTCAGTGTGGAAGTAGAAGCATTTACAAACGAGACATAGGATAAAAGGAAAAAAATCCCTGTTCCGACGGCAAGGAAATAAAAAGTAGCTTTATTACTCATACCAATAACCTCCGTGCTTAGAGTTTAAAAATATTACCTGGATTAGTGATATAGACTGTATTAACTTTTAGAACGATCCGAGGCCAGAATTGACTGTGACCTCCGAATCAATCCCTCAGGTTCAATCTTACTCTTCGATCGTTCCAAATCAATAATTGAAATGAATATAGGCATGAAATAAAGTACACTTCCTTAACCTTTACTATATTTTCGTTGAGACAAAGCAATCATATATAATGTGCTCGTAGAAAATTAGGATATCAATTGGTAATATTTTTTGATAAAATATCTGAAGAGTTATTTGCAAAAATACCTGTGGCATCAGAGGTAAGATCTAGAGTGTTGCTTAATATCGAGCAATTTGAAATTGGTCAAAGTTATGTTACAGCCAGAGTCGAGAATAGATTTGCAGAAAATGTTACTATCAATATTCAGGGTGGTAGACCTGGAATAGAACTTCAAGAAAGTCTCTTCAGAATTAAAGATCGTGACAACTCAGCTCCACTTCAAAGTGCATACCTATCAAATACTCTTAAAGAATCAGGAAAAATATTTGTAAGAAAGTTGCCAGTCATTGGTATTAGGGATTGGTTACTGATATACGAGCAGACGCTTCTGGAACTTTCAATAAATGATGCATATGATGAACTGGAAATCATTGTCACTTGAAATACTGTTGAACACAACCTAATAGAAAATTATGATAAAAATTATGTAGATTCATTAAACCTGCAACCACATGGTACATTTTATGGGCGCCTTATTGAGATAGGGATGTTTAGATCACAAGATCACAAGAATCAAGCAGGTAAATTGTTCCACTCATTCAAACTTGGATGTGTTAATATCGCAATGAAATTTAAGCCCTAACTTCGTCCTTTTGTAATTCTATTGTGACTCATAGGCCACTTTGGAACATATTCTTGAAAATGGCGCAGCTATATCTATAAATTTTGGTACCCGCGCTGATTTCACTTGTATCTGGTACTCGGTAAGTAATACTAGAATTACATTAGATGGCTAATGAAAAACAAAGATAAAATGAACGATATTTTCTGCCTTGACTTTTCATACAATTATTTTTCAAAATGAATTCCTTGCGACATAATGATATATTCGTTAGTATATTATTCCGTCCCATGCCATGAAGGTTACTTTGATCTAGATAATTGTTAAATATTCCGGAAGCCCTATATTGATAGAGATGATTTAGTATTGGGCATCGAACCAGACGATTGGTTTAACAGATTCTTTAGTTTTGGAAATTGGCCTTCTAGACGAAGACAAGGTGTTAACTATTTTGATGACTTGTTCAGAGGATTTGATGAAATGAGAAGGGCAATGGAAAAGCAGTTTGAGGACAGTTTTAAGGATCTTCAGACCGGAGCACCCAAAGAATTGATAAGGGAATATGAAACACCAGACGGTGAAAAAGTAAGGGAAATTGGACCTATTGTATATGGATATTCAATGACAGTGGGGCCAGATGGCAAACCGAGAGTCAAAGAATTTGGGAACATCAAATCTCCAATGAGCGGAGGACAATCTAAATTCGGAGTACCCAGGATCTCGTCTGAAAGGGAACCTCTTACAGATATATCGATGACTCCCACGGAGGTAAAAGTCGCGATAGAGATGCCTGGCGTTTCTAAGGAGAATATCAAAATACAAGCGTATGATAACAAAGTAGAGGTAGAGAGTATTGATCCCAAGAGAAAATACCATGAAGTCATCGAAATACCGCCTGAAGCAGATATTGAAACTGTGAAGTCCACATATAACAATGGCATCCTAGAGATTGTTTTTGGGAAGAAGGAACAGAAAGGATCTCAAGGGAAAGAGATCAAGATAGAATAAACCTAACCATTTTTTTTCTTTTTATTTCGGCATCAACTATCTTCTAAAGAATCATTGTTAGAGTAACAAAGCTTTGCGTTGTGATTGCTCTCAAAGCCCAAGCTATGTTTCGATGACTTGTCCAGAAGATCGTATTGGCTGTGTTCTTCTGCCATTGGACCTTAGCAATTATACAGAAAATTAGACTTGTAGCCTACATCGTCATAGACATGTTGGACAAGTTAGACATGTTGGACATGTTCCCCTTACCTCCCTGTCCAACTGAAGGATTCAGTGAAAATTTCATAATTCCTGGGGAAGCTTGTCCATCTTTATTTACCTGTTCTGCAAGAGAGATGAGATCATTTTTTGCAATCATAAAATGTACTATATCTGAATTGGGGTTGCTGGGATCAACCATGAGCATTTTTGAGGCCGGAAGGCCATTTACTGTACCAGAATACATATTAGCTGAAAATGGGCTTGGCTTTGGAATAGATACTTCTTGGTGAACAAATATGTTCACATCTTTAATTCTACTCAAGTTCCAGTTGAATGGCATTTCGAAATTTAATTGTTTATTGTTCTGATCGAAATTGATCTTGTTTAGCTTATCGTAATATGAAGTAATTTTAATTGGCAATTTTTTACCGTCAATAGGCATTGTATAATTTTGACTATTTCCAACACTTAGATATCCGTCGAAAATTGGTTGTTGGTTATCAGGCAAAAGTGTCCTATCATAATCTACTCCAGCTATCTGGACGATAAAATGATATAAGCCACCTTCCTGAAAGATAGGGCCAGAGGCAATTACTGGGCTTTGGGGAGTGCCCGTAAACGTGTTCAAAATCGGGTCCTGTTCCCCATTTACTACTATCTGGCTCGAGTTCCTAGGATTCATTTGAATTCTCAAGTCTCCAGCATGATCGTGGAACCAATCAGTTAGTAGACGCTTGTCTCCCTTTTCAATTGTGATAATGTATGTTACATGGTTTAGACTCTTGTTCGTTGCAGAATCGAAAATCCTAAATTGAATTACCGGCTTTTGCGTTTTATTCTTAATACTCTCAGTCGTAACCACAGGAGGACTCATCTTGATATAAAGATCGGCCTTTCGATCCCCAAGTGAAGCAGAAAGTTTTTCCTCAAATAGTCCATCACCAAATGCCGGAGTCAGTTGGCCAAAAAAATGGGCGTATGGAATTACAATACTCCCTACTAACATGGAGCAAAGCAAACTAAATATCGCATTCATGATAAGATTATCCGAATTCTACTAGGTAGCCATTAATATATCATTTATTGGATGAAGTGACATTTTGAAAATCCGTAGATAAGGAAGGTGCGCTATGTTTTGAACCTTCCAAGACAGCAGTTTCCGATAGTTGTTTATTAATGCAATTCAACTCAATACTGTGAAATTATCTATAGAAAAATTTTGTATATGGTGCAACCGATGGAGCCGTAACAACTTTTGCGATAGTAGCAGGGGTCTTTGGTGCATCTTTGTCGCCAAGTATTATTTTGATATTAGGGTTCGCAAACTTGATTGCTGACGGATTCTCTATGGCAGTTGGCAACTATTTATCAGTAAAAACTCATAACGAAACCATAGCAAAAGCTAGAAAGAAAGAGGAATGGGAAATTGACCATTTGATCGAGGAAGAGAAACAAGAGATCAGAGACATTTATGAAGCTAAAGGATTCAAGGCCGAATTACTGGACGAAGTGGTTCGTATAATTACCGCAAGAAGAAAAGTATGGGTCGATACTATGATGAGAGAAGAGCTTGGATTAATAGAGCAAAAAATCAGTCCTATTGAAAATGCTCTTAACACTTTTGTAGGCTTTACTACAATAGGGATAATTCCATTATTACCTTTCATTTTTCTTTATTTCTCTGGGTACTTACTCTCTGCCAGCAATGCGTTCTTTTACTCAGTGTTGGCAACCGCTAGCGCATTCTTTTTGATAGGAGTAATTAGGGGCAGGGTTGTTCAAAAATCTCTCATCCGTGCTGGTTTCAATACTCTCATCATAGGCGGTGCTGCTGCAACAGTATCTTTTGCAGTGGGAAATTTGCTGAGCACCTTGGTAAGGTTACAAATTGTACTAAAGGTACAACATAATTGATTCCTAAAATCCGACTATTAAGAAGGACCCAAACCATAAGAGTAGACCTGTAAAGTTCAGGAAATCACTTGCCATTCAGAATTTTTTCTCTAACATGCAATGATCAGTATGCCTAAAGGGCATTGTAAATTGAATAATATTATTTGATTCGCAATGGTATAATAGTGCCAGAATACAAATTACACTCTATGAATACGGATTCTCTCCTAGTGTCTGCGACGATGATTACTGATGTAAAAAAACAAACTGATGACCAAAATATTATGGGCGCTTGCAAGGTTATGCACGACAATGATATTGGAAGCGTAATTATAGTTGGCCTTGGGGATTCAGAAATGAAGCCACTCGGAATTATTACAGAAAGAGACATTGTACGTATCATAGGCAAGCTTGAGCCATGGCAGTTCAGAAAGCCATTACGTACTATCATGAGCAAACCTGTAATTACAATAGAACCTGCCGCTTCTCTTGTAGAGGCGATCGAGAAGATGAATTCTAAAAATATTAGAAGATTAGTGGTTGTAAACCCTGACAATAAGATGATTGGGATAATTACAGAAAAGGATATTTTTAAGGTGTTTGCAAAAAACCCATTGATCATGAAACAAATTTTCGGCAACAAGATTCTCAAAAAATGCCCAGATGTTTATGAAAAATTCGCAGATTCTTTATCAGACATTTTACCAAAATCGTAATGGAATGGAAAGGGATGGGATTAGGTTCCTTGATATCGAATAGTTTCAGAAATATTCTGACATCTATAATAATCATCACACTTCTTGTGGGAGTAAACAACTTAACTAGCACTAAAAGTTCAAATGCACAGATGGGCGATGGTCACAATATGCCTTCAGCTAAATTGGGGGAGCGGAAGGCATTGCTAAATTTCACAAGTGAACCGTTACAACCAATATCTGGAAAAAATATAGGTTTTAATTTTAATCTTAAAGATAATAACACGGGAATTAACATTCCTCATGTTACTTACTTGGTTACTTTGATGAAAGATGGTACTAGATTGTTTACTGAATCAGTTCATACTCATGATGGCACTATGAAACTATTGTTTGTGCCTGATAGTACGGATCCATACAAGGTAAACGCTAATTTCGACGGACTTTCTGCCAGCTACATATCTGACTTTGGAAGTCCAATAAAAGTCAACGGACCATTACTCTCAACAGCAGGTAATTATTCGATATTATTAGAAGTAACAGGGGTCGACTTTGACAATCTTTTCTTGCCTGATCCACTTAAATTTGAATTCAAAGTTCCAGTGAGCGGATGATGGATTTCGATTTTTTCTTTGAAAATTAATATAGTCGTAACCATGATATCAGCATGGTTAGGAATATTTTTCTGATTCAGAGTTTGCACGACGATTAAAACTTAACTAATCAATGGTCATAATTATTATAGCCAAGCGGTCAAGGTAGACTGGTTCTATGTAGCTCTAACCTTATCAGATCATCTTAAATATCACGAATATAGAAATCTGGATAGATTTGACTCTATCAATAAATTGCAAGGACGCAGGAGATCCAGTCTGTACGCATACTATGTATGGAGAAACTGAGGAGGAGTTATTAAAGAATGCAAAAGAACATGGTATCAAGGTGCATGGATTTACTGAAGAAACTTGGAATAAAGAGATCTCTCACAACATCGAACACTTTAGAAGCTTGATAAAGAAATCCTAGAAACTCCACGCTCTATTTTTTTCCTTGATCAGATTTGCAGGTTATATTCTTGACAACGATGAATATACCTCCCTATAGTATTTGATTTTCGGTTTATTACACATAGGACATTTTTTGGGAATCTTGATTTTGGCTATCAAGTATGAGGCGGACCATAAACATGAGTTACAAATAATAAATCTGGGATGACGAGCCACTTGACTACCAAATCTCCATTAGTAACACCTAGTCAAATACTAAGGAATAATGTCTATGGTAAAATATACGTTTCCGAATTGATTGATGCATCAGAAAGGGCAATAGTTGCGTAAGCTAAGGTGAAGTAATAACTTTCAGTAAAATTATCGGGCACCTTCATGAGTGTCCGGTGAACCTACAATGGCAGACAATCAATCAATCAATAAATGGAGGGACAATTACAGAATGTTTCAAAAATGGCCAATGCATTTTCTTTCTTCAAATTGCCAAGTCTATTCATAACTTGTGAGGGGCATTCATTAATATTCTAGGGTGAGTAAAAAAGTCCCCCTATCTTAAAAGGACCATTTCTTTAATTTTTTGGTTATCTATGATAGCTTCGATGATTTTATTGTGTTCCTCAGCAGGTATTGTCCCATTTGAAACATGCAGAGAGTCTAGGGCCTTCAGTTTCCAATAATCTTTGACACCGTTACCAATTAAATTCTGAGCGTGATAAACTATCTTTCCAAGTGAAGTCAAATGATATCTTCCACTAACCCTACGTATAAGTCCAGTTTCCATCATTTTTGTCATCCTCGCATAGAACTGTTTACGGCTGAGACTAATGTTTGAAATAAGAAGATCACTATCATAATCTTGCGCTAGGGCAATGGTATTGAACATACATAGAGATTTGTCATCTGCTATAGCGTTAAGGATATCTGATACAGACATCAACTAGAAAACCTCCTGAAAATTTTCTCGTGAGCCGCTGGACAGGATTTTCTATTACTTAATGCTAATGCTAATTTGCGCTCTTCTGTTTCACCTAGTTGCTTAGTTTTCATCTAACAATTACTATATGTAAGGATCTTTATCTTCCTTGATTAACACCGTGAATTAACCGTTTGAATTAACGATGTTAATTAAGACTACTCCTCATACAAGAATTACTCTCTTTCTCTACTCCTTGCTTATCTATTGTGAATCTCTCCTTCTTAAGTAAATGCCGTAACTCTTCATTGATTTTGAATCTTTTTTGGCTATTAATTTTTAAATCTACTTAGCATGTAAAATAATACTTTTTATTACCAAGCCATAGCCCTAAGTGTTTTTTACTGCATTGTGTTGGATTATTGTAATTTTTGCGTAACTAACCAATCCCACACAAGGTTAGCCTTCAAGAGCGATTCTAGTTGATATCAACTCATCAAAAAACTTGCGGAAGAAAATTGCCTATATTGGTTTGCTCAGGGTACAAATAATCTGTCTTGTTTCGTCAGTAAACCTTAACTTGTAGGAGGCTCATTATTTAGATATGTATGATGAGCCCCAAGCCATTGGCGATGAGAAAATTAGATCGCTCCTAACGCTCTCTAATATTCGATATTTAGTTCAGGGTCTGGATGTCTTGTTACAAAATAACTTGGACGGCGAAAACAGGGAAAAAGTAATTCAATTACGAGACGAATTATTATCGTACATAAGTAGTATTTTTAGTGATTATAGCTAAGGCTAGAATAAGCTTCTAATTATCTACTTTTTATTTAATAGAAGAATTAGAAATTACTTCATGTGAAAGCCAACAGCCTTTTTCTACTCTCCATCCAGCTTCAACTATTTGGATCAGAGGGAATTACGAATTCTCTGTAGTTCCCTAAAGCAGTTCACTTATTAGTACCCACTTTACTAGTATGATAAATGGTCGACCTTGTTTATGGTCGTGGAATAACAGACTTGATTCGTGAGATTCCATACTATTTGTCTTTTTTTAGAAAGTATACTGAAATTAAGGTTTTTCACAAGAGGCATGTTCTGTATGGATCTGCTGACATTATCAATATCTGCAATCTTCACTGTACTCATTGTTATTGGTGGTTGAATAGAAAGGATGAGGGAAAAGAACTTGGTGTGGAGGATTGGCGACAAATAATCAGAAAGACATTCAAGAAGGAGCGCGTCTTGGGTGTTACAGTTGTTGGTGGTGAACCAACAATGAGACCTGATATAATTGAAGTCTTCTGCCAGGAGATGCCAGGAGTAGTATGTGTCGTATCAAATGGAAATTTTCCATTGAAAAGATTTGAAAAGCTTTACTTTTATTGGATTTCATTAGACGGAACTGAAAAGGTTCATGATAAAATCAGGGGCGAAGGTTCGTATGCGAAAACTAAAGGCAACATTTTAGAGTATATTAAAGGCTCTCCAAGAAACGGAAAACCTGCCTGGAAGGACATTTGGCTCACGATGACCATAAATTCATTGAATTATTCTACAGCCGTTCAATTAGCCGAAGAATGGAGAGGCAAAATAAACAAGATAGGCTTCCAATTTCACACTCCATTCATGAAAGGTGACCCTCTCTGGATAGAGTTTGGGGATTTACGTAATAAGATAGTTGATGATCTTATAGAGCTTAGAAGAAAATATCCAAAATATATTGTAAATCCTGAAAAGCAACTTTCATTAATGAAGGGTAATTGGGGAGGAACTGGAACAACTCCTATTGAATGCCCTTCTTGGGCGATACTCTCATTGGATCATATGGGAAGAGTAAAACAACCTTGCTGCATTGGAAGCGCAGATAGTAAAGCGTTGAAACCAATTTGCGAGGATTGTGGACTTGGATGCTATTCAATTTTAGTTGCAAATGGGATTTCAGGCACTTGAAATATTTTGTATTTTGATATTTTATCGAGTAGCTAAATTGGTTAAATAAAACAAATTTCAAACTTAACCTTACCATGAAGGGTACTGAATACGAGGGTTAGAGCATACAGGACATACATTGTAGGTATCCAAAGTAAGCACGAAATTAGATTTTCCTGATCTAGAATTTGGAGGGTTCTGTACAAAATTAAATCGAGTTCATTTGTTTCTAGCTTTGACATGTTGACGAATGAATCAATTAATGTGTTTACAATAGTATCATACCTTCTACATACATTCTACACACTTGGGAGCTAATTCAATACTGATTAAAGTAACGTTAGCATTGCCCCAAATAATTATTATTGATTAGCTGACGCTTGCATCATTCTGACTAATTTATACATACTGTCGTGACATTCACATTGACAAATCCGAGTACTCTGCGAATCATTCTCGCCTTCTACTATATCACCCTGGCATAAACTGTGCTCTAGATGAATGCAGTTTATAGATTTATCCACAATCTGTATTGTTCTTTGTTGTAATTAACATTATCCGTTATCGCAGTTTTATCATATGCACCTTATGTCAAAAATCATCGGGAGAATTAGGCAACTAATTAAGGATTGCATAAATAGAACTTTTTTTGTAGTTCTTGTAGCATTTTTGCGGTTTGGTCAAAAGCGCAAAAGGTAATAGATAAATTGTAATTGTAATTAGTTACTTTACACTTACCGCTCAAACCCTTGGCTTATTTAGTTTCCGTCTCTCCTTTTTGAAATACTTCTTACTTGCTGTTCTTCTTGAGCTATAAGCATGGGTTTTCTTTTCATTTTGCTTTGGCATTTAGGTAATGATGTCAAAGTAATAGATATAAAAGGATTGTAATGAGTGGAGTATTGCTCTGAGGCCTCCCACTTATTCGATGAATAATTCAATCGTTATTTGTTAGTTTGACCGCTAGCTTCTGGAGCCTGATTTGTTTGGTTTGCCGTATTAATTTGCGGTACCGGGAGCTGGAAAAATGGAAGTGCATTTTCTCCACTGGCGTAAGGCAGCTTACCATTCCACCTATTGATGGACTGCCATTGCAGATATTCTGGACTTGATTTCAATTGACTAGAGATGATTTCAATCGCTTTGGCTTCTCCGCTGGCCTTGGCTACATTTGATCTAGCCGCAGCTTCAGCCTGAACTACAGTCTGGTTAGCAACAACCTGTATTGACCTCAAATTGTTTTGCTCTGTAAGATACTTTTGAAGAGCCACAACCTTTTGCTCTATTTGAGTAGAAAATGCAGGTGAAAACTTAAAGTCCGTAATGAATACATTTTCAACTAGAATATCATTGGACGTCAAGGTACTTTTTATGGCCTGGCCAATCACATCCTTGGCGGTTTCTCTTTTTGTAATCAATTCCTCAGCATTGAATTTAGCTATACTAGCTTTGACTGATTCTTGAATAGTGGGCGAAATTAAACGGTCTGCATAGTTTTCGCCTAATAGCTGATATACCTTATTCACTTCATTAGGATCGAGCCTATAATTTAGTGCTATAACTGTTTCAACCTCTTGCAAGTCGTTGGAAGCAGCCGATGATTCAGCTTGGAATTTCTGCGTTCTGACTTCCATTTGAACTACTTTCTCGACAAACGGGATAATGAAATGTACGCCTTCCGGAAGAACTCGGTTTTCGACTGCACCTAAGTAAAGAACAACTCCCCTATGCCCTGCCTCTACGATCACAACTGATTGTACCATTACAAATATTATGACAATGATAGGTATAACCACAAGAACAATTCTTGATTTGTTAATGCGTGGTATTCCCGGCATTCTATCATATGACAATTAATATTACTTGGAAGAAGATAAACGTGAACTGTTATATACGTTGGTGTCAACGACGTGTCCAGCAGCCTGATCCTAGTTATGCAGGAAAAATCATTACTACCAATGTCGGTGGGCATAGGCAGTCGCGTGCAAATGATCTGTGATCCCGCGGCCAATGTAAGTCACTTACAGTATAGATGTTCAATAACCACCTTGTATTTAGTAGAAAAATTTTGCCTCAGTAGATGCGCCTTCCCTCTATCCGGGTTGGTAAATATGACTTACCAACTTCTGTAGGCAAATCAGATTTGTATCATTAACTTAGAGAGGGTCGCGAGGCATATTATCGAATATCAAAGTATAAGGTCCAGTTCTTGACAAATGTATTACAATTCTCGTTGCATTCACCAAGCTTTCGCAAATTATCCTTAAATGAGTTAAAATGAGCCATTTTAATGCCATTTGTTTAACTAATACAAGACTGTAAAATCTGGTGAAATTAAACATGAATAAGCTAACTTGGCGAAACGCTAACTCGAAATTTGTTACTACTTTTAATTGCAATTCTGGACTTGGAGGGTTCCAAAAATGTGTTCTATAATTGGCTATTCTGGCTTAGAAAAGGTAGCTCCATTATTAGTTGGAGGACTTCAGAAGATGGAGTATAGAGGCTATGATAGTGTTGGAATAGCTACTCTAAGCAGTGGTAATTTGTTGATCAGAAAAGGCATAGGAAAGGTTTCTGAAGTTGACAGATCATGTGCGCTGAAAGAGATGTCAGGTAGAATGGGTATAGGCCACACTAGATGGGCAACCCATGGCGGAATTATTGATTCTAATGCACACCCACATTCTGGTTGCACTACTAGATTGGCTATAGTTCATAATGGCATCATTGAAAATCATGAGGAACTGAAGCAGGAGCTTTTGAAGCAAGGTCATGTATTCAAGAGTCAAACAGATAGTGAAGTTATAGCGCATCTGCTGGAACATTATTGGTCTACAAATAATGACATTAAACAGGCTATGATAAATACGTGTAACAGACTCAAGGGTTCATTTGCTTTTGTAGCAATGTTTGATAACTCGACATTATGTGCGGCGAGGTATGACGAACCGCTTATAGTGGGAATAGCAAAGGAAGGCTATTTTATTTCTAGCGATGTATTGGGTTTCTTGGATTATACGGACCGTGCCATCTTTTTAGATAATAAAGACATAGTATTGTTAGAAGGAGACAAACTATCCATTGTGGACTTTGATGGTAGAAATATAGAGCGAACTGCAACCCAAGTTGCCTGGGAATTGGCAGAGACGGATAAAGGCAGATACGCATATTTTACGCTCAAGGAAATCCATGAGCAGATCTCCACTATCTTCAAGAGTATGCAACAAAAACCAGAGAGCATAGTAACTTTCTGCAGACTGCTTACAAGGGCAAAAGATGTATTCATTACTGGTAGTGGGACTAGTTATAATTCAGCATTGCTCGCAAAACATATTTTCTCTAAATTCTCAAAGCTTCGTGTAGAAACTGTGATGTCCAGTGAATTTCAGTATTCCTCTGACGTACTAGACGAAAACTCTGTGCTAATTGCTATTTCTCAAAGTGGCGAAACTGCAGACGTCCTTCAATCAGTAAAGGCAGCTAGAGAAAAAGGTGCCAAGGTGCTTTCAATCGTAAATGTGACAACTTCCTCTCTCGCCAGATTGAGTGATTGTTATCTCGAAGTGAAATGCGGGCCTGAAATAGGAGTTGCAGCCACAAAGAGCTTCACCAGTCAGTTGTCTATTTTGTACACAATAACTGATGCCCTAGGGGGGAACCTTACGCGCATTTCAGCAGATAGAGCACAGCTCTCAGAGGCGATTGCAAGGAGTTTAGAGGCAGAACAGAAAATTGCAGAACTAGCAGCGCATATCAAGGATGCAAAGGATATTTACATACTTGGGCGCTCCAGTCACTTCCCCATATGTCTTGAGGGTGCGCTCAAAATCAAAGAACTTGCTTATATTCATGCAGAAGGTATTGCAGCAGGAGAGCTGAAACACGGTCCACTAGCGCTGATTGACAAGAACAGCGTTGTTATAATATTAAATCCCGATGATTCTACATACACTGATACTCTTTCAAATGCATATGTGGTAAAATCAAGAGGCGCAAAATTAATTGGCATTACAAACAAGCCTAACCCAATATATGATTATTGTATACCTATACCTCCAATCAGGGAATCCTTATTGCCTTTGCTTGAAGTAATACCTCTACAAATCCTAGCCTATCATCTAGCACTTTATAATAATGCAAATCCAGATTATCCACGTAATCTGGCCAAATGTGTTACTGTGAAGTAGAAAGGAGAGCTTTTTTTACCCTCTTCCAAGAATAGATCTGCGCCACAAATAATAGCCATTCCTATTGCTGCATTTTGTATTATTATAATTATTGAAGTCCATATTCCTTTAAAGCAAAGATTTCCGCAATACTTCCACTATTTTGCTTTAGCACTGATTAAATTTCTTATTAGAACATACCAATGAATTTGAAGTAGAACAAGAACTCTTAATAGGCAAACCAGGTGATCAGTATGGATGTTTGAACGTAAATTTAAGTGCAATCAATGCGGCGCAATCTTTTACAGCAATTCCGAGCTTGACAATCACTTTCGCACCAGTCATAGAACACAGTGAATTCACAAACTTGGCAGTTCTAAACTAGAGCTGCCTACACGAACGGTCGTACCCTCATTTGGGCAAAATTCGCAAAATAGTAAAAATTTGAAGAGGAAGACGATCTAAAGTATAGGCATATGTAGACACGGAGATTAAAGATGTCATTCTCGACAAGTTATTAAATAACACTTCCTTCGTTGGCGAGTAAGTCGTTATTCTAATTTTCTAGTAATGCGAATGCTTGAATAAATAACAAGCATTATTGCAGAGATGCAAACATTAAAGTTCCTGTTTGCATTGTTGTACAAATACCAATATGGCAAGCCTCGAAAAAATGGATCAGGAGAAAAAAGAAGTAATTAGGAATCTCTACCTTTCAGGTATTGGCGAAGAATTTATTGCAATGCAGCTCGATACAGAAATACCTGTGGTAATAGAAGTTCTGAAAGAATTGGGCGTTTACAAAAGTTCTTGAATGCAATCGCATTATAGTTAACATCTAGAAATTTATTGCCGTACTTTTATCAGATTGTAGCTCCATCCTTTCAGATGCTAGTGGGAAAAAGACTATTGTAATGTCGGCCCATATGATAGTTTGAATTCATAATCAGAAAGTGAAATTAATAATTATATGAATAAATTTGATCCACTTGCAGAGGATTACATTGATGATTTAACACCTTATGCCTAAGTTTATGTAGATAATTTAGAGAGCTGGATCGTACTCTTACTTTAGATTAATGTCAGATTCAGAGGGAGTGTCTGTGTGGCGAGGTGGATTAGATTTCCCCAAAAAAAAGGGAAAGTGTTCTATCGAGTCACTATGCTTAATTGTTGGACAGTGTCTAACTACAATAGTCAACTCGGTATATCGATCGATTTCTCTCCTAATCTAAGTTGATATACTAGTTCTTCCGAAATATGCTTTTACTTGTGGTCTATACATGTAGTAAAGTATTACGCCGTTGATAATTAAGCCGATTACATGTTCATACCTTCCACTTGCTAGTTCTATTATGTTTACGATTGCCATTATTATTGTAATAATTATCGTAATAATCCAAGCCCACCCTTTACCTGAAATTAAACCCCAAGATATAACAAGACCTGCAATTCCTAGAACCAATGCGACCGAGCTGGCAGCAATAATTAGCCCACCGCCTAATCCAAGTTCAGCGCTTACTATTCCTCCAGCTACTATGCCACCTATACCAGCTAGTATGAGGAAAATCCCTTCAATAGCCATAAGAATGGCTACAATTGTAACTCCAAATGGTCTATTTCTTCCAGTTTGCATATTAATTTCCTGTTACTAACACTCTGTGCCACTCTTATTTATGCTTATACCATGTTACCAGAGATCAGGTCAAGTATTTCATGAGACACTTAAATGTCATTTTCTTTTATTTATGAGGAAAAAATCAGTATCATTTTTAGCAACCTGAGGGTGAAAAACGCTCTCATACCAGAGATTATTCGGAGATATTGAGATAAGTAGAAGTAGTGAGAGTAGAAAAATGAGAATAATTTTGTTTTAGATAATAGTACTTCAAGTTGGTAGCAAACTAGAATTGGAGAGATTGAACTATGACAAATCATAATCAGAGGCAATTCTAACGATCGTAAGTGAGATTGCCTCAAATACAATATGGTAAATAACATTCCACTAGCTCACTACCTTGTAAAATAACAGTGCATTGAGAAATCTAGTATCTCAATTTAATGCTGATTGTGTTAGCTACTATAGTGCTTCCATTCTCTGCTCTTCGCGAGGAATAAATCTATCCCACAGCGAACCAAAGACAATTCCTAAAATTCCCCAAAATATACCAATTGTAAGAACCGTTAAAATTCTAAATGTCTGAATAAGCTCCATTGATATACTAATTGAGTCAGGATTGGGAGGCAAAGATACATACGCTATAATCATTATTGCTGCGTAAATCAATGGTAATACAATCCTTTTTGACTTGATTTCAATTTTATTCCATAGTAACGCCAATCCAAGTGCTGTAAATCCAGATATCGCTAGATAAGCAATGTACAAGCCTTCACGATAGTATATAGTCTCAGGATCGCCTACTGCAGGCGGGTTCGCTGGGTACTTTAATGAGACAGCCAGAAATAGGCCAAACCACAATACGCCAGCTAAGAACAAGGCTTTCTTTCTAGTATTGTCACCGGGTAGGGCATTTCTTCCATACGCAAAAACTATTCCAAATAATGCCCCCAATGAAACTCCATAAACTGCTCCAGCAGCAATTGCACCACCTTTTTGCCAAATACGATAGTCAGATAATTCCTGTAGGTTAACGTTCTCCCCTGCGGAAACAGATTTTTGTACTTCTAAAGCTATCGCCTGATCTATATAGGGCTCAACTAGCCCAAGATTTATGATAGCAAGAATAGTTCCTGCGATAGCACCTGAAATTATCGTAACTGCAAGAAATGGTATTGCTCTCAAGCAACCTCACTTCTGAATTAGAAACTAGTGACAGGGAAAGCCAGCAGCATGACGCATGTCATGATAGAATTCATGCATCCACATATTATCAAATGCTTCTTGTCCTTGCACCATACTAAAAAGTTGTCCTTGGTCAAAACCCACTATAAACATCGTAAAAAGCAAAATTGCCACCAGAATCCCAACAGCGATTCGGGGAACTTTAGACTCACTCTTAGTAATTAGCTTCGCTATAGACATTCATTTTGAGATAGAAGCTGTTGTATTTAAAGTATAGGATAGTTTATCCAACTCGCCCGCGTAAAAAATAGATATAAATTTGAAGTTGCAGTTTAAGCTATAGTATTCTATGCACACGTATGTCAAAACACTTCAAAGGGTGGCTAGCAGGAGTGGACCTAGCAGAATTCTTTCCTTTGACACGGTGCATGTATTCAAGACACTGCAATTAATCAGTAAAAATGGACATGTTAGCAGAGAATTATTATGCAAAGAATTGCAATTAGGTGAGGGAACCATAAAGACTTTGATGAAGCACCTTAAGATTTGCCGGCTGATTGAGTCCTCTAATGCAGGAACGAAAATGACTAAGAAGGGCGAATCATTCTTTTTTGAACTCCAATCAACTATACCAAGAGAAACAAATCTTACTAAATGTGAGATAACTTTGGGAAAATATAATTATGCTGTACTTGTCAAGGGTATGAGTTCTGCCATAAAGTCAGGGATAGAACAGAGAGATGCTGCAATTATGATGGGAGCCTCTGGTGCAACTACTCTGCTATTCCGTAATAACAAATTCTTTATTCCCAATACTGATTACGATGCCTTTAGAAATAATGACCAAGTTGAAAGACAATTGATTGATACTCTTCGGCCAGAAGAGAAAGATATCATAATAATCGGAACCGACAATACTTCATTAAAAAGAGCTGAACTTGCAGCAAAAAAAGCAGGTTTGATAACTATCATGGCTCATGAAAAACACTAGTTGAAACTGCTCAAATTCGTAGATCGGTAAAACAAGTTTGGCGTACCCCTAGAATTGTTAGTATAATACTCTATTTTAATTGTTACTCTTCGAGGGAATTGCATTGTTACTTTTATCAGATATCAATAACTTCCACACATATATGCTGATATTAAAATCATTTGCATAAGTTACATGGGCGCCGCGCAAAGTAGCATTACCACGATCGTAATCTACTTAATAACAAAACAATAACTACGAAGACTTACCTTGCTTTCACCTAATAACGGTACGGTTACTTACCACTTAATATAGTATTCTTTAATCATCTATTACTAGTGATTATAAAAATTGGACAATGAAAGAGGAAGTTTGATCCGACTCTTTGTCTGGAGAATGCCGAAAAAGAATCACGCTGGACTAATTGAACTTGGAAAATCAGCAAAGCAACTATTTGAGAATATCGGCGTACGACAGGAAATTTTTCAACTTGAGGGACTCCCTAACTTACAAGAGCAACACGAAATGGCTGAAAAAATGGGATTTACCAATATAGCAAGAACGTTGTCGGCTAAAAATGATGAAGAGGTTTGGCTAGAATTACAGTTTTATAGAGACAAAAAACATCTTGATGATGCCAGTGCGAAGATGCAAAAAAATGAAAATGCAGGTGAAATTGGTAAACAGTTCATAAGCCTTATCTCCCCTGGCTCATGTGTTGAAGGGTGGTTTAACCACCTTAATTTTTAGAGAGGTTTGACAGATAGGAGGTATGAAAGAAGGTAATGGCAAGTAATCCTAAAGGAACAAGTGTGGAAAACAAGAATCCGACTGTTGTACATTTCGAAATCCCGGCTGACGACATAGATAGGGCAAGAAAGTTCTATACTGCATTGTTTGGTTGGAAGATAGAAAAATCGGTAGTGAAAAAAGATGGGAGTTCGATGGATTATTGGATGATTTCGACTTCGGAAAGTAGCGATATGAAGTCAACTATTGGAGGAGGTATGATGAAAAGGCAGGACCCACGTCAACCCAATTTGAATTACATCGGCGTCGATTCGATTGAAAATTACTCAAGGAAGGTTACCGAATTAGGTGGCAAGGTTATGATGCCAAAGACAGAAATTTCTGGTTATGGCTACTTTGCAGTTTGCATGGATACTGAAAACAATGCATTTGCCTTGTGGGAACAGATAGGAGCGGTACAAAGCTGAATTACTATCCTCCCATCAAAACATTCCGTTTTATGTCCATTTCAATAAAGCGAGATGAGGCTAAATTCAGATTATTGCTTGACAATAAAGATTGATGCCTATGCGGCCCTATTCTAGAATAGAACTCCTCAGTCTTGGAGATTACTTACTAATATTGTCTGGGGATTAGACCTATGAGCGCCATAGCAGGTCTTGCAAAGCAGCTTGTCAAACCAATAGTTCAGCGAGTCTGTGGTCCTTTTACACGATTCACACCGCATCTTACTGATCATTTTTCTCATAGTCAATGTACTTTGATTATTATATAACAGTTATCCCATAAAACTACATGGTCTATATAGTCGATCTTTGGCATGCTGGTCACAAGTACTTGGAAAAATCCTGTCAAAAATGTAATAGTTGCTGACTCAGTACCGTGTTTTCCTTACACTATTATTACTAAAAAAAGGCGATGGAGATAAGGCCCTTGATCAGTAAATCGCTAGCATTATGCATAGTAGCTGCTGCCTGCACCTTCATAGCAGGTTTACTACACCTGGCAATAATCCCGATGTTTTTTGATCAAATGCCCATAGACATTACGATATTCTTTCTAGTTTCTGGTTTAGCTCAGATCTTTTGGGTAATACCAACTGTCCAGCGCTGGAGTAAACCTTGGTTTTATGTCGGCATCGGCGGAACTGTTATTTTGATCATAATGTACTTTGTTGCAGTCCCAGGAGGTGGCCACCCGATCAGTCCATTGGATATAGCAATAGAAACATTTCAAATAATCTTTGTAATCCTGTGCAGTATCATAATTTTCAAAGATATGAATACACCAAAAGTGAATAAACAAAACATATGATACAGTTAACTATGATATATTTGCAAAGGGTTAATATCGTTATTTGATTACCTGTAGCCTGCTAAATATTGTAAAGCATTATTCCAATTTATTACTATGACCCAAGGCAAGATCTTAGTTACAGGGTCTACTGGCGCAATAGGATCTTACATAGCGCACCAATTGTTGTATAGGAAAGTGAACTTCAGAGCTGCCTATCATGATGCAGCCAACCTTGGTAAAGTCAATCTACCTGGTGTGGAAGTGGTACAAATTGATTATGACAAACTTGAATCAATATGTACATCATTAGCTGGAGTTGAGAAGCTTTTTCTATTAACTCCGGATTTGTATGAAAATGAGGCAGTTAATATCATTTCAACTTTTGCAGACGAAGCCAACAAAGCAGGTGTGGAAAAAATCGTCGATTTGTCGGTAATGGGTGCTGATAAGGGATTCAGGACTATTTCCGGTACACAGTATCGTGATGCCGAAACAGTAATTGAAGCTTCTGGAATTTCATATACTCATTTACGTCCAAATTACTTTATGCAGAATTTTGTTAATTTTTATGCTCAAAACATACGAGAACATGATGCATTTTATTTGCCGCTGGACGATGCAAAAATAAGCTTTGTAGATATTCAGGATGTTGCTTCTGTAGCAGTAGAATCTCTAGTTAATGATGCACATTGTGGAGAAGCATACACAATAACTGGACCAGAATCTCTATCTTGCTACGAAACAGCACAAATATTGTCTGAGGTAACAGAAAGAAAAATAGCTTACGTAAGTATATCTGAAAACGAAATGCGTCAAAAATTGAGAGAAACAAAGATGCCTCTAAACGTGGTAGAATATTTGATTTATTCTTACAAATTTACAAGGGAAGGCAATTTTTCTTTGATAACTGATACTGTAGAACAGGTGACCAGCAAGAGGCCACTCTCTTTCAAGCAATTTGCCGCACAGAATAAACAGATATTTATCAAAGGCAATAGACTCTAAATTGATATCGAATCATAATGTACAATCTTCAAGGGCCTGACCAGTCGAATGGGATATGTTTACTGGACTTTCCACTTCGTTTCCATTCAAAGCGAGCTTCAGGAACAAGTACTTCATCTGCGATTGCCTTACCCCATGTTGCAACTGTACCTGGACCCACCTCACTTCCGGGGGCATTAATTGTCTGTACTCGCTTGCCTGGAGGAGTCATTGGGCCTGATAATGCCTCAGCTTCTGCTTTTACCTTTCCCGGTATCTCGGCTTTCCAATAAGCTAGATCAGGCGAAACTTCGATCTTTATAGGTGCAAAAGTGACGCCGCGAACATTCCCAATTACTTTTGCAAATTCAGCCATAAATCCGCCAGCTTTGCCTGAAAATATGAGGTTCAAAGAATTACGCTGATCTTCATTGGCTGCCTCATCAAAAAATATTGCAAAATCTGCTTTCGTTTCACCTGCCCAAATATTTCCCTTAAAGTACGATACAGCCAGAACATTTAGTCCATCAAGCTTGGTTTCCCCATAATTTCCATTCTTGATATGATATGCCAATATGCCTTCACATACCCCATTGGTAGGACTTTGCGCGAATGTGCAAGGACAAGGTATGTCACAGCTACAAACGTCAAACCAGTCTCCCGACAAGTTCCACTTTGGAATATTGGTGAAAGTATTAGGACGAGGACTAGTACTGTTTGCTTCTGCTTCCATGTATAGCAATGTAAAGATGTCTAAGATTTATGTTCTTCTTAGAATTACTTCTACCTAACTACCAGGTTAAGCTTGACAAATATGGTTAGGAACTTGTATTTTGGTGAATATTTCTTAGGGATGGTGGAATTAATAATTCTGTATCGTTTGTAATGACAGGTTTTGGCGGCAAATTATACTGTTTTCTTAGTATTGATTGCTGTTTGACTAGTACATCTGCCGAAAATTTTGGACCAATATGCCCATACGTAATATAGGCCATAATTATGCCCACAAGTGCTACACCCATTACAAGTATACTTAAAGCAACTCCACGCATATTGGAGGAATATGTTGACTCGAATTTCCCAGACATTCCTGTCTATCGGTTACTAAAGGAAGGAAATTTGCTTTTATTAATTCCTTAACAAAGTTAATCAATTAATTCACCAAGTGACTTGTCAAAAGTGTTAGACCGATAAACTAAGATTCGAATAATTAGCGCAGGCGGACATCTAAATAGACCACTTGACTAACATTTAAAACCTAGGGCGGTATATTTGCTATGAGAGTTGGAAAGACAGTTTTATTATTTTTTTCTAGCATTATCTGTGGTCATTTTGATAATTCTGAATACTATACCAATGTCCTCACTTTTGGTCGCTAGCGCTTTGGATAAATCGTCTGGGAGTGTAATGGAGATTCCTGCTCCTAAACTGGACCAATCAACTGAAAATACGTTTAGGTCCATGGGGGCAAGCATTGGGAATGTACCATTAACAGTTGAAGTAGGGCTACCGCCCGCCTTGATTACAACTTCTCAAGGAAATATTAGCGGAAATGTTAGCAAACAGGTTGTTTTTGCAACCCCAGCGAAATTTAACGAAACAGCAAGCGAACTTTATACAAATTATGCTATTCCACGCTATCAAATTCCTGCCTCAAGCTTGAATGAATCCGTAATTTTTATTCCTCCGACATTTGTCATAAGGCAAATTACTGACAATGCTTCAGATTTGAACAAAGGCGGATTTTTCACTTTAACTCCACTATTAGATCGTGTCGTTCCTCCTGCATCTATTTTAATCGATAATATTGCGAATTCTGAAAATAGCTCTACCAAGGTTAAGGAAATTAGGTTCAGTCTAAAAGAGGGTGGTGAGTCGATTGGCTTTAGTTTTGCCGTATCCCCAGAGATTCCTCAGGGATTGAACGTGCGGCCCACATCAAAATTTAACACAAGTCTTTTCTTGAATATTGATTATATTGGAAAGCAAGACGAGGGGCTAAATCCTAACGCAACAAATACACTAAACTTTTCCGATCCATCGAAGTTTACTTCTTCTCCGGAAATTATTATTGGAGCATTAAAATCATTAAATTCAGTAAAACTTGACGATGGATGTCCAAAATTGGCTGCCGGCTTATTCAATGAACAAACCGGGAAATGGCAACCTGCTAAGATCAATAGGACCCAGCTGGCAGATACTCCATCGGCTGATTGTATCTACAAATTACAAACCGAACATTTCTCGAAATTCGCAGTAGGCGGTGTTGTGCCACCAGCCGAGCCACTGGCTTCATAAAAACATAGGCCTTCCGACCTCATAAAACTAGAGATAGAGGTATTTCTCACCTGCTTATTTGTTTAACTTCACTTTAGACTTGAATTAAAGTACTATCCTTGAAAATTTTCCCTCCTGAAACTAACTAAGTGAGCAACAAACTGTTAATGTTTGAACTACTTGATTGAAGCTAGAATTGATTAGAATCGCAAATATTCCTTGACAGTCGACAATATCTAATATATCGAAGTGCATCACAAATACAGTTATAGAATGGTTCTGACTCCGAAGGTAGGACTTGTTCACGCACATTTTTTCTTCGTTGACATAGTCGGGCTCTCAGATCCTAGGTTTCCTACCCGCAATCAAATGTTGAAGATTGAAGTTCTTAATAGGCTCATTTCGGAGTGTCCTTCTTTTCTATCAATACCAAAAGAGGCTATGCTGGTTCTGCCTACAGGTGATGGAATGGTCATAGGTTTCACCCAAGGCCCCGAACTTCCACTTCATCTTGCGATAGAGCTTAGCAAAGGGATTGCGAAATATAACAAGGGCAAGATTCCATCAGAAAGTATACGAATAAGAATTGGAATACACAGCGGCCCAGTGTTCCTTGTGAATGATATTCTAAATAATAGAAACATTTGGGGGCCTGGTATTATTATTGCTAGAAGAATTATGGACATTGGGGAAGATAGTCACATATTAATGAGCTCAAGGACGGCAGAAGATCTAAGGCAGTTATCCTACGAATACAAAAAAATCATAAAACCTCTGCATGATTACACTACAAAACATGGTCAGAATCTTCTAGTATATTCCGTCTATGGAACGGGGTTCGGAAACCCGCACCCTCCTTCTCATGGCGCAGTGCAAAAGAGCAAGATGAGTAGAGAAGTGGCCAAACTAAGAAAAACAACTATTTATCCGGACATAAGGGTAGATGTAACTATTATTGATGTAAAAAAGATGCTAGTGCATTATAAAAGAAGATATGAAATTGAAAATATCTCTGAAAAACCAATTCAGAAAGTATTGCACGGCATAGCAACTGATACAGGAAAGAATTTTGATGAATTGAATATTGTGACCTACGATGAGAATAAATTACCATTAAAAATATCAAGCATTAGTGTGGATAAACCTTATCAGAAGGAGTTTACTACCATTTTTAATAAGCCAATATCCAAGGGGGAACGTGCGCGTTACTATACATTAGAGTATGACGTTGAAGAACCTGAAAAATATTTTGAGAATACATTTCTAGTAGGATGTGAAAAATTTACAGTCTATTTTGACCTGCCTATATCAGTCAAAGGGCTTAAAATATACGAATCTAATTTAGAATCTGGCGATTATAAGAAGGATCGATCTCAATCGAAATTACATCAAACCTCATCTAAAAGAAACTTGGCGAAATGGACAAGGAGAAATATTCACGAAGGTCAATCATTTAGATTCGAATGGAATTAAAAGATCAAGGTGAGGATCGATCAATCACAAAGCCTATTTGAGATGGATCAAGAAGAATCCCTTTTATCGTACCATTCATGGTGGCGGTGTGGTGGTCTTGCTTGGGTGGTGTACGTTCAATTCTTTGGTTTACTATATTTCTACAAGCCAGGCCTCCGCCACTCTCTTCCTAAATTAGCTTACTCAATTAAGGTGAATTCATTGTTTTCTACAATGAGAGCTAGATAATCACATGATGACCTCATGAGATTTTGAAATTCTAGTTATTCGGCACACACATATAGGATCTCTAGATATTATAGTTGGATTTTTTGATCATAATGCAGATAATGAGAGATAGAACTAGAAATAATGTACTTTCGGATTGAAAGTCTTCTCATTATTTGAGCAAAGTCATTGTTTTATCTATAAAAAATGAGCGAGATATATATATAGTAAACTAATTATAGAAGTTTTTTCATGCATATTGAGACAGTATTTAGTCTAGTACTAGCGATTGGTATCGCTTCGATAGGTGTTACGGCCTTATATAGTAACCATAACTTGGCGTTCGGCGAGGAAAAGTTTGACGAATGGAGCGGCACAGATCACGGCGATAGTAACCCAAGTGAAAAAAATTGTGAAAAGCAAAAATCATTGCGTGATTTTGCAAAGGCTGTCGATCATATGAAGTGTGATGATGACGATATCGACTGGGACGACTTTCAAGCATCTACTGTTTACACTGGTTCAAATGAAGAACAAAAAGACTGCCTGAAGGCCGCAAAGGATTTGGGTGGTTCACTTACCGACTACGAGGTCATGGATTGCTATAAAGAACCTGAAGAGATGCTAGAAAAAACAGGTAACGATTAATCCAATTTCGAATTTGGTAGTTCCCAGCTCTTTCTTTCCTTTTTTATTTTGGTATTCATGAGCTGATCTTTATGATAGTAAAATTAAATATGATTTCAATGGAGCTTGGCTACAAGGCAGATCTAATTTGAGTTAAAACTTGATGCTCCTTTGACTGCGGAAAATGAATCGTATGAAATAATATGGAATTCACAGTCCTAAACTTTTGATGATATTTTCGGAGCAATATATTATAGAATCATAGATAAGGTAAGCAAATATAGAAAAGCAAAGAGAGGAGTCAATGGATAGGATTATTATCAACCTATCTGTCTAGTGTTACCAGCTAGATTCTATCCTCTCTTTATGTCATAATCCGCATACGAGTATATAGCTTTTTTGTCATCCACTTCTGAGATGTTTGTAGGTAAATATTTACTATAAGTATTTTCCATGATCATGGTTTTTGATTGTATGCTTGTTATCTCAATCTAGCTGTCTGCAAATATTCTTGTATCGTGTCCTTGATAGACCCGAAAATATCGCCCAACCTAAGTCTCGTAATAAGTGATTGATAAAAGAATGTCCTTCTTTACTGAAATGACTCACTGGTGCATTCAAAATTGCGACACCTTGAGTCGAACTATTCATTAATACAGAAATGCAATCCTGAAACTGAAATTGCTACTTACTTATTCATTCCAATTGAAAAAGTATTTTTAGATCTAAACAAGTTTAGTGGCGCTGGATATAGTAGGAGGGTAACGACATGCTTTAACGGATTCGGTTAGAATTGTCTTAAAATTTACCATGGCCTCTGCTAGACTTGGTTTGTCCATCATTTGGGATTGCAGTTCGTCTTTTATGAAGATTTAACAGGTCACGGAAGGCAGACGTACACCCTATTGTGAGACAGACTGCAATAATGATTACCATGATGGTTATAAAAATACTAAAGCTTGTTTCAATTGTCATTATCTGATCATTTGTACCTTAGTAAATAAAAATGTGCTCTTGATTTGCCCCATTTTATACTTTGTTGATCTATATTTATTGAGGAATGTGACATTATTGAAAACTATTTTGTCATTATAATGAATAAGAACTAAAAATCAACGGGTCACATGATGATCTTGGCAACGGGTATGGATGTCTATCTCCTTAATTCCTCCAGATTAGAAATGTGTACAAGTCTACCAATGAGTAGTTCTTTTTCTAAAAAATAATGTATTTTACTACCTTTTACTAGTAGTACGACCTTTTCCTTTTTTCTTTTTGTTTATTTTGGGTTTTGTTTTTCTCTTTATGGCTTTGGGCTTTGATTTCCAAGTCCGTATGGATTTATCCAAACTGTCAACCTTCTTCTGTATAGCATTAAGTTGAGTGTGTTTCTTTCTGATAACTTCATGTTCCTTCTTTACAGAATATAGAGTCTTGTCAATTCGTACTAGCTGCTTCTGCATTCCCTTAACCAAATCCTGTAAAGATCTGGTTCTATCAGTTTGCTTTTTTACCTCATTTTCTAATTTACTAATAGACTTATCCACCCGTCGGAGTTGTTGTGTCGCACCCTCTTTCTTTTCCTCTTCCTCTTCTTCCTCTTCTTCCTCTTCTTCCTCTTCTTCCTCTTCTTCCTCTTCTTCCTCTTCTTCCTCTTCTTCCTCTTCTTCCTCTTCTTCCTCTTCTTCCTCTTCTTCCTCTTCCTCTTGCTCAGGTTTGTTTAAGGAAGTAGAATCCTGTTGTTCACCAAGTACTCGATCCTCCTCCACACTAGTGCCTCGTTCGTTAGTACTATCCATTTCTTCGGATAATCTCTCACCTACTGTTTCTACTTCCCCCTCTTGATCACTATTGCCAGAAAGATTTGATTCATCAATAGCCTCACCGTTTCCACCACTTTCATTCACAGATTCCTCTCTCTCGATATAGCCAGTTAACTCATCATCTGATATGCTCATGATTTTTACTATAACTTAATACTAGATAAACTGTGGTAGTCGTACATTAATCATTTGAAAGACTATCATGGATTGTTTAGTGTATAATAAATATATATTGCGTTTATTTTTATGAAATAAACTTACACAGGCAAAACAAACGGGGTAATAATCATAGATTTGAAATCTATGTTACTTTTCATTTTCGATATATTCCCTTGCTTGAAATGATTAATATGAAATTCGTAACCTAAGAATAAAATATTTAAGGATTTAGTTATTTAATAGCAAAGCTAATGATTAGCCAGAAAATCCTTCAGCCATGCATTCAACGAGGTTGCGCGAGATTATACCACCCTCATCAAGATTTGGATTAAAGATAGTAAGATCCATTCCTACGGCTCGACCTGATTTTAAGATTATTCTTAGAAGGTTACTGAGTTCGGTAAATGTCATTCCGCCTTTCATCCTGTAATCTACTGCTGGCATTATTTCATCATTGAGGACGTCCACATCAAGATGGATCCAAAAACCCTCAAGATTTTTATCAAGTAAATTACGCAGAGCTGTTGAGGCTGCTTTCTCTATGCCAAGCTTCCTAACTTCTTCCAAATCTATAACAGAAATATGGCTTTCTCTCACATTTTGAGAACCATGTGCAATTGCCTCTTCAGCATCTCGGTGGCCAAACAATACAATGTTATCTTCTTGAACTAGCGGTTTGAGACCTTCAATGTTTGCTAAAATATCTGGTCCTCTGCCGGAAACGATTGCAAGCTCCATATCGGCAACCTCGCCAGTCGGTGATGCTTCTGGCTGATAATAATCAGCGTGCCCATCAATAAAGAAAAGTCCGTACTGTCCTAACCGCCTTAGAGCCAAAAGGTTACCTATCAGTATACTACAGTCGCCACCAAGAACTAGAGGAAACTTGTTTTCCTCTAACACAAGTACGACGGCTTCAGCTAGCCGTAAAGAGTAATCATGTATATTCATGGGATTTAGTATATGGGTCATTTTATCGCGGCTGGGATTATAAGGCGATGCTTCAATTCTTCCAACATACTGAGCACAAAGTCGACTTAGCAAATTTGCATTCTTCAATGATTCTGGAAGGTTTTGTACTCCTGTAGGTTTTAAGCCCAATACAGACGGAGCTTCGATGACACCAATTTTCAACAATTATGAATTAAAAATGATATTATTTAATTGAGTCCCGTATTACAATTTTCATTGCAGAGAATATACAAGCTAGTTCCGCTTACAACCCCGTCTTAAAGATTCCAACAATGCATTTAGTTGCCATCAAAATTGCAATTAAGCTCTCACAAATATGAAACAATTACGTGTAATTCGTCACCATGCAATGTTTTTGTATATAATAGTGTCAAAATGTACGCAATCTGTTGACTCTTGAATTAAGCTAATATTCTTATACTATAGTGTAGTAATACGTCTCACAAATGGGCTTGCGACGCTGCGTCGCTGTTATAGACGATGAAGTAGACCTAGTGGAACTTTTCTCGGAGGCTCTTAAATTACAAGGATATGCGGTAAGAGGATTTGACAATCCATTAATGGCATTGGAACACTTGTATAAACATCACTCCGAATATTGTTTAGTACTGACTGATGTAAGGATGGCAAATATGAATGGATTTCAGTTAGCAAAGCAAGTATACGACTTGGACAAGAAAATAAAGATTTTTTGCATGTCTGCTTTTGATTTGTACGACGATGAATTAAATGATGCTCAAATGCATGAATTTCTAAAAAAACCTATCCATATTCCTCAATTGATTGGTATTATTAAGAAGCACCTTTCACCCGTACAGTATAATTGATCCATGTAAGATGCACATTAAGAATTAATATTAATTCCCATACTCAGGCGAAGCCTGAATCTCAATAGATGCGATCTGAACTTGAGCCTAACAGTTATCAAAATTATATAGCGCTCTTATGGTTGTTTCTATGTCTCAGTAATTCCGAGATTGAGTAATTATTTAGGGACTGTCATCACATGATTGTCAAATTCGACTTATGCTGAAAGAGTGATTTTACACAAGTGGCATAGTAGAGTGCTTTTTATACTTGTTTGCGAAAAAATTCTGAATGGATTCTCCATGCCGATTCGATTATGATATACTTCAAATTTAATAAGCGTTAAATCTATTCAGTCTTACAATTTCCTAAGGGGTTTTGTCTAGTGTAAATTATTAACGA
This sequence comes from Nitrososphaeraceae archaeon, assembly GCA_036558405.1. Classification (GTDB taxonomy): domain Archaea; phylum Thermoproteota; class Nitrososphaeria; order Nitrososphaerales; family Nitrososphaeraceae; genus TA-21. The sequence goes on along the minus strand of DATBFR010000109.1, from coordinate 22,590 downwards.
GACGGTTCTGTAAAGTACTGAAAATTTTGTAGGTGTTCGACAAATACTCTTTCCATGTATTGTATTGTACTTATTAATAGATAGAGTGCACTTATTAGAGTAATGACGGCATACAGCCTGAAATTAAGTCAAGGAAATTTAACGGTAGAAGCAAGTGCGAAAGACCCTCAAACGGCCAAACAACTATTTGACTATGCACTAGAAAAGTCAGGGTTACTCCCTAAAGACTGAACCTCCAACTGACCTTCATCTCTTTTTTTGAACTGAGTGATATTTGGACATTATTTGATCTATATCAGGCTAGTAATTCATGACGAAGGTTAGCAATGAAGCATTATATTAAATTCTTCAACCAGAAATTAACCGTTTCACTTACTTGCTCAATCTTACCCTCTTCCTCAAACAAATGGGATGCGCCTTCTATGATTTCTAGCTTCTTGTTTTTAACATTAACCAGATAATTCATAGTATTTTTGTTAATGTCAATTACCAATTTATCGTTACCCCCGACTATAAACAAGCAGGGACATGTTATGTTTGAGAGAGCATTTTGATCTACTAAATCGGTTCGGCCTCCACGTGAAATTAATGTCTTGACATCCTTGAAACTAGCTGCAGCGTATAGGGCTGCCGCAGCGCCAGTAGAAGCACCAAAATAAGCCAATGTTAGATGTTTCACGTTATGATTATTTTGAGCCCATTGTGTGACTGCATCTAGTCTTTCTGTGAGTAACTCTATATTAAATTTATTCAGGATCAATCCAGGCACTTTATTCATCAAGTCCTGTGCCTTGACATCACTTTCCTGTTCCTCTTCAGTAAGTAAATCAAATAGTAACGTAGCAACGCCATTGTCATTAAGCATGTGTGCAACTTTTTGGTTTCGTGAGCTCGTCGCACTGCTACCGCTACCGTGTGCAAATATGACTAAACCGCGTGTACTATTCGGAATTGCTAGTATACCCTTCAATTCAGTTAAAGTACTCCGTTGCTGGCGCGATATGGGTATTTTTACTTCAAGATGGCTACTCATAAATATAATTATTGATAGGTTGCTAATCTACTCTATTGGCAGTAATATTTTACAAAAGAGCATGTGGCAACCCTTAACTGACCCCCAAGTTTCCCCCGCATGCACAGTACCCGAATTCGTCAATACGAGAATTACAAAACTGACATTCTCCAACACTATTGTAATCTACTTCTTCGGCAGCCTTGCCAAAAATCTTAAGATGATCATTAATTTCCTCTGGGACATCAGATTCCATGTATAATCTCACCATACAGCAATATCTACTCACTATTAATTATATGTATTTAATAATTTAATATGAAACTTTATCAAATATTTGAAAATATAGAGACAAATTCCGAACTAAACCGGGTTAAAGTACTATAATTTTATATGAGCGTGAAGGCGCATACCTCAATGAGTGACAGCCTTGCAGAGACCGAGCTTTACTAACGCTATCGGTTAGGGTTTTGTCGATTCTTTTTTATGATCACCGCCCTTCCATCCTTCTAAAAAATTTCTATATTGTGTAGATGATGCCTTCACTACCCCCAGCTGATACATTAACGCCAAATCATCGCGAATTGCCTTATGTTCTACAATTTTTCCGTCCTCACCAATAGTATGTATGTGAACTGCTTGATAGAATAATGGCTTGCCTGTAGGAGGTATAAAATTAAAAAAGCTTCCTGTGTGTTTCCCTGTTACAGTTACAATAGAAATTACTTTATTATTCGATACCAAAGTTTCGTCTTCTTTATATTGTAGGTCGGATATTGCACTTCTAATGTTCTTTACTGTATCTGTAAATTCTTCAGGCCCTCTCATCTTAGATCTGACAGGATCCATTTGAGATTCATGATTAAAGTAATTTGGACTAATGAACTCTGAAACATTGCTTAAATCTCCTGTGTTTAGAGCGTCAATGACACGTCTTACGAGTAGGATATTTTTGTCTTCTGACAAATTGAATAACAAGTATATTTTTTCCTATTTATGGCTTCTAGTTATCTCAGATGACCTGTGCTGGAAGTTATCTGCGTTTAATAGTATCGCAAGGTCTCGGTTTGACGATTTTGACAACTAGTCGATTTTGACAACTAGTCAATGATTTAGCGAGATACTACTACAGGACAATGTGCATACTTGATAATTCCTGATGCTACACTTCCAAGTAACATTTTCTTTAAACCAGACCTCCCTTTTGTACCTACCACAATTAAATCAACATTTTCATTATCAGCGAAATCTGCTATTCCTCCGACTACTGAGGGAGAAGCAATCAACTCGGTTCTTACTCGAATATTCTTATCTTTCTCAAGTGCATTCCATTTCAAATTGTCCAAAAATACTTGAGCCTCGTTTTTCATTTCTTCCACGCTGGGTGGAGAATAATTAAACATTCCTAAATCGACAGGGATTACATACAAGAGGATTAACTCTGAATTGTATCCTATTGCAAATGAAATTGCTAAATTAGCTGCTTTAATAGAATGGTCTGAGCCATCTACTGCAGTAAGGATTTTGGTAAATTTCCGAATATCAGACAAGTATGTTTCCTTAAGTCATCCTATTAATTAAACAGTTGATTTCGGTTACTAGATACTATTTTTCTTCCTTCAGTGACTTAGTAATAATGAAATTATCTTTATTTGCTGCTTCCCTGTTTTCATAAAAAGTGCCAACCAAAGTTGTACCGTTTTGAATTGTATCTAATTTGAGAAAACCGAATCTTTGAAACTGTGTGACGATATAAGGTTCTTGTCCTGTAAAGTTGTGTAAATCGGCACCTCCCGTACCTGCGACTACGAATATGCTCCCTTTTGGGTCAGAATATTCCTCTTTATCTCTTGCGTTAATTGTGGGACTCGAAGGTTTATTGTCATTGTACGAGATGGGGAAAGACCTCTGATAATTATGACTGTGTGCTTGCAATACGAGATCAACATGGTATTTGTCAAATAGAGGATGATATGTATCCCTCAAATTTTCATTCGCCGTATGGAAGGTAGGAGAAGAATATATCAATTCGTACATGAACACTATTATCCACTGAATTGACGTATTGCTTGACGCAGACTTCAAATCAGACTCAACAAATTTGTATTGTTTTGAATTCTTGTCAAACGGGATCTCTGCGGACATGCCCAAAAAGTGAATGTTTTCGTAATTGAAAGAGTAGTATTGGTTTACAAGGTGGAATTTATCAACATACTGCTTAAATCTCGAACTATTTTTGAAATGATATTCATGATCTCCAATTGCGATTTTGGTTTTGTTTAAAAGTGGGCCCATCATATCAAACCAGCAGTCAGCATGTTTCTGATAAGATAGATCACCCAATGCTAACACCAGGTCAGGTTTCTTATTTTGAATGTTCATGACAGTTCTCTGCGCCTTCTCATCACATCCCCAGTCACCTGCTGCTATAAGACTGAAATCAGATTCAGTTACTCCTTGTCTTTGTGCATGAATGTTACTGTTGTTGTTTACCATGACAATAATTAAAATCAGAATGAGGATAAATGACTTTGTGCAGAGAGAGGAACCAATCAAGACCACGTCATTGAACTTTCGTTGATACCTACTTAAGGTATATGTTGATTTTCATATCATAGAATCATCTATGATGTTTAAATAACAAAATGTTCCTATCTTGCTTGAGACATATCCCCTACTCTATGTGTAATGCAATCAGGCATCAAAAGTCACTCATGATCTGTGATAGGAGGAGGAGGATGCTGTCCAATCGAATCATGATGTGGAGAGAACGCTCATCTCCTATCCGGCAAGGAACGTGCCCTTACCAAGAACATGCCGGATAGGATCTCCTATCCAGATAGGTACTGCATTTCAGCAATCAACTTTCCTACTATTCTTTCAATTTATTTGTTTAATGATAGATCCTACCCAGAATTTATGGACACTCTCAATCCTGGGTAGGTGTGTGATTTCTTATTCTTGGTTTCTAGATTACTTAATACTTGAGTTTTCCAGTAGGCTTTTTTAATTATATACTAATATTTATTTCAGATATATGATTCTCTATTTGAGAAAAGACCAAATTACTTTGCCTTTGATCATGGGCCTAAGGAATTTCCATAATCTTAAAAAATATTTGATGGTGTATTACTAACTTGCTAACCCTTCCTATAAAGAGGGAGGGTTCCTATATGCTTATTGAAGTATCAAAGAGTACGCTACATGGTAACATGTATCATAATACGTCTAAGTGAGTGCTGCCATATGGCTAGCTAGAATTTGATAATTCTCAGATTCGAGAATCTGCCCAATCCTTAAATTGGGCTGGTATAATTAGAGCGTCGTAATTATGATGAGATTTAATCCAAGTAACAGAAAATATTGTGGCCTTGCCGTGATAAGCAGTACGATCTTTGTCCTTCTATTCTTGCAGCATATGTCGTTTAATATTGCATCGTCGCAATCAGGCGACAAAAAGGTAGAATTTGTATCAAATATTGAACAGATGAAGGGCCATCTTGAACAGGCTGTGGCAAACAAAGAGAATGGAAACGATACCTTAACTCTAGCTCATGTTCTTCACCCTATAGCAGAATTGTATGACTTGATAGAAGTAAAACTTGCTAACGTCGATGGTAATCTTAATACTACACTAGCTACATCTTTGGATGATTTATCCAAGAATGTGGAAAAATTAGATTCAACCCAATTTGTAGGAGAGACTACCAAGGTCAATGGGATGTTAGACAATGCAATCAAGCTAATTGTTCCAGAAGATAACAGTACTCTGAATATAATGGCCATCACTAACCTGCTCGACACTGCGAAGGCGGAATACGAAGAGGGTGTAGAAGGTGGAGTAATAAAGGAAATAGTTGAATTTCAGGATGCAAATGGGTTCATATCAAGAGCAGGATCCTTGTTTAACGAGACATCATCGATGCTTAATGATTCAACGAAGACTTCAGCAGATGAAGTAATGAGTTTGTTTTCTACTCTGAAGGCGAAAGTTGAAACCAAATCTGATCCGGCAGAAATTGAAACGTCAGTTAATGATATTAACCAAAAAATGGCTAGCTTAGCCGGAATTTCTCTTGTTCAGGTAGGGCAAGCTGCCGAAGAATCTGGAAACAAGCCCATAGAACTAATCAATAACATACGAGACCTTCTAACACAAGTGATCGAGAACCACCAGAATCAAAATTACGCTGAAGCAGAAGAATTGGCTACAAAAGCGTATTTAGATAATTTTGAATTCATTGAATCTGACCTTGCAAAGCAAGACCAGAAATTGATGGAAGATACAGAAGTGTTACTTCGTGAAGATCTAAGACAAATGATAAAAGATAAAAAAACTGTAGACGAGGTACAGGCACTGGTAGACCAAATCAAAGTGAATTTAGATAGTGCTGAAAAGCTACTATCGTAGATACACAAAAGTCATCTCTGGAACTTTCCACAGTGTCATGTTCCCGGGAAGAAGACTCGGAGGTGTATTGCCAAAGTTAGATGGTAAATCAATGATAGTAATACTAGCAGCTATGTTAACCCCTTTAGTTTTTCACGGATCTTATGTATTCGCATGGCAATTTGCTGCAGTTGGTGATATAGATTGTAATGATACCGGAAAGATGGTGGCAGAAGGGATGAAGGCTACTGATGCGTTTATTCATATATTATTAGGTGATATCGGATATGGTCAAGAGGAATGCGTTTTTGAATACTTTCAAGAACAGGGAGTCAACGTCCTTGCTGCTTGTGGTAATCATGATGAATGTGGAGAACTGGAAAAGCTATCTGGACATCCAAGTACATTTGGATTTGTTCATGAGAATGTGGCATTCCAGATAGTCAATACTGAGAGTTCAATATCATCGCAAGAAAAACAACTTCAGGCTGACTTTAAAAAATGGCAAGCCGACCCAAATATCGGAACTATAGAAGTGGCGCAGCATAAGCCGGCTGTAACAAATCCTTCTGCTCATCATCCTGAAAGTGAAATAGAAGGCTTCAGGGATTTTTATGTTGTTATGAAGGAGAAATACCCAAAATTTACATTGTTGTTGCAAGGACATAATCATGGGTATCAGGTTTGTAAACCCGACAGTCCTAGCATAACAGTAGTGACAGATGGGACTGGTGGTCGTGATCCTTATCCTTGGGGTTCTTCAACTGACGACAATTGCGATTCGCAGCTTACTGGATCTAAATATGACGGATTCTCACTTTTTGAAGTTATAGGTAGCGAAATTTCCGGAAAGCACCTGAATGCCAATTAGTGGAGAATTCGTTAGAATTGGGTTCTTTAATATCGGGATTTGGAAAAAGTTGACATCGAATATTGGTAATTGTGCTAACATGATGGCCCATGACCACCGAGAACATTTGAGTAAGATTCTAACAATTACAGTAGGGTTATTGGCAATTCTAGTCTTGATAGTGGTTTTTCCAGTGAATGCCCAATCTTCCAGTAAGGAAACAGCTGATTTGGTTCAACCCAAATTGCAAGATCCTAACTTAAAGGTTGAATTAGTTTCAAAAATTCCACATTTTCCCTCAAATATGGTCTTTATTGGTCCTGATGATATCTTAATGCTTTCCAAAAATGATGGTGAAGTATTGAGAATAAAGGACGGAAAGGTTTTGGACACGGTGTTAAGAGTAAACGTGACCAGTAAAGACGAGAGTGGACTGTTGGGAATAGCAGCTGCTCCTGGCGGGCAAGGACTGGATCAGGATACCAACAACGATAGCGCTCGTAAGAATGTATTCTTGTTCTACAGCCATTGCATCTCTGAAACAAATTGCAATAGCTATGTTTACAGATACGATTGGATACAATCGGAAGGTAAACTACTCCACCCAAAATTATTGCTCAAGCTACCGGGGTTACCTGGTCCCAGTCACATTGGTGGAGAAATCATCATAGGACCTGATGGCTATCTATACCTAACTGTTGGTGATTTGTTGGACAGCGACTTATTTAACAAAGATAAAAAATACAATACAAAAGCTCAAAATTATGCTGAAGGGGTAAATGTTGATGGTAGGGCAGGCATTTTAAGAATTACACAGGATGGCAAACCTGTCGGTAACGGAATAATCGGTTCTACCTATCCTTTGAACTTGTACTATGGTTATGGAGTTAAAAACAGCTTTGGTCTAGGATTCGACCCCTTAACCGGAAATTTATGGGATACCGAAAATGGACCGGATTTTGGAGATGAAATCAACCTAGTTGAACCCGGATTTAATGGAGGGTGGGCTAAAATTCAGGGATTTTGGCCCGTGAATATTTATGGTCAGCAAGTTGGCATCTTCACAATTAAACCTGATGGTTTGGTAGATTTTGAAGGAAAGGGGAAATATCACGCGCCAAAACTTGTATGGGAACGTACTGTGGCTCCTACCGCCTTAATATTTTTGAATTCAACAAAGCTTGGTTCTCAATACCTCAATGATATGTTTGTCGGATCAGTGGGTAACGGAAGGTTATTTCATTTCAAGTTGAATGACAACAGGACAGAACTATCTCTCCCTAATTCCACAAAGAACAAGATTTTGAATGAAGATGGAGAATTAGCTACCATGTTTGGCGAGAACTTTGGAACCATTACTGATTTGCAGGTTGGACCTAATGATGGTTATTTGTATGTAGTATCTGCAGATAGAGTCGATAAAACGGGAGCATTGTACAGGATACTCCCAAAATAAATGAACTAATAGTCGTTAAAGATGCAATGAATTGAAAATGAAGTTATCGTCGTACAGCTAATTCAGCTATCATGGCAGTTCTCATAAATGTGTCGAAAGATACTTTTGTTCAATTGTGGCCAGATTACGATATTGAAACGAATTTTATTCACATCTTAAAAATTGAAACAAATTGTAAAATAAAACGAGCTTTAGTTTTTTTACTCCTAATAGCATTCTGAATCCCATGAAATACTTTCAGATAATTATTCACTCAACGCTAGTAGGCTTTTTGTTCAGCTTCTTAATCTTCTCAGGACTACAGCCCTTGACTAAAAATATTGCTTTTGCGCAGTATCCTGAAATTAGTGGCATAAAGTGTGACAAAACTGAACATTTCAATTTTCATTATCATGCTCACTTGGATATTTTTATTAACGGATCATCTTACATTATTCCTGCAGGTATAGGTATCAGGCCTCCTGATTGTATTTATTGGCTGCACACTCATGATATTTCAGGAATAATCCATATAGAATCTCCAGAAAATAGGACATTTACCTTGGGGCAATTTTTTGATATATGGGGTAAAAAGTTCACCAACGATCAGATCATTGACTTCACGGGTGACAATTCACAGAATAAAACAATAAATGTGTATATTAATGGTACACAAGTAACAGATAAGCAATATAGAGATACTCCGATCTACAACCATGAAGATATTACAATAGTGTATGGTAATCCACCGCCGGCGTTGCCTAGTTATGAATTTAGATACTAATTATAGTCCTCTTTTATGTCAATCAATATTTTTCCATGATCATATTTGAGTGAGAGGCACGAGGATTTGATCGACGTATCAATACATGAATGGATTCGAAGTAGTTAATTACATTAGTTAAAAATTTAGAGTCGTAATGGCGCTGCTAGACAAAAATGCTGAGTCGATGAGTTAACCGGGAAATTAGGCCTCAATTAGCAGAGGTTAGATTCATAACAAACTAAATCCAAAAGAGCTAAGGAAGGTAAATTGACCGTAATGGACTCTATTACTTCAACTACTATTCTCATAATTTCGATTTCACTATTGATACCATTTGGCCCTGTAGGAATTCCTAGTCTATTTTATGAATGGACTTTCATTCAAAGCGGATATGGAGACGGTTTTTCCAATGAAACACTGCCTCCCTTTAGTGTTAATGGACAAGATTTAGTATTAACTACGAAGGTCAGTCCAAGCATACTGACTCCTGAAGATAGGCAAGACAGATTTATTGAAATTAGTATTTTTGACTATAATACAGAAGAAGTAATCCAAAATACGTCATTTCTTGTCACATTGTACAAAGATGATCGCGTCATTATGAATGGAAATTTTCATTCAGATCCAGGGCCACTTAAGATAAGAATTAAGGATGCAGGTAACGATCATGGACGAGCTAACTCCACTTTCGATTCAAGTAAGATTTGGAGTACAAAGACTGGGAATATTACGATTCAGGGCCCAGTATTATTAGAGGCAGGTTTATACCGTCTCTCAATAAACTTGCAAAGTTTGGGGACTAGAGCTGATAATATTACGTTACCCTCAACAGGTCTTGCATTTAACTCCTGGTTAAGTGTTGCTGATGTAAAAAATAATATGGTAGCAAGTGATAATAAGAACTATAACGTTACTATAATATCCTACTACGACCGAATAATTAACTCAACATTTAGCCCTGAAATTAAAACGGTATCTTGGACAATGCCATTTAATTGGAACCTTTCAAGAATTAACCATCAGAACATACTGATTCATGAAGAAGTAAAACTTCCAAGACTTCTTTTTAACGCGTCCCCCTTTGATTTGGTAGCATTTTTGAATGGTAAACCGCTTACTGGAAGGTCAGTTACTATAGATCCATATTCGTCTGTAAACAACACCATTGTACACCTACTAATGAATAAACAAAGCCTTGCGGACCTGATGAAAAATAGAACTTCAAATTTGGGAAATAGTACGATGTCATTTAAGGTGGAACAAATGACTTCCCATGAGCAACTGAGTTCTACCGATCTTGTTACTGATAATGGCCAGGCCGGTATAACCCTTGACTCTATTCCTAAACAATTGACAGCTAACTCAAAATCAATAATAACTCTGTCTTTCAAAGATCCTGACACCGATAAGCCAATTGCAGCAGATGTAACCTATAGCCTTGAAATTCTGGACAACAACGGAAACCCAATTTTTAAACAGAGCAATCAAACATTACTTCATGATGCTGAGGGTAGATTAGAATTAGTGTTCCCTGAAAGAGGTATATACCAGATTAGGATATTAATCGAAAGTATCGCTCCCTTAGACTCAGAAATTGCAGATACTACTACAAGTGTGGCCCGGGGTTATTTATTGGTCAAGTAGGTGAGTAGCAAGCCAACGGCCAACTTACTTATATCTACTAGATAAATACAGATAGAGAATGAGCATGAAATTGTTTGAAAGAAGAAAAGTACGAAATATCCAGTTACGCAAATCCCAAAATTACAGATAACAAGTAGTAGCTGTCCCAATATTTAATAGAAACTGTCTAAGTATTTGTGTTAGTACGCAAAGTCAACCTAGAATATTACCCATATTATTAGTCAATTCGATAAGCACGCTTGGTTTTAGCATTGTTCTCCCATTTTTGATTTTCGTAGTTATGAAATTTGGAGGTAATGCAATAGTATATGGACTATTGGCTGCAACATATCCTGCTTTTCAACTTATTGGGGCTCCGCTATTGGGCAGATGGTCTGATGTTTACGGAAGAAAAAAAGTTCTTCTAATAAGCAATGCAGGAACTTCAATTGGGTGGATGATTTTTCTTATCGCGTTGTTTTTGCCAGCTGATAATGCAGTTACTTATAATTTGCCACTTTTTGGAACCATTGTAATAACTCTTCCAATACTTTTATTGTTTCTTGCCAGAGCTATTGATGGAATCACAGGAGGTAATGTTTCCGTCGCCAATGCCTACCTCTCAGACATATCAACAGACGAGAATAGAAGTAAGAATTTTGGGAAAATGGCTATTTCATCTAATCTTGGCTTTATTGTGGGTCCAGCAATCGCAGGAATACTTGGGGGCACAATCTATGGAGAAATTCTGCCAGTTCTGGCTGCGTTGGTGCTGTCATTTGTTACTTTGGTTATTTTATATTTTATGTTACAAGAGTCAAAGCCCTTGTCAAATAATATATTGATACCCGAAGGGGGAACTATTAGAAAAGTATTTTCCCAGGAGTGCAAGGATTGCTACGAACCGCCCACTCATGAAAAATCTAACCTACGTAGCGTTTTCAAGCTAAAGCATATTCAATTCTTACTTGTTTTATATTTTCTGATATTTCTAGGATTTAATGTGTACTATGCGTCGTTTCCTGCTCATGCAGCCAATGAATTAAAATGGTCAGTAACGCAGTTGGGAATATTCTATGCAATACTTAGTGGAGTTATGGTTTTAGTCCAAGGTCCCATTTTACGTAAGGCACTAAAAAAATTCTCTGAGGAAAAGCTAGTTATTATTGGTAGCTTAATTCTAGGTACAAATTTTGTTTTGTTCACCTCAAATAATTTAATCTCAGTGGGCACAGCATTGATTTTGTTTGCGCTAGGCAACGGGCTCATGTGGCCCTCATTCATGTCTATATTATCAAGACGTGCTGGAACCGTTCTTCAAGGAGCTGTACAGGGTGTAGCAGGCAGTTTCGGAGGACTGGCAAGCATTATTGGCCTAATAACGGGCGGGATTTTATATGATTTGCTAGGCGGAAACACCTTTTGGATAAGCGCCGCTGTAATATTCGTAGTTTTCATCATGTCTTTTAGGCTTTTGAAAATGTAGTCAGCAATTTCAATTGGCGCTTCTTATTTATATAATTAGAATAAATAAGGATTAGTGGCATTATTCAAACATGATACCAATTGGTGCTGCCACTTTCTCATGTACAGCCTGCAAGCTAATATTTCAGATAATAGAATTTTCTACCAGAATTGGTCCGAGATATTGTCCCTACTGCGGAAGGGATTCTATTCGACCGCGTATTGTAATCTTTGGTTAGGGAAGTAGTAATAATTGATCATCAAAACAAAATCAATCCGCGACCTGAAAAAAGATACAGATGGAATAAGGCTGTTGGTTGCCCGATACCCGGGGCGTTTAAAGAATGCACATTACGACATATGGTACCCGGCGTTGGCTCCTTCAGAGAACTTGCTTAGAAAATGGAAAAAAAGAGAAATTACGTGGAAAAATTTTGAATCAGAATATCGAAAGGAAATTTCACGTAGCGCCAATGCGAGTGCCCATTTAGATACTCTTCGGGAAATTTCTAAATCAGTTACAAATCCAAATCCGGATTTTGTCACTTTGTTGTGTTTTGAAGCAGAAAAAAACCCACATTGTCATCGGCATATCTTAAAAAATATTATCAGTGGGAGATAGTGTTTATTTTTCAAGACTAATCTCCTTACAAGCATCTTTTGATTCACCAGGAACATTAAACATTAAACTACTTTCGTATGAGCTTTCCTTTTATGAAAGGTAGAGTAGTAGTCAATTAATATTTTGTTACTCTGCAATAAAGTGGTATGTCAATTATTGTAGCTATGAAATTCTTAGATTAATAATAATCAAGGAACTTGCGTAACAAAAGAATATACGTCTACAAGAAGATAGGTGTCACAAAAATTGTATACGCAGTTGATGATAGTAGGTGGGATTTTTTGGTCTATTGCATACCTACTAATCATCAGACAAGGATTCAAAGACAAAACATACGGCATGCCGCTAGCCGCGCTTTGTGCTAATATTTCATGGGAAGCAATTTTTGCTTTTGTTCACCCTCATTCTCCTCCTCAACTTTACATAAATTATGCCTGGTTCGCATTGGATGTTGTTATAGCGTTCCAATTCCTAAAGTTTGGCAAGAGAGAATTTACGTTCCTTTCACTGGGACAGTTTTATGTGATATTCGGATTTGCTCTTGTATTGTCGTTCTGCACTATACTATTTATTACATACGAATTTCAGGATTGGAACGGTGCATACGCAGCTTTTGGACAGAATCTGATGATGTCTGTTCTTTTCCTGTGGATGTATTTTACTAGAAATGATCTGCGGGGCCAATCCATTTACATAGCACTACTCAAGATGCTAGGTACAGGGGTAAGTAGTCTTGCATTTTATTTATACCAGCCGATTTCACGAGAGTCGTATTTGATGCCTTTTTTGTACGTGGCCATATTCATTTGTGATTTAGCATACACACTTCTAGTGTATCGGCGCGGTGCTACTAAAAATATAATAAAAAGTAATAACGGTACGGTTTAATCTGTGTAAGAAAAATAATCCATCTTGCCATACTACTTTGAAGTATATACCTTGTATAGCTGTCCAGTATTGCTATCGAGGTATTTCCAGTCATCAAGTAGATTTGATATTTCTTTGAAATTCGCCTGAACTTTCGGATGAAGTAGTTTATAGATATTGTGACCTACAGACATAGCATTTGGGCCAGTATGCGAAGTTATCTTGGCGGCCACATTCATAGTGTACCCAAGAATGTCAATTTGTGAGCTCCTATCATAGCCGTACTGAACTATAACATTTTCTCCTTCATCCATACCAATTTTTAACTTTAATTCTGGATAATCTTGTTTACTTAATACAGGGTTAATTCCTTCTTTTATGACTGTAATCATAGATTCTGCGCATCGCACTGCTTTGTCATAAGTTAGATATCTGTTAAAGCCGGAGGGGAAAAAGGAAATTACCGCGTCGCCTACATATTTGAGAACGTATCCCTCGTAGCTTTCTACTACAGAGGAAATCTCATATGAAAAGGCTCGGATTATCGTAACAAGTTTGTCTGCTGGTAGTGTCATGCTCATTTTGGTCGATCCGACCAAATCTACAAATATAATAACAAGGGGGATTTTGGAGCTTACATGTTTAAGGAGGAAATCCTGACCTCGCTTTATTGAAGTATTATATTGGTAACGTTCCTTTAATGCATCCCAAAATCTATCTTGTCTCTGCATCGAAAGTGTTTCAGAGTCTAAAACTTTTTTTGAAGAAATATTCGCAGGACTACTATCTCCAATCATCCTATTTAGGACAGCATTGCTAGTTCTATCTATCTGCTTTTTCTTGTCCTTTTCTTCAATTTCAGTTGGGCTAACAAGTAACACGTTCACTTCCTCTTCAGCTAGCTTGTCTAGAGGTTCATGGTTTGGTAACGGAGAATTCTTATCAACTTTATATTTGAAAAGCTCATCCCAGTTCATACCCAAAATCACATTTCTTCCAACAAATGTTATTTTGGATTTGGGCACATCAAACCTGTAATCATGTTCGCCAAATACTACTATCACATCATCGGTCTCTTTCATTACGTGCCCTACATGATCTTCATTTTCCAATCTCACACCTTTATTGAATAGCGTTTTTCCGTATCGCCGCATATATTCTGTCAAATCCACCTTTCCACTAGAACCCCACGGGTCTACATATTGAGAAGTGGGAAGCGGAGATTCCCTTGGCACCTTATACATTTTTGTAATTTCTGAAAAGTTAAGGCCTACCAATACATTCTTGCTGACATGCTGAATCTTTGAAACGGGAATATCGTATCTTTCATTTCTCTCACCAAAAACTACTATAAGTTGAGGTGTTTCCCTAACCACAAATCCAATATGTGGAGCGTCAAGGGCAATAACAGCCCTATTAAAGTACTTTCCAGCTGTCATGGTCGATAATGGTTAGTTCTTCCACTTATACATTCACGAATTTTTGATACCGCTAACTCTTAGATAGCTTCCTCGTCTTCAGCGCCGGTGCCAAGATCAACTGCACGAATTACGGGAGTCACAAAGATCTTTCCAATTTTTGAATTCTCTCGTATTATTTTAATGGCTTCGTCTATTTTTATATCTGGCAAAAAGACAATAACTAAGTACTTGTCGCTGAATTCTGGTGTGAACATCTCTGTACCCTTTGAAGCATGAAGGCTAGCTGGAATGGTCTTTCCTCTTCCTTTTACCTTCAAAGCAGTTACACCGCCAACACCTATTCTCTTTAGTCCTTCGCTTACCTTGCTGATATCATTATCAGCCATAATAACTTCTATCCTAATCAACTGACTATATGATCGAAAAGTGGTTAAAAAAATTAGCTATTACATCGAGTAATCCAATTAGAGAAGTTACTTTGTTCGTACAGCAATTTATGAAGATAACATTCCGACAAAAACGCCACCCCTACGAATCTGGCATTATTAATTAACATTGATCAAAAGCAAATTAGCATAAATTTTCAATTTGTCTATAATTCTTTGCTCTACTTGCGTATCATCGTTATAAATTATGTTGTCCAATATAACTTGACAAAAGACTTCCGTCAATCCTCGTAGAATTAGTTGGACCCGTGTTAGGCTTATTCTGGGGTCCAACTATTCTTAGGCTTAGCTTCCGACTCATTTGTAACGGCCTTTGTTAGCACAGCATGAAAAACATGATGATCCATTACTGCCCACTCGATCGTCACAAGAGATTTGTACATTCATTTTTATTTCAAGAAAAAGTGAATTTGCCGAATTATTCGAGAAATAGATGTCTCCACGTCTAGAACACGCATTTGTTGCGAAAATTATGACGGCCAACATTCTTTCATTGCATAGGATCACGTGAAAGGGTCGATTAGACTAAGACGAGGATGGTGTGAGGAGACTTACTCTTTTATTCTTATTCACTTTGACCTTTTCAAAAATTTGATACTTCAGTTTCAAGAAGGTTCAATATGAGCCATGCCAATGATAACCCGTAGATCATGTGCCCTACAAAGCTAACTGTAACTGGTCCATATCCAAGTGGGTGCTTAAATGGATTTATTCCTGTAAGTTGCTTGTGAATTGTAAGGAGAGTAAGCACCCAAAGTAGTAGCCCATATAACGGACCTAATACTAGTGGATGAATTTCAGTAAGGAAAGGTAAGAGTACCATTACAAGTAATATCCCAACTCCGCCAATACTACCATTCAAAAAGTGCAAGAAGAATATCCCAGCAAAATGAATATTCGAAGGCGAAAGCCTAAGAAATTTTATTGACAAGATTTGATTTTCATGCCATTCTAATATGCCTGTCAATCCCCATCTTTTCCAAAATGGGATTTCCAGGATTGTCATGAGACCGGTCGCCACAAGTCCTCCCACTAAACTAAATGTGATCGTAAATGAATCAATTTGCAATTCTATTTGTATTGTTAAGTTCAGGTAACTTCTTTTGACTCGGCATTATTGTACGAAAATTCAATTTTCTACCTACTAAACCTTCGCAAATTGTACTTTATTCAAGCATGGGAAAATTCCTGCTTCAAAATTCAACTCAGACTTTCTTACATTTGCCCAAAGAAAAAGGGAAGGAAAGGAACTTTATGGTTTTTTATATATATCGCAGGAAGAGGACTAACCTGACTCGGTAACATTACCTGTCGAATTATCCGCGCTGCTTGTGTCAGGCGCTGAATCTGTGGCATTAGTTCCCTTTTGTTTTAATTGGCCTCTAATTAGCCCATCTGGATGATCTGTTGTATGTAAGTTCACGTACGTACTTCCACCACCCATGGCTGCCTTTAGATCTTCTATCGTTTTACCTTGCATTGGTCCTTGAAGGCTAGCAGCTGTTACATTCCCTCTCATCATCATTCCTTTTGGAGTATCCGAGTGCTTGCTTTGCTTGAGTAGATCCACGATTACATCCCCATTCTGACCCGAAGCTCCTTGATGGATATGTAGACCAGTTGCTTCGGAAAGACCTGTTATGTTCGCCTTCCAAGTCAACATATCGTCTTTGGTCTTGAAATTGATGACTCCTTCGGCAGGAGTGTCTTGTGGAGGAACTTCATTGTTTCCATCTAGTTTTGCTCTATATTTCTCATTTTGTGCATACGCACTTGTAGCCCCTACTAAAATCAAAGATGTTAGCGCAGTAGCCACCACAATCAGATACATGTATTTTGTATATGACATTGTAAAAAAGATTAGAAGTATTACTTATAAAGGCTTCAGAAATTGAACAATTATTACCTCGAGATGGTGCATTGTCCGCCAAGTGCCTTATAAACGGAGGGCTTGAATACTATTATAACAAAAATTCTGCCTAACCTATTAAGATAGAACTACTGCGAATGTAATTATTCTCATGCTATCTGATAGCACGAATCACTTCGTATAGATTACCTCTTAAATGCAAGAGTTCTGCATACCCAACGAGAAATCATCAGTGTCAAATGAATACTTCGTCCAACGTACATTTAGATTAATAACAAGCTAATCGTTATTTTTATTATTATTATTATTGCAATACAATTCTACTGATCCAAAATTTGAATCTGAGTGAGATGCTAAAATTAGTAAAATCTGCTAAAGTTGCCCATTTAGCCACAGCTGCATCTAATCTGCAACCTTACATTACTCCAGTTGTTTTTCTTGTATATGACTCCCATATTTTTATTCCACTTGATCAGAAACCCAAGACTGTTTCATTCAAAGAGCTGAAGAGAATAAGGAATATACAAGAAAACTCAAAAGTCGCGTTTCTAGTAGATACCTATAGAGATAATTGGCGGGAGTTGTGGTTCGTTATGTTAATTGGACATGCCTTTTTGATAGAACCACAGAAATTTCCTGAACATAAGATTGAATCCAGGAAGATTCGTTATCTGATTAAAAAGAAGTATGTTCAATATACTAAAATGGGAATGGGCGACGCCTACATTAAATTAGACGTAACGAATGGTTTCTACTGGAGTTATAATAAGGCCTTTACCAAATAAGTGAGATCGAGATATTGTTCCTCCCGTGCAAACCGCTTACGTTGTTCTGATCTCTTAGATTTCATTAATATTACAAGTATCTTCCAAATAGTAAGACATGGTTAAATGGATAACATGCAGTCAAACTACGAAAGTTATCCATTCAACCATGAAGTTGGAATTCATGTTTTTCTTATCTTCATTCAACCTAGGATTTTGGCGAACGGAGACATCTCTATACTCATCAAGAGAAAGATAATATTGTTGGTAAAAGATGTTTGACAAAATGTTACTGATTCAGTTACACAGATATATCGTTTAAGGGATTTTGAGAGTCCAAATTAAATTGTGCTCTACAAAACATAATATGTCACGTAAAATTGATATCTAATAGAGGATACATAATATAAATATCTGAGAATAGAGATAATTTTCTCATAAACTGTCTTCAAATGGAGATCGTAATATGCCCTAAACCTACATTGGTCATTTTTGTGCAATTAGGTATTCTATGCACTATAGAAATCCGTATTAGTGGTTTTGGACATGTCGTCGGCTAATTTATAAAATCTAATGGCCCTCTGCCTGGCATATGGGATCCTGCAAGTATAGGCAAAGTTAGAGCAATTGAAATGTGACTAGGACATCAAGACTTAAAAAAGCAATTTCCAGGTGAATACTAGTGTTTTAGCATGCTCAATTGTAGGTAATCTTTTAATATTTTTTGCCATCGAAATATGTATCAAGTCTATGAACACTAGATACAACCATTGTACCTGTGGGTTTATGAAGACCTTAATATTTAGGGCAGAACTGAAAAAATGAAATTTGGACTAACTATCTTTCTTTTGATTCCTCTGAGTACCTTGATTTGCCTGATTCCAACAATTAGTATTTTTACTTTCAGTACATTGCCAGACGAGGAAAAAGTTCTTCAAAAGGCACAAGAATCATTAAGAATACACGAGAATCAAAGCTCAGAAGGGCAACAGATAGCCATCAGATTGATAGATGCGCATTTCATATCTCATCCCGAGACTGGAAATCACCAAGTTAAAGTATTCGTGAATTACAGCGTATCAAACAGTTCCCTAATAGGACAAAAGATGAATGCAGTTCTCAAAGTATATTCTACAGATGGAACGTTAATTAAGACATCCTCATTTCCATTGGGGTTTACCATTAATAGTACTGGTACAAGTCAACTCCTTACAAATATAATGAATGACTATGTAATGAATATCGTAACTTTGACTACTTTTACGAATCTGGAAAAAACTATTCAACTTTCGAATGAGCTTAGGATTCCATTGAATCTTAGTTTGACCGACTCTTAGAATTAGTTTGCATATTGCCCTACTACCTTCTAAACTGCCTGCCTTGAGTTCACTTGAAGTTAGAAAATATGAATTCTTTCTGCACAACTGAAGTGATAGTATTTTCTTAAATTATTACCTGCACTGACTATAGTGTGTTCATGCTCTTCATCAATTTGTCTCCTGCAAAAATGACATAGCCCATCCTGTTTGTCAAAAATAAATCTCAGTATTGCGTCATACATTCTATTATCTTTTCGAATAATGTTGTACCGTTTCAGGGTAACTTCAACCTCAAACTAAACGAAGCATAATTTTGGGGGTAACGACAAATTATGACTGGCTTCCCTATGCAGCTCTACTGCCTCGGCTCCAAAAGCCTGTAATCCGTATTGGGTATGGGAATTGCCAACGCAAATTTCAAGTGAGTAATATTCTAGCCCGTTTGAAGTGATGCTAACCTTATCTGGCGCCATAGTTATTTTTCCTCCCTTGCGTAGCAACGAATTCATCGCCTGAATGCTGTTTTTATAAGTTGACAACTATTTATGAACCTCCTACTCTCCCTGTGTTCCGAGTTTGCATGGCTATTATGACCAACTACGATACTTAATCACTTCTCAAAACCGCTGCTGATTAATAAGCACTAAAGCTTAGGCAATTTGTGTTCCCGGCAATGCTCTACGTAATATATCTTGCATTAGTTCGGCTTCAATCTGTTTAATTTAATATCGAATAGACCTGCTCTAGTAGTTCGACATCTGTTACTGGTTTTTGAACAAAATGCCTTTCACCGGCCTTCGGAGAGACTTCCTTCTTGAAATCCTCATAATGGCTTAATTCTTTCAATGCGGTCAGGAAAATTACCTTAATTCCATTGTCATACAATTTCATTTTTGAATAAAGCTCAAATCCTGACAATCTTGGCATCTTAACATCAAGAATAAGTAAGTCATAGCAATCAGCTGCAAAATTTTCCAATGCAGAGGATGGTACCGTATAACTATCGACAGCAAAATCGTACTTTTCCAACATAGCTTTAATTGTAACTATTACGTCCGGTTCGTCATCAACTATTAAAATCCTCTTTTTTCGCCCGCTCAATACCATTCAAATTAACGCTGAGGTTATACTTGTGTTTATATAAACAAAAATTCATAACTACTAAGCTTCAGGGCATGAAACAGCTCCGGCCAATGTATAACGTATAAACTTTGAATGCCAACTATGGGGGACACACTTGGTCATAATAATAAGATAACAATTAGAATTATCATGCACTATTGAAAATTTGGGCACTATTCTAACCACATGTCTCTATGAATAAAGCTTCCTGATTTTCTATCATACTGACTAATCATCCCATAAGCACTTTTCCCACCTGGGAATTCGTAAGAAAAATAAATCACAACGAAAAGACTGGATGTACCCTGGTGAGCATTTTCCATTAAGGTAGTATCTAGAAAAATCCAGTATCTCTTCTCCATGTTGGGGAGTAGTGGACCAAGGTTAAATTTCTCAGCATGAGGTAAATTCAAAGATTCTCGGTTTGGTAATGACTCGCTACATACTGACGTGGCGATAACTGCTGTTGACGGAACTTCACCAAAATTCCTAATTGAAATGGCATACTGTTTCTTCTTGTTCTCGGTGTCGTCACGGACATGCTGAATATTTCCTGAGGGACCAATCCAAGGTCTAAATCGCACTTCTGTTTGTAACTTACTGACTTTTGCCAATTCTGCAAAGTCCTTTACTGTCTTCCATAACAAAAATACTATAGCAATCTCCGCTATTCCTGCAATCACTGAAATATACCTTTCAAGTGTCTCAATATTCAGTGGCGAAGATTGATTTTCAGTACTGCCAGTGTTCTGATTTACTCCGGAGGATTCTACAGCCAAAATTCCAGAAAACTTGAATGCTACTGGAAGGAATCCAATTGTCACTGCTAAAAAGACTAGAATGAACAAATTTGTAAGCTTTATTTTCATTGCTGGATCTTGGTTCATAGGTATCCAATTGGCATATTATTGATTATGTTAAAAATGCTTCGATGAACTTAAATCACAAAACGAGAAAGATATTTCTCATCTTTGTTAGGTAGATTAATTGCAATGCAATAATTTGCAAATTCATTATAAAAAACCGCACTGAAGATAGCCTAGGAGGATAAGTTTCCAAAACAAAACAAAGAATGCTGTAGTGACAATATGTTCCAGAGTTAGATTGCCTAAGTGGCAGCTGTATTGCGCTGCGACAAAACCTGCCACTCTATTACAGATCCTATGAAGAGAATAACAATAACTATTCCAATTTCTATAACTGTTGGAATAATGTACTGTCTCACATTACTATGTTCTTTCAATGATTTCCGCTTTTTTATGAGGAAATAAGCGAGTATAGCACTTCGTGATATACCCAATGCATACGCAAATATCTCAAGAAGTGCAAATGGAGACATCAATAGTCCAAAAGCCGAGAGGTTATCGAACGCAGGGTTATCCATTGTAAAAGCATTGAGAGCTTGTCCAGTGGAGAACGCAGCGTAAGTCCCTATACCTACTCCAGCAGCTGGAATGAACATTTCCAAAGCAGGGATAACATTGTTTGCAAAAATTCCAAACCCATCAAGATTTTGATTTCTTTCTCCCAGCTCGCGCTTTATTTTTTCAGCTTGTTCCTGAGTTAACTGGATCGCAATTCCAGCATAGAATGCAAATACAAATAGGCCCACTGCAAGTCCCAGATAAAGAAAACGCCATGCAATAGCTTGATACAAATTCTATTTTGACCTACTTATCATACGACAAAGTGGACTTACTAAAAAAATTGCAATTCGTAATTTGTAACATTCTTGCCACTTCCCGGACTTTTCTTAATAAATTGCAATTGTCGGCAAGTCAAGGCAATTAATGGCACAATCTTGTTTCTGTCTCTAAATGTAACAAAATAGGCCGGTGGAATCACTCCACTCATATCAACTAGTGCGGAATGTATTGACCGCATATTTTCAAAAATCATCAGTTTAATGAATCCGGTGCAATTATTTAAGCTATTGTTAATCTCCAAATAAACAACAAATTATTGATTGCTTGCGAAGCGAGATGAATCTGAAAATCAGAAACGACCTTTTAGAAAAATGATACTTACTTCTAGTAAGGTATCAAATTTTGGCTGATTTTTGGGGCTAAGATCAGATTACTCAAGAAATAGCAGCTCCAGTTAATCACTTACTAACTAATGAAACTAAAAAGAGGAAAGCAAGGATATGGAAAACTGTTATTGAATACGTAAAAATGCATCACATTGACAGTAGAAATAGATATGTGAGCCTTGATAACGAAAGCATATGTATAGCAGGAAGTCTTCAGTAGTTCCATAATACCTGGTATAGAACAAAGAGAATTGGATTGAGATAGGCAAAACAAGTCAGACATCGCGTGGATAAAGTAGTTTTCTGACACGGGAACTTCAAACCCTGTGGATATCGGTGAGTTAATTCACAGTAAAAAATGTAAGAAAATTCTTCGATAAAATTATCGTTTTTGTTGATAATAATCAATGTGGACTAGCAATTATTTTATTTTAGTATATCTTATGTATTAGTTAATTAGGAAATGGCTTCCAGAAGGTGCTCAGTATGCGGACAGACGGTAAGTAAGGGTGGAGACTCCATACTAGAAGCCTCAGTCGATGGTACTCTATATATATTTGACAAAGCATCCTGTTTAGCTATGTTTA
>DATBFR010000108.1:0-99811 GCA_036558405.1 Nitrososphaeraceae archaeon | reverse complement strand
TTCCTTTAGTCTATCAGATAGCAAAATGAATGATATAAGGAACTCGCTGTTAAAAGATGCTATTGATAACGCAAAGGCCAAGGCGGATATAGCTGCAGGTGCTGCTGGGTTGAAGGTAATAGGGGTGAAATCAATAAACGTTGGACAGCCAGCAATCGCGCCACCACCCATACCTTTGTACAGAGCGGAAGCACTAGATGGCGCGTCTGCACCTTCTACACCAATAATTTCGGGGCAGCAGGAAGTATCTGAAAGTGTTGACATCAACTACTTTTTGGGTAGATGATGGCCTTCCCTGTTTTTTGTAGAGAAATGCTTTAAATATGATCCAACAGGTATTGAAAGTATTCGGTAAAAAAATGCAGAGCACAACAAATGAATTTCATAGTTGCGTGGATAGAAAAATGGTTTAGTTATTGTTTTGGTAAATGCATTTTCAATGAAATACCCGATCAATCTTATTGGAGAAGAAACAAGGACTTGTTGAATGGTCTAAAATCACTTATGGCTTTTTGATTTACCAAAGGGGAATATGGTAAGACCTTGGAATGAGGCAAGATAGAGTATACCAAAAGAAAAGACAGATGATAGAAAAATATATTAAAAAACACAAAGTAATTGACCAATCAAGGATCTTGAATGAGGTAGATATAGATTATGATACCTTGATGAAAATAATTTCTGAATTAAGAAACGAGGGTCGTTTGAAGAGCTAGCTTAATTGTGAATTTATCTTTTAACAGGCTCTAGTGTGGTTTTATACTGGAAGTAATTGTTCAGAAGTTCTCGAGAGATGTCAAACTCAATGTTCTTTACTTCAATTATTTCCTATTTGATCAACAAATGATTGTGTAGTGCATCGTATAATTTGATAGCATCGTTATCATTCATTATTAGTACTATCTCTGATGGGGTAAAGAAAGCAGAATGAATGTCGATATATGTGTTGTACAATACTTTTGAAATTTCAGACACCAAATTGTTCAGAGTGCTCTGCTGTTCGCCAGTCTCGAAACTGATAGTAATTTTTGAAAGTTTTTTCTCTGTGTTGCCCTTAAGTTGCTTTACAAGCTCTTGATCAATTTGATTGTAAAAGTCTATGTTTTCGGTAAATAATCTAAATTGCTTTGGTGATTGAAAGAGGTTGAAAGGTATGTCTTTTCTTTCAAAGACTCTATCAATGATTTCGGAAACGCCTCCTAATTCTATGGGACTGAAATCCATGTCAATGATGCTATCTGTAAGTGACATCCTCACTTCTTGAATTACATCTGAAGATTGTTCCTTTCTATCGGCGTATTTCTGAAGGCTGTCAGCTAATCTCTTAATTGCTACAACGATTGTATTTATATTAACGTTAGAATTCACTTTCTTTTCTACGTCTGGCTTTATTTTCTCGGCCAATGCAGTAAAGTTTGCAATACCCGCCTGCAAAACCTCGAAATACAACCTGTTTGAAGCAAGCACTTCTCTAACGGCTTGAGTTACCGGCAGCTGAGAGACGTACATGATTTACACTTGTACTAAATAATAACCCAAGGTCATAAAAAGGTTTACTAGAAAGAAAACAATATATATTGTAATGTGCATTACATAATGTCAGATGAATTGATGTTCTGGAAAGGTTCGTAGGGTTTCAGCATCAATATTTTTGATGAAATGGACAGGGAATTTTTAGAAGTAGAAGACAAGTTCGTTAGGTTGTTCAGGACAGTTACAAAATTGGAGGGAGTACAAGTGTTATTAGCAGCAATACCGTATTATTACGGCTGTCAGATCACAGTTGGGCCTGATGGAAGACGACGCATAAGGGAATTTGGCAATGCCAGACCTCTAGCTAAGGAACCAATAGAGCAAACAAATGTTCGCCATCCGATGGTCGACACAAATCCTAAATCTAGTGTCAAAGAAATAAGGGTAGAATAATTGTACCTAATACAATTTACTTTCATCTTTTCTTTTCTTTTCTTATTCGCACAGGATAGTAGTACTGAATGGAATAGTAGCGGTGTATCAAAATGGTAATGATAGTAAGCAACCCAATATCTATGGAGAATTGCAGAGTGTTTACCATTTGTGATTTCACTAAAGCACTTTGAACACGCCATTAAATAGATAAAGAAAACTATTTTTCTTTCTAACACTGATCTCATTTAGCTCTGCCAAATCCTTGGTAGAGATCAAGGTAGTAAGATTATCGGTTAACTATGGTAATCATCAAGAACACTGGTGCACCAATAAGCGCATTTTTTTCATAATTTTAGTATTTTTCTGTTTTATTAACTTCGCAGAATATATATTGTATTGTAGGGTAACACGAACCAAATAATTGAACTAAGGCAATTTAAGAATATTTGAAGCGCTTTTAACTAAAATTAGGCATGTTCTGGGAAACTTAGGTAGAAAGTATTTATTGTCATATATTTCACCATACAATCGAGTTAGTGTTGTTGTGCTCAATCAACTTACATGAAATTCGGGTGAGGATATTAATTACATTATGAAGGCCGCGCAGGTAATTAGCCCTAGGGAACCACTAGAATTAAGGGAATTACCAAACCCTGAGCCAGCCGGCAAGCAGGTAGTTGTACAAGTTCACTCTTCAGGTGTATGTCACAGTGATATTCACATTTGGGAAGGAGGTTATGAAGGTGCCAAGGGACAGCTCATGAGTGTCGAGGAAAGGGGGGTAAAGTTTCCATTAACTTTGGGTCATGAAATTGCCGGAACTGTTGAGGCTGTTGGAAGTGGTGTAAGCGAATTCAAAGTAGGGCAAAGGGTTTTGGTATATCCATGGATTGGCGATGGTGTATGCCCTGCCTGCCAGGTCGGTGAAGAAAATCTCTGCGATCATCCAAAGTCACTCGGCGTATTCCAGAATGGCGGATATGCCGAAAAAATTCTGGTCCCTGATGAGAAATATCTCGTAGACATCGGAAACCTTGATTTTGATTTAGTATCATCACTTGCATGTTCTGGTCTTACTTCATTTACTGCAATAAAGAACGCTGCTGTATCTCCAAAGCAAACATTGGTAATTACTGGTATTGGCGGCTTGGGACTAATGGCCGTACAAATAGCTAGAGCCATGACGAATCCAAATATAATTGCGGTTGATATAGATGACAAGCGGCTCGAACAGGCAAAAAAACTGGGTGCAGACTACATAGTTAACTCTAAACTTGGAGATGCACCGAAACAAGTTAAAGATCTCACTTCAGGTCTTGGGGCTGATGCTATAGTAGATTTTGTAAATGGACCAAAAACAGTAGGGCCTGGAATTGATATGCTAAGAAAGCGAGGAAGGCTTGTTCTAATTGGTCTGTTCGGTGGATCTATAGAACTCAGTTTACCATTGGTCCCCCTTAAAGCAATGCATATTTTGGGTTCATACACTGGCAAACTTGCAGATCTCGCCGATTTGGTTGCTTTGACAAAAAGGGGTGCCATAAGACCTATAGTCGCAAGAAAATATAGCCTAGTGCAAGCAAATGAAGCATTATTGCAATTAAAATCAGGAAAAATTATTGGAAGAGCTGTAATTAATGCTTAGGTGCTAGAGTTCATTTTGATTTTATTATACTGTTTTAGGAAATATCAACGTTGATTCTTCTAATTCCAGAATTGGTATGTAAATGCAATGAGTATCACTTCCGATCTTCTCTACATACTTGTATTCACCAGTAAGTTGCTTCAGTTCGACGAATTTCTTGTCTGGTTTTTTGCTTTCAATTATGTAATGTACCACAGCTCCCCCCAAGGCTCCCGTTTCGATGAAGAGTATCTCGTTGTTATCGTAACGTATGTGATATAACATTGGTGTAAGCCCTAGTGCTGACTGAGTCGAAAACAAGATGACTTTGAGCATATCTTCTAAATTCTTGTATCTGAAGTATGTAATTTGCGATTGATTTTCTTCTTTGTCCATTAATATGTTTGAAGTACCCCCTACAATTTCTTCTTATCGCTAACGTAATGGCATAATTTGCAATACTGACTTAGGTGGTGATTAGATAGGAATTAGATTATTGAATTACATATATTTTGAAATAGGCTAGTTAAAATATAGATTATATCATGCAAATAGCTATAACGCGCGATGAATCTATTTATTTTTGACCATAAATGATCCTAACAAAAATATGGCCTTAATGCGTATTTATTGTTATACATACAGATCGTTCAAGCTATCTTTGGGCAATGGAAATGCAGAAGAATATTGCAAAAAAAATAGTATACGAGGATTACATAATTGAAAGTAGTGGATGTGTTTGTGGAGTTGATGTAAGCTATAAGGAACACAATGCTCATTGTGCCGCATTAATATTAAACCAAAAACATGAAATAATAGAAACTGCGTACAGAAAAACTTCCGTAAAGTTTCCGTACACTCCAGGGTTATTCATGCTAAGGGAATCCCCTCCAATCCTTGATACTGTCAGTGCACTGAAGCATCCTTTTGATGTTTTGTTTGTAAATGGGCATGGTGTGTTGCACCCTAGAAATTGTGGGCTTGCCAGCTATGTGGGTTTTATACTAGGCAAACCTACCATCGGAGTTGCGAAAAAGCTGCTTGTGGGAACAATTATGAGCACAGGATTTGTAAAATATGATGGTAAATTATTAGGATACAGAATACATAGACCTGACGCTAAGGACATTTTTGTGAGCATCGGTTATTTTGTTAGTCTTGTTACTGCAATAGCAATCACAAGAAAATTCACTAAGGTTGGCGAATATCTTCCAGAACCGCTACGTCTTGCCGATATTCATTCTAAATCTATTCCACCGGAATACCCACATTACATTTACTGAATGTATACCATTAGTAGATATTGAAAGTAAATCGGGAATGTTATCCAAATAGGAAAACCTAGATTAGGTAATAATGAATTAGTGATGAGAGTCAGGTTTTTCTCTCCCAGTATGTGCTTTTCTGGAATGGATTATCATTCTTTCTTTATCCTGAAACGTCATAGTACATTGCTTGCATTTAACTATACCATTATCACCTGCATTCCTTTTGAAGATATTTAGATTTATTCTCATGGCTACATAGCAATTTAATGGATTCTTTAAAGCTTCCGATTTTTAAGTGGCCCTCTCCTTTGCCACTAGCTAACTTATTCTTAAATAGGGTTTAACCGTTCATCTATGTATAATTCTAGAGATCCTCTTCTTATTTTTCATTTATTCTATGATATCCACATAGAAACCTTATTACTAAATATTGTGGTTCTCTCAAGAGTATTGATTTCAAAATCACTCTTATTGTCCAGTGCTACATCCTTATCTTGCACTTCAATTGGGTTAGGTAAAGAACTATCAAGGTTTTGTCCAGAGTTCTCATTAGTGTTCTGATGATTCCTATTCTCCCAAACTATGCCTGCTATGTTTGGCTTTGAATCGTCAAGTTTTGACTCCGCTCCTTTGATTTCTGGTAACTTGCCGAGATTCTTTCCTACGCTCTTTATTGCTTCTTTTACCCCTTTCTTTAGATGCAAATGATCTATGTTGGAGTTCATTGTATATCAAAAGTAACTTTCATATTTAATGAACTGGGGTGAAAAACATTGTTCAATTGTAATAATGAAATCAGATTAATTTCAATTATATTTATTTTGCCAGGAAGAAAAATCAAGTAGTAGTGTTAAATCATACGTATAAAATTCTCTGTAAATTATTGTATTAATAGCTCGCTACTTCTTGCAATCCTACGGTTCTCACAAGATAGATTCCGGTCAGTGGTCAATTCTCATATCTGTCGGTTCAGAGAGTTGCAAAAATAATTAGTTTCCGAATAAATGAAAAAAATCGGGTAACTCCACAACACGCGTATTAATTAATTCGGGGACTAATTAAGCTAATAGATATCAAGTTTTAACTTATTCTTGAGATGAGAATATGTAGAAATCGTATGATTTAGAACCAGATTGAATTTGGTATTACAATATGATATCATGTAAGAGCAAGCGGAATTAGTAATAAATTATAAAAACCAGACTAACAATATTTATGACATGGTGAAAAGCGTTAGTGATGTTATGACTATTAAGATAGAAACCATTGGAATGGAAGATAAAGCGCAGGCGGCGGCTAAGAAAATGAGGAGTAAAAATGTTAGTTCATTGGTAGTCGTAGATAAAAATGATCAGGCTGTTGGGATCGTCACAGAAAGAGATCTCGTAAGGGAGGTATGCGCCCAGGATGGAAACAGCAGTCAATATGTTATTCATCACATAATGTCATCACCTATAGTAACTATTGATCCAAATTCATCGGTGGAAACGGCTGCTAATATAATGATGCAGAACAAAGTACGGCATCTTGTGGTAGTTGATGAAAAAAAGACATTGGGAATAATTACGTCAAGTAACTTTATCTCTTATTTGAACCAGAATGTAGACCTCGACGATGTAAATGCTAGGATACTTGCGGCTCTATCAGAGGAACCATCCGAATCACAGTCTGCTACATCTTAGTTATCAGAAGAAATAAGCTAGTAAAGAGCAAGTCGTTTGCTGCATATAAAATCGTATACAAACATAAATTTAGTACTGTCACAACTCAGCTCTACTTCTTAGAGCCTTGTCCATGTCCTGAAATCCTTGCTGGAGATCCTCACTCAACTTGTTGCTTAGAAATCTGGCTCCTATTCCGCTAAAAATTTCTGTATGAATAAATGATATTTCTTCTTCCAACTGATCATTAACGATCTGAAAAATTCTTTCGCCTTCGAAAATTCCAGGCAAGAAAGATTTTCCTTTCCATCTCAATTCTTTATTAACCTCTACTCTAGTTATTTTTGGATGGTAGGTACGGTCCTTTCCTTTCTTTGTCCTAATATGTACTTCAATTGTGTTACCAAAAGCCGCCTCTCCAATAATCTTGGTAATGAATGGGTTCCACAGTTGATAGTCCGCAAACCGAGTAAGTATTTCCCACACTTTTTCTGGTTTTGCTTTTATTCTAATTGCTGTGGAAATTTTTTTCAACTATATTCCTATCAAAATGGTGGATATTGAAGCTTTTGGACTCGTATAGTTCTTCAAATCATACAAATTTATTGTCAGTTGGCCGAGTATTAGCAGATTTATATTTCCCTTTTCGTTTAGAATAGCTGTTAACTTGCGATAAAAATGGACGTACTGTGTGACAGTAGTTTTCTTATGAATTTGGTTTCTAGGCCCACTCGTTGCCAGGACAAGGTAGAAAATGAAATAGGTCCCTTACGATTTATTGTTCCGTCCAACGTAATAGCCGAACTCGAAGGAATGAAATTCAGAGTTGGGCAGAAGAGGTCAAGGATGGCAGAAACTGCAATATCAATTGCCAATTCAAACTTCGAAGTTAGAAGCATTGGCAACCACGACAGTCAGGTCGATGATCTGCTCACTGAATATGCTACTAGAAACAAATGTGCCGTGGCGACTATGGATCAAGTACTGCTAAGGCGATTAATTGGCAATGATGTTTTAGTAATCACATTTGCCAAGGACAGAATGATCGTAGCAAATCACTATAGGCCTTAAATTTAAATCTGGTAGGAGTATGTTTTACAGGTGTGTTCGAATATCAAGGAGTTAATCTGAAGTGGACTGGACATGCAGGTTTTCAAATCGTTGCTGGTGACAAAATTATCTACATTGACCCATTCAAACTAAGTAAACAGTATTTTGATAAACAGGATGCAGATC
This sequence comes from Nitrososphaeraceae archaeon, assembly GCA_036558405.1. Classification (GTDB taxonomy): domain Archaea; phylum Thermoproteota; class Nitrososphaeria; order Nitrososphaerales; family Nitrososphaeraceae; genus TA-21. The sequence goes on along the minus strand of DATBFR010000108.1, from coordinate 92,114 downwards.
TAATTTTGATTAGCCACAACCACTTTGACCATCTATCATTGGATGATTTACGCAAAATCGCTAATCAAAGTACTGTCATCATTGCAGCGAAGGAATGTGTTGATCAGCTCAAGGTCTTACCTGTCAAAGAAATCAGAGGTGTTAGTCCAGAAGAGAAGATAAATTTCGAAAATGTTCCGATCGAAGCGATTGCTGCATATAATACCAACAAGGAATTTCATCCTAAAAAGGACAGAAAGGTTGGATTTGTAATCACGACAAACAATACACGTGTTTACCACACCGGAGATACTGATATAATTCCAGAAATGTCTAATGTCAATCCCGATATAGCACTGACTCCTGTGTCGGGGACTTATGTTATGACCGCGGAAGAAGCAGCAAGTGCCGTAAATAATGCAATAAGACCAAAAATAGCAATACCAATGCATTATAATTCTATTGTTGGAACGACAGAAGATGCAGAACGATTCTCAAAAATGGTTACAGTATGCTCAACAAAAATTTTAGATCAGGAATAATGAGTTGATAATTACTTCAAAATTAAAACTTATATACGATATGTTTTTTATTATATAATTGAAAATGGTCGCAAAGAAGAAAGCGTCGAAGTCTGCAAAGAAGGGAAAGTCTAAGAAGTAAAAGCACCTTTCGTTAGGTGCTTTGGTTAGGATTGTATAATCCCCCCTTCTTTTGTTCCATTTTTTAGAAATTTTTTTGTTCTAATTCACTGATCACTGGATAGCGAAATGTCTTGGCAGGCATTATTTTTTATGATTCTGCGAATTTCAATTTCAATCAATCAATAATCAGCCTAAACCAAGATTTTTGAAACCTGTCTTAAGTTAGAGTTTGCTTTACACTCGGAGACATATGCCATACGTTAAAAAATAGGTAAAAAGAATGAGCTCCATGCTAAGTGGAACTTCTACCCTGTTTAAGTTAGGAAACAGGCATTTTCAGATGCGACATTTGTTAGTTGTCGGTGTAATATGTATTGCATTTACCACTGCATTCATTCTGCGATCCTATCCTATGAAGTATGGTTTCTATCTCAACGAATTCGACCCCTACTTCGACTTTCGCGCCACCAAATACATTGTAGATAATGGGATCGACTCCTACTTTAGATGGCATGACACCATGTCCTGGTTCCCGGAAGGTCGTGATGTCCCAAAAACTTCTCAATCAGGTCTACACATAACAGCTGCCTTTCTGTATAAAGCATTTGGTGGCAATATTCCACTGCTAGATTTTACCATTCTTTTACCAGTTATACTTGGCTCCTTAACGACCGTTGTCGTGTTCGGGTTGGTAAAAGCCCTTAGTGGAACTACTGCAGGAATGTTTTCAGCATTGCTTTTTGCACTTTCTCCAGCAATTATTCAACGAGGAAATTTGGGTTGGTTCAAGTCAGAACCATTGGGTCTATTCCTTGGCTTATTGGCAATGTATCTTTTTATTTTAGCGATAAAAAATCACAGACCTGGAGCTGCCGTCGGAATAGCAGTAGCAGGGGGTCTTATCTTGGGCTTGGCAAATGCCTCATGGGGTGGGATTCAATATTTTTGCATTCCTATATCTTTGTTCTTTATAGCGGTAACTTTTTTCAGAAAGGATTTGACCATACTTATGATTGTAGCAATAGCTTTTACCGGAGCAACACTATTGGTTGCAGGTTCATTTCCAAGGCCAGGTATGTCATTTGTAGCTGGATTACCAGGGATAGCTATGTTAGGCGGTACAATTTTCCTAATTGGTTCTGTGGTAATTAAGAAATTCATGCATGAAGTGAAATTTACAAGAAATAATTTCATTTGGCTAGGCGCGTTCATAGCTGCAGGGGTGGGTATTATGTTAGTGGGCGCGTATGAAAGTTCTTCATTTAGGTACTTGAATGCAATAAACCCATTTTTATCCTCACAAAACCCATTGGTCGAATCAGTTGCAGAACACTTTACCCCCACACTTGTAGATTACATTACTGATTATTCCGTACTTCTAATGTTCGCAGGGTTTGGAGCTTGGATGGCCATTAGACGTAGAAATGATACGTCAATTTTTGCATTACTCATAGGAATAACAGGAGTATACGTAAGTGCAACCTTTGCTAGGTTATTGGTATTCGCATCGATCGGAATAATAGTTCTGGCAGGTATAGGTTTGTACGAAGTGACTCGAAGCATTCTTGCTTACAGAGCAGTACGATCTTCTACTATCCCTCAAAAAACGAAAAAGAAACTAGTGCGAGAAGGCTCGACTCAAATACCTACATCGATCAGAATAGTGTACGTAGTTGCCATTATCATCTTACTTGCCCTTCCAGTTCTAGATAACAGTGGAATACTAATTCCCTTAAATTCAAACTGGATAAGTTCGGCTGACATCCCCCCCTCTATAGCAAATGGTGGAACGGGCTATAGGTTAACTACAAACGATTGGATAAATGCATTGAATTGGATTTCTTCCAATACTACAGATGATTCCGTTGTAGCAGCATGGTGGGATTACGGATACTGGATTACAACACTGGGAAACCGAACAACACTTGCAGACAATGCAACCATTAATCAAACGCGTATTGCAACTATTGCCAAGATGTTTATGGATCAGACTGAGAATGGTTTGAAGGTCGCTAAAGATCTTAAGGCAGATTATATTCTGATATATGTTGTCGGTCAGAGATTCAGCGGAATTAACGGTACAGAATTTTATGTGTTAGGTAGTGGTGGCGACGAAAGCAAGAAACAGTGGTTTATTAGAATAGGTGGATTTGACGAGAGTAAATACTTGGAACAGGATGGATTTACACCAACTCCATTCTTCTGGAACAAGACACTTCTGGGAAGTTTGATACCATTTACCCCTCAATCCTACGCGTCGTTCAGCAATGGCGGCTTGACCAATCTGGCACAACAGTATCAGCCTGGGACGGTGGCCTTGTATTCTAAAGAAATCAAGTATCCGCCTGACGGAGGTAAAGATCAGCCTTTGAAGTTGGTGTATGCATCAGATAGCTTTAACAGTACTCAACCTGGGCTATTTTTTGGAGTATTAATCTATCAGGTAAACCCCAACTATGTTCCAAAACCTATATCTGATCCATACAATGAAAAAGTTGAAGACAATACCACAAGCTCGCTGTCGCAGACGGGCAATCCAGTTAGGCATGGAAACACTACGGCATCTAAAGAGATTGCGGTGATAAATACTGCACAAGGTCCTATTAACGTTGAATTCTTTCCATACGCTGCACCTAATCATGTTGCCAATTTCGAGCAACTTGCTAGAACAGGTTTCTATAATGATACGATATTTCACAGAATTGTCGATGGTTTCGTAATCCAGGGAGGGGATAACAATACTAAACCCAATGGCAAACCTAGGGAATTTTGGGGAAGCGGCGGGCCTGGAAGCTCAGTTGCGGCAGAATTTAGTGATATTCCTCACGAGCGAGGGATTGTGTCAATGGCTAGATCCGGCGACCCGAATAGTGCAGGTTCCCAATTTTTCATCGTCTTGAATGATTCAAGGTTTTTGGACGGCCAGTATACAGTTTTTGGACGGGTAATAAAAGGAATGGATGTTGTGGATAAAATTGCTAATTTGCCAACCGTCCAGAATGATCAGCCCCAAGATCCTAATGCCGCTCGCATTAAATCCATTTCAATAGTGACTAGAAATGATTCTGCTAACGCGACTAATTGAACAATAGGGAAGCAGGTTACCTTGACCTGTAAGATATATTTCTCGATCCATCCGAACTATTATTGCTAGTTAAGGCAGAATAGATGAAGGGTAAGAGGATTGTTGCGTCACAGTGGATCGTGGTTTGTAAAGCGATGTCTCTGACTTTTCCCCACGAAATTGCTTCGGCCACCAATGCTCCACTTAAGCTACCGTCCCATTCAGATGAAGTTGTTATGTATACAGCATATTCGAGTCCTCCTCTAAATTGGTTCCACCATAAAGTATGATGTTTGGAGATTCCTCCGCCTACCATGAAGGCACCGCTTCTTTTTGCCTCATAAACTAGATCAGAAATTTTCGATTCGTCAGCTAAAATATTCAGTTTGAAATCTTTATGTTGTTGATGAAACTGCCAAATCTGACTGCCTACAGCACCGTCTACGATCCCAGGTACAATAACAGGGATGTTATTTTTATTAGCCCAGAAAAGGAAAGACGATTTGTCAAGCGTACTTCCAAGATACCTGTTGAACTCATATGTGGAAATTTCTTTAACCCCCTTCTCGTAATATATGGTCTTCAGACATGATTGAACTTTCTCTTCGATTTTAGGACCATAACTATCCTGCGGTACCAGCACATTGCCTAGGCGATGAATATTTTTTTTAAGTAAAGTGAGATCGTCCATTCTCAAATCTCCCGAATAGTATTTTGAGTCACATTTTGCAATATCGTGGTCAAGAGCCCCGCAAGTTGTAATTACGCAATCAAACATCTTGTTCTTTAACATGTCACGAATTATTCCTCGCGCACCAGTGGAAACTATCGAACCCACAAACGAAAGAAATTTAGTACACTTGGCATCTTGTCCCATTTTACGCAATATCTCAATGCCTCTAGAAAGATTCTTAGATTCAAAACCTCCCGAATTGGACATTTCATTTAATATTGAGGTAACTGAATTGGAACTCGCTTGATAATCTTTCACTTCATTGACTAAGATCCTATTTTTAAGATTGTTCTTTTTCTTATTCTTCGCAGGCGACACAGCAGGTTATCAATAGAAGCCTATAAAATAGATTTGCTATACTTTTACAGAGTCAGTGTCGACTAACTCATTGGAGCCCTTAGTTGTTACTCTTTCTTAATAAGTAATCAATTAACCACCTGTCATCTTACTAAATTCAGTATTACCATTTGTAGAGGCTATGTAGTCTAGATTCGCTAAGGCTATTTTCACTGATTCTCTAACCTCCTCATCAGGATCGTTCAATGCGTTGATTAGACCCAGCCTCCCTTCTTCAGAGCCAATGACACCTACTGCTATGGCCGCTTCGTGTCGAACAAATAAGCTTGGATCTGTTTCAATAGCCTCAAGTAGCGGTTTTAAGGCACTAGTGAATCCAAGTTGTCCCAGTGAGAAAGCAGCCTCATGTCGTACTAGTGCATCTGAATCTTTTCTTAAGACACTTGCTATCGATTTTACGGCGTTTTCACCTCCAATGTTTGCTAATATGCACACTGAACGAGTTCTAATGACGTTATCTTTATGTTCGCACAAAGATTCAAAGAAGGCAACGTTCTTTAAATTAAATTGCTTTTCCATTTCCATCATTAGTTGTACTCTGCTAGGCGAACTTACGTATTGATTCTGTGTCATCTGGTATTTTGATTTTATTTGATTATTTTATCGTTATCTCCCAGCCGGTTCGCCACATTATTATTATCCAGTCTTTTTACCTTGAACAACATTGCGTATTAGGTATTGGCGTTTAAAAATAAATGAGGTTTTAGAGGCTACCTATCCACAGGATAAGGCGAATCATTGGGAAATAAAGTGCATGCAAGGCGAATACCAACATTTTGGTATTTTTTGGTTCAAATATGGAGCTCCCTTTGACAAGGAACCTGTGCATGGAATTTGTTTTTACTATAATGAAGTCCCTCAGAAAACTGTTCAGGACCTGACTGATTTCCTGCAATCTCGTTATGGTGGTAGGATATTCTTCAAGCCAAGTAGAGTATTTCTACAAGGTTCAAAAGAGTTCTCAGATCCGAAGGAGCTATCTCAGCTCGCTAATGAAATCAGTCTAAAATATAATGGACCCGTAGAGCTTACTATCGAATTCGAAAAAGTTACACAAGAGGAACAAGACAAAAATGAATTCAATCTCCCTCCCAAAAAAGCCCTGCCTATTGTAGGCCCAGACTAGTCTGGCCTACGGGTGGGAGATCAAAAAATAAAACGCAAAGCTGTGTAATTCTAATATCTATTCTATGGTGAGATCCACGCTGACATATTGTGTTCTGCCATAAGGTTTTCCACCGTGTCTCCAAAACTATCACCAAAGAATGGTTCAGACATGTCTCGGTTTACTTTAGCTTTAATATCAGGTGCACTTCCGGTCGCTTCTTCTCCATCTGAAATGTTTAGTGAAGGTGAATTTGACCCTGAAGACTTCACTTCGCATTCTCCGTTGACACACATTTTGGAAGTTATGATAGATTGGCTTTTGGCATTTGCGGCCTGGGAATATATTACTGAGGCAACCATGATTCCTGCAATTGCGAATACAAAATAGATCAACAAAATTTTTCCGTTCATCTACCTTTGCAAATGATCATCAAAATATATTTGAAATATGACAAAGTTGATAGTACAATCTTTTCTCTGAATATATCAGTCATTTTATTCCTTTTGAATGTCTCGTAAAAGTAGTAGTAGTAGAAGAAGATAGGAGTACGTTCTACAGCAGATCAATATTCGTAAACAAAATACCTTGTGAAAACTGCGAGTAGTATCGAATATAAAATTTTAGAATCTAAATACCAGTTAGTAATTCCATTTTAGGGCTAAAGTAAATCACTGGGCTTCAGCATTGACAGGACGATCTGGCAGAATAGCCCTTATTTTTTCTCTGAGTATAGTGATGCTTACGGGCTTGCTGATAAAATCAGTAACTTCTACTGAGGGAATTACTTTGCTGAACTCTTCTTTGTTAATTTCAAATGCGGTAATAAAGGCAATTCTTATAGATGGGTCAAGCTCCCTGATTCTTCTATACAGTTCAAAACCATTCATGTTTGGCATTCTAATGTCAGTAATAATTAGGTCATAATAATTATCTAGGCGGGCCTCAAAATTTTTCAATGCTGCTTCACCACTTGAAAAAATATCGATTTCGAATTCCTTTTTCGCTTCCAATCCTCGCTTTATGACTGAGAGAATATCAGGCTCATCGTCCACAATCATTATTCTAGGTGATCGATTTCGATTCTTTCGCTCAGTCATGGAATAAAGTTTCTTATACTATCTACTTAATATATTAAGTGTCATCGCCTATCCAAGCAATGAGATAGTGTTTTAATTTTGGCTTCATTAATTATACATTCTAACGTACCAAGTGGTGTTATTGTCTCAATAGGGTAGATGGCTTCTTGGGCGAAAATTGATATAACTACTTAATTCTTTCATTTGAGAGGATGTCATTGTCTGAAAGGGCAGAATGGTTGGAATTATTATTGCAATCAAAGATCACTGAATTTAATCAATGGAGATTTTCTAATCTTACAGTAAGGCCCGATATAAGCGAAATGGATTTTTCAAATAGAGATATGTCTGGGGCTGCGCTCAACGGTGTTAGATGTGTTGGGACTAATTTCAGCGGAAGTAATTTGTCAAATACTAATCTGGTTCAAGCCGAGATGACTTCCTGTACTTTTAACGGAGCTAACCTAACTGATGCATTATTGATGTACTGTAATTTGAAAAAATCGTCATTTCTAAACGCAAATTTGACAAGAACTAATTTTATGTGGGCAGACCTTACGGAATCTGATTTTACAGGGTCTACAATGACAAGGACAATTTTTGTAGAAGCAAAGTTGCGAAGCGCAAAACTAGAAGATATAAAAAAAGATATTGTATATCTCAAATTTGCCAACTTGGAAGGAACTAAGTGGGCTGCTGCACATGAATGAGTTTCAAGTATTGTCGTCATAATTGTAAGTGAAAAATAACAATCTTTATGTTGTTTACGGGCATACAATATCATATTGCCAGTGGGAAAGAGAGCAGGATTGTCGAGCGTTTTGGGGAGAAGTATGACGAAAACTCATACCGATATTGATGAGAGTATCGATGGTGGAAAAACCTCTATACGCAATGTAGCAAGAGTTGTTCAAACAAAGAAAAAACTTAGATCACCTATTCTCATCGCAGGTTTTCCAGGAGCTGGATTAATTGGCTCTATAAGCACAAGTTACATGATTAACAAACTCAACATGAGTCAAATTGCGTGTGTGGATTCGGAGTTCATTGTACCTGGTGTCATTTATGCACAGGGTAAACTGAGACACCCTTTTCGTTTATATTCAAATAAAGAAGGTGACGTGTGCATACTTGTTTGTGAAGCACCTATCATAGTTCATGGTATGCATTCAGTTCTAGACACCGTCATGAAGTGGGCCTTGGACAAGAATGTAAGGGAGGTTATAGTCATGGACGGAATTCCAACGGACGGATTACCCAATGCTAAAAGAACTCCTATAATCTTGTCAAGCGATGGTACAAGGGCAGATGCAGCCAACCTTATTGATGACGTCAGCGCTGGATTGGAGAATAATACTGCACAGGAGGATGATGGCTATGAAAATGCTAGTTATATGACTACGGCCTTTATAGGTGGAATGGCTGGAGGGATCTTATCGTCATGCTTATCAAATGGCATTGCATCAAAAGCGTTACTTATTCCCGCTCCTAGAGGTATACCAGACCCAGAAGGGGCCGCCATTTTGATAGAGGAATTGAGCAAAATTACAGACAGTGAGCTATTGAAAATAGACACTCAACAACTTCGAAAACAAGGTGTAAGTTTGAAAAGCAGGATGAAGAAGATCATGCAATCATATGCAGAACAACAACAAGGATTGGCACAGCATCAAGAAGGAGAAAAACCTGAAAAAATTAGCGACGGAGTAATGTACGGGTAGAAAAGGCAGAGCTTACCTAGGGTGCTGATGGAGTAAGAAAATTGTTCCTTCACGGTATATCATGATAAAGTTATTTGACAGTAGAGTTATTCATATAGCTGGGCCACTGGATCTATTATCTAGGATTTTTGTCATATTCATGCATGCATTTGCCAAGTCATCGGATCTTTCCTTTGTTTGCTGTATTGCACTTTTAAAATATTCCATATTTATTAATAGAGACTCATTTACTAAGCAACTTATTTTAAGCAGATTGCTCACAAAGATGTTTACTATATTTGTATAGTTAGCTATTATTCCTTGAGCTGCTGATGTAAACGGATTAGTCCGTTGCTGATATGGATTTTCCCAATTAGGATTACACCATGACATCATCAAACTAATAATTTCTTCATTTGTTTTCAAAAAACTATCAGCAATTTTTTGGGTGGATTGGATGAATTGTTCATGATAATATTGGATTGTCTCTTCACTCTTAATCGGTTCAGCCACCAATTCTGAATTTTTTAAATCCGATTCAGATTTTTTATTTGCGGAAAAATCTGGATCCCAATGTATATTTTGAGCTCTCTTTGCCGCTGCTTTTTTATTGTTAGTCAAAGTAGGGGAAGGTGATGTAATTGAAGTGTAAGGAGTAATTTCAGTAGTTGTTGTGGTCTTCCCAGGAGATTGACGCCCTGCCGATGTTTTGCTCCTAGTTCGCTTTTTTGGTACTTTATCTTCCTTCTTCTTTTGAGTTTCTTCTTGCAAATAGAATCGACCAATTATCGTATTGCTGCTGAAGATATAAATTTTTAAAAAGTAGTAATCCGGTTTCCTTTCTACATATTCCATCAATCTGTAATCATTTCAGAGTGATTGTGTTAGGTGGTGTATCAGACTATGTCTCAATAATATATTTTGTAGTTAAGATAAAATTGATCATAATAGTTACCTTACATATGTTCCAAGGTCTTTCAGCTGCCGTTTCTTCGGCAACTGAGCATGTAGTTAATATTGGCTCTAAAGTCATGTATCTGGCTGGAAAGAGATCCAACAAACCAAAGCTCATTTTGAATCATGAAATTGCAATCAGTCCAAGATTGACTCATTGCTTTGTTGAAGATATCAATTCAGGAATTGACCATCCAGAAGGCATGGGCTACAAGTTTCCTTATATTTTGAATAGTGTTAACATAAAAAATGGTGGCAGAATTGCCGCGGAGTATTGTGAGGGGTTTATAGTTGCAGGCAATACCCGAGAAAGACTTCCTTGGTCTGGTATTTCAGGGAAAGCTCGGATTGAAATATTTCCAGGAAAAACGATGCAACTAGATGTGTGTGCCATGCTCTATCTTAATCCAATTGAATTCAATAGAATAAATCAGACATTTTATGATAGCAACAAATTATCGACTCTGGCGAGCCAATTGGGAATTCCTCAACTGATTTCTCCTTCAGAACTAGGGATGCAAAGCCCTCCCTCATTGAATAAACCCATCAAGGCGACACCATATAATGTTGAGGTGAATTACAAAAGCACTGACATGTTAAGAATTCCTGTTATAGTGAATTCAACAATGGATGAAGTTGGAATTTTTATGTCTTTGCGCACGTAAACTACTATAGTTTAGTCAAGTCACAACTCTACATTTTACTGTAGTCCCAAGTAGAGTAATACTTTGGACTAATTTCTAACATAACCGACTGGCCCTTTTTGAGAGCATCCATAAGTGATCGTGATATTGGGTCTTCTAGGCTCTTTAGATATCTAAGATGTATCTTTTCTGCTATAGGAACATTAAAGTTTACATCTTCAGATATTTGCACAGTTCCTTTTCCACGTACTCCTTTATACGGAGGATTTTGCTCGTCGATACAAAAGTAAATTATATCATTTTTTTTCAGATTGTCTGTTTTTTTGGACTCTTTTCCTGTTTCAACATAAATCTTATTGTTTATAGAATCATAATAGTACCAAGCAGGATGTATGTTTGAATGTCCGTATTCATCTACTGTCCCGAGATGTACATTTAGTACTTTATTCGTCAAGAATTCCTTTACCTCTTGTTCATTGAGGGGTGTTCCAAATCCAGGACTGGCACTTAAAATTTTTAACATATGTAGATATTGGGATTTTGTATATTTAAGGTCTCTTAAGGTGCTCAAGAGGGATAGTTAATAAACACAGATTATTTCTAACACTAATCACAACAGTCATCACGGTATTAAATTCCTCACTTAGGACGTGTGTTTGAGTTCTAGGTCCTTGGACTGACGTAAAGTAACGAACTGCAAGTTAGAAGAAGGTTAAATGGCAATGCTATTTAGTCCATTTTTATTCTCTGATAAAGTTTTTTAAATTGTGGATATAGATGGGAATTTCTCTCATCCCTCAATATTTTTTGTACGAGTGTTTCGCCGTAATATTCGATTAAAGTAGGCTTCATGTAGGCTATCATGCTCTTATCACTGATCACTTTCTCGTTTACAAGAAACGAAAGGTAATCTAAAGTATTTAATATCCGGGAATACAATTCAATTCGAGAAGAATCGTACTCAACACGTGAAGGCAATTTGGCCAATTCCCTATCTAATTGTCGGAGTTCACCGAATATAGTATTTGAAAGTGTTATCTGGTCTAACCTTTTCGTGCGTCTGAATGTTATGATTGTATAAAACAATGCTGCACCGTATATACAGGCGGCAAGAATCTGAATGTAATCGGAAGGGTTTAGATTCATTATGAATGATTTCATATTAAAACCATTTAATATTTTTCTGCCGTTCTTCTTTACATATACCGATATGAGTTACGCCAAGAAACTTACCCTTTGATAAACATACTGCTCTCAGGCATTTACCTAAATAAGCAGCAGCCCATCCTTTAAGTTATCGAAATTGCCGCTGGCCACAATTATTTTTCTCTTGTGGTATTTTTCAGTTAACAATTTTGCTTGGGTTCAAAATTACGGTAATCGTCCAGATTAATTTTGAAGGATAGATTGGCTTTTTGATGACCGTCAATTCTTTGTTAACGTCAAATGATAGATCATTACTACCAGTGAGGAGGATGGCATGAACGGTCTTATCAACCGTTCTAATCTGGTCATAAACCTCGACTCCATTCGTACCACGCAAGAAATAATCCAATATTACCAAATCATAAGATCCAGGCTTGAATTCGGCTAGAGCGTCGATGGGCTCCAGATAACTGTCTACTTCGAACCCCTCACGGAGTAAAACTTCTGAAAACTTATCCAAGTTATCCTTATCGTCATCGACAAGAAGGATGCGATTCAAACCATCACAGTAGCGATCGGCTCTACATAATATATAATACTTTTAACCAATATTTCTATTACATGAATGAGTTATTCTGAACCTTTTAGTCACGCGAAATATCTGCAATATCTCACTGGACATACAAAGTCAATCTATTCAAGGCTGCTCTTTACTATCTTTATGACACCTAGATATTCTTGAACCTCCTACATGAGATCGCTATTGAATATATTGTCAGTTTCAAGAGCATTGTTTTATTTCTCCAGTGCTCACTCTTGCTCTTCCAGTCTTTGGTCTACCAATGATGCTAATTCGTCTAATGTTATTGTCTGCTGGTTTCTATAATCCCAAGGTATTCCCTCAAGAGTGATATTTTCTTTTCAATAATCTGGTCTTACAATTGACGAGACATGCAACTATTTACTTCGTACCAGTAAAATTGAGCAAGAGGCATGGTTCACCACCTTGGTTGAGACACTTCCCAATAGTAATCTCTTAAACCGCCCCAGACCCCGATTTCCCATAGTAATCAAGTCATACTTGCCTGCGGAACTTAGATTCAACATTACAGAGGCAGAATCGCCTTCTTGCAATTCGGTCTTGATGGTGGCTCCGATTTTTTTCGCCAGAAGCAAACACTTGTCGAGTACTTCCTTCCCTTATTACTCTGTTCTTGTAGTAATTGTTCTAAAGCCTTTTGTGATAGGAAGTGAGGTTTTGGCAGATACTCCGTGACATGTATTACAGTTACTTTCGAGTCGACGCTTTTAGACAATGATAGAGCCGCGCTCACTGCCTTGTAAGAGTTCCTTGAGCCATCCACAGGAACTAAGGGTCCGACAAACGAGAGTGGAAATTATGCGCTTAACCAATGGCATTGGAAGTAGTACTAAATTGCTTTGCTGGTGCTGTTGTTGTTACTAATGTCTTTAAGGCTACATCCTTTTGAGTTAGAAATATAACAAGATGTGTAAAAGTAGTTTATTATTAGTAGGAATTATTTCTTATTGTCTATCCCAACCATGAGAAGACCTTTGACATTCTAATACTCCCTTTTCCGTCAGCGTAACAACGTTTTCATCGATATTAACGAAGCCCTCTTCTTCGGCATAATTTCTAAGCGTATCTAAAACTAATTTTCTGATTTCGCTAGGTGATGCCCTTAAACCGATGTTTAAGAGATATTTGTTGAAGAGGTCGATATTATAGAAATCCTTAAACTTGAAATCTGTCGGTAGGTTATTTTCCCTAGCACTTTGATGCTTGTCGCAAAGTTCTTCCATGAACTTACAGATTATCATTTTCTTATCGCGATCTATAATGGCAACCATGACAAGCAGTCGATTACTTGATTATCTCTTGTCACATTTAGCAATTCTCTTTTCCTTGCCCTCTCTTTTGCTTTTTTAAGATTTCCAGTAGATTAGTTCTCTTAGCCCATTATTTTTGAGTAATAAAAAGAGCGCGATATCCATTCTATACTAGTTAAATTAACGGCATTACCAATACAACAATAATCTAAAATAATCCTGGCACATTTTAGCTTGATTATTGCAATTAGGATTGACTCTGTTCATGATTATATTGTCTAGTTTTTTATATAGTTATTTTGAAATTACAATTTCTTCAGCTGTTCAATTAGAATGCGAAGGTTCTGCTGCTTGTTTTAGGGGAAATATAACCAAGATAGTAGATGGAGATACGCTTGACGTAAATGGAGTTAGGGTGAGACTAAGTCTAGTGAATGCTCCAGAGATAGGGCAGGAACATTACACTGAAGTTAAGAGACTTGTGGAACTACTATGCCCAGTAGGAAGTATTGCACTAGTCGACCAGGATGATGGACAGAGAGGAGGCAGTTACGGTAGAATGATTGGTGAAGTTTATTGTGAGTATAATCGCTATAATGATAATAATAATTATAATTCGAGCAACATAGCAGAGCAATTGCTCAAGAGCGGTTTTGCAGTTATTTTGGCAAAACACTGTAATGAGAGTGAATTTGCCGACAATGCGTGGGTAAAGGAGTTTGGTTGTTAGAATAACCAGAAACAGAAGCCACACAGGCAGAGAGGCAGAGAGGCAGAGTTAATATCACTGGTGATATCAACAATTGCCAAGGACCACTTGGTTAATCAAAAGGATTGTTAAACTCAAGCAGACAGTCCACTCATTTGATTCAATCAATAATGGTTTTTTAATAAATATACAAGCAAATCCCTTTAATATACTTGAATGAAGAATCAGTTAAAATGGTAGTTGATTCTATTCGTACGATAAAACTTCTGAGCAAATGGTCTGCCAATAGAATCATTGGCAGAAGGAGACCATTGATTGCAGTTTTCAGTCTAACGCACTATTGTAACTTCTATTGTCCGATGTGCCCATTTGGAGACGCTGACAAAGATGGCCAAATGAAACTTGTAAGGGACAATGATTTGACAACTGACCAATGGAAGTACGTGTTCAATAAAGTCTCAGATTATTGTATATGGTCTATAATAGAAGGAGGAGAACCTACCAGTCGACCTGATTTTATGGATCTTGTACGTCATTTGTACAAGATCAAAATGCCAATAACTCTCATTACTAATTGCTCACTATTGCATAATATAGATCTGCTTGAATTGAAAAAATATATTCAGTTTATCACTTGTAGCATAGATTCTGTTTATGAAGAATCTTATTGTAAAGTACGTGGAGTTTCAACCAAGGTATTTCAAAAAGTGATGGACAATCTTCGAGTATTGACAGATAATAAGATCCCTCATTACTTTAACAGTGTAATAACCAAGTTCAATACAGATGAGTTTATCGATCAGAGTTACTTTCAGAAAGCCAAGGATATGGGCTCTAATGCAGTATCATTTACCTTCGTAGAAGATCGATCAGATGTTCCGTATTCTCTGCTTCCTGATAGAAATACTATCATAAAGGTTTGTGAGAGTATTTTAGATTATTCGAAAAGGCACTCTACTCCTGAAATTATGATCCCTCCGCAATATTTCGAGCAGATTATTACACATGGTAGAGGCATCTATGATGAATGTGGAGTTTGGAAAAGCATTTTTGTCAACGCAAATGGAACTGTAATGGTTCCTTGTTGGAAATTTAACAAGCCAGAGAATATCTATAACTTAATGGAACAAAGTGTAGAAGAAATCTGGAATGCTCCTGAATGGGAGATAGCCCAAACCTGCCATGATTGCAAAGTTCTTGGTTGTATATGGTACTCTTCTCAACCAATCACTACTTTTGCGCGTCATTATATGAATGGCATGTCAAAAATGATTAGCAAACAAAAACCAGAGCTAGCAAACGAGTTAACCTAAAGAGCTATTAGAAGCTGCGCGATTCCTCAAATAGGAGGTATAAATTTCTCTACCAACTTGTAATACTGTTCGAATTCGTTTCCAAGAGAAAGAATGATTGATTCCTCAAATGGCCTGCCCACTATTTGGACTCCGACCGGTATTCCATGTCTGTCGAGACCTACCGGAATGTTAACTGCGGGCATACCGCTAATGTTGAAAGGAATACTGTTCCTGAGTAGAGAATTTCTAATATTCAAATTTTCATCCTCGTTCACAAACCTGCTGAACTTTGGCGCTGTTATGTTTGTAGATGGTAGGACAAGAACATCTGTTGTTTTTACAGCCTCAAGGAAACTATTTGTTATTTGGGCTTTTAATTTACGCGCATGTATGTAATCAACAGCTGAAATCTCAAGGCCTTTTTTAATCATGTTTCTGACCTCGTCGGAATATTCTGCTGATTTGGTCTTAAACCATTTTCTATGTTGTTCAGCAGCCTCTGCCAGTCTAATAGTCGTCCACGTAGAAGAAATTAACTCAGTATCTCGAACAGTAACATAGCTGATATAGCTTACAGCTGACTCGATAATTTTGATGAAACGCTTAAAATGCTTTAGTAGATCTGGATCAGTATTTTCAAAAAAATAATCATCTGGAATGCCCACGACCAATTTATTCATTTTCCTCTCATTTTTGTACATCATATAGTCAAGTATACTTATTTCCTTGTCCTTATGGGGAGAAGCACATTTATTCATCAGTACCTCTAGAACCATCGCCATATCATAGAAGCTTCTAGTTATGAAGCCAACATGATCAAGTGATGGCGCAAGATTAGTAACACCGTCCCTTGGAATGAGATCGTAAGTAGGTTTTAAACCTACTGTTCCACAAAATGCTGATGGAACCCTAATTGATCCACCTGTATCTGTTCCTATTGAAAAGGATGCCATTCCGGCTGAAACTGAAACACAAGACCCACCACTTGAGCCTCCGGAAATATGATCTTTGTTCCATGGATTCTTTGAAGATCCGTAATGTGGATTTATCCCAGTTATGCCAGAAGCAAATTCATTCAAGTTAGTTGTTCCTATAATTATTGCTCCTGCCTTTTTCAATTTGTTCACACAAGAGGCATTTCTTCTTCCAATATGGTCTTCAAATAAAGTCGACCCGGCAGTGCATCTTACCCCTTTTATTTGAATCATGTCTTTGACTGAGAATGGTATTCCATCAAGCGGACCATGCCATCTTCCTTTTTTTATTCTCCTTTCGGCCTTCTCAGCCTCTTCGAGTGCATCCTCGTACAAGACCGTGATAAAGGCGTTTAATTCAGTATTATAACTTTGAATTTGCCTGATACAAGACTCGACCAATGTAAAGGGAGATACCTCACCTGTTTCTATCTTCGAGGATAGATCTTTAATTGTACAGAAATTGAGCTTGATATTTCTAATATCTTAGATTATCTTATAATTGTTTATTAATCTCAATTTGATTTTTAGTTAGGAAATCTCCAAAAATAATTTTGTAATTACCCGCAGTCTTATTTTCAATGACTGGTAATCCGAGGAAATATCCATTCGCAGGATTAAACGACAAAATAGAATTTTAACTGTTGATCCCCGCTTAAACATAGAGTTGCAAGGATACAACTCGTAAGCATGTATGTGAAGTTAATAAAACAGACATTTTGTAAGAATTAGAAACAGCAGCATATAGTTATTAATTTATCAATATTGCTAATCGCATCTAAAGGCAAATCCAGTTACACATTGAGGCAAATAGCAAAAGTCAGCTCAGAAGCAATCTCTGAAATTCTCCCATCATATGAGACATATTTAACTTCAAGCTAGACGTCATGTTTGTATTGTAGATGTATTGTAGATGTATTGTAGATGTATTGTAGGCCATTCAATTGGAGTCAGCCTTGTATTTGGTATCAGGATCAATCTCTCTGATGCTGAGGTTCTTAAATTCCCATGTCAAGTTGTCCGATCTGAAAGTAACTACAGGGCCTCCGTTAGTTACGATGAAATCTTTATCCCTGTCGCATCCAGCACTGTAAAATTCAGAGTCACTAGATTTTGAGTACCATCCTCCGTCATCAACCACGTCTGATACTTTGATCCAAAAGTTCGTATCTGTGTTATCTATGTAAGACTCTAATTTTACCGCCGTGTCATTATTAATATTGTACATTATCACCTTCCATCCTATCCATCGACCGATAAGAGGACTTGTTATCTTATCTGTTCCCTTTTCATCCGTGTAGCCACCAATAAACCAAATTTCCTTTTTCCATCCTACTGAGCCATCTACATATATTCCACCTATGTATGCAGTAGCTTCGCAGGGTACCTTTGTATTGTGTCTTCCACCTCTAGCGTACCAACTTAGATCTTCATCCTTAACAGTCGAGTTAGAGTCTGAAAGCACTTCATTGATTTTTGCATATCCAGTTATCTCAACATTCTTCCACAGAGGGAATCCAGGTGGCGTATTTACATTCAATCTGCCTGCTCTGCCTGAAATATTCCAAGAGCCCTCAGACTGTCTCGTAATATTCTCATCGAAGGTAATAGTAAAATTCTTGTCTAACAAAGGGTTGTCCATATTCAAGAACCACTCTCTTCCACCTTCTTTTGTAGGGTAGATCTTTTGAATGCCAAATTTGTCCACATCAGATGAATTTGTAATACCTACATCTGGAGTAGCATATGCAAAGAATGGATTTTCAGCCTGACAAGCAACTAAGGTAATTATAGATAAGCATATTGTGACTAATAGCGGTAACTTGGAATATAATTTAGCCCACTTGATACTACTGTTGGATTGCAGGCGCTCGTTTAATAGGTAGCTATTCAAGGGAATACTCACGAATTAACAAGGCGAAATATTTTACCCTGTCCAATTGAAACTATGTAAAGGTATCCATCTGGCCCTATTTCAAGGTCCGTAATTCCGCCAAAGCCCTCACCCAATAATATTTGTTCAAGTCCTTCGGAGTTGGGGAGTCTTATAACCTTATTTGCCAAAGCACCTTCTAGGACTAGATGTGTTCGATCTTCATTTAGTTTAAAGTGATAGAGCCTTCCGTTGTGTACATCTCCTACGAAAAGGTCGTTCTTGTATTGAGAACCATAGACATCTGAGGAGAGGAACTTGATGCCGGTAGGCCCAGCAGTATTTACCCAAACTAGTTCAGGATCCCTATATTTTCCCTTCCCATTAAAATCGACCATACTTGATAGGTTAAAGTCATCATCATTTTGAGCTAATCCCATAGTTTCTCGCCACCCGCTATTGAATCCAGGCAAAACCAGATTTATTTCATCGCTATTTCCAGGCCCGTTCTCCGTTTCCCATAAATTACCCGTAACAGGATCAAAATCGATACCAAAACTATTTCTGATTCCATACGCATAATACAATCTTAGTGGAATTTCATCTCCCAAGATACCATGCTCTCCCACTGGTTGCCCATCCTGAGTGATCCTAAGTATGCCACTTCTTCCGTCGACAGGTACGCCGTCTGGATAGTTCTGAGCTTGTGTTTCATAATTCTCACCTTGATACGATCCGTCAACATCCCCTACAGGAATGTAAATATTGTCATCTGGCCCTATTATAACTGCCCCTCCATTATGCCTGGGTCCAGGTAATGCTGGGAGATCCAGCATAAGAAGCGGATTTAAGAGCTTTCCGTCGACGAATTCGTATCTGTATAAGCGATTGCCCAAGGGCTGAACATTTAGCCTAAGATCGTCCCCATCAGAATTAGCTTTGTCCAGCTCGGTTAAGTACAAGAATACGTATGTCTTAGAATCGCGATGGCTTATGGTGATCCCTCCCATAGCACGCTCACTTTTTGTTCCTACTGTAAAATCAAGAAGCGGTTCACTTTGAAGCTGACCATTGATTACCCTCCGAACCGCCCCCTTGTCTTTTTCAAGGACTAATATGTCGTCTGGACCAAGAAATGCCATTGTGGTTGGGAGGTCCAAACCACTTACTACTTGTTCTATTGCAAAATGAGGATCAAGAATATCTGGCATCCCATCGTTATCAGAGAAATGAATTCCTGTTTCTTCTTGCTGAGCATTAGTAGTCCCAAAATATCCTAGTTCCAACATTGTGATAGATAAAACCAGAATATTAGTAATAGGAATGAATTCTCTCCTTAACAAATTCAATGAATTTTTGCTATTTCTAAAGATAATAAATACATACTGAAAGGAACTAATTTACAAGATTACTTAATTTACTTGATCTTAGATGCGTCACATAGTAATTGCAGATAGCTCACCTTTCAGTAGTTTACAATGCATCTAAGCGTTCGAATACAAAATCATACTCGTTGAATCCCAAGGATTTAAAATAATGAATGTAAATTACTCCTCACATAAAATTATTGAGTCAATTCCTCATCATTAGGAACAATAGCGCTACCAAATTCTGGTAGAATCATAATTGTAGGAATTTGTGACTTTAATTTGGGTTTCTTCCATCGTTATATCTTCTAGTTTTCACTTTATTACCAAGATTAATTTCATCAGGGGATCATATTCCTTTCTTTCTCCTAGCTTCGATAAAGTCAACAAAATAAAACAGATAGCATCTAGGATTTATTTTAACTATCCATGGAATGAAAGATTCACTTTTTTTAGTTCTAGGCATTATATTGTATCCTGATTTTTCTAGAAGATACCGGAGTTCAGCACCATTGATCCTAGACTGTGATTGTGTCCTTTGAGCAGTATTATTATCAATGTCGTAGGGATCGGCCATGAAAAGTCTCCCCTCGGACTTGATTGAATTATTTACCGATTGGATGGTACTTTCCAAGTCTATTCTTCCGATTAGGTTTAGGGCGGATACAACATCGAAATATTTTTGACCAAAAGGCATATGGGTTGAATCGCAAACTATGAATTCCACGTTATGCATCTGCATGAATTTCATCCTCCTTCTTGCTTCAGCTACAAAAGAGAAAGAGAGATCGATTCCAAATACAAATGACAGTTTCTTTGCCATCAATAGAGCTGCCCCACCAACCGAACACCCCAAATCCAGTCCGACTTGAACCATGCTGTTCTCAATCAAGTTGGCCACTTTCCTATAGATTTCATCAGGTCTAATTTTCCATCTTAGCATTGAAAGCAGTTTATCATCCAATGAATATTCGTAATGAGTCCACGTAAATGGTCTGAACCATTCTGAATCATCATATCGATTCATATTGTTTTCAGATTTATGTATCGCTTCTCCTTTCTCCTTTAGAAATGCTTTTAATTCAACTGATTTCGTTTTAACGATCCAGTTACCAAAGATTTGTACTCTGTTAGCTGCGTATTTGCTAAAATCATTAACGATGACGGCAACACCCTCGATTATTGGATATTTAGAGCCACAGCTTTCGCAGCTCAGCATTCCTTCTATGCAGTCACCATTTTCTTCAATGAATGATTCCGCTGAAAGTCTTGTCCGATGGGAATGATTAATACAAAAAAGCCTATCAGTAACAGTGATTTTCAATTAGTTGCAAATTTATTTCGTCTGTAATAAGAATTAGTAGCTAGTCAGTTACTTAGCATTTCCAGTGGTTGGCTTGTAAAATGGGAAGTGCAATTAGAGCTGGAATGTGAAATGACTATTTCTTACTCTAGGAATAATACATAGTCAACATAGGATTTCAGGATACTTCTCCCCTTGTTGATTTTTAGTTAAGGTTATTATATTGACAACTTTCGTGCCTTGTCAAGAATTACAAGCTCTTCGTTTATCTGGTTACACATCTGTAATAACCTTAAACCCTTTTCTGTTGTTCTATATCTTTGAGTTCCTTCTTCGTATTCTATTAATTCTTTTTCCATTAATAAAGCTAAATATTCTCTCATTTGTGTAAAGGTCAAAAAGGCTTTATACATGATATTAGTTTTGGTTGCCCCTCCATTTGCCGCTTCGAGAATAAGTCCGATTATATCTGATCTGCTTCTATACTTCATGCGAATGATTGCATACACAGTTATTGAATATTTATAGGTGATCATCGTTTGTTCTCTATTCAGTATCCATTGTTATGTAAGAAAATACTGTAAGCTGTTAGTACTCTACAATTGCCTTGTTCTAATTCATACTTTGGAGAATCCAGCAGCAACCACTTCTCATCAGTTTCGTAAAGGTCGATTACTCGCGAATTGTGATAGAAATACAATTAATTCAGTTAGGCTGTCGAAAAAAACAATTGTTGGCCTTGAGGTATCAAGCGATCATACATGGGAGTTGCATCTTGACTCTACATTAATGTCCTTCTCATATTCTTCCTTATGTCATTACTATCACAAACTTGTCCTTTGTGTAGTGGTAGCCACTACTAGATTGTTGAACTCGAATTTTCATAATTTCTGTTGCAATTATTTCCAATTGTGTAAGCTGTTACCAGATTAGCTTTATATGAACAAAAATGAAATAGAATAAAAAATAATTTTGGATTTCAGCTATATCCACTTATGGTAATGTAGATTACCAAGAAGATGTACTATTAGACTTTCCCATTTTTGTCATATTTCCTTCTCTTGACTTCATTCCCATCATACTAGCCATATCTTGCTTAGTCACGATTGTACCATAAATAGGAGTATCACCAAAGTGATTATTTGTTTTTGCACCATCTAGTGATATGGATATGACAGAATTATCCATGACCTTTATTTCTACTGGGACGTCTGCAACAGGCCCATCTTTCATTGTAATCGTTACCGTGCCTTTGTATGTCGATGTTGTGTCTTGAGTACTAGCATCTGGTAGAGTGAAGTTAGATATCCTGTGTTTGTGCATAGCAGAACCATTTAGCATGACCATATTAATCCACACATCAAACTTGGCAGGATTAGTCTGATTAAAGCTCTCTTTCGTCTTGTTAATAATGTTGGTTACCCAATGTCCAGATAGAATCCATGCAGGCTTTCCATCCTGGCCATTTTGTATACTGGATATAGGTCCGAAGGCCCAACCTTTGTGATCTTGCCATGTCTTGCCATATGGTGCAGCGTTTACCACCGCGGTCATAGCGCCGGTTATTGCTCCTCCTGTGATAACCACTGCAGTCAGTAGAATTATCAATGTTTTGAATTCTTTCATTGAGCTTAGTTATTGCTGACAATATTAAAGACTAGCGTAACTTAGTTCGTTACGTTAGATGTTTTATTTATACTGTTCAAACCGGATTATAGTTGAATGTCATCTTATGCATCATATTTTTTCTAAGTTGCTCATAGCATGAAATTTTAATTTTCTAATAGTTTACTTCACATAAATTAATAGCGTATTCTCACCAAGTTGGGTCTCGGGTTTTGCCAAGATTCCCACGGGTTCAATTGTCGTTTAACAGACCCGTATGACAACACGGGCCTAGGGTTTGCCATTGTCCCGAGGTCCTGATTATCGAGTCAGAGCAGTTCAATTCGCCTAGTTCTTCAATATACTTCAGACGTGTTCATGCGATGCACAACACCCCTATTCCATTGGCTTGATTGGTTCATTAGTAATTACAAAACAGAGGTTGAAATCCTGAAGGTATATGCGAATTCCGAGCTGCTTTAATACATCAGGAACATATTTGGGAATCACAAGAAACATTTTTTTAGTAAATTTTGCGCATCCTCATCAACTGCTTTAATGGGATTTGAAGCCATCATTCCCCTTAATGATACTTGTATAACATGCTTTACACGCACTGACTCGAGAAAAACCTGACAATGATCAAGAATCTTTAACTAGTTAAAATAAGAACGAAACTATTATCATAAAAGTTTATCTTAATAATTGAATTTCTAATATTTTATTGACTGAATTAAGGATTACAAAGTCAAACTTGTATTATACTATATGGTTACTAGTAAACCAAGTCAGTGAATAGAAAAAGCAAATAAAGCCTTTAATAATTTATTGTGCATTCGTTTGTACCCTAACATAGAAACGGTTCTGATGGATAAGGTCTACCACCACCAAAGCCAAGTCCATCAGAGCAAAATTACTATTCAATAGCTTCTAAAATAATGGAGAGGCAGTGTTGCGTAGATATATTTGATGGGTTACATTACATACTATAATTAATTATGGTAAGTTAGTCTCAATTGGCTAAATAGAATACTGAGCTTTCGAATAATGAACAATAGTTTGACTCACAAATACGAGAATTATTCTCATTATGGTAGTTGCCATCGAATTCGGTGAGGTATGTGGAAAAACACACTAGACTTAAAAAGAAAATTAATCTACGGAGCATAGCTTGGAATCCTAGGACTAACTCGTATATTGATACAGAAGGCAACACATACAATACCTTTGAACAGTACAGAACGATGAAATGGAAATGCGACAAGTGCGGTAGAACATTTTCATCGTATTCCAAATTGAAGTTGCACAAGAACGAAATACATTCATATTGAAATCTATTATTGACAAACTACTTTTCGCATGGGAGCTGCCTGACTCTTAAGCAATTACGTCAATCAAGTATAAGATTCAGTAGTATAATCCCTGAAGGAGCATATGTAAGAAGATATCGTTATTAGTTGCAGATATTACTTATTTTTGATGTCGGATGAAGAACGGGATCTAATGGAACTTACAAAAAAAAAATTACTGACATCACCAAATATGGGAAAAAGGGAGAAGAAACTCTTTAGGGACATTGAAAAGACTGAAAAAAATCCTGAACTAGAAGAGTATATTCGTGATGCTACAGCCAGGATGAGCGGCTGAAGCTAGAAAAATCTGCTTACTTATAGCAATTCAATATCCACATTCAAAATTTTAACCTGAGAATAGACTACGTTATTTTGACGTAGCGTAACTATGTTCGTTACGTTATAGCCAACTATTAATTATGAGAATAGTAAGATATAATAAATTTTGACCGATCTGTCAACCCACGAAAGTATGCATTTTGACCATAACTCCAGAAAATTCTTGAGTGTTCCGTACTTTACCGAGTCTAAATATAATTGGGGATCGGGAATACAAGAGCTATACGAAAATTGACTCGACTTATTCTTTCTGCCGGGATTTTCTAGATAGTCTAAACGATCGGACTGTTTGTGGCTGCGCTATGTGTTTAGTATGAGAATACTACAAGAGTATTATATTTGAGATAGTAATATGTCACTGGCATGACCTCTCTGCTGTTATTTTCGCTTGTGTTAATTGCCACTTCAATGGGAGCTATTTCTCCATTCTTTAGCACCAGAATCTCTATGTATTCAGTATTTGGTGATGGGCTGACTCAAAAACAGATAACTGCATCTCTAGGTAATAGACAAGCGGACTTACTTATCAAATTGATTCCCACTGTTGTGACTACAGAAACAATAGAAAACGGACAAAAGCCTGCAATTGAATTTCGTTTATTTGATTCAAGTACAAATCAGTCGTTTAGTCATGTTACATATTACATCATTGTAGAGAAGGATGGAAAGAGATTACTTTACGATCTGTTCCATGATCATGATGGCAATCTCAAACTCAATATTAATCCTACAAAGTTTGGTAATATCTCTGTTAGTCCAGAAAAGACTCCCCTTTTGGCTGCGTGGATAGGATCCCCAGATAAGCCGGTAACAATAACTGGCCCTATTTTTGCAACAGGTGGATTGTATCACTTCATAGTAAGAATAGAAACTGTCGATACCGATAATGGTTTATTGACTGATGATCAAAAACCTATCTATGATAGCTGGTTGAGTATTGGAAATACAGAAAATCATCAAATAGACTTAGGTGGAAAACAGATACCTATCAAGCTAATTTCCTACTATGATAAATTGAATGACTTTGGATTCGATGCTAAAAACATGCAAATGAAATTTGATATGCCATTTAATTGGAATGCAAGTAGGCTCGAAAACTCCAGTATATTTGTCCACGAAGAGATCTTCGTGCCTAAACCAAATGCTTTTACAGTTATTGGTGGATATACTGGTAGCGTTAACGGAATCAATATATCAAAAAACATTATGCTGGACAACTCAAATCCTAACACCGACATAATCCATGTCATGCTGCCGAAAAATGATCTACTCACACTAGCGACCCAAGTTAATAAGAATGGAGAGGTGCCGAGTGGGATTATGAATTTCACGCTGCAGCCCAGTAAAGGATCTGCAATGCGTTCAATAGGTTCAATGTCTGGCTCTAACTCGTCAATGGCTATGGGTAATTTGTCATTGACCGGAGTTCACAAGTGAGTTATTTTGCACAAGTTTTTAGCTCTCCCTCTACCAGATTTTTGTGTTCTGATTTTAGCTTTTATGACATTTTTGCTAATCCCCAATAGCATTTTGCTTCATCAGCATGGTGTGTTGGGTCAGGATCAGTCTCTACCTGGTAGCAAGCCACAAACTTGGATAGACAAGCTGAACCATATCAAAACTGAATTCACGTATTTGCCTGCATCACCAGCTATTGATAAACCTACTCAATTAAAGTTTGATGTGGTACATTTACAAAATGGAACCAAATTAGGTAATCTTTCGGCGAGAGTAATTGTTCTAACTACTTCCAGTGGACAAGAAAGATCTTTCGTATTTCCCAATGTAGTATCTCAAAATGGTAGCTTTTCAGTAAAATATCTCTTTCCAGAGTTTGGCTCATATCAAGTAATATCTAGAATTGATT
Source organism: Nitrososphaeraceae archaeon (assembly GCA_036558405.1). Lineage (GTDB taxonomy): Archaea > Thermoproteota > Nitrososphaeria > Nitrososphaerales > Nitrososphaeraceae > TA-21. The sequence goes on along the minus strand of DATBFR010000108.1, from coordinate 66,174 downwards.
CAAAAGGTTTCTCAGCACTATCTTCATTTAGTGTCTTCGTTCCCATAGGGGATGGAGGGTCAATCAGTACCTCTACTCTACTCGCTGCTGTAGTCGTAGGGATAATTGGTATCATAGTTTTCGTAGTTCTGGGTCCAAAGAAAAAGAAGAGGAGAAGAATAGCATACTAACTACTTGTTTATAATGTAAATAAAGAAACGAGATATGCATCGTCCTGCTATAAGATATGAAATATTACCCTTCTTCCATCTTCGACTTCAGATTAAGTGCTGAACAGGCTTTTTGTTCAATCATTAGCTAAGTACTAGCTTGAAGGAGCCTATCGTATTTGTTAAAAATTTCATATGGACAAAATAGATGATTTTTGGAATGAATGACGATAATTGGCGCCATTCTTAATGATAGTTAATATTTAATTTTTAGAAAAGGGAAGGTAGATGTAATCTGATCCTTATTTGGATAAATTTAAGTTCAGCGCAGCTTGGAGTTATATGAATTAGCACATTGACAATAGCCCAAAACCCTCTCATTTTTGAATCGATTAGTACCCGATTTCTCGTTCAGGATTTTGCTGTCATAATGATGGTTGCAGCCGTAATGTTACTCATCACTTACAAGTTGAAGCAACCCATGGTAATAGGATATTTAATTGCAGGCATGATTATTGGCCCACACATTCCACCATTCGGCCTAATACATGATGTGAATGTTCTAAATAGCCTTGCAGAGCTAGGAATAATTATGCTCATGTTCGTAATTGGCACCGAATTCCCAATTGCAAAACTCAGATCTGTAGGAAAGATTTCAGTTATTACTGCACTTAGTGAATCTTTAGTGACCCTGACTATAATATTTGTTGTGTGTCAAAATTTTGGATTTTCTTTTGCTGATTCGATCTTTCTTGCATTGGCTATGTCAATAACTAGCACTGTAATTACTGTTAAAGTACTGGAGGAACTTGGGTTAATGAAAAAGACTTCCTCTAAGATAGTATTAGGTATGCTTATTGTTGAAGATGTATTTGCGGTAAGCGCACTTGGCGTTTTACAGTCAGTCGGAAAAATGGCGGCCATTTCCCCATTTCCAATTCTGATATCGCTGGCGATCGTGAGTGGATTTATCGGTAGCATACTAATTTTGGGCTCAAAATTCTTACCGAAAGTAATAGACAGGATGGCTAGGACCAATGATTATGCAATTCTTCTAATAACCATACTCGGCTTGGCGTTTGGACTTTCATTTGCTGGCAGTCAATTGGGACTTTCCGTGGTTATAGGGGCCTTTCTTGCAGGAGTCCTGGTTGCTGAATCAAATTGCGCTCCCATCGCTAGAGTGGTCACAGTTCCTATAAGGGATGTCTTCGCCGCTCTGTTCTTTGTTTCGGTGGGCGCACTTATGGACATATCAGAGATACCTCAGTTCATTGTCCCGGCGATAATTCTTATTGTTACTTCTTTTGCAACAAAAACATTGGTTACTTATATCCTGCTGACCAAGTTGGCCCATGATGGTACTGTTTCAATTAGAACAGGCCTCCAAATTGCATCTGCAAAAGGGGAAATGTCCCTTGTAGTGATAAAAGGCGGTCAGGATATCGGGGTGCTATCATCATTCGTATTTCCTATAATGGGCGTTGTGACAATAGTTACTACGTTTATGACTCCATACATTTTTAGACTATCCTCTAGAATCAAGCTTACATCTAACGACGAAGAAAGGTCTCTTTAACCTCATTCCTTTGATAGGAGCTGTTATGATATGAGGGTAAAAAAAACTAGAGACAACATGCCAATGAATATGGTAGCAATTGTGAATGGTAAGCCGATTCTAAACCACTGATTAAATGAAATACGATGTCCATATTTCGCACTTATTCCTGCCGCTACTACACCTGTGCTTGAACCTATCAGTGTAAGATTCCCGCCAAGGTCAGTGCCAAGTGCGAGTGCCCACCATAATGGATTTATTGTGAAACGTCCAAAGCCTACGATTATTTCTGGATTCTTGATTAATTCTTGCAGCAATGGGACCATGGTCACAGTGAAGGGTATGTTATCTACAAAACCACTTGCTATCGCAGAAAGCCAAATAATGGAGAGAAATGTTGGCCATGGATTCCCACCGGTAACTCCAAGCACTGCAGAACTGAGAATTTCTATTCCCCCTGCATGGGAGAATATTCCTATGACTATGAATAGACCAGTGAAAAAAAGCAATGTTGACCAATCCACTTCATGTTTAAAATCTTTGGTTATGGGTATGAAGAGAGTTATAGGAGTAACAACATTTCTAATTCGTTATCTTGTTCGGAAACTACTTTATTCAAATGAGTTAAAGTTTAAATCTATTTTCAGAATTTCAGGTACTCGCGAAGAGTTTCCAAATTACATCAATTACATCAAAACAAAAATGGAGGATCTGTTTTTGAGTTTCAGATAGCCTAGATGCGTTAAGATTGGCTAATGAAAATGTATAAGATGAGATAATGGAGTTCGAAAATAAAGAAAAAAAGTAGTTTGGTTATGGCAGTACAACGAGCTGGCCTGTCATAACTGGAAGGTGATACTTACAGTAAAATGGGAATATGCCTGTTTTGTCTGCAGTGAACGTCGCATTTCCATTTTCAGCGAAGCCAACGTCGATATCCACTTTGTACGGATCACCTATAGTAAATGAATGCCTCTCTGTTTGTACGTCGTCAACATTATAGAACTTGACTGTTACCTTATCTCCTATATTTGCTACAAGTGTTTTGACGTCAAACGAATCTCCTGCAATTTTTAATTTCTCTTGATCGACATTTTCAACTTCTGATGTAAATACATAGAAAGTCTTTTCTCCCGGCGTTGACAATGAAGGAATTGTCCCTGAAGGTCCTGTCGTATTAGCCATTGGAGTCATATCCATTTCGGCTGTCTCATTTTCAGTTTGGGCCAATGTTTGAAGAATGGGTCCGATGCCAATTGCCAACAGAGTTGAAATTCCTATTGTCATTCCCAGCAATACAGTGAATATGCTTCTAGTTGTTTGGTTCATAAGATCCTGATAGATAATGGGGCCTGTACTTAAATTATGTTGCCATTCTTATTTTATAAGATGTCTGGGGTATGTGCCGTATAATTCTTGATTGAAGGAGAAAGGAGTTAGTTATGAACATACGAAACTAACTTTGCATCTTTTCTTAATGCCGTCGATAAATCTTCATTCCATTATTTTTCACATGATATTTTTAGCAATTTTTGACCCAATAGTTCTACCAAGAACGTGTTTTATTTCCACTATAAGTCATAGATCCTTTCTCCATATCCTTCTTGTCCGCTACAATTCCATATATTGGCGATTCACCAAAATGATGATTTACTTTCGTAGGATCGAACCATATCGATATCACATTGTCGTTGAATATCTTTACTTCTGTTGGTACGTCTTTAGCAGGTCCACCTTTTAGGGAAACAGTTGATAATCCCGTATATGAAATTGTTCTGTTTTCATCTTTGACATCAGTTAAAGAGAAATTAGATATAGAATGCATGTGTCTTGAAGATCCATTGAGCATCACCATTGAAAATGATGCATCGAACCTTGGAGGACTTGATTGATTAAAATCTTCCTTTGTCTTGTTTATCATATTTGTGGTCCAGTGACCTGACAGCACCCATGTAGGAGAAGTATTCTTTTGTTCAGTTTGAATGCTTGACACCGAACCATAGATGGAATCCCTTCCGCCACCGCCTTGTTTACCCATATAGCCAGAAACTGCTAATGAAGGAGCTACCGCAACGGAGATTCCAAGTACTAAAGTAATTATTCCCAAGTATAGAGTTTGTTTTTGCATCTTCATGATATTACCAGTTCATCTAAGTACTTATGGATTCCTAGGTAATACTGTAAACTCATGAAGGACTCAAAATTGACGTCCAGTGTATTCATTCAAACCTAAATACCAGTCGGACGTGAGAGATGACACAAAGAGGCAAGTTGATATCAGAGTTAGAGTCGCTTGGCTTGCGCATATATAAGCTGAATGACTTTAAGGATATTTCGGGGCCAACAATATGGCAGTATCCCTTTGCAAGTACAGCTTTGGTCCTAAGATCATGATTTAGCTACAAATCTGCCCCAGCTATTCGAGAAAAAGATTATGAATTGAATTTAATGAGCCAAATCCAAAAGAATCAAAGTCGAAACCGACCGACTGAAGATAGTTTTCGTTCAATCTAATTCTCTGTAAACTGAGGGAGAACTCAAACTATTCTGACATTCCAAGTATAGTAAACATAGCCCGTTAGATTCTGGTCATTACCAGGCATCCAAGTCAAGCTCCCATGTAAAATATATGACCCTTTTGGCAACTCTATATTTGCTGATCCCTTGCTTGAATTTCCAATTTCTAGTACCCTTACTGGTTTTATGATTGGACTAATCTCATATACGGTAACAAAAAGGCTCCTTGGAGTAAGATTAGCAGGGAGATCATTGACCAATAATTGCAATTCAGATTTATTTTTCAAATTAATCGGTTCAGTATCGTTTAATCCCAGCTTTACTCTCTTGGCGAATTCCGCTGTAAAGCCACCTAAAGGGGTTCCAACGGATAGCCTTTCGGGACCGTTCAACTGCTCAAAATTTTGTCCCTGTCTAAATTCATAGGATACAAGATGTCCTGAGTATTGAGTAGTGCCAAAATTTAGGGATACTGTGGGCGGTAGAACAGTAGTTTCGAATGCCTTTATGCTTTGAACTTGATAGTAAACAATACAGAATAAGCTCCTGATGATAATTAATAGGAAGAAACTATTTCTTCTTATAAAGGACAGCGAATCCGATATCATGTCTTAATGTATGAAACAAACGATTTATCAATTAACGAAGGCACAAAAGGATGTCGAGAAATTACGGTGGTTCTTCCATAACATTCATTGTATGACCCAAATTGAACTATGCGTTTACGCAGACATATTACCAGCAGGCTGCTTTACTTCTTGATCAAGTTTTAAATTGAATCCAATTTGTAGGTTTGGATGAATTTGACCATGGATAATACCCATAACTTTCGACGGATCTTCCTTATTTTCTATTGACACGATAAGTCGGTCAAGACCCTCGGTTGCCTTGCCGATTGCCGAAGTATTATTAGACGCATCTTTCAACTGGGCGTTATACCTGTCGACTGCAATATTTGTCAGGGCAAGTGCTCGTTGAAAAGCATCTATATTTTTAATTTCTTCTTCCTTTGTTACCGTTGTCATGTATGACATTTTGTCTGCGTTCATGCTCATATTCATATTCATATTGTCAGTCATTTGAGTGGTAGTAGAATTGAATGCCGAGTTGTAATCATCTAGAATCGTATTCACATCAGTCGCAAAGGCCAAGGCCTGGACCGTTTTGTTATTCAATTGATCGGGATCGATTCTTGCCGATATTGCTTCTGATAAAAGATCATTTATCATGCTGATTCCACTCTTGAAATCGTTCGTTGTCAAATTTTGTAAGGACTCCAGCGCCTTTGGCAGTTCTGCTGCAATTCTCTTGTTGCGCTCATCAAGTTCTTTGAGTACACCGTCTGTTAAAAGCATCCTAGCATACCGTGCCTGATTGACGATTTCTGTCTTATTAGATTGGTCAGATTGATCTATTGAGGCCAACGCCGACTTAATCTGATCAGCTAGAGAAATAAAAGACGCACTTTCATTAGGAGTAAAGTTGTGGGCCATGGCCGTAACGAAGCACGATGAATATATCATGAAAACTGCAAATATTATTGCCACCAAACTTTGGGGTCTAAAATGCATACAGATCATCATCGATTAGATGTATCTAATCGGTTAAATACGTTATAGTGCTGTTTAGTACATGTTGCCGAGGGTTAATGACCAACGTTATAAGCTTTTTGGAGCCAGCTTTAATATAATTATTCTCTTAGGTGCACTGATAACAGTTACTGGGACCCTAGGCAGCTCTGTGGATATCGCATTGGCAGATAATGTTTGGTACGTTGGCGATGGCGCAAAACAGGGCTTGTTCTTAAAATATAGTATTCAAGATCATGATACCAGACAAGGTAAGCAGTTCGAAATGACAATCTATTTTAAAAACTTTAGTGCAGTCGATCACTATTGGATAGCCCCCACATTCGTTTTAGACAATGGTAAAGTAATAAACGGTACTTTTCACTTGAGTGAATTGGATTTGACTGCTCTAGGAAGTTCTAGTATTCCTAAAGAAATGCTACCGTACAAAAGTGCCTATACAGATACTTTACAATGGCTGGCCGCCTTTGTTCCTAAACCAGGTCAATCACTGACTGCTCCATACTGGGGTAAGATAGCATCAATAGGCGGCCAAGCTATAGCTCCGTCTGGTCAGGAAAAAGTTACTGTCCCAGCAGGAACGTTTGATACCACCAAAATTTCGTGGCACAAGGGAAAGGATAACAATATTTGGATCAATAACAACCTACCTTATCCTGTCAAGGCTGAAACTTTTGCGGACGTGACTACTGGAATACCTCCAATTCAGTACAAATTCCAGCTGTTACAAGCTGGTCAAGGAGAGCCAGCAATGCCCAAGAGTAAAATTCAGATACCAACTCCTCCTCTAATGCAGCAAACCCTAACAGGAAAATACTACATTCAGCTCATGTGGGATCCTCAATCGATACAAATTGGCAAAGATATAAAATTTGGTTTACTATTTTTGGATAATGCCAAGTCAATTATTAGAAATGTGGCATACAATTTCGAAATTACCGATGCAAATGGAACAGTATTAGCAGATCTCAAAAATCTAAGGGCTATTGACGGTACAGGTATTCAAACGTTCAAGTTCAAGGATACAGGACAAATTATAGTGATTGTCGACATAAATGCAGTCGCAGGTCTTCCGTCAGGAATTTTTGTAGAAAATGCAAAATTTCCCTTAGTAGTCGTAAAGTAGTGATCCAGCAGAATTAATTACTTGAGATGAATGAATTATAATTTGTATCTCTTTACCAGGTTCATAATAGCTTTGTTATAAATTTCCAACGTAAGATTTTCTTTACCATGACTAATTTTTCTCTTCTCGTAAGATTTTGCCACGTTAGCTATGATTCTAGAAAGTTCTACAGAGAATTTATCGATACCTTCAGGTGTCTGATCAACAGTAAATGATTTGTCCACAAGCAGAAGCGAAGAAATCACAGCTCTTGCCCGTTCTAAAGAAAGTGGATGGAAATATCGCATGATATGGTTTGGTAAGGATTCCATATCATAAATAAAATAGTATGCAACTGTTGAATAAAATATTTCCACAATACCATTTACGCCTACCTGTTTCTTGGCAATAGTCACAAGTCTTTTGGAACGCAATAATTTTATATGATAGTTAAGAGAAGCTGGCGATAACTCTAGTTCTCTGGCCAACTGAGTCTGTGTCATTGGTTTTTCGCGCAGCAAGTCTAATATTTCCCTTCTCATGGGATCTATTAACACTTTTGCAACTTTCGCGTCCCTTACTATGTGTACGGCTCTCATTTCTACAATCAGAACTAGGAATGTTGGTGTTAGTATTGAGATTTAATCTTATTGCCACTTATTGCCATGCATTACTCGCCATGAGATCAAGATAAACACTGTAACAGAAAGGGTGAATAACACAGTAGGTCTTTTCATAGTATCTTGCAAATCAATCACCAAATGATGTATTTTGGCCATGAATTATTTTGACTGAATATATTAAGTCATCTCAATTTGATATTTTATCTGGGTAAAATAACAAAACCCCTGGCTATGCCATTTCGTGCCGGATCTACCGAGGTTTGGCCAGAGTACTTTAGCGAATTTACTTTGATTTCAATTTGGTATTGACCGCCTTCAGGGAAATTGAGTTTTTGTATATCAGTTCCATTTGCCGCTACAAGATTAACTTTCTTAATAATTTGCCTTCCGTCAGTGGAATTCAAGATCATAAGATCATAGTTGACGTCGGCGTTTAATGACGTATCAGATAAGGCATCATTAAATTTTAGTGTAAGCTTTGATTCAGACTTGGGAGTCGGTGGATTGGGGGACCATAGTAAGGAGCTATGAATACCTCCAGTATCGGTAATCAAATCCGTTGAAGATTTGCCTATTGATTTAATGGGGGAAAGCGTAAACTTCATAGTATTATTACTTCTGGACGTATCACTTAAATTTGCAACCTTAACAATGTCATTTTTCGTAAGCAAATAATGAATAATTAGCGCTTTCTCCGAACTGAACGGATCAATTGCAAGTGATCTCCCGGTCACGGGCTGTCCATTAACCTTGGCATCAAACGACGTAACATTGGCGAACTGTGCAAAGCTCTTTGGAACTTTTAACTCCTCGTGAACAAAGATATTTACTTCCTTTATTCGAGAAAGGTTCCAGTTGAAGGGCATTACCCATGAAGCCTGTAACTTATTCGGATCAAACTTAAAGTCATGAATTTTGTCATAATACGAAATAAGGGTCGAGTTATATACTATATTGTTGTGCGTCAAATTTTCTCTAAATATATCTCCCACCGAGAGGTACGAATCAAATCTTGGGGCAGAGTCTTGTTTAAAAATATTGTTAGGTCTATCAATACCAAATATCTCTATTTCAAAATGATATAACCCACCGTCTAGTAGAACAGGCCCCTGAACGTCTATTTGTCCACTTTCGCTCATCCAACCACCTAGGAAGGGTTCTGGAGAACCGTAAACTGTTACAGTTCCTTGATGTGGCGTGATTTGAATCCTAAGAGGTCCTACTTTTGAATAAAAGAGATCGCGCATAAGAAGCTTGCCTTCTTTTGTAACTGTAATAAAATAATTTACGTTGCTGATATTATTTCCCGTTTTAGCGTCATAGAGGCGTAATTCAAAAAACCGTTTATCATGGCTGTCAGCTGTCAAAACAGGTGGATTCACCTTAGTAAATAGACTAGCCTGTCTGTCTCCTACGGTTGCTGGTGGTAAGTTCTCTTGGAACAGTCCATCAGAAAATGCGACATGTATTCCACCAGATAAAATAAGCAAAGGGCAGAAAATTGAAATTACCAAACGGTATACATTCAAAAATTCAATCAAAGCCATAGTTATCATGCACCTAATAATATATACTTGTTCTATTTAACATTTCGACGTCTCTAAATGGTTAGACAGTTCAAATAGTATGTTGTATATTAGCTTATGTGTATTCTAACTTATCTAAAGTTGTATTTAGTTTAGGTATTGTGTTGATGGTCGCTGCTATAACTTCCATCTATATTACTATGGTAGCTGTACAGGGCCAAGGAAACCAAAAATCAAGTTCTGGGACGAATGGATCTGGGAGTGGAGCAGGCAGTGGAAGTCAAACTTCGGCGCCAGCCGGCAATCCCGGTGGAAGCGGCCAGAAACAAAATACGACAAGTAAGGGGCAAAATAGGCAAGGTGGCTCTGGAATGACTATAACAATACCTCAAGGGGCTTCCTCTCAAAAAGGTCCATGGTATCAGCCTGCTAACGCTCAAGCTTCACCGGATTCTAAAGTTACTTGGAATAATAAGGACGGAATCGTCCATACGGCTACTGCTGACGATAACTCCTTTGACACTGAGAATATACAGCCAGGTTCATCAGGCTCAGCTACAATAAAAGGACAGGGAAAGATCGCCTATCATTGTACTATACATCCTTGGATGAAAGGGACGATTGCAGTTTCTGGCGCTGCAGGTGGAGGTGGAGTAAGCCAGTCTGGAAACCAAACGCAAAATGCCGCTTCTCATATATCAAACACTAGCAATGCCAATAATATCAGTCAAGCAAATAGCAGTCAGCATACAAATCAGACAAATCAAGTAGGTAATCAAAGCGGTCCACAATCGAAAAATCAAAGTGCGTCGTCTGCAGCACAACAAGGTAGTTCACAGTCTAATAATACGCAAGGGCAAGGACAACAACCCCCGTCCAATACTAACACGGAGGGCTTTCCTTTTAGAACCCATTCAACTGCGTTTAAGCTTTTACCACATTCTACTAAAAATGAACTGGGTACCGAATATAAAAATAAAGATAATTGGATAGAGGTAAATCATGATAAATTTGGGAGTCGGACTAGTTCTCAGACTTCCATTAATAAGAGTAACGTTAATCAACTTCAAGTAAAATGGATATTAAACACAGGTTTTCCAGTTGAAAATTCCCCACTTATCATAGGAGACAGGGGGTACGCTCAAGATAACGCAATGCGGGTCATAGCCTTTGATCTAAATAGCGGCATTAATCTGTGGAAATTCGATCCAGGTGTTGCTGACAAACAAGCCCAATCAATTCCACGCGGCGTATTTTCTCATGGAATTGCCTATGATAAAGGAGTAATTTTTGCTCCAACTGGAGCAAATGGTACTGTGGTTGCCTTAAACGCCAGTGATGGAAAGCTGTTGTGGCAATCTGCGGCCATCGGAAATCCTTCCCAGGGATATAGACTTCCGTCTCCTCCGATAGTGTGGGGTGATTATGTTATAGTCGGCTCAGCGCTCGGGGACGAGCCTCCATTTGGACCGGCCGCTAAGGGTTCCGTTACTGCTTTCAACGGGACTAATGGCGAAAGGATATGGAATATATCGACTGTTATGGGACAGTGGATACAAGGCAAGGCTGCCGAAAAGAACGGAGGAGGAACAGTATGGTCCGGCGGTTCTCTAGATCCTATGACAGGGATAATTTACGTACCGACTGGAAATGCCGCCCCCGATTTTGATGCCAAGACGAGACCGCCACCCAATCCATATACCAATTCGATAATCGCCGTAGATATTAAAACCGGTAACATACTGTGGCATACTCGTACGACAATATACAATACTCATGATTGGGATACCGCATGGGGCACAAGTTTTGCTAATATAACGACTAGCGATGGACTTGTAAAGAAAATTGTGGTGGGGCAGAATAAACTAGGTCAAGCTTTTGCACTCGATGCATCCAACGGACGAGTTATTTGGAATAAAACACTGGGAGTTCAGTATCAAATTAAGGCAGACCCCCAATTATTTGGTAGCGGAATTGTGTGGCCGGGAACCCAATACGGTGTCGAAGCGTATAATGCCAATGATGGTAATAAGACATATTTTTCGGTAAGTAATATGGGGTTCAATTACTTTAAGCAGAAGTCTGGGACAAGTGGCCATTTAGTACCTGCTTTTGATGCAATTGAAAATGGACTTGGAAATGGAACTATAACTGCGGTAGATCTTAAGACGGGGGTTATAAAATGGACCTATCCTACAAAATATCCTACATGGGTGTCACCACTTGTAAGTGGTGGAGTAGTCTTCTCTGGTCATATTACTGGAACTGGCTATCCATATGAATATAATACATTTGGTGCTCCTACCAATACACCGCTTATTCCTAGTGGAATTATTTTAGCTCTGGACAAAAATTCTGGTAAGAAATTATGGGAATTTAATGTTGGTGCACCTATTGGAATTGGAGGGCCCTCAATCGGTCACGGACTTTTACTGGTACCTACTGGAAGTCCTGCGGAGATTGAATCCAATAAAGGAGGATATATCGTGGCTTTTGCACCACCTGGTACTTCTAATTCCAGCCAGCAATTTGACATACAGAATATCGGTAACTCAAGCCAGGTCATTGGGAGAAATCCTCAAAATGTAACATCTTTTCTGAGTGAAACGGGCTATATTAACAAAGGTAATATTACAAAAGAAGACAACGCCTCAACATTGAAGGGATGAGTTCTTATTTTGGGCCTAAGGTGCACTGGCACTTTTTGTGTGGTTGAAACATATATCTGTAAAGGGAACAGTTTCAGACAAAATTGACCAAAAAAACAGCGAGCTTTATCATTACAAGTAAATTAAGGGAGAGGGACGAACATATTGTAATAAAGGGTATAATTTTCCCGAGTTTTAAAGGAGTCCTTTCTTAATGGTTGAAGTACAACTTGCAGAGGACCTGGGATATGGAACTTCTTGGTTACTTGGAATCTTGATTTTTGCAATTGCGATTTCAACTGGATTTTTCATTTATACTATTTTATCAACAAGATATAACCACATGATAGTCCGAGGAAGAGATAACCTAAAATACAAACTTTACAAGTACCACGCTGAAAGGTATTGGGCAATATTTGTGGCGGCAGTTTTAATTTGGTTTTGGTTTTTAGGTTTACCGTGGACACCTCCTATAGCATTTGAAAATGTAATTCAGAGTAACGAAAAAGTACATGTAATAGGGATAACAGCAGGGCAGTGGTTTTGGAAGTTAGAAGACCTTGGATTTGAGAATGGAAATCATAGCTCAACTATAGATTCTACTTCTTCCACGAGAGATGGGAAAGTAAGTTCTGGACCGGTCAAAATTAGAGTAGGCGAGACGGTCAAATTTATTGCACATTCACTTGATGTTAATCATGGATTCGGAATTCTAAGAAGCTCTAAAAGTATGGATTCACCTTTGATACAAATGCAGGTAGTCCCCGGTTATGATAACATATTCTACTACACCTTCAAAAAAGCAGGCACTTATACCATAAGATGTTTAGAATATTGTGGTTGGAATCATCCGTACATGATTTCCCAAATAACTGTATATGCAACATGAAAATCAATTCAAAATTATCTAAGTTTATTCCTAAAGAGGTCGCCGCAGTCTTTTGATACACAATGAACATGAAAGAGAACAAGGGCCGACACCACTATATGATATATCTCCAGAACTTTCAGACCTGACTAAGAAATTTATCATAGCTGCGGTAATTTATTTTATCATTGCCGGCGTACTTGCACTAATTATGAGAACAATTCAATCTAAGGTAATGCTCCTTGGAGATCAAAATCAGACTTTTGGTTTTTTCTATTCTTCTCTTACAGTTCATGGGCAGCTGATGTTTTTTGGATTTGCATCAATGATGGTTGTTGGAATTAGCTATTATCTGGTAAGCAAATTTGCAAAAAAGAATTTATTTAGTTTTAATCTGGCCATTCTATCTTTTTCGCTATTAAACGCAGGAGCAGTATTACTAATCATTTCTGGAACGATGTTTTTTGGTGCCGGATGGTATAATCTCATGCCATTGACTTTTCATCCTGGTAATAATGGATGGACTATATTTTCTAGTGTTATTTTTCTAATTGCTGACTTAATCATCGGAATTGCTTTGACGATTTTTTCAATAAATGTGATTGCTACTCTACTTATAGGAAGAGTTGCTGCCGGGGTACAAAGATCAGAAGTAAATTATGATGTAAACGAGAGTAGTGAAAAATTAGATGCTCAGCACAAGTCCAAATCAGACGAGGAAGACAAAGGCAGAGCAGATTTGCTTCTAATCCAGTATATACCCGCCGCAGTTAGGTGGTGTTCCTTATTAGGAATCAGTTCTTGGTTGCCTCGAAAATCAAGGTCCAAAATACCTGCTGTATCCATCGTGGTTGTCGGAATCTTTGTGAATGCTTTAATCCAGCTAATGGGTAACGTAGGCCTTTTTGCTCAGCTCGCAATAGGTTTCTCATATCTGGTAGACCCAAATTTTAAAGCAAACTGGCTGCTTGCTAAGGACGTCTGGTGGTTCTTTGGGCATCCTATAGTATACTTTACGTTGTTTTCTTTTCTAGGAGCAGCTTACTATTACATACCCCGTTATGCCAAAAAGACCGTAGCATACGACAAGTGGGCATATAGGTCATGGCCATTTTACTTTGTATTTACAATGTTGGTATTTTCTCATCATCTTTTCATGGATATGCCAAATCCAGACTGGCTAGAAATGGTAGCACAAACAGCAAGCTTTGGTATAGTTTTTCCATCCGGGTTAACTATTATGACTGTGCTAATGTACATTTTTCGCTCGCGCATAAAGTGGAATATAACTGCACTATTCATGATGGCCGGTATAGCAGGATGGGCCTTTGGAGGATTTGCCGGCGTCGAAACAGGCTGGCGGGGAACTGATCTGTACTTACATAATACACTGAATGTCGTAGGACATATTCATTTTGTGTTACTGATGGGAAGCGTGCTTTTTGGAATAGGATTAATTTATTCCATTGTTCCTGCCATAACCAAGAAAAACTTTGAGGTAAACTTGGGAATAGTCCACTTGGTTTCAACGTTAATTGGAGGATTTGGCTTGGCCTTTATGTTCTTATTTTTGGGATTTGCCGGTTTTGTGAGAAGAGAGGCTGATATCCCTCAGATTTTTGCGTGGGCTTTACCATGGTTATTGTTCCTTGCATTAGTAGTTGGGTTTGGTCAAATAGTATTCATATACAACCTCTTTAAAACTCTGCTCAGGAAGAAACGATCCAATCAAGAGAAGGAATATTTTGATAATCAACAAATTAGAATACTGAAGGAAAAGGAAAACATTTCAGTGTGATACCTAGTTGAAGCATTCAACCAAATACGGGAAATGTTGGATATTTTTTACTTTATTAGTAGCGCTGGTTCTAATTTCGAATCAAGAAACAATACTTGATCCATTAGAGTCGGATTTGGCCACTCATATGCTAGTTGAACATGCACTTTATGTTACTATTGGTGCATTATCAATTTTAGTGGCAGAAAACTTTCTGAAAATTATGGTAGTGTATGAAAATAGTAGGAAGAAGGGGAATGCAGCAATATTCTCTCATGGCCTAACATCTGTATCATTTGTGACTAAAAATTGGGCACAGCTCATTAGATGGACCTTTAAATTAAACAGGTACGGTTTCTTTTGGATTTCAATTGCAATAGGCCTAGTTGTGGTCTGGCATATCCCAGTCCTCTTTAATATTGCGACTGAGAACCGAGATATACACGTATTGCAGCATATTTCATTTATTGCTGTAGGCGCAACCAGCCTTCTTGCCATTCGGTCTCTGGGAGAAAATTCTAAGATTTTTCTTTTGTTCTCAATGGCAGGAATGATGGCTTTTAGCGGATTGGTCTTCGTGGTATCAACTGAAAGGATCTATGTTTTTTATTCTCTAGACAGCCATATTCAAGCAGGTGCAGATATGATAATTAGCTCGATAGTTTTATTGCTGGTGGGGTTTCCTGCTTACATAATAAAAAGAAGCCTATTCTTTGTAAGAAGTTAGAGATTATACCCGAGTTTGCTGCCAAACTCTAGCATAAAGAAGTTAGCTAACAAAGCCGCCATGGTAACTATCCGTCTAGCAGTCCGTCTGGCCCATTGATTTAGTATTACTGCTTAATCAATTATCTGACATCAGACGGATCATTCTGTGAGCATGAAGCCAATTGTCTAGCGGATACACTTGATCTACCGATTTTGCAAGCTTGCTAATCATTGCTAAGACTGCGCCTTGCTGCATTCAAAAGTGGCCCTTTCTCTATATTCAAAGTAGCTAACGGTCAACTATTGAATGGCAGTTAGTTGATCTTGACTGGCCCCTAGGGTAATATGAATAAAGCTGGGTCCTGCTGGTGAAGCCCTTTAGGTGAGTTCGTATTTGGAGCTTCTTAATTCCCTTCTGCAATATTCACAAAGTATGGAAGTTAAAAATTCAAAATTTTGTTTGTTATTTTCACACTGATTAAATCACTATAATATATAAAATTGAGACATTTAACTATCCCTTAACAAGGTTACTTAAGTTTAATAATTTTCATTATTAATCTCAATGATTACTTAAGCTTGCCTGATAAATCACTCAGAATAGTTAATGTATAAGTGCAAGGTTCCCAATATGGAATGAATTACTATTTCTCTCAACTGATATACCTTACTATAATGCAATACCTTGTGGTAAAACAAGACTTATTCATTGGATTTTATTGTTAAAACTAGTCTTTCTGTTTTTCCCTGTTTAGAATATCTCTACTGTGTTTGTAGAATGGATCACTTTTAATTACTTTGAAAGAGTATACCGCGATTATAGATCCGACAATTGGTGCTAACCAATAAATCCAATTATAGGTCAAGTTTCCGAAAACCAACGCAGGACCGAATGATCTTGCTGGATTCATTGAAGCTCCTGATATTTGCATTCCAATTATATCGGCTATTATAATAGTCCCTCCTATGGCAATGCCTCCAAAGTTCTTGTATCCAATATCCTTGTCCTCCTTCAAAGAGATGCTTACAAGCATGAGTAAAAAAGTTAGAATAACTTCTATTAGAAACGCTTGGTACCACTTTACATTTTCGTTGGGCAATGTCAAACCTGCATTTCCGGAACTTCCAATAGCGAACAATACTATAATACTGGCAATAATCGATCCTATTATTTGGACGATAATATATAAGGGAGGGTCCTTTAATTTCAGATGCTTCGATATAGCCGATCGAAATAGCTGGATTAAAATAAGTACCAGAAATCTTGTCCAGTCCATATATCATTGCCATAATTACTAAACCGGGAGCGGCCGCAACCGCTAGTTTACCTAATTCACCACCTCCCAAGGAGTTTGATATATCCGATCCGACTGCTGCGAATACCAGGGCAAAGGTCCCAATTAACTCAGCGCCCAATCTCTTGTAAAGTGGAACAACTCTTTCTGCTTCCAGTAAAGAATCGGGACTGCCTGTTGACGGCTTTATACGTCCGATAGTAAAATCTGAACCATCAGGATTAGGATTATGATCTGGCAACGAAGAATCTCGTCCCATAATTAAATAGTATAACAAGTTATAAAAGCAGCAACTCGGCTGATATTACAATTCTATTCTGGTTGTCTAAAACATTGGTGGTTGGAAAGAATTAGATCTATCTCCCATTTACTCCGGACAAGGCTGTAAGCTCCCATAAAGAAGGCCATAAAGTAGACAACGTCTTGCCTACATTCTATTCAATGTCTGTAGTATATTTCTGTTCCTAATTAAATCAAATGGTAGGTGATAATGATTAACTGCGGTGCAGTAAATAGATGTATTTTAAGTGAGTCTAAATTGGTTCAGGTTTAATGCTTTTGAACCTATAACCCAGCCTGAATCGGTTCTTTGCTGTAAGCTTTCTTTAGCCAAACAGGAGTGATTATGGTAGTAATGGCAACCATAATAATTACCGTGGTGTAGATGTTAGAGGACAACGCACCAGAAGTTACGCCTATGCCTGCAACTATGAGACCTACTTCTCCTCTTGAAATCATACCTATCCCTACCTTCATGGCTTTTGATTTATCTTTCAAGAATACAATAGAGGGCAGTCCACAGCCTACCAACTTGGTAACTATTGCAACAACAATTACAACTAGAGATAGTATCAATACATCTAGATTAAATCCGGTGAGATTTACTTGTGCTCCAATAATTGCAAAGAATAGCGGTGCAAAGATTATCTCCAATTTATCGACGTATTCTTCGACCCTTCTGATTATCTTGGTACTAGCAACTGCCATACCAACAGCAAAAGCTCCCACAATTGGGGATAGCCCTACTGCAGCAGCTATTCCTGAGGCGCCGAAGAATGACGCAGTAACTATGCCTTCAATGCTACCCCTAGATTTCCATAGTCTTTCTGCATGCAGTATTCTGGGTACTATTAGTATTGCTCCAACAAGTAACGCAGCAAATATTCCAAGTATCTTCATAATAAGAAAAGTGATTTCAAAGATGTCCGGTGTCATATTACCTGTTTGCGCCATAGTAGTAACTACAGACAGGACTGCAATTGCCAGTATATCGTCTACTATTGCAGCTCCTAGAATTAACTTGGCTTCTTTCGATTGCATCTTACCTAGGTCCGTTAATACTCTGACTGTAATGGCAATACTGGTTGCAGTTAAGGCTGTGGCAATCAGAACTGACTGTAATCCTCCAAGTCCGTATGTAGTAAAAACGTAGAAGCCAACGAAAAACGGAACAATGACTCCACAAGCTCCCACCGTAAAGGATGCAGGACCACCTCTGAGGAATTCTCTTGGGGTTATCTCAAGTCCAGCTATAAATAAGATAACAATCCCTGATATTTCTCCTATCTGTTTGACGGTTTCGTCTAATATGATTAGAGGTTTTCCATCGAAAATCGGGATAGAACCTAGTGCAAATGGGCCCACAATAATCCCGGCTAACAATTCTCCCAATACCGTTGGAAGTTTTAATTTGTTGAAAATCTCTGCAAATATTTTGGCAGCAAACAGTAATGTAGCAAGAGAGATTAAAACATGTATGAATTCTTCTTCAGCTGCCAATTCTTTCTTGTCTGCTGACTGCTACTGGTACCTGATATAAAATCGTTGAAATTTAAACTGAGACAAACATCAGGCCCCAAGTAAAAACACTGAAATTTATCAGTGAATACTGAATGTCCGGCAGTTACGCAAGATAGAGCAGTAGATACTAGAAATAACTTATTCTTGTATTTAATTAACAATCAAAGTGCATATTTGTTACCTCAGGCAGTAAGTAACTTTCGATATTTCCTTTCTGGTCACGGGGATACTGTAGTTAATCCAGTTGGGTATTTCTGGCAAGGGTATACCAAAACCTTTACCAATTTCTTGATTGGAAGATCGGAAAGCAATTCAGTTTGAGAGCTCTCTAGGTGGTGAAGTAATTTTTGGCAGTTTTGAAGAAATCCTAATAAATTGTGTGAGATATAAATAAACAAAAATTATCTTGGCTACCTCTAAATATTTGCGTATCAGTATGTCTTCCCTTTACGGCGCTCAAATTTATGCATTTAAAACAGTTGGGAGATAAATATCTAAACGACCTATTTGCTCCAAGTGTTTTATATTAGTCTAAATAGGAAGAAGTCTGACCTGTTAAGTAGTCACTACAACAAAATCTAAAAACGTGGCTCAAGTTAAAAACAATAACCAAGTCAGGAAATACTCTTTAGTCAGACATTCGTACTATCAAACAGTAAATGTCTGACAAAAAAGTCGGAATCAAGCACAAAAAATCAACAATTTCAGAAAAGCTGTACATAAGAGGAATAGTGCACAATCTATCATTACAAAGATGGACCGACCAGGAAATAGCCCAATATTTACAAAGCGAAAAGCAGATAGAAATTGCGAGGAGTACAGTTACCGGGATAAGGAATAACATTGAAAAGCAGGCCGAGAAATGGTATCGCGAATTACAGCAGTCAAGATACAAGTACATTGCTGTATATAAAGAACGGCTTGATTCACTAATGTCTTATCAAAAGAAACTTAATCAAATTATAGATTTTTACTTGGACCCCCCTCATAAAATACTCTATAGCGATACAATCATCCGGGCCGTCGCTGAACTTCACAAAATCGAATTGTCTATCTTAAATCTCTGGCGAGAACTTCCTACTTTCCATTTGCAGCTGGACCCAAAACGAGACAAAGACCTTATAGGGCTTGAGGAGGAACCGACAACCAAACAGCCTTACATTAGATGTATCGGTTGTCGCAATTGGTTTAAGGATTATCAAATTTTAGAGGTTCATCAAAAGGTCGCGTGTTCTTATACATCTACGAAACAACCGCTTAATGACGAGGAAGATGAATGACCTTCTGGCCTTGAATTCAAACCTGACGGAATGGACGCAGTGCAATGTCCAGAGTGTGAGCGCTGGTTCAAAGATGATTTGATGATCGAGGTTCATAATTGCTGGGGACGACAAGATGCTGAACCTAACAAGGTGTAGTATTATTATTATTGCGTGTCTGGTAATTTTAGAAAAATATTCAGTACTCTCTCCTCATTATTCGGTATTACAGAGATACTAATTCTACCAATTCTTTTGACACCTTCAGGACAATGTTGATAATTGTGGGATAACAACAAGAATAAAAGTGAACCAGGCTTGCATATACGAGCTCCTTCTTGTAGTAGCTTTGCTGTATTTGGTAGTTCTGTTCCGTACATATCCTTAGCCGTCTTTGCATTGTAAGGAGGATCACATCTCCACCTAGCAAATTTGTTATCCGGGATAGCTGGCAGCATTTGTCCATCGGCAACTAGGTCAGGATTGCAATCAGGATTGATATCAACAGTGAAGCAATCTCCTCCTCTGTTAACTCCGGCAACAGATCTGCTACAAACTTCTATAGTTTCAGCTTCGTGACCAAATACTTTGTCGATCATTTCCAAAAAATTGAATGGATACCTACCCTCATCCTTTCCACGCATTCTGATTTCGCCAGATACAAAAAACGGATTTTTCAAAGTAAGATAAAAAATACCAGTAGCTGGGATAGCATCATATACGAGCTTACTTCCGTCCTCACTTAGTACGCCTTTGGATTTTATCAGGTTTCTTACATTTACTTGAAAAGTATCGTCCGATACCGTCCTACCGTCCGATAGGTCTCTTTGAGCACGATTTTCACCCTTTTTGTCGGACGGTAACTTACTGTCAGATTTTTTTCTATCGTCCGATTCATTGCTTCCATTTTGAGCTTGATTTACACTTGTCGGACGGTCGGACGCTTCGGACGGTAAATTTCGGATAATTATTACCCTGGTGTTGTTGTGAGTACTTGTATCCTTTTCCCATCGTATTTCAATGCCGATGTCTCTGAATGTCCTCTGCAACAGCTTTAAGCTCCTACTGAGACGCGCTGCAGTTTTAGGCCAGTACTTGGTATGCCTATCTATGGTATTCGCCTCAGCTATCAAATTCAAGTGGACCAGTAATGCTGTAGGTGTGTCACGAAATTCCCAATCGTCATTCTTATCAGCAATCATTAGGCGTACTGCAATTGCAACATCACTACCTTCAATGACTTCTTCAGTCTGCAGGTTTATGTTCTCACTATAAGCCTTGATGAATGCATCATTCTTCTCATCCATGCATCTTGAAATTATTTCACACCAGTCAGCCCAGTCAGCCATTCGCGGGAGCTCCCTGATTAGCTCTACTTTTGGGTTATCTTTCTTCCACTTCAGAACTTTGACTAGGGTGTCCAAAATGTAAGCAAGTAGCTTTGGCCTTATACTATTGAATTTGCTCCATATAGCTTTCATCTTGCGTCTATTGGCTTTCGGTATAGTGTCAGTTTGAATTATCAACCCTCTTTCCAGCAAGTCGGCTCTCGTTGCAGCTAAATTAATCCCGTTGAAGCCAATAGCCCTCATTAGACTATAAGTCACGTCTTCATTGTTCGTGTACAATCTCCTCTTTGAAAATCCGCTGCCAGTGACAGCTCTACAAAGTAGATCCGAGATCCAAGGCGGTATAAGAGATAGGTTATCAAAATAGGTAACTGCATGATGCGACAGCAATTGTATTAGCTCCGCAGTGTCTTTTGGAAATGAGAAAGTCTTTATTATATTGGGGTCTACCAGCATCTTAATAAGCTCTTGAAGCATTGATTTGGCTGTGCCCTGTTCGCCATGAACCATTAAAACAGCCTTGGGTAGATCGGGAATGAAAAGCGATATAATGTAACATTTTAGAATTAGTCTGTTCTCTTGCTTGACGTTCAACAGGTCCATGAATTGATCAAATATATCTGCAGGATAACTAGGGTCTGGATAGTCCTGAGTCTTTTGATGATCGAATCGACGGAATATTATTTGATTTTTTAATAGCTTCCAACCTTCACTAGTTATTTCAATGAATTCATGATTATCGTTGCTAAGATCATATTGCCATTTGAGTACGTCACCTGGATCTAATGAAATACGCATACCCAGTTCTTTTGTCTGGCCTTCAAATTCTGCATCGGCAGCTAGAGTATTGACAACCTCGTCTATTAACTGGGTACGCAGAATTATATCGCGCTCATACTTTTTACTTGCAGTTTTTCTAAGCCATTTCTTAAATCGCCCTTCATTGATTGGGAGAATTTCCATATGATCGTTGATCATTACCGCTGCATGAGGGACTTTATACTCGTCTCTGAATATCTGCTTGCAGTTCTCTTTAGCTAGATTAAGAAGTGCGTCTGCATCCCCAATTCCTCCCATAGCTTCTCTTTCGATCTCGGCTACAGTATATACATGCAAAAGCCAGTTCTCAGATATGCATTTGAACCAGATTTCTTGTTTTGTAGGTTCATCAACTTCGTGATTCAGCTCGTTATTGAACAGACTACGAGTTTTTGTGATATCTTGTTTGTAAACGGTGAATGTGAAGATTTTACCTTTATAGTCAATAGATATGAATGTCCGTGCGTACGTGACAGCGTTGACACCTTTATCTTTCAGTTCCTGTGGCACGGGTAAAAAGACAATCGATGCTTTGGGTTTCTTATCGTTATCATCATCGTCCGGGCCTTTAATCTTATGTGGTTTCCAGTCGTCGCCCATTAGGCGTTTACCCCTTCAGATTTTGACTTTGACTTCTGATATGCCATCCCAACGGCCTTGTCCAATCGGTATTCCATTGGACTTTCAAATCTTGAATACCAATCACCTGCAAGGGCTTTAGCCGCTAAACGTTGTTTCCGAGTTATTGGAATAGCTAGAAGCTCATCCTTGTGGTCCTCTAGAAAATGCAAGGAAAGATCGAATTTTATTTTATCCCTGTAATCACACCATAGACAATTGATCCATGGCAAAGGTAAATCTTCAGTTCTAATATAGGGTTCATAAGGACTACGTTTTAGCTTTGTATTTACTAGATTATAGGAACTCTTATCAAGCTTTTCAACATCTACTCCAAAATGATCTGCATCCTTTGTGTACCTGATATGATGCGTAATTGTATCTTCGTGTATGTTGACGAAATCACAGAACGGACATTTTTTGACCCTAAGATGCTCAACTACCGTCAATTTTATCGAGTCCTCCATGGGCCTTCAAAGACATGCTTGTGAGGCCTCCCGTCAAGGTCAAGAGGAATTAGCCGACCGTTTCTTCCAACTACCCCATTAACGAATTCAATTGCACGGCCACAGTACTGGCATAAGGAAGCTTTATTATTTCCAATTTCATAATTCTTGTACGTTCTGGCTCACCCCTGGAACAGTCCGGTCGATTAGCTTGGCAGCTCGGTCGACCTGACCTTTCTTCTTATGACATTTACATTGGCAGCTTATTGAAATCCCTAATCCGGTATAATTTCCGGCACAACTTTGATGTTTATTCGACTTACAGTTTTTGGTCGTAATTTGCCCTTGCAGCATCACTCTTTGAGCTCAGCCTCCTTCAATTCTTCAATTTCATCGACGAGTCGACTTACGAGGTCATTAAAAGACTCGCCAAAATGCCCATGATTCCTTAAACGAGTATATACATTACTCGTTATTGATACAGTATGTCTTTTAGACATAGAACGAAAGGTTTACATCAATTACTAAAGTAACTGTGTGAGAATCTTGCTTATTTCCCACACAGATAGTATAAGTTCGGACGATTTTGATACAATAATACGGATAGTGATCGGATGTGCTAAGGATGTATATCGTTATTATGGTCCAGAAAAAAAATGGAAGAAGAGATTCTTTCAGGCAAAAGCGAATAAAAAAAATCTTGTCACTTTATCAGTAATCGAGCGCGCAAAGCGCAGCAGTGATACGAAATTTACCCCGGAGGGTGTGAGGTCAACATATTCACTCGACGTAGAGCCAGCTGATCATAGTACAGTCTCAAAATCTTTAAAGTTTCTGTCGAAAATTGATTTTCTCACCTATTCAAAGGAGGACACTTCACTAGGAAAACCTGGTAAACAAAAAAACGATACTAGTATGAATATGATACCTGGTCCAACTTCTGCTTATTCATTAAGTAAGAGCCAAACGGAGATAAGAGCTTTCGTCTGCAGACCAGAAATAAGATGGAGAATCTGTTCCTATTTGTACGAATCAGATATAATGCTAGAATTTCTAAAATTCCATTATTACACTATGTTGATTCGTCAGAAATATTATAGCACGAATTCGGTAGAGAAAATTATCAGATCGAAAGGATCAATTAAGCTGGAAGCTGATATAACCAAGATTAAAGAAGAATACAAAGAGAGCAAAACCTTTCTAGCTAATAAAAGCGATTCAGATATAATGCGGGTAGCGACTAAACTAGCTAAAAAACATCTTCAGGAGCCAACTTGGCAAACTGATCCACTTTATACAGATTTTTTCATTAGGGGTTTCATCTGTTTTCGTGTTATAGAACAATCTAATCTGTAGGTTTAAGCTGCCCTGAATCAATCAATGACTGAATAATCAATTCAAACTTCTCTTGCCTTTCTTCCATTCTAGTTATTTTATCTGACTGTTTTTCATTCTGCTCTACGGTTTCTGTATAGGCATCATACGAGAGGATCATCCTACATTTGCTACAAAATCTAGAATCTGGTTTATTCGGTTCAGAACAGTTAGGACACTGCTTTGGTTTCATTTTATCTATCACTTCAGCTTTTGGTTTTAGACCATAAACCTCAAGAATTGATTCAGAAGACTCATTTCCAAAATAGTGAAGATATTTTTGTGGCATACCTGAGCCCGTTGACCATCCAGCATGTTGTCTGAGGATATGTTCTTTTAGAAATTTAGATTTCTCCGTAAGAGCGGAATGTCTTCTAACATATGGATTCCAAGGCTTCTGTAATAATTCTTCAATGGCCTTCCTATCTAGCGAATTTATGTCTTCAATCCTGAGTAGCTTTGGAAAATATCGAGTTTTATACCTCATGTATATTGCACCTAGACTTCTGTGGCTAAGTTTACCAAAAGTTCTACTGGAACGAATAAGGATGGAGTTAGGATTGCCTTTACTTGGATGATCATCCAGATAATCCTTGAGATAGGGTATTGAATTAATAAGTGGAATATGTCTCGAACCGGTCTTGCCATTTATAAGCACCTCTGCATATTGCTTCCCGTTTATCATCTTAAATGTTATATCCTTTATCCTCAATTTTAGAATCTCTGACGGCCTGCAACTTGAATCTCTAGATATTGCATGGTAACACTTATCTCGCTTTGACGGACAGTACTTCAGGAAGAGTAAGTCATCTTCCTGGGTCCACAAATCGGACGGTTTGTAGACAGATTTTTCCTTTCTCTTTAGCAACTTAATGCCGTTCATACAGTACGGATTGTTAAACCATTTAAAGAAACGTTTTAAGATTACGACATTCAGGTTGTATGTTCCTATCCACTTATGAAGAGGATCATTCGATTCTACTTTACGCAGACGGTTTAGGAAATTAATGATATCTTCCGGAGTAGCCGTCATTAGATTTATTTTGTTTAGGATATATTTGGTTGTCTTTACATATTCATCAGAAGGATTAATCTCTCTCTTCATAGCAGAAATATACTGAGATACGATATCCTCTTCCTTTACTACTTGCATCTACAGATAGTTTTAGGAACAGACTAATAAAGTAATATACTAAGCAACTTTATTTTGACGTATAGTTCCCATTATCATAAAGCATCTCTACCCGATTTGCCGCATTAATATCTAAATCAGATATGGCATGTCCAATTCTCCAAGTAGCATAATCTAGTGTTAAAGTGTTGAATGTTGAAGTCATGTTTGGATGATGACTGATAACTTGTGAAAGGTTGGCAACCTTGAACATAAAATCAAACAAAGTAGGAAAATTTTCGAATGCGAAAGTCTTTTGTATCTTGCCATTGACCACACTCCAGCCAGGAAGATGAGTCAAAGCATCCTTTATCTGTTCATCCGTTAGCTTTAGTGTTTCAGGCTCAGTTGCGTTTTGTACTGCAATCAGACTTTTCTTAATATCGTCCTCTGTGATAAGAGAACTTGCATTAATTATGCCAATCGTATGAGTAAGTATGAATGGACTTGTAATCACTGTTACAAGAGCTATTGATAATCTCAAAGAAACGTAATTGCGCACACAGTTAATTGAATAGTCTGTAATTTATTCATTTAAAATCATGCGGCAGTAGTTATTATTCATAATCAAGGTTATTGATAATTACCACTGTGTGGTCCTGTTCCTGTGACCTTGCTACGGTAATATATTTAGGTTTTATTTCGATAATTGAAATTTTAGATCTTATTTTTGGCTTTAAGATACATTGCGATAGCTGCAAGTGCGACAACTGCTGGGGTTACATAATATAGTATCAACTGCTCAAACGGTATGGTTGTGGTAGCGCTCTTTACAGGCAAGTCAAAGTCAACAGCCAACGGTTTAGTACGGTATATGGGGTCAGCATTTATTTTGGAAAGCAGCGTTACAACATAAGTACCTGGTTTCTCAAAGGTGTACGGAAACGTCATATCACTAAAGTCATGAAACGCGAATGGAAATGTTTTGACTATCTTACCAGACTCTTTATCTTTTATAGATAATGAGGTAAAAACGAGAACGACATTTTGATTTTCTTTGTCGAGGATACTTAAATTAAGCTGTGTGGAATTGCTTCCTGCCACGGGAATAGTAGGATATGGCTGGAATACAACTTTGTAGTTGCCTACAGTCTTGTTCTCTAGGTAAGGGATACCAAAAAAGTGTGCGCTTGCTGGAACAAAAAGAGTACTTGATAAGGATTGAAAGATAACACTAACCGTCAAAAAGCTAGCAGCCAAAAAGAGCACATTTCCTGGACTATGTAATCTGACCGAAATATATTGTAGCATTAGTGTATATTGTGAAAACAATCCAGCACATTATATAAGTCAATAAAAGTAAAATTATTTATCTTCTGAGATAATGTCGAACTTAAATTATTCTATCTGACTTAAAACTGGCAGAGTGTGGAGGGCTACATAACTTTCGATGTAGCCAGAAAATCGGTTACCTATCTGGTTGATAGTAACTGTCCACATAGGCATTTTAAAAATGGCTTTGTTTAGATTTCGATAAGGGAATAGGGCCATATATTATAGGAATACCGTATGCAAATCCTGATTGAGGGAGTCAAGCAACTTCATGTCCTCTTTGTCAAGCTCGAAGTCAAATACCTGACTATTTTCCTTAATTCGATTTTCTTGGGTAGATTTAGGAATTACTACTAGATCATGCTGTAAGCTCCAGCGGATCAAAATTTGGGCGAGCGTTTTGCCATATTTCTTTGCAAGACTGACTGCGGTTGGATGGTTAAGCTTTTTGCCTCTAGACAACGGACTATAAGCCTCTAGCTGAATATTGTTTTTCTTGCAGAATTCTAATAGCTCTTTTTGATATAGGAATGGATGAAACTCAACTTGGTTTACTGAAGGAGTAACATCAAATTCTTGTAGTATTTCCTGTAAATGGAAAATCTCGTAATTGCTTACTCCAATAGCACTCGCCTTGCCCTCATTTAGTAGTTGGGTCATGGCTTTCCAAGTGTCCATTCCCATTCCTAGAACAGGCCAATGGATCAAATAAAGGTCGACATTTGAAAGTCCTAGGCGTCGTAAACTTCTTTGAGCTGCTTCAAGTGTCGAATCATATCCCTGATCGGAATTCCATACCTTAGTAGTAATGAAGATCTCCTCTCTCGGTATTTGGCTCTCTCGTATCGCCGTACCGACATCTCCTTCATTCCCATATAACCAAGCAGTATCAATATGTCTATAACCAATTTTCAATGCATATCTAACTGCATTCAAAGTTGCTTCTCCTGGTGGTGTCTGGTAAACTCCTAGGCCCAGGCGTGGAATTTTGACCCCATTATTCAGTGTTGCGCGAGACTGGAAAGATAATGACATAGTCAAAGATATTCCTTATGGGTCACTTAATTTCATCGGTTATGGTGGTAAGTCCCTGTGTGTATCATTCTTGATGGCTATTATCAATAAGACGCTAAAATTCAAGAATTCACAAGGGCAATACAATTCCAGCTTCGGGCTAGAACGTTACGTCATATGACTTGATAATTTGTCCTTGACTGCAAATAGCAATATAGTAATCTGCAGCCAGCTAATAGATTAAATCCTACTTCAAGTGGAATATTTGTCTCAGCAGCCAGTTGATACTATTATTGGCTTTTTTGACAACGATTTGATGCACGCTAAATCGCTATTAAGAATAATGCCCATAAAGAAACTGAGTAGAAATTTGGCATTAGCCGTACCGATTAGAGATAAAAAAATGATTATTTGGAATTTCATGAGGGAACTTTGGTCTAAATATAAGGAAACTAAAGCTTATTTAACGTTCAATACGATATTGATTGTTCCTGTATAAGCATTATCATTTTGCTTGGTAACGCTCATCAATAATAATTTGCCACTGTCAGACCTAAACAAACCATCTGTGGAAGGCCCGGTAAAGATCATGTCTTGTTCATTAGGTGTTTGTGGATTGCCGTGATTGCTATAGGGTAGTTTATTATGTATCTCTTCATTGAGAGAATCGTTAAAATAAATTTGAGATGTCCATTCCAGGTTGTTCTGCACTCCGTTAGCTATACTAACTTTATCGTGAATATGAATAGCCCTTCCTGGATACCAGCCTGGATAAATTGTAGTAAACTTAACAGCTCCGTTATCGTCTGTTATTTGATTTCCACGAAGAAAGTTGCTTCCAGTTGTACTCATCTCTCCCACTCCCGAGTAGACTCCTGTGGAATTAGCATGCCAGACATCTACCTTTGCTCCTTTGATAGGAACACATGAACCATTATCTATTCCATAGACATAGATTGTGAGATTTAGTTTGATCCCTTCTTGGGTTACACCATTTGCCGTGTCTGAAGTAATATCGGAACGATTTGGCATCCCGTCTACGAAATATGGCCCTTCTGTCTGTTGCGGTAATCCTTGTAGCTTCGAATTGGGTGTCAAGATGCAAGTTTCATTTGTCGATGCAGTCCTCTCAGCAGCAGAAAGACCTTGAAAATTTGGCGGTTCAACAAATGGTCTATTGGCAGATGTTTGATTAGTACTTTGACCAAATGATTTTAGAAATAAGGGTGAATTAGAGTAAAATATCAATACCAAAGAGATAATTAAAAACAACATCAAGTAGGAAAGTGAAATCTTCATCTCTTAATTATCAGGACACGATATATGTTATATTAGTTCATTTATTTCCCATATTCATTTTATATTTTCCTATGAGATGGGAGTAGAAATTTTTCAGGTCGGTCTATGTGCCAGCTTGTGTAATATTGCTTGTTAAATCATGCAAATTCCGATCATTGAGATTTCGATTATCTCTATCAATTAGGTAGACTTTAAATCCCATTAGATCGGTTTTACCTTGCACATTTGGCTTTTCTTCTACGAACGCAAAGTCTTTTTCACAATTAATGTTTAGCTCGGTCCTAGAATAATTGTTAAAGAATCTACTTATAATGTACTCTATAACGTCATTCCACGTATACGCCTTGATAATAGGCTCTAACTGATTCCCATAAGGCTTGCTCGCCATTTTGCTATTCCCGTAGCCTTGGATGCGAAAGTAATCAGCACGTAGGGTGCAACATTTACAATAAACTTTCTTACCCTTCATTGCACATTCTGCACACTGCTGAATAATCATAGAGGTAGTATCTGACGCTGACCTATATACTAATATTCATTAGCAGAGCTAATTTCGAATTATTTCAAGTAGCCTGAGTAGATTATATGGTATGATTTGGGTATGATTTGGGTATTTTCTTAAATATCATTGTACTAACCAATGCAGTATGTCAAGAAAAATTCAAAAGCTACGATTCAAGAGAATATCTCTAAATTCCAAACCAGGAATTATTACCCTAATTGCATCTATGGGGACGATGATGTCAATTAGTTATTTCTACTTATTCGCCCTTGCAAGATAGTACTTTCTAATTTGCAAGAAATAATCCATATATTACTTGAAAGAAGAGAATTTTTAGAATATATTCTACTTTAAAGCTAAGAAATAATCAGTTACCAATTTGGTTGTCAATTCAATTATAAATCTATTTATAGGTAAAATATCTTGACATGATGGCATTATTTACAGAAATGGCTTAATCACTCTTACCTAGAACAATTTCTTAAGCATTTATCCTTAATTGGTAAAGAGTCCCATTGGGAGAATAGGAACATATTTCGTTTCATAGTTTGGAAAGATAGTGAAGCCTAATCGTTATAACGGGGGAAAATATATTACTCAAGTAGACAATGTTAAGGATTAGCTCGATCGCAGGAAGAATATTGGAAATAGATGAAAGTATACTTTCTGTGGCTGTGGTTGATATGAGGGGAGAAATTGTTTCTAGTAAAAGTAAGTACCATATTAGTAATCAATTTGTATCAAATTATTCAAAGACAGACTGTAGTATTTGGGCAAGAGCGGCATTTGCTATGATCGAGCAATGTGTCAACGACTTTGGAAAAGTAGAAACTTTTGTGTCAACTTATGAAAAGATGAAAGTGATGGTAGTGCCGTTAGCTAGTATTGATTCTCTTGTAGTACTTACGATGCTTCCATCAGTCAGTGTTGAATATGTAATACGTAAGTTGAGTGCACTCGTAGATTTCTATATCCATGAAAAGCATTCAGGTAAGGAATATGACATTGCTTCAGGTAGGCAGCCTGTCAAAAAATGAGCTGAAGATCATATTTTTTGCGTTTGTCGGTGGCCCATAGAGGACCAAACCTAATCATACCTTTGATTTACGAGTGATTACAGATCTGCAGTAATAGGTGGGTATAGAATCTGCTGAGATGTAGAGGATATTATGAATATTATGAACTATTCATAATAAGCTCATTAGATTTGAGAGCAGTTGAATCAGTAATATTGGTCAAGTTTGTCAGGCTTAATCCACCGGTTGAAATATTTCCATCGCTTATGTTCTGTCCTTTGATTGAAGTTATTTCGGAAGAGAACATTGCCATCGTTAGAATAGTGGCAATTACTACTGCTACTAATATTATCCTCATGTTGAATAGTACTGTCCACTATGGCTATTAAGCAATGAAAGACAATGCAACATACAACATATTAATCATCTTTAAGTTGAACATGTATTAAAGCTGGTAATCTGAATTTATTTCATCGTGTCGCATCTTTAAGGACAATTCTTGCCCGTCATATTTCTCAACTTTATCCTTTGGAATCGCATATTCATGTGATACGGTTTTTCCTTCTATGACCACTAAATTATCTTTGTATTGACCTGCAACATATCCAAATGTTGAGCTATCTTTCGTCCTTACCGGTGTTCTATTAGAGATAATTTTGTACCAATCCATCGAGATTACATTCAATATAATTCTGACAAGAATCATTAATAAAAGCTCACACAGATCTCTGTAGATCTCTAATTCTTAAATAGTATAAAGGTCAATCCGTTAATAATACCGCTCTTATCTGTTTGATATGTTGATACGAGAATGGCTGAAAGTGACGCAGTGACGCTTATCAGTAGTTTGTGCCTAAGTAAATGTTACTGAATTCAGGTTTTATTTGTAATCATATACTTACTTTTAGTAGGTCAGAATTACTTTAATCTTGGAATTCGATTAATACGTACGGAATTTAATACGAAATCAAGTTAGGAAATAGCTCATAATCTGTTAGTCTTCCCTTCTTGACAGAAAATAGTTGATGCAAGATCTATATTTTAATAGTTCACAAGACTAATGCATGACAGAGGGCGGCATGTGATATCGATTGTCCATTGAAATTAAGTATCTCCAAAAAGACAAGAAGCTGGATATGAGAGGTGGCGTCATAATAGATGGATTTCCAAGTGCAGGCTTGATTAATGCAATTGCCTCTGAATGTTTGATAAGATCAGGAGGTACAGAACTTTATGCTATTATCGATTCGTCTGATTTTCCACCTTTATCCATTGTAAATCAATACACTCCCCAATTCCCAGCAAGACTTCATGTTAACAGAAATCTTAAAGTGGCCTTTTTTGTATCTGAATTCAGTATTCATCCAACCATACAAGGCGCGATCGCAAAAACTATTTTGAATTGGGGTCTCGAAAACCAATGTAAAATGATAATAAGTGCCTCAGGGTTGGTAACTAATGAATCACCTGAGACAAGTGCAGGTTTAGTGGGTCAAGTAAAAACCGATGATCAGCCAATTTTCGCGGTTGCAAGTACTAGATCTGGTTTAGGAGTAATTAAGGAACACGGTTTTGTCCCATTAAGAGCTGGATCAATAAGGGGAATCCCGGCAGCACTACTAAATGAGGGTTCGCTAGTAGAGCAGGATGTAATTGTACTTCTTGCTAATATTGTGACAGATGCTCCAGACTTTAGAGCTGCTGCGCTTATTTCAAATGCACTTACCAAACTTGTTCCTGGGCTATCTTGTGATGTAACAGCTCTAGACCGGGAAGCACAAGAAATTGAATCCAAATTGAAACAGATCAGAGAAGACCATCATAATATGTCCTCTTATATTGCATAATCTATGCAGCTTTAGATTCAAAATTATCCCATTTTGGGATACATTGTATCCATGAATGAAGGAGATTCTGAGAATATGGCCTGAAATATCGCTAGTGATATAGTATGGGATTGTTAAGTGTTCAAATCAGAACATTGTTACCTTACGTATTTATTGTAGAATCTATAATCTGAATTGGAAATTAGAAACGTCCTTGATAAAATCGAGTATCTGGAACCCTATTTGGATTCTTCTTATTTTGCCCCTGGTGTTATCAATTTCATTTCTTCCTCCTGTTGATGCTGGCAAACGCAATGAAGAAAAGGACCAGAAGAAATCTATTGAAATTTGTTGCTCTTGGGGAGAACAACTAGAGGATGGGGAGCTGACATATAGAATCAACGGAGGAGATACTGGCACTCGCGAAGTTGTAAGGAGTGCGGTAAATCAGTGGGACATGAAAATAGATGGAATGAAACTTGTGGAAGTAAATGGCGACGATTCTGCGGATATTACAATTGGATTTAAGAAGGATGGAAAAAATCTCCCTGGAGAAAAGTCGAGCCATGGATTGATGACTGCAGGGCTTACGTCGTTTGAGCTTAGCTGGCGTAATGTCATAGATGATGTGCATATAGTATTAGCTAAAGGTGTAAGAGGTAATGAATTCACTCCCTCTCAAATAAAAATGGTTGCTCAACATGAAATGGGACATGCACTTGGTCTGGGACATTCAAACTCTTGGTCTAGCATTATGTCTCCAACAATCAGCAATCAGCAACATGTAGTTATATCTGATTGTGAAATTAATGCGGTGCTTCAGGCCAATGCTTGGAAACTCATTGATAGCGATTCTAGTCCGCACTCATATAGAGGAGACAGTATTTCCTGTTAAATGCAATTCTTGAATCAGTAATTGAATTATTTGAGGGCCGAGTAACAATTTTTGGGCAGGTTAACTTACCGGCAAATTTACCCATATTGTTTCTGGCGCATTCTTTATAGAATTTGTCCCATCAGCACATGCCTCAATGCCTGTTGTTGGTTCTTTGACGCACGCCTGAATCTTGGAACCTAAAGGTACTGATTTACTCGGAAATGAAAATGTTCCTGCTTTCGAATAACATAGTGATTCCATATCCTCAGGACAAGTCTGGGTAGAAGTATTTATTATTCGTGATTTGCTAATAATATCATCGCCATATGCAGTAACGACTACTTCATATGTCCCAATATTGTCAGAGACATTCTTCAAATTAACTACAATGTCAAGAGTTTTTAATTCTTCTCCGGAGGTGAGATCAAAGGCACCCGAATAGATTCCCATTGTCAATACAACCCCTACTATTAAAACAAAACGCTTAATCATACCAATACATACATAGTGACTTTACAATTCATTTACATTTCATCTGATGGATCGAATACAAGTATCTATTAAATTGAATCATAAAATATTTCAGACTTTTTTGGCATAATAGTATAGATGATTAATTTTATATTATTGCCAATAGACTTCCCGTGCGTTAATGTATTGTGTGGTGAAGTAATTGGTTACTTGGTCATGTACAATAACGAATTAAACTCGATATAGCCGCACACTATGAAAGCGGTCGGAAGAATAGATTTATTTATACAAAAAAAAGAAATGGTGTTCTGGAATTATCCAGGGATAATAGCGATACTGTTCTAGCTTCAGGTAAGTGTATTGAGCAATTCGCTGATCGAAAATGAACCAATGGTATTTTCTGCCCAGTTTTCACAGCCCAAAGTATTTTCATTTAGATTGTCGTAGCTGTCGTCTTTGTTCTCGTTCTCTATTTCACAATAGTTTTTGGCATTTACATCTTGATCTATGTGGGTACTATTGCAATTATTGTCATCATTATGTTTGCATTTTTTACCATCGTCATGGTCATTGTGATGATCATCATGAGCAAATACTGGAATAGCATATCCTCCCAAGCTTGTCAATAATGCAGCTGACAGTACCAGCATTACAGCCAAATTCAGCCTATTCATTTACCAAAATTAGGCTGTTTTTCTGATTTATCTACACTACCACACTCTAATCGCTAAAAATCAAAATAATATTTTTTCATTAAGATAACTTGGAATTTAATTGGGAAAAGTTGTACGTACTTTCTAGTTAGTAGATCCACATAAATCCATTCTGAAATGTCAATATAAGGCATAGAGCAAGCTATTGGACGTCATAGACTATGATTTAACAATAAATTTAATGACGGTTACAGCTCTCGGAATGCAATTGAATCTGAATCGAATTCAGATTTCCCATCTTATCAAAAGTAGGAATTATTAACTGGAAAGTCGCATCTATTAACTCGCCGATCCTCGTTTATTGATTTATCTATTTTTAACTAAATAAATAAATGCATTGATATGTACCATCCAATTAGTAAGTCATATTGCATTATTGGGTAGGCTCATTCTGTCGTGCTAAAAACAATAACAATGATAAACCATTCTTTCCCATTGGGGTTACTTCGACATGTGATACTATAAAGATCGTTGATGACTTGGGAAATCAAATACCAGATAAATCGTGGATGCTTTATCTCTTGGAGCTTTTCAATATGCAAAATTTAGCCATGGAATTGAATCTAATATGTCAATTCGATAATCAGGACTACTTTGAGGCGATATTTCAGGGCGTTAATAGATATAGATTCAAAGAAGTATTACCAAAGGTCTATAACTCTTACATGCGTATAATAATTATGGATAAGACAAATAGGCAAATTAAATATATTTTAACAGATCAGAGCTCAAAACAGTCAGAAACTTATTCATTACCTATTTCCGATGCCAATTTTGATTATAAAGGCGCAAACCAATTTACAGGGATAGAATGGTGGAATAAGATGGGGTATTATCCCTACCCGATTCGTTACCATGTTGAACTGTCACAAATAATGTTTGGTATAAACGAAAGTGATGATCCAGACTCAGTTACCTTTATGCCATATAATACTATGATGCCAAATAAAGATGAAAACAGTGCAAAATATCCTGTCTCCTTTCAGGATACGATGCTAAAAGACGGTTGTATTTGTTATTCAGTTCAACCAGGCGCCTGTGGTAATGGTATGCGGTTCAACTGTTAGAACTACGCCTAGTACTCACAAAAGAGATAATTTCGAACTATATCTTTTCCTACTGTATCTGACATGAAATTTCGGTATCATGTAAAAAATCTAAATTCTTATGACAAAAGTATTATTACAGGTATCATTATGCAGATATCTACCAGGTTAATTTTGAATGAATTCAAATTTGCATTCATTCAATCATGGCTTTGGTGGAAATAAAATGGTCAGACCTTATAATTCATAGGTCTGTTACCATCCAAGGACCTTAGCAGATGATGATGCAGCGTCATCCAACGCTTGCTTTGGTTCCTTCGTGCCATTATAAACTTGTTCTATCGCTTGTCTTATGTTATCAGCAATCTGTGGGTATTCAGGTATACTAGGACGGTTTCTGGCAACTTTGAGCATACTGATCAGTTCATCATAATACGGCGTAGATGCGTTCAAATCTTGCGCATAAGGGCCCTCGCCTATAGGTATTTGGGTGGGTAGATTTGAATGTGCAGCAAGGTATGGAGCAAGTATTTTGGGTTCTACTAATATCGTAAGTAACTCCCAAGCAAGATCCTTGTGAATTGATGTATTGGGAATACCAAACTCCCATCCTCCCATTAAGCTGCTAGTTTGATAAGTCTTATCAGGAATTGGAAACATTGGGATAAAACCAACTCTCTGTTCGAATTCACGTTTCTTTTCAGGAGAGGTTATGGGAAATCTTTCACTTATATGGTGTTGTAATGCTTCAATCATAACTGCAAACTTTCTATCCAGAAACTCTATTCCCCAAAAATGGTTTTTCTGTGGTTTTATACCAGCATTTACCTGTTGTTTGAGAAATTCCAGTGCTCTCACTCCTTCACTGCTATTATACGCTGGAAACCAGTAGTTATCTTTTGATGGATGTCCAGACTTCAATTCAACTATTTCTCCCCCCATTATCCAGAGATAGGGATACCACAGATCAGGAGAGTGGTTAGCGCCAGTTAGATGAATACCTTCGATTCCTCTAGGCGTGAGAACAGAGTTAAGTTTCTTAGCAGCTGTGATATATCCAACCCAAGTCTCCAAGGAATTAGGATTAATACCCGCTTCGCCCAATAAATCCTTCCAATACCAAATACCCCTAACATCGGTCCATGCCCATATTCCATATACATTACCCTGGTAAATACCACCATCCCAGTTTGCTTGATACCATTCAGAGGATCTACCCCAATCTTGTGTAAGGTTAGTAAGATCCGTTAAAAGCCCTTTCTGAGCAAATTCTCCTAGCCATATTTGATCTAGTGAAACCAGGTCAATTGGAGTCTGGTTGGTCAATGCTTTTAGCATCTGTAGTCTGGCCTGATCATATGGAAAAGTTGTGTAGTTTAATTGTATGTCTTCATCTGGATGTCTCGCTCTCAGTTCCTGTAGAGCAGGCAAAATCAAGGTATTCCATCTAGTAGGATCTCCTTGATCTTCAAGCATACCTACAAGTGTAACTTGCTTCTTTTGATCTGGAGATGTAGCAGCAAAACCAATAGACATACCCGCCATGTTGATTACAAGCTCTATAATTACAAGAACAGCTATAATTTCGAACTTGCTACGCGGTTTTTGCGACATTATTCTATTACTCTGTATTCAGTTGAAGTCAATATAAGAGCTTCTGAGCCCGCTTTAGGACTATTACTCTCGGTGTGTAAATAGTTGGTTTGACTCGTTTATCCATGGTCAATGTTACCAAGTTTTTCCCGAGAGATTATATGCACTAGTTACTGCATCCATCGTGCCCATACCAAATTTGTTGTATGCCAAATAGAGGTGCAAATGACGCTGAACAATATCCCGCAAGGTAGTACGGTACTGTAACAGTAATGATCAATTCTTGATCGTTATTTTAATAAATTTTGATCGACTATGAAAATGGCACAAAGCTATATCGCTAGTGATATGTAACGGGGATTAGTTGTATTCTTAATATGTTTTAAGGGTTGATCAATTCTCTTAGGCAGCTACGTTTCTTATTCAATTGCTAGTAATTAAGTGCAAAATATATGTGTGTGTAATAACACATAGCTAGTATGTCTAAAGAGAACGGACAAGAATACATTAGAGTGGCAAGCAAAACTGACTTAAAGGATGGTACGCTGCTTAAGGTAGAAGTTAAAGGCAAGGAATTAGTATTGACCTTAGTTGATGGTAAGATTTATGCCATCGATAACGAATGTACTCATCAAGGCGGGCCACTGAATGAAGGTGAGCTTAACGGTCATGATTTAAAGTGTCCATGGCATTACGCTGTTTTTGATGTTAGAGATGGTCGAGTATCTGACAGGACAGTGTGGGCCACGAATCTAAATTCATATCCAGTGAAAATTGATGAAACTAACGGGGATGTATTAGTTAATCCAAATGGAAAAAAAGTCTAATTTCTCCACATTTTGATTCAATCATTCTTGAGTGAGTGTCCATTATGATTTTGTTTCACTCTTCATGAAAGTATCAAGTTTTGTTGAATTCTAGCGCCAAAGACCTCTGTCTCGATTTTGAATAGATTGCGTTTGTATATTTACAATACCTTGTTCCTTTATGATGGTATTGAACTTGTAAGCTGAATATCTTACTGCTTAGAATCTACACTAAGTATCCGTCGAATTCTATTAAGGACAGGCAAAAATGCATACTATTACTTTTATATATTAAAGCACCCCTCAGTAGAGGGTAAGCATGGTTAAATTGAATTAAAACTTATTTTAATTCTCTTACATTCTTGTAGTCAGATTGTGAATTAGCGGGCTTACTCGGAACCCCAATAGTTCTTTCCCCTCGTGTCACCTTTTCAGAGTCCCACGTTCTATTTTGACCGCTAGGAGAGCTTTTAAAAGTATTATAGTCCTCTTCAAATTGTTGAGATGATGGCTCTTCACCATATTGGAATCTGGCTTGAATTTCCTCTGCACTAGCTAGCAACCACAGGGTTTTTCCGTCGAATGCATCAGCAAAGTATTTGGGTATCCAAAATTTCTCCTTCTTTATATGTCCTTTTTCCACCCTAATGTAATTCTGAGAGATTTTTCCTATCTCACCAAATTCTACACCATCATTCGATTTTACTTTGTTCCCTTTTAATTCACCCCATAGGATTGTAGGGCCTTCGACATGAGTCATTAATAGAATCATGTCGAACATATGATATAAAGGATGTAAAAACACCTTATATTGTACAACTGATTAATTTTATGATGCTGCGTATCAATTCCATGATAGAATTGTCGAACATACTTCTTGGAATAAGGCTATTGATAAAGTTGGTAAAAATAAGTCCCGTTACTATTGGTTATGTACAAATTCAGAAAGGCAAATTAGACAAAAAATACTATTTTGTCCCCGAATATTACTTACTAGATGCTAGTAAAGGAAGCTGAGAATAAAGTAACTAGTTAACTCACCAAAAATATCATAAATTCACTTGTCACTTAATCAAAAGCCAGTAATAATACTGCCAGCGAAATCAAGCTCCCCAAATACATTCTTTATTTCGTTCATTTATTTATTAATTTAATGATCATGGATTGCGTTACTAGCCGAATATTCTTTTTGGTTGCAACGGTAGATTGAATAAATTTATTCGTTCATCAAATGGATTTGTAGGGCTGTTGGCTTTGATTTCTGAAGTGCTTCTTACATCCAAAGGATCGTAACCAGATGAGGTTACTCTAAAAATCAAATTCGTTTTTCCTGGCTCAGCTACTTCACCAGTTCTAAATGTGTAGAATCCCTGCCCGTTGACATCAGTAGCTACACTAAACTCTTTGGATTTCCCTGAAGGAAGCGTTACAACTCCCTTAATTTCGGCATTTGATACAGGTATATGAGATACAGCGTCAGATACGGTCAACGTAAATGTCTGAGGATCTCCAAGAAATACGGGATTTTTGTCCGCTTGGACCCTGACAGATAATTGTCTCATTTGTTCCTTAGCTGAGAGAACCATGTTTTCAGTTTGATTAGAGTTGGTGAAAGTTTTGTTCTGCCCCGACTGTCCAGACTGGTTGTTATTATTAGCACCGGAGTCCACAACGCCGGTAAAGTTTACACTGTACCATTTAGTTAAATTGGTAGGACTAGCAAGACATGAAATTTTTGAAGTTAATTTATTCTGACCCTCTTTCATATTGACGTAATAAGGACTTTGATCTAAAGTCCAAGTTGAGTAATCACTTGGCGACCCCGGCTTAGTTGGCTGATATGGTTTTATATTGTTTAGAATAACAGTAACTTGGCAATTGCTTGTTACGTTATCACTAGATATACCCCTAAAAATGGTCTTGTTATCTAAAATGTCTACTTGTTCCCCAACTGTTGGCGAGGTGATTTTTACAGTAGGCATTATTGCCAATTGAGCATGAACATTGTAAAGAGAGTTTGCATACAAGCCAAAATATGAAATGGATAAAATGATTAGAATCAGAGTAACGAAAGGGATACTCATAAAATGAAATTATATACTTGAAATAAAAGAATAGCTAATTAAAATTCTGGCTGATTTTCTAATAAAAATACTAATTTTTATCTGATGATTATTCAGTATGTTTTTATTAGACGTACATTAACCTAGTAAATTAAAATTAGACTGGTGGACGGCATATTGAGACAATGGGGTGTCCACCAGTTGTGCATATGTTAGTCTCCAAATCAATGGATTGTAACATTATCCATAACATACTATATATAGATTTGATTTCGCGAATCATTTTCTGGGATTTACTTATATTGACGTCTCTTCAAAAATCCTACGTAGCAAGAGTAAAAATTTCTGAATGTATAGTAGTCATTGATAGTATCTCTAAAGAGATAGCGGGAGATATTGATTAATCTTAAGGATTGAATTTGGAGATAGGATTTTCTTGGAGACCAGGTTATAATATATGAAGAGTACGCTGGTTATTATGATCTTGACATCCTACAATAGAACTCACAGGATGTCTAGTCGAATGTGACACTATATCTGAAATGGAATCTCTTGCAATAAAACCAAAGCGTCTTAATGAATTAAATGATGCTTACTAAATGGAAAGATTGGTTGATAATATCAAACTGATCTTGTACCAGGATTGCAAATATGATTAATGTTACGGGTATAAGTATTGACTAGGGCGCTAGATAAGACCCCTTTACAGCACTTGATAATCTTTAATTTCTAGTCCACTTAATATGCTGCGACTGGTAGAAATGGATCCAACCTTTAAAGCAAGCTCTGCCATGATAAAAAATATGTAATATCCTATCTTGGATATCTTTACATAATTTAACTAACTAAGGGCCCCCTCTCCATAAGTAGAGCTAGGGATTTTAACAAAGTAAGGAATTGATCATCGATGTTGAATACCTTGAGGAGGGTTCGTGTTAGCGAACTTTGATTTGAATACAGAGTATATCATGTCCTTAACTATATTGGATGTGAAGCGATGTAGAATCGAGGGGACAATTATCACAGATGACGAAGATAAGTTGTACTTAATTACCCTGTATTTTATATTGACTCGGTGCATGAAGAAAATAAAACAATGATTACGAGTACCGAAACTAACATTATTTTTAGTGAGCTTGAGAAAGTGATATTACAGGTAGAGCAAAGTGGACACTCAAAATCAGAAAAAGAAGAAATTAAGAAAATTCTAAGTGAATTTACACATGAGGTTCATACAAAAACTCTTGATATTATTATTTCTAACCTAAAAGAGAAATTCAAACAGTATTTCGACGCTGCTACACCTTATCTTCAATTGCTTTTCTCACACTTTTTGCGCATGTAATCTATTTAATGTAAGACCGTTTCCTAAATAAGAAACATATCTAATGGACCTCTAATTTATCTTTGATTCCAGTATGGTTTGGACTGATGGGAAGTAATCACTCACTCATTTCTTTTCCTGTCAAAGACTACAACGATCGCATCGCAAAATGATAATAGCTTAATTATGTATAGCTCTAGTACTAATGAAGTCTCATTGGCCAAAGTCATCATTCTTACAGGAACTCATAATTAATTTGATCACTTCAATTGCTCATAGCTTATGGAAGAATATTTAGTTCAAAAAAGACTATGCAGAGGAATCAAGGCATGAAGGCATGAAGGGTACAGAAAATGTTCATGAAGAAAAAATAGACTCATTGAAACTCGCGTTGCTCACGCAGGGGCGGCGTTGGTGTCAATAGGATTTGCAGTACAGATTTATGAGGGGTGATTAGCGATAATTGATCCGCCGGCCATTAGTTAGTCAATATTTCGAATTCAATTGTATTGCTTGATTAGTATTCTTCACAGTTGCTTCCTCTAATGTCTCCTTGTTGTGAACTATAGTCTAAAATTTTGTCAACGCCTGTACCGCAGTCAAAATAATCTGCTCCTACGCCTCCTTCGAGCTGATCAGGACCACTACTCCCGTACAGCTTGTCGTTTCCTGCAAGCCCCACGATAATATCAGAATCAATTGTTCCATCTAGATTATCGCTTATCTCTGTACCTGCAATTTCTTCACCCCATGTATTGTTCAAAAATACCACCCATACGTTTAGGATGGTTACAAGCAAAATTGATGAGCAAATAATTAATGTAAATCGCGATAAGCTTCTCAATTTCACTTGAATGTTAAATGATACCATGTTTAAGAGATGCTTAGCTTTAAACCGAATCATCTAAAGGTAGATGAATAGTAAGAATCAATAAGTCTAATTTCTAATCTTAATACTAGCCTAACAAATTCTTGGTTAATATAATTAAGGACTTGTTAGATGAAATAACGTAGCAACGATTCTATCTTGACGTACTTGAGAATGTGAATCTGAAAAGGAGAATATAGAATTTTTGAAGTTTGTTTGCGATGCAATTTCGATCAAGTAGTCACTTCCGACACAATTAAACTAACAATAAACCCACATATACCATTTTGTAAACTATTGAGATATGAGTGAGTATGAAAGCATGCGCACTGCTGATATTGTTGCCGAAGCCTTACTCGATTGGAAAGTGGAAGTTATTTTTGGATTGCCAGGAGATGGGATAAATGGATTTATTGAAGCGCTGAGGACTAGGCAACAGAAAATTAAGTTCATACTCGTTAGACACGAAGAATCTGCAGCTTTCATGGCATGCGCCTACGCAAAATATACTGGGAAAATAGGTGCATGTGTTGCTACATCAGGACCTGGAGCGATACATCTTTTAAATGGGTTATATGATGCAAAGATGGACAATACACCAGTTCTAGCCATAACGGGAAGTACATATTCCGATCTGATGAATTCTAATTATCAGCAGGATGTTAATCTATTGCAGTTGTTTTCAGACGTTACCGTTTATAATAACATGATAAATAGTCCTGAACACGCTGAAATGACCGTCGATATTGCATGCAGGACGGCGTTGGCACTGAGGGGTGTTAGCCACATAACAATACCTATAGATGTCCAAGAATTGAAACTGAAAGGAGAATATTCTAGGCATAAGGTGCCCGGTCATACTTCTGACTTTTATGCGAACATAACCGTGCCTGAGAAGGGCCTTATAGAAAAAGCTGCAAATATTCTCAATTCAGGTAGGAAAATAGTAATTCTGATAGGTCAAGGTGCGCTTAATTCAGGAGATGAAGTCATTAAAGTCGCAGATAAGTTGGCAGCTCCAATCGTAAAGGCGTTGCTTGGCAAGGCCGCAATTCCCGATGACCACCCTCTTTGCATAGGGGGCCTAGGACTATTGGGTACTGAACCTGCAACGGATGCAATGAATGAAGCTGATACATTACTGATGGTGGGGACTTCATTTCCTTATATTGATTATCTTCCAAAGCCCGGCCAAGCAAGAGGAGTACAAATTGATATCAAACCAATCAATATTGGATTACGTTATCCCATTGAGGTTGGATTAGTAGGTGATTCTAAATTGGTATTAAATGAATTATTACCTTTGTTACAAGAGAGGCGGAATGAAGCAGAAAGTCAATTTCTTAGATCAAAGCAAGAGGCGATGAAAGATTGGAATAAGTTAATGAAAGAACAAAGTAGCAGAAATGATAAACCGATCAAGCCTCAGGCAATTGCTGATGCAGTATCAGAATTGCTTGAAGATAATGCAATAATTTCAGTTGATTGCGGTACGAATACTTCATGGGCTGCCAGGCATATCAATATTAGAAAGGGAATGAAGTTCTCTTTATCAGGAACTTTAGCTACTATGGCATGCGGACTCCCCTATGCAATTGCAGCGCAAGCGGCATTCCCGGATAGGCAATGTGTAGCCTTCGTTGGTGACGGAGGATTTACCATGCTAATGGGAGAATTTGCAACCGCAGTTCAATATGAACTTCCAATTATTGTAATTCTGA
This sequence comes from Nitrososphaeraceae archaeon, assembly GCA_036558405.1. GTDB lineage: Archaea > Thermoproteota > Nitrososphaeria > Nitrososphaerales > Nitrososphaeraceae > TA-21. The sequence goes on along the minus strand of DATBFR010000108.1, from coordinate 22,564 downwards.
TAAAGAATAATACTTTAGGTATGATTCGTTGGGAACAATTAGCATTTTTAGGAAATCCTGAGTATATGGTAGAATTTACTCCAATAGACTTTGCAAAGTTCGCTGAAGCATGTGGAGGCAAGGGTTACTCAATTTATGAGCCACACGAGCTAAAGCCAATCTTAGAATTGGCATTGAGAGAAAATAAAGGTATAAAGAAGCCAACTTTAATCGAAGCGATTGTTGACCCCTTCGAGCCACCTATGCCGCCAAAAGTAGAAACAGAGTTTATTAGAAATTTAGCGCAATCATTTGTTAAAGGACAGCCGTACGCCAAACGAATTGGACTGACTCTATTTAGAAATCAAGTTCACAATATATTAAAAGACATACATTCCCATTCTGTGAAAAACAAATAATTTAATTGCAGACAGAAATCTATTTTTTCTGGGAGTCTGTCTGATATACTTTTGTGAAGACAGACTAGATGACAAGATGGAATCATTTGCCCGTAATGCTCAGTGTATTCATCTTTATATATAACCATATTACGAAAAATAGATATATCCTTAAATGTGTATATCGTTGTGCCTAGAAAGAACAAGATTAAACTCGATAAAATTGTTTCAACTAAAATATCATTAGAAGACTATCAGCTTCTTGAAAAAAACCTCGATACTTTCTATACCCTTAAACATATTGAACTTCCTACTATGTCGCACCTAGTGCGCTGGATTATAGGAGCCTGGGCAAGACAAATGAGGGAGATAAAAGGTTCAAGTGCTAGCGAAGTCAAGTGAGACAGTGTCCGTAATTCGGGACTAGGAGAACTATTCGTTAATTCTTTGTTTGCAGTTTTGCAACACCCATCTCAAAATAAACTAATTATTGATGATAAATATCGATACAGCATGAAAAAGATGGCTGTTTTCGTGTATTCTAGCAAAAGTTAAAATTTGTGTTAAACCCAATGGGATATAATTTCCAATTTTTCAGGCTCGTTAATTCTGTTTTTCTCAAAATATGTAAGCCCTGTCTTTGATTGCCAAAGGACAATTTCATTGAATTTGAGCTTTGTTAACGGCCGGTGAAATTTCCTAGCTTATCTTCATGCCTTGGTGCTCAAAAATCTTGCTTAATATAGTGTGTTGCTCCGTCATTTATATATGTATATATGGATATACCAATACATGTATTTTAGATTAAATACGTTTATTTAGCTGCTCATGACACAATTGTAAATTTAATATACGCAATTTTTGCATACATCCATTATTGCTCAAGGAGCTTGCCAAAGACAGGGTTGATGCCAATAAGCCTAGAGAAGAGGGGTTATCCTACACTGTAGACAAACTTAGATCCTTTGACAAAGAAAATCTCGAAATATTAGCTCCAATGATTGATGTCGTCAAAATCTATAGTGCATTTCCCCTTTTAATCCCCGACCCACTTCTTGAGAAGAAAATAAAATTCTACCATAATTATGATATCATGGTTTCAACAGGGAGTACTTTAACAGAATTCGCGATCTCGGAAGATGCGTTTGATAAGTTTCTCAAGGAAGCTGCAAAGGTCGGTTTTGACATTATCGAAATTGGTGAAAATAACATAGAGTTGGACAAGGATAGAAAAAAGAAGATTACAGATTCAATTCTTTCTGAGAATCTAAAATTTAATTGGAAGATTGGCAAGAAAGATCCTCGTCACCAGCTCCGAGTTGATTTCGCCTTGACCAAAGTTGAGGAAGCAATAGGTGCAGGCGCTAAAAAAGTGATTCTAGAAGCAAATGAAGGCTACAATGTTGGGATATACAACGAAAGTGGAGCTATTAGGTGGAACTATTTAGCTGCTCTTACTGCAAAATTTCCTCCAAGCACATTCATATTTGAGGCTCCTCTCGAATCTCAACAGTCGGCTCTTGTAGCTGAGTTCGGTCAACGAGTGAACCTTGCCGAAATTGCTGTGGACCATGTAGCTTCGGTTGAATCTCAGAGAAGGGGATTTCTTTCTAAATCCTCATTTGGAATGTCATTTATGCAAAAAGAAATTGGAGGAGGTCCTGCATCCAAGTTTATCTATTATCTGATTAATACTAAGTATCCAATTGAACAGACGGATCTAATTAGTATTACACGATTGCCTAGAAGGACCATTCAAAGTGCTATTGAAGATCTTAGAGGCCAGGGATTTATAATAGAGAGAAACAGCCTGGAAGATACTCGAAGGAAAGTATACTATCCTGTCCAATCAGAATGGTTGTGAAGTGAACAATAGATCTAAATAGTTCATGTTGGTATCGGTTACCAAAGATGCATCAAAGGCTTTTGCAATTTGTTTGGACATCAGTGTATGCGACGTTCATAGATGCATCAAACACATCTATATTTATTACAACATTCTGCAAACTAATGTACCAGCAATTTCCGAATTATAAAGTTAGACATCCACATTTATTGGTATATCATGGATTACTCTCTTGTGGGCAATCAAAATTTCTCTGGTGAGAAATGTCTTTCTGCAAATTCTGCATACCAATGCGTCTGGCCTCTCTATTTTGACAAATTCTGCCATAGATTTATCTTGTTATTAATTTATTTAAGTTCATCAGTGTAACATACCCTATCCAATTACTGGGATCTAGGAACATAATAAAAATCAAAAAGATATTTAGGGTTAAAATTTCATTTTTTTGTGAACGCAGCAATTGTAATAATTGACATTTGTTTTCCAACCAATAACTAACCTATAATAATACATCGACATATGGTGAAGAAAACTCGACTGACATGTTGATCTACACAGTATATTTAGTATGATATTCGAAGCGCAAACATACATAATGCTTTGATATTGATGAGGACAATTTATTTAATATCGTAATTCTAAATCCAATTGACTAACTTACATATTTTATCAGATCTAACACAATTTTCAACTCCGCAATCTCTTCTTCAATAATTATTTGATCCGAAGCTTTCTCAGTGCGATTCAATAATGCAACACATGCATCTATGTGTGCCTTTACGATGTTGTTTATATCCTTACTCGATATTTGGTTAGTATGTACTGGAGAATAGACTATACTTTTGTTTTTGTTGGATTCGGTGATTTGCGCTTTTAACACAAGAAGAGTTTCCGCTCTCGCGACATTCATGACAAGAGATATGAGAGGTGGGCCTATCAATGTAGCCGCATATGATCACATACTGTGTCATAAACTATATAGTTACAAATACTTGGTAGCAGGAAAGGTGATTGAAGAGAGATGACAGATTCCCACATCAACTAGCCCGACAATACTATACCCATCCACCTTCTTCTGCTACAAAATACCAAATTGAATCGAATCGCACCATGTTGTTGAAATGTTATTCCTCTAATGATTTCGATAGATTTAACCAGACCAGCAATTCACAGATGTTTTTTGCTTTCAATGTGTTTTTTCATCGCCTCCTTCAACGTGGCAGTAACTATGCTGATAATGCGAGGATCGTTTACCTTCGGTATGATATACTCATTCTTTAAGTGGTCGCTATCTACAATATTAGCAATTGCATATGCCACCGATACTAGCATATCTTCATCTAAACCTTTGACTCGAAGATCTAATAGCGATCGCATTATGGCTGGGAATACCACTGCATTATTTACTTGATTTGAAAAATCCGATCGACCTGTAGCAACAATACTTGCACCTGCTTCCAATGCCTCTGAGGGAAGTATTTCGGGGTCAGGATTGCTTAACGCGAATACAATTGGGTTACTGTTCATTGATTGGACTGAATCCTTGTTAACTAGTTTTCCTTTTCCTGATACTCCAATAAATACATCAGATCCTTTGAGTACCTCGCCTAGAGTCCCACTCAGTTTCATAGGATTGGATTTTTCTGCTATTTCCTTCTTGTATGGGCTGTCTATACCTTTAGTTCTGTTCTGATAAATAGCTCCGTTACTATCTACTACAATGATATTTTTGCATCCTGCTCTCGACAATATTCTAAATATGCCATAGCCGGCTGAGCCTGCGCCAGCTATTACTACCCGTATATTGGGCAGATCTTTGTGCTCGAGTCGTAGAGCATTTATCAATGCAGCCAGGGTAATTACTGCCGTACCGTGCTGATCATCATGGAATACAGGGATCTGTAGCTCCTTACGTAACCTATCGACTATTTCCAACACCTTTGGAGATTCGATGTCTTCAATATTTATGGCGCCAAAAATCGGCTGAATCATTTTGACAAACTTAATTATCTCTTCCTTATCCTGAGTGGCAATACATAATGGATAAGCATTTATCCCTCCCAAAATCCTGAATAAGACAGACTTTCCCTCCATCACTGGCAGTGCACCCTCAGGACCGATGTTTCCCAAACCAAGAACCCTTGTCCCGTCGCATACAATTGCTACATTATTCCACTTGGATGTAAAATCATACGATAATTCTTTATTGTTACTTATTTCTGTAGCGACATAAGCCACACCAGGTGTATATATTAAACCAAGCGTTCCCTTATTCTCATCAAATGCATTTTCCACTGAAATTCGGTTTTGAATTTCGATCTTTCCTCTTAGCATCCTATGAAGATTTATAGCATCTTGTTTTGTATTCAAAAATACATCGAATTATCTTTCGATGATACACTTATTATTTCTATCATCTAAGACAGGTAGAGACTGCTCAGCAACTGTTTATTTATTTGTTTATTTGTTATCAGTGCTTATCCTTTAGATACTCTGTATATCTAGGCGGTAAGTAGAATATCTTTTCTGGTTTGATCTTTACAATAACTCTCTTCACGGACGGAGAATGCGCCGGGTACTTGTCGACATCCAAATATTTTTTTGCAAGCTTGTCAATGTGATCGTCAGCTCCATTGAAAGTCTGATCCACTACTTTTCCCTGAATCGTTACCATGCTATATGGACTGTTTCTATCCACGAGTGAGATGGAGACCCTGGGATCTCGGGATAAATTTCGATGCTTTATTCTTCCTTCTGCAGTATTTATCAAAATCAGACCATTTTCTACGTCTATCCATACGGGAGAAACTTGAGGTCTTCCGTCTTTCATAATAGTTCCCAAAAATGCAAAGTTTTTGTCCTTCAAAAGTCTGGCCATATGATCTGCTGCATTATTATCTTTATTTTTAGATTGTTCCAATGGCTTACATAATATTATTATTTTGAATGGTCTTAAATGTTCTTCCTTATCGTTACATTTAATTAATTCACTGAACTGACTCTGAAACCGTCGCTTTCATTGACAATTGGCTCTAAAATTTTATTAGATTCGTCCACCATTACACATTATGCCAATCGTAACTGTTTCATTGTATTCTGGCAGAACTCAAAGAGAAAAAGATAGGCTCGCAGAAGTCATTACGGAAGATGTTTGTAAAGTCTTAAATGTGAAGAGAGAGGCTGTCATTGTGGTATTTCAAGAAAATCCACAGGGAAATTGGTACGCAGAAGGCAGGCGTTTGTAATAATTTGTATATGAAACGGAGCGAGGATGACACCTAACTACCTCCAATATAATTCAGTAATAACGTGAAATATGATGAAGAGCTATATTAGCTTAATTTTGTGGGCACATTCCCAGGTTACATTTGCTATAATATCAGTTATCGACGCCCATTTAGACTGATACCAAATTACTCGAATGACTGAAGACTTTTGTCATGTTAGGAAGAATTACATTTTAGAAGAATAGATCCCTATCTTTTAGTAACCCATATTCAGACCATATTCAAACTGTCTAACAGTAACAGTTGATAATCTCAATTCTGCAAAAAGAGAACTATGACTTTGTAATTCTGTAAATCTTGCCGTCGCCATTTTTTTCTTCGTCAAAAGTCAAAATATAGAGTGACCCGTCCGGGCCAGTTTTGATGTCCGTAATACCTCCAAAGCCGGATCCAAGTGAGATTTCGGAGAGTTCGCGCTTACCGTTGGCGATAAGGTCGGACAAATTTGGTTGACTTAGATCGAAGCCGTTACGTGTAGAATTGACTTTGAAAAAATAGAGATTTCCGTTATTTATGTCACCTACAAAAATGTTGTTTTTATACTCTGGACCTAGTACGGATGAATTTAAGAATTCAATACCGGTCACACCTAACGACGGAGAGAAGTTAAAGGCTGGATCAATGTATTTAGAATTGGGTAAATGTACCAGCTCATTCCTCTCTATCTCACTTTTTGATATTGGACCCATCAATTTCCTCCATCCGCTGTTAAATCCCGGTGCAACATAGTTAATTTCATCGTAGTCTTTATCGCCGTTTTCTGTATCCCAAAGAGCTCCTGTTATAGGATCAATTGCCAATCCAAAACTGTTTCGTACTCCATAACCGTAATATTTTTCGGCATTATGTGTTGGTTTTAGATTGAAGAATGGATTATCTTCAGGTGCTTTCCTACTAGTAGGATCAATTTTTATTATTACTGATGTGTCAGTGAGAATATTCTCTCCCTTGATGTTTTGTAAAAGCCCTTCATTATTCAGATCTCCTATGACAGTGTACAAGTATCCATCTTTTCCTATGACGAGTTTTCCACCTGGATGGTTTGGACCAGGAGTTGCAGGCAAATCTAGAATTCTTAATGGATTTAGAAGTGAATCACTATTCCATTTGTATTGATAAACCCTATTTCTTACAGAACTATTCGGTAACGATTCTGACAAGTAAAGATAAACTTTTTTGTTGGATGAATGGAGATTATTCTCGACTGCTATGCCCAATAGTCCTCTACAACAAGTGAGAGTAGTATGATCAACATTGAGCTTAAGTACTGGCCTATCTTGAAGAATACCATTTGTTACAAGGAGTACATTGCCAGAATTTTTCTCGAGGACTAATATTTTGTCTGCCGCAACAAAAGCCATACTAGTTGGGGAGGCTAATCCTGACACAACTTGTTCCACTTTTAAGTTTGGATCCTTGATGTGGGGATCTCCATATGCGCTAGGTGCTGCTCCAAATGACAATAGTGATACTATCACTGACATCGGGATCAGCAGGATAATGAGTACTCGTGGTTTTGAAATAACAATCATCAATAAATCAGAGTTTTCAAAGTTTCATTAGTCAATTTGGCCGATTTTCATTTTTACTTTCTTCAGTTGTCGACTTGTAATGTTCGATTGCTCTTAACTTCTTCAAATTGTTCACTTGTAGCTGCTTCAATCAGTTGGTTTAATATTTCAAGAACTAGTTGGCCTGACTTCCTTAATAGCATGAAAGATACTCTGGGTAGTATCAAAACCAAATAGTCCGGTTTTCCTTATCGGTACTCTTTGCACCTTGGCTATATGAGGGATCTCGCTGTATATTTTTTCGTATTGGTGTAAAAAGTTATGAGGCGCCAACTGATTCAATTTCTCAGAATAGTAATCAATATTAATTATATGACAATTTGAAAGCTCGACTAATTTTATCATTATCTCTTTGATCTCTGATGGTAAAATGTGTAAGAGTACTTCGGAAGCTAATACCAAGTCGTATTTCAAGTTCATCTGCAAAGACTTGATATCTGATATCGCGAAGGTCAAGTCGATGTGAGCTAACGTCGATCTGTCAATTCCTGATTTGACATATTCTTCAGCGTTGCTTACCTGGTCGGGTGATAGATCGACAGCCTTATACCTCTTAGTATTTGGATAATTTGATAACACTAGTCTAGTGATTCGACCAAACCCACAACCTACTTCCAGTACACTTTCGAAGGTTGGTGTGATACTTTTTAGATACTCCAAAAATACTTTTTCCTGCAGCCTGAAATTCTTATTGTACTTGAAGTTCTGCTTATAGGTCCTACCGGCCTCGATCCAATACTCGGTGGGATTATAAGACGTACCTCATCGATTAGCAGAGGCAAATTTAAACTTTCACGTATCAACCCCGTTTTCGTGTAATCCTCTCCGCTCACATTTTGTCAGTACTCAAGGAAAAGTCACACAAGTACATGGATCAAGTGGATCAAATTTTCTTTAGGGAATAGAGCGTATTACGGCCTTGCACGTTATCTAAGCTAGGGACATTAGATTGCGCAGACATAGTAATTAATTTGGAAGTATTCTAAAGATCTTTCCAAGTCCAACCGATACTACATAAAGATATCCATCAGGTCCGAGCTTCAAATCCGATATTCCGCCAAAATCCTCTCCAAAGACTAGATCCTCAATTCCTTCTGAATTTGGATTTCTGATTAGTTTATTTGCTAGAGGTCCTGGCAGGTCAAGGTGGGTCCTGTCCTGATTTAGAGCAAAATGATAAATTCTGCCATCGTGAACATCTGCGACAAACATCTCGTTTACATATTGTGGGCCTAACTTGCTAGATGTCATGAACAGTATTGCAGTAGGACCTACAGTGTGCAACCACACTAACTCTGGATCTCGATAGTGTCCCCTCCCATCGAAGTCGACAAGCTCTGAATTATCAAAACCCGCTTCAATTTCAGCAAGGCCCATAACTGCTTGCCAACCACTGTTAAAGCCGGGTTCAACCAAATTAATTTCATCGCTGTTGCCTGGCCCATTTTCTGTATCCCACAACTTTCCAGTTACCGGATCAAATGCAAGACCGAAGCTGTTTCTAATACCATAGGCGTAATACAGACTTAATGGTAATTCATCTCCTAAAATTCCTTTACCGACTGGAAGTCCATTTTGGGTGATTCTCAAAATTCCGCTTCTACCATCGGGTTCCTTACCTGTGTGATAATTTTGGGTGACAGTTTCGGAATCCGGACCTCTAAATGAACCATCTATATCGCCAATAGTAACGTACAGATTACCATCAGGCCCAATGACTATGATTCCTCCATTATGTCTGGGTCCAGGTGTGGCAGGCAAGTCCAACAATAGTGTAGGATTGATCAGTCGATTGTCTACTAGTTCATACCTGTATAGGCGATTTCCGATGGGTGTTTTTCCTTGCCTATCTTCACCGTCTTCTCCATCTATTTCGGTAAAATATAGAAAGACGTATGTAGTGGAATCCTGTTTTGAAATGGCAATTCCGCACATGCACCTCTCAACTGAGTTAGCTACATTCGCGTCTAGTACCGGCACATCAAGCATATCACCGTCAACAACTCTTTGAACAGTCCCCTTGTCTTTTTCTAAGACCAAGAAATCATTTGGACCTAGAAAGGCCATAGTTGTAGGTGTGTCCAGTCCTTCTACAACCTGCTCTATCTTTAAATTTGAATCTGCAACTTCTGGATCGCCACTTTCAACAAATTCTCGCTGCCTAAATTCCTCTTGTGCATTTACTTGCGTTATGATGGCTATTGTGCTAACCAAGGCAAAAAGTGAAAAGAAAAATACCATTGATAATGGAGATGGAAATTGCATTTGCATCTTGCTACTAGAGGGCTATTTATAGTGTTAGAGGAACATAGTTATTCTAGTTAAGGATGATAATATTTTTCATTCTTTTTGATTAATTAGACTAGATACTTAAGTAATTGACATGGAATTCGGATCAAGTACATATTGACTCCATGGTATTGATATGATTAAGTACTTGTGATACGCAAGTCGTTAGGGGGCGAAAGGCTGTCGACTACAAAACTGAAATTGCAATTCTGTTAGTCGCAGTGACAGCTGGCCTCTGGCTTATTAGTATTAGTATCCAACGGTCGCAGCTAAGACAACAATTTAATATTTTTCTGATCTTATAACAGGTATTGATGGGTCAGGAATCCTATTGCGGGACATCATTTCTGGCTCATCAGCACTTACTCATGAGGCCCGGGGTTGGTTGGGTTGGTCAGAAGTCACACTGACCTCTGGCTTTCGAGAGAGTCCTCTTTTGCATAGGCTATTACATTTATTGAACTAAGGAATCCCAAACCTTCCTAAATTGTTCCTTCAGCGCGTTATATTCATCAAGTCTCTGTCTTACCTGATCTTCAGTTGGAAGATTTTCCAGTAACGTCTTTCTCTGTTTCTCTATCATGCTATCTACAGATTCCATTATTCTTTGAACCTCTTCCTGAGCTATTTCAATTGTAACTACCCCATAGACTTTGTCGACATTAACTATTCGAAGCATATCTATCTTAGCTTACTTAGGTCATAATTAAGTAAATTCTTGGTATAAGTTAAAAGTTTGTTCTAATCGTGCTATCTTTGGTTGATAACAGCAGCTATGCCGCATTGATAATCGTAATGCTTGTACTTGTTGTTAAAAAGGTTACTTCACCAAATCATCGTTTGAGTATCCAAATGATGGGCCAGAAATTATCAATATGAATGAATAAGTCTCTGGCTCACCGGATGCTGCTATGGGAATACGGGGATGGTATGAAATATACTATTAACGGATTTGGTTCGTTACTTATCTCAGGAGAAGCAATCACAGATAGGACCGTCTTAGGCCATCGGGCAGGACGAGTTGACTATATTGACAACTAGTGCAAATTGGTCATCTGGAACTATTTACCTTAACAGGACTAATGACCACATAAGCTGCAGTCTACCTGGGGTCACCACAAGTCTAGCACCGAGACTAGGACTCGAACCCTATAGCTTGACTTGAGGGTTCGCAATAGAAAATATCCTAGAACCATTTAAGTGGTTGACATCGATGGGGAGCCAAGGGATTCGTGATAGATTAATTATGGGACAGTAGTAGGTTGACTAGAAGGCGCATTATCGGCTTTGACTGATGAGACTTCAGCGGATAACGGGAGAAACGCATGTAGGCCTTTGCTGTCTGCATTATCAAGTCTGGGAGGAATGGTGCTCAAAAGCCTCGAAGCTAGGACAATAACAAGCGCTATTTTGTTTCTTGATGCATACTGAGTTTAGGCTTAATTATGATTTATATTTACTATTCTTACTTATAGTAATAATCATGAAAGCAAAGTGCGGTCATGCGTCAGAAAAATCATATGCAGACGCTCACGGCGGATTATGTAGAAAATGTCATTCCAATTTTTCATTTCTTCTAGAATTGGAACAAAGATATGGTGAGGATGCATTGGTAGAATATTGGTTTGCCAAGATGCTAACCTATCCATCAGAAACTAAGAAGGAAGTAGACTGCTTTCTAAATCATTTGATAGAGTTTTATCAACAGAAACTGAGGGAGGTCCCTTCAAAGAAAAATTATATCAAAAAAATGTTGTACATGTTAAGTTCTATAAAAGAACCATTTGATATACAAACATTAAGATGATTCTATTTAGTTCGGAACATTGGGGTAATTTTCTTAAAATTTCTTCCTCATCCCTTAAAGAGCAAAGGTCTAGGAACTTAAACATGCACCTTTTATGGTATCAAGGATTAAGTCGACTGCAGTTTTTATCATTAATATTGTCATAGCATCTTATAACTTCAAGGATAAATCTGTCGGCCAGTATATCTATCTCTTATTATGATTGCTTTAGTTGGACATGTCTCAGCTGCATCAAGAATTGATCCAAAATCATTACCAGTTTCTGACTTTACCGTTGCTTTTGGATTAAGTATCTTGTTCTTGTCTACTTCGAAAACGTTTGGAGCAAGTGTTTCACAGCTTCCAAAAGCCATACACAGGCTAGGTTCAATGATTATTTGGTAACGACCTTTCGTTTTATCTAACATTTTTCTTACCGATGATCCCCCTTCTGATTTGACATCCACTCCATTTCCTTTACCATTTCTTAGGTAAGTATTGTCGTAGTTACCATGGCTACTGTTATGATCTGAATCAGAATAAGGAGTATTGCTAGTGGCATAAGATGAGGATGTTTGTGATTTTGTGTCCTCTTTTTTTCTATGTAACATAATACCATTGATTAGCTTCTCATCATATTGTCTTCTTTTATTTTTATCTGAAAGAACTTCAAAAGCAGCATTAATTATTTTAATACTATTTTCAGAAACGGGCGAACTATTTCTATCTGGATGATATTTCAATGCTAGACGTCTATAGGCGGCTTTAATTTCTCTATATTTTGCATATTGTGGCACTCCTAAAATCGCATAATAGTTCATATTATCATCAGACAGCATTTTAACAGCGAGTATTAGTTGGCTTTAATCTTTTTTAAACTTTGTATTATAATGAAAGGACCTCCAATGTAGAAACGCTTTGGCCTTGCTTGTGGGCCACCTATTTGGCTTATAAAGTAAGCCCGTGTTCAACGTGATGTCTTCACCGAATCCTGCTATTGCCCTAAATCCAACTTCCGGACCCGTGGGTTCTCCGGTAACTGTGACTGGTGTTGGCTATGGTCCAAGTTCTACAGTCGCCGCAACTCTGTGACAACTAACCCCGAAGGAGGATTTTCTGAAGTTACCTTTAGATTTCAGCATGCTTGAAATAATAAAAAATTACTCTCCTATACAGAGAGAGGTTTGGTTAGTTTGCATGTAAAACTCATAATGTAATTTCTCATCCCAAACTCAGAATAGTTTATCCTTTAAGGGTTTTTTCTTCTTCTAGTACAAGGGTCATCTGATTATATATCTAAAAAGACTGTACTATTTTAGGGAGTCTATCCTCCCACTATTTGTTATTAGTGAGAGTCTGCATGTGCAAATATAGTTTGTTGCAAAACACTGGATAGAAAAGAATATGAGCACTCTTAATAAGAAATTGGAAGGGGTATATCTTGCAATGTTGATAATCATATCAGCATCCTTGATATTATCCACAGCAGCTGTTTCAACAGCTCCAGTAGTAGAGGCAAAAAAATACTCTGACAAAAATATAATGGATCAGGATGGTAAAGATGCCAATTCAGAAGAGACAGAAGTTGCTAGAGATGGTAAAGATGCCAAAGCAGATAATAAAGATGGTAAAGATGGTAAAGATGACAAGGGTTTAGATGGTAAAGATGCCAATTCAGAAGAGACAGAAGTTGCTACAGATGGTAAAGATGCCAATTCGGTAGAGACAGAATTAGCTTCTGACTGCAGTTCAGAAGAATTGTCTGACGATGCCAGCACTGAAAATTCTGACATTTCCTGTGACAAGCAACCAGTAAATGCAGAGGAATTAAATACTAATACATTGCCAACAACCACAGCACCGGTGAGCGTATTCTAGCCAAACTGACTCAAAAGTCTGCCCAAACCTCCTTTTTATTCTATTCTATTTATTTACTAGATACATCATAACATATCAGTACCTTGTTCCCCAAAATGAAAATGCGGATCGGGGGAGTTGTTTGTCCAAGTTTAAGATTACATTTCGCCGTTCAGGTCAAATTTATAAATCGCTCGGTGTGAACTTAGAAATTGCACAATCAATGTCTGGCACTAGGTTAACTAATCGTTACATGGCCTATAGTTATATTTAGAATGAAAAATGCTTAGCAAAGGTGATGAGTCGCAACATTTCGTAATCCACCCTCTTTTGCGAGAAGAGTCAGTCGAATTTCGTGCGTATCAAAATAATATATTCCAATCTGCGATTGACAAGAATACACTTGTTATTTTGCCTACTGCTCTAGGCAAGACCATTATTTCATTGCTTGTTTGTGCAAATACATTATACAATTATAAAGATAACCGAGTTCTGATCATGGCTCCAACGAGACCGCTCGTGAATCAGCATTTGATTTCATTTTATTCTACTCTGAAGATATTGGAAGATCAAGTAGCTTTATTGACTGGAAAAATAATCCCAACAGAAAGAATTGCCGTTTGGACTAATTCTCGCATCAAACTTATCTTCGCCACACCAGAGGTGGTCAGGAACGATATACTAGAGGGTAGATTATCATTGAAGGATTTTATCTTACTAGTCTTTGACGAGGCACATAGGGCAGTAAAAGATTACGCTTATACTTTTGTGGCTAGTGAATATATCAAACAATCAATCCATCCTGTAATTTTAGCTTTAACGGCAAGTCCTGGATCTGAGAAGCAAAGGATGCAAGAGGTTTGTAACAATTTATTCATTGAACAAGTGCAGTATAGGAGCGAAGAGGACAATGATGTAAAGTCCTACATTAATCCGATTGAAGTAACGTGGCAATGGTTTGATCTTCCTTCAGAGTATCAATACATCAGATCCATATTAAAGAACATGCTTGATGAAAAGCTTAATTGGCTCATTCAACGACGATTAATTTCAAATCATCCTAGGTGGATATTCAAAAGAAATTTAATAAATGTAGGGGAACAAATTCAATATAATATACAATTAACTATGGAAGAACAAAGGGGTCCTCTTTACCTTGCACTGTCATACCAAGCTTCAGCTCTCTCTCTCATGTATTGTATTGAGCTAATCGAAAGTCAAGGTTCATACTCACTTGACAAATTTTTTAATAGGATAGAGTCCGAAGGACGCAAGTCTCATAGGTCATTGCTAATTGATCCAAGGATTAAAGAGATCAGGACGCTTCTAAACAAATTGTCAGTTGAACATCCCAAATTTAATCACATTGTAGATATTTTGAAAAAAAGATATGGCGATATTGACCTACCTACTAAATATAGAATTAATAAAACCAAAGAACAGTCCTTAGAGCAGAATCATTATTTTCATGATTCACGAGTTCTTATATTTACTCAGTATCGGGACACTGCAAGACATATTGTGGAAATCCTTTCTGAAAACGGAATACGAGCTTCAAGGTTTGTGGGTCAAGCTAAGAGACAGGGAGATCTAGGAATGAAGCAAGAGGAACAGTCCAATATTTTAGAATCTTTTAGAAGTGGCGAATTTAATGTGCTCGTTGCAACTTCTATTGCTGAAGAAGGGCTCGATATACCCGAGGTAGACCTGGTCATTTTTTACGAGCCGATACCAAGTGAAATTAGATATATACAAAGACGGGGAAGAACAGGAAGAAAAACTGCGGGTAGTGTAGTTATTCTTGCTGCAAAGGATAGTATTGATGAACGATATCTTAATGCCAGTAAAAGACGTGTTCAAAAAATGAAACAAGTACTTTCATTAGTCGATACCGAACTAAAGCCTGCTAACAGAAGTATTATTTCTCCAAGTCCCATGACTGATGATGAGATAGAATTACTTCATTCCACAATTAGGAAAAATGACTCAAAGTTAAGGAAAGAAGTAGAAACCAAACTACTAAGCTCTAATGAGAATGCTTCTAATATCAAAAAGAGTGTGCAAAAGAAAAGGCAGTCATTGCTAACATCGGAAGAGGAGAGATTAACTGGACAATTTAGACGGCAGGTAGACAGGGCAGCCAGACGCATACATTCCCTGCTTGCAGAGACAGGTAAATCTGGGTTAAATTTTGAGTATATTTGTAATAATATTGACTTTGATGAACAAGTGACTACAGAAGCACTTCAACAGCTTGAAAAGCTTAGAAGGATAGTATGGATAGGTGATGATACTGTCGCTTTAATTGATAGTCTAAAGAGCATTCCTGGAAAGACGTATGATGTTCAGATTGAAAAAATAATACAAGGACGGGCCCTCGTAACTATTGATGGTAAATGGCACGCTAGATTGAATCATTACGATTATGAGGGGCCAAGAGATCTTTTGAAAAAAGGTAAACAATTCAAAGTGATTGGAGAATTGTATAGTAACGAAGGTGTTCTCAACCTTCGTATAAGACAGATTATTTGATGGGTGTTGAGTGAGCTCAACCCCTTGTAACTGTCACTTTTGAACTAAAGGATTTGTAATTATTTGTGGTATCAAGATAGGGTGAATCCTCAGTCTTTGCCTGTGAGTAGCGATAGGTCAAATACATATCATTAATTTGATAAAACTGCCAAAAGTTCCAAAAACACTCATATGCAATTTGAGTGCACAAGGATAGAACGTGTTAAATCTATTACCTTACTTGACAAAATTAAACGAAAGTATTCAAAAAGTCGACCGACGTATTAGTAAATACGTCAAGGATCCCAATGAGAAGCAAATTCACGATCTTAGAACATCAATAAGACGATTTGACGCCGCTTATACCACCTTGCCAAAAAAAAATAGAGTTATGTCAACAAACCTATCTCAATATGTTTTGGAATGTAAAAAACTGTTTAAAGTAAACAGTGAAATTAGAGATTTGGATATCATCCAAGAAAAACTTCAGAATTATGTTAATGATGCACAAAAAGAAATAATCGAGCAACTTAAGGCAACAAGACAAACAAGACTAGAACATGCAAAAGAAATTGCTCTTTCTCTAAAAAATACAGATAGGAGCAAGCTTCTAGATCGGATCGACGTTACGGAAAAAGATCTACAAAAGAGATATAATAAAATATTATCGCAGCATGTATCGAAAATTGAAGCAGCTTTTCCTGTTGTTATCACCAACTCATCAAAGTTAGAAGAATTACATGGCTTGAGAAAAGATTGTAAAAAATTAAGATACATTTTAGAATTACAACCAGAAGAGAACAAAGAATCGTTACAAATGAGAAAAATACTACAAAAAATCCAGGACATTCTTGGATCCATTCACGATTTTGATTTTACGATTGTCTATTTGGAATCTTTAGGTCTGTCATCCAAGGAAATACAGGATATCAAGAATGCTGAATCTGAAGGGAGACGATTAAAGTATGAAGAATTTCTAAGGTTTTGCAGAAGACGACTGCATATTGCATCAAACTCATTCTTAATTAGAATTAAGACTTTGATTTCTTAATTTCTTTCCGAAATCAATCATTTTTGGATTTAATCAGGTCCTTATGAATGATGGATGATGTTGAAGGGTTGAGGAGCATCACAATGCTAAAATTATGTAATGTGCAATACAATGCATCTTGAGGGCAGTTTGGCAAGGTGCAATTATAGCAGAGAGCGACAAGACTATCGTTGTTGAAGGGAATCACTACTTCCCGCCGGAATCCATTAAAAAGGAATATTTTCATGAAAGTGATACACATTCCAGATGTGGATGGAAGGGAACTGCAAGCTACTACACGGTAAAAATTGATGGCAAGGATAATAGAGATTGTGCATGGTACTATCCAGAACCGACCGATGCGGCAAAAAACATTAAAGGACATATAGCATTTTGGAGAGGTATTGAAGTTACCGAAAGTTAGTATGGGAATCGGATCCAACAACTTAGTGTATATTTAGGTCTAATTATTGTGTGTGTACTTTATTTACCAAACCCAATTAACGTTGATGCATTCTTGATTCCATCCATATATTTTATCTTTGAATAAATATTTTCTAACTCCTTAGTAGAAGACCCTGACATCTTAACAAGAATGTCAAAACATCCGTACAGTCTATGCACTTCAGCAACTTCATTGATCTCATTTAATTTAGATGTAACCGACTCAGAAAGTGCTAAATCACAAATTGCAAGAACGTACATGTCTACCATTAGATTCTGATATATGTGACCCGAGTTCATCTGAAATACTTTATGAATATATTAAATATAGATCTCTATTGAGCTAAGAAATAATTGTACCAACCTAACACAGTTACTACTCTTAGAATCTAATGTGATTTGTGGTTAATTGGGCAATATACTATAAGATAAATATGTAATTAACGAAGAGAGGATTGACAGACTAGAGAAATTAACTGTTTATTTCCTTAGATACTATTGAGTTGTTAGGCAAGCTAAATTCTTCATTAATTTGGTTGTAGATGTGAAGCATTCGCATGCCTTTTTCTGTAGTCTTATATCTTCCACTACCTTCTTCATATCTTATCAAATCCTTTTCTAATAAGGTCGACAAATACTCTCTCATTTGAGCAAAGGATAAGAACGCCTTGTACATAATTTTCGTCTTCGTAGCTCCTCCATTTGCAGCCTCTAGGATCAGTCCAATAATATCTGACCGGCTTCTATATTTCATTTGAATCAGAATAACCTAGGTCATTGAATATTTATGCTTGTCCTTTCTTTATTCCTGAATTTGTAGCATGTTTTAACTAATAAAATTACTGTAAATAGCTAAATCTAGTCTTCAATTAGAGATAACTCGTTTAGTCTGAAAGTAATGATCACTTCCCAGTAGGTGAATTAATTTTGGTATGGGACTACTAACTCAAGAAATATCTATGCCTGAAGGGATTTTGGGATCGAAATTCACATCTGATAAGTTATTGTTGTTGTTGCCTGTTGTATTTCTCATTAGCATATCTATTGTATCTTCCATCATTCCATCCAATGAATCGGCAACTACTTTATCGATTGTATCAGTTATGGAAGACGAGACATTTTCCGTAATTGACTCTAGACTATTTTCAATGTCTGCTTTTATGGCGTTACCATTTGTCATATTAGATATTGCATAGGTAGATTGGAGATTCACCATTGTGAATACCGAACCTATTAACAAAAGGTTAAGTATTGTAAACTGAGTCCTTGTTATTGGCAAATATTTCATGTAGTTGACTACCAGAGTGCATGCATTAAATAACCTTGCTTACTTTCTAAAATAAGAATAATTACATTTACGTATAGAATTCTATGTAATTTAATTATTCCATCTCAATTTGATCTAATTGAGGCATAAGGAGAAATAAATCATTTTTTAGGAAAATTTGTTTCTATTTGATTAGAATTTTACGGCGCTGCGGCTCATTTTTATATGTATTAGTAGTAATAATAAATGTATGTTCAAAGTCATCCTGATATTCATTCTCTTTGTATCACTGGTAACGTCGTCAGCTAGCTTGTTCCAGGATTTTGGGATAACCCCTCTGTTTTCATTTGATGTATTTGCTCAAGGGCAGGTCCGCTGTACGAACGGAGAGTTAGTAGATACACCTGGAAGATGTCCGTCAACAGATTTATGCCCTTCTCCTTCGGGAACCGACAACGTAGTAAATTGTAATACTAGGGAGGATGGCAAATCTCAGTCATCTGAAAAGGAGGAGGAAGATGATAAGAAATTTTCAATATCAACGGATGAAGATAATTATGAGAAAGGAGAAAACGTAAAAATTATCGTTAAGAATCATGGCTCTGAACCTATTGTATTTTCAAAATCAAAAACACATCTAAAAATTAAGAATTTCAAAGAGGATGCGACCTATACGCTCAGTATTGACAAAAAGTTTGTACTAGATTCTGAAGGATCAAAGACCTTTACATGGGATCAGCGTGGCTCTAATGGGGATCAAGTCAATGCTGGAAAGTTTCGTGCGTCAATTTCATCTGGATCGCATGATGACAAGACTAACTTTCGGGTATCTAAATAATAGCTGTCTTTTACATTTATCTTACTTGTAATATGGGGGGGAGAGGTTTTGAAAATCATAAATTATTAACGATATGACGGATGTGGGCTACTAAATTTGGATAGAAATGCTTGTGACTCACTTTCAAGACCTTTGATCCTACGATTAAGGCTTTAAATAATTTGTATAGGGGCAACTCGACGCAATATCATACAAAGTAGAATTATAAGTCGATCAGTTTAATTACACTTATTTGAATCATTACGTAATTATTCCTAGGTCAGGCGAGAATTTAGACCATATTAAGTTCGAACCAAGTATAATAAAGATCTTCAAAGGCGAGTCAATAACTTGGATGAACAGAGATACAAGGGTACACGAATTGACTTCAGGAGATGGCGATTCTTCACTACCGACAGAATTCTTCCAAACTGGGAGCATGCTACCTGGAGAGTCAACCACCATAGAAATTGATACTAACCAAGGATCCATCCCTTACTATTGTTCGCTTCATCCACTCGAAAGGGGATTAATTGCTATTCTTCAAGAGCATAACGATCAAATTAGTACCAATATAAGGGAGCCCAAGCTTACAAAGAATGTTGACTCTTCGCTATTAGCTGCAGATAATCAAAAAATTCTAACTCGACTTCAGAGACAAGTAGACCCAGCAATTGTTGAATATCTGAGTGACCCCAATGCCCCCCTGATCCAAAATAAGGTTATGACTATCGTTTTCTGGGACATTAGTAATTTTTCGGATTTATCAGAGAAGCTCAAGGATCATCCAGAATTGATTGCTGTATTTTTGAACGAATACTTTGAAATGGCAATTCCTATAATACATGAGTATCACGGTGTGGTGGATAAATTTATTGGTGATGGAATCCTTGCCTATTTTGGATTTAAGGAAACTAGTGGCGATAAAGCTAGTGGCGCAGTAAATGCAGTTCTCGCTGCCTTAAAGCTAAGGAATGGCTTCAAAATACTTGGTAAGAATTGGATTGAAATCTGTAAAATAGTTACTAGTTATAGTATAAATATAGACGTAAAATGTGGTATTAATACTGGATTCGTTCTGGTTGGCTTATTGGGAAGGCGTCAGAGACCAATTTACCGTAGTAGGGACTAATGTAAACTTGGCAAGCAGATTAGAAGGTAAAGCGCAGAGTAATCAAATTATCATATCACCTTCTACTATGAATAATATTAAAGGAAAAGGAGGATTTGAAATCAATGCTATCAAGATAGAAGGGGAGAAAATAAGAGCCTTTGAAAATATTTCTGAATATTATACTGTAGAACTTCTATGAATATTAACTATTACATGATTTGTGCGCAACTTCAAGATTTCTATTATCTTTATATCTGTTATAATACATGTCATATAACGCTGTAGCATATGTCTGTGATTTCAAAAATTATTAACTTACGTGTTCCATCGAATATAGTTTACCGTGCTCTGAAGGATACACGTCTGGAAAGATTGTTCCCCGAATACTTTACTGGAGTAACTAGAAAGCTGATTACTGATAGAGAAAATAAGGAAATTACTTTCCAAACAACCACACAGGAAAGTCTAATTCAAATAATTGAAAAATTCAGTATAGTAATATCTGGAGAAGTTAGCACAAATGTGGAATACGTTACTGAAGTAAACGTAGGGGAGAATGAGGTAGTCATACAATCAATAGTACAGACCCATATAGCAAATATGCTTTATTCACTTTTGATGCTTGAAACAGGATATATCAATGGCTTGATGGAAAAGACGAAGGAATTAAATAAGTAACTATTACTACATTACTTCATTACTACCTGTGGTAACCTTTACCGGTGCCGGTACGAACCTTAATCTTATTCCTTGAAGCTAGCCTAGGCACGAGTATCGAAAGTTGCCAATAATTAATCGTCAACCTATATGAATGACTGTAGACTATAGGCATTGCTTTTAATTATCTCGTTAATTAAATTTATTTCATGAATACTGAGTCCAGATATGTATCAGGAATTTCTGAATTAGAATCATTAGGCATAAGAGCAACTAAATTAAATGAATTAAATGATGTCTATGAGATTGAGAATTTGGTAGAGCATCTCAAACAAACATTCATTCAGGACTACAAGACCTTTTGCGAATACGGTATAAATCCTGATTGTGGAAAAATTAAGCCAAATGCTGGTTGATTCATTAATTGTCAAATACGTAAGTTCTTTATCACTACTAGCTTCTTGCTCTTGTAGCGATTTAGTCGAGTCAATTCTTTGGTTCTGATCTGCTATTTGTAATACTTTAATACAATTGATTGTAATCGTATTCAAGTTGAAAATTGGTATTACATTGCCCCAGCTTGGAAAGCAGGCCACAAGGGAAAACTTGACTCGATATGCAAAAGAAGCTGAAGCATCTGGCTTTGACTCCCTCTGGGTGTTGGAGCGGCTTCTTTGGCCTATTAAACCTCAGTCACCATATCCCGTGACTCCTGATGGCAGCCTCCCACTTGATTATCAGATAGTACTTGATCCCTTAGAAACTCTGTCTTTTGTTGCTGCTAATACGGAAAAAATATCACTAGGAACTTCGGTAATCGACTCGATTTTCCATAATCCTGTTGTCCTTGGTAGGCGATTTGCCACTTTAGATGTTTTATCAAAAGGAAGATCCATATGTGGCCTTGGCATTGGATGGTCGAAAGATGAGTATCAAGTTTCTAACATACCTTTTAGGAATAGAGGTAAAAGAGAGGATGAAATTATTCAAATCCTAAAGAGAATATGGACTGACGATGTTGTAGAATTCAAGGGTGAATTCTATAATATTCCTCCTTCGAAAATAGGTCCAAAACCGATCCAGAAGCCTCATATTCCCATTTACGTGGGAGGTTTCAGTTCAAATACACTTTCTAGAATCGTAAATTATGATGCTAACGGCTGGCTAGGGATAGTATTTGGCCCTCTAAATCAACTTCAAAGTACCGTAAATACAATAAAGGAGCTAGCTACTAAGGCGAATAAAGATACAAATTCATTCAAGGTTATTCTTTTAAGTTATCCTAAGGTATCTGAGTCATCAAATTCTGAAGGTAGTCAAAGGTTCCCGATGACAGGAACTATGGAACAAATCGGTGGTGATATTGTAGAAATTAAAAACATGGGAATAGATCATCTGATACTTGGTTTCTTTTTCTCGCCAATATATGAAGACCTTGATAAAACTATTGAAATATCAAAACAACTCATGCAATATACTAAGTAGGCCCGCCAATGAAGAACTTCTATACTATCTTGCTTTAAGTTCCTCAGGTGATTTCCACCTGATACACCATCTATTAAGTTCTTTCATTACTGTTTCAAGCTCTCTTGCCCGGGTGGTAAGACGATATTCCACTCTTGGGGGTATCTCGGGATAAATCTGTTTAGAAATTAATCCTTCACGATCAAGTTCGAGTAACCTTTCAGATAATACTGTGCTACTAATACCT
>DATBFR010000107.1:0-26345 GCA_036558405.1 Nitrososphaeraceae archaeon | reverse complement strand
GGTGGTGCCTGTGCGTGAGTCATTTGTGTTGATGATTGCATTGCGATTCCACTTATTGCAGCGAGTGTCAATATTGTTGCTATCATGTATGACATTGTTGTTCGTTGCATTCATTATACGGCTTGAAAATTAACTATTTATATAAAACTCTTATTTGTATTGTAACTTAGTAATAGTATAAGTGGTTGTTCTACTATGCCATCCAATAGGTAAATTTTTGCTAACTAACATAGATTTCAAGGTAATGATCTGAGAATACTGAATCAGAAACATCTAAAATTCGGCGTTTATAGAAGGCCTTGCTTAACATCTGCATTGAATTGATAACCCCAGATAGATTAAATTTTGCACTAGTGTCAATTAACAAACAGGGAAAGAAAGTTAAAGTTTGTAAATAGTCAGACTTCTACGTCATGAGGCCCCAATAGGTTGAGTTCTATCCTTATTTTCATTACTTTGTTAAATTTACGATATGGGAGATTAATCCAATATTGGTTTAGTACTGTAAAAAGAATTCCTTTGATTCATTTTTTCGGCACTACTAAGAAGAATTATAATATGCTTTTTCTCAATCAGTCATTGCTGTGAAATTAGCCATCGTTGGTGCTGGCGTGGCCGGAAGTTATCTGGGCAATAGACTACACCACAAGGACCACGATGTGGAAGTATTTGAGGAATCCAGACAGGAAAGTCATTGGCCCGTTTGTGCATGGGGAGCTTCACGACATATGTTAGAGAAGTACTCCCATAACGCTGGTCTTGAGTTTAGTAAATACATCCTGCACAGAGGCCAAAGACTCAGAATGGAGCTACCTGCTGGTAAAAGAGAGTACCTCGACCTAAAGGGTTTGGTAACTTATGACAAAAAGCGTTGGGAACAAGATTTATTGAGTGGACTAAGAGTTCATTTCGGCAAGAAATCTTTGCGTAGTTCAATTGAGCTTCGTGATTTCGATTACGTTATAGATTGTACGGGGGTACATAGGTCACTCTTACCCAGATCTGAATATGACTTTATAATTCCTGCGTATGAATATTTAGTAGATAATGTCGATAGTGAAGGAGAATTCTATGTGATAGGGTACAAGGGGGCTCGGGGTTACTTTTGGTACTTTCCACTAGGAAAAGGAATGGCTTATGTCGGTGCAGGGGATATTGACAGAAAATACGTCGGCATTTCAGAATTCTTTCAACAAAATCCCAGTGCAAAGATCATCAAAAAAATAGGACGTCCCATTAGATTGTCTCCCCCTAAGAGAATGCAACCTTTTTGCGATGATAAGTTTATCGGAGTTGGTGAATCTATAGGATGCGTCTTTCCGATGCTCGGTGAAGGTATAATTCCTTCGTTAATTTGCTGTGATATTTTTTTGAACGTCTTGAGTAAATCGG
Source organism: Nitrososphaeraceae archaeon (assembly GCA_036558405.1). Classification (GTDB taxonomy): domain Archaea; phylum Thermoproteota; class Nitrososphaeria; order Nitrososphaerales; family Nitrososphaeraceae; genus TA-21. The sequence goes on along the minus strand of DATBFR010000107.1, from coordinate 24,953 downwards.
AGAAGTTTGACTCAAATTCATACCGAGACACAGTCTTGAGAAAATTCGCTTATTATGATGACGTTTATCGTATCGTACGTCTCAAAATGGACGGTAAACTCAATAGCATAAGGCATCTTGGATTATTGATAAGCATGTACAGAAATATGAAAAAGGAAGAAAAAAGGTTCGGCTTTGAGATCAATTTTGGAAAAATGAAGAGATTAGTTAATGCTTTATGATCTGTTATTTATCAATATTTCACATATTTAGAGGAGTTAATAATAATAATCATATGACTACAACTATCGGAATGTATTTCTAACGCAGTAGCTAATTTACAATCAATGAAAACTGCATTTAGAAAGGACTCGAACTGGGTTAGGCGTCGGTGGTTGGATTTTCGGAATGGCCACAGCATATACCTTGTATTTGCAATGACATTTGCCAATTTTATTACGATTCAATACGCACTTCTTTTGGACAAGCTTCCGGCATTTAACGCGCTACCGATTTGGGGATTTGCCGTACTTTTTATTGCGATATACGTGCCGGTAGGAATAATAATAGGGTATTGGCACAGGAAAAGCCAATTTAGTGTTGAGGCCGAGGCGCTATTCAGTCAAAATCAGATAGGCGCCACTATTTACCTTTTTTTGATCGATTTGATAGACGGCAAGATAACCCAGGAAGAGAAAGACAGGATGCGAAGTTATCTGTTGAAAATAATGAAACGCTCAGACAAGTCTATAGTAAATACTAGTGAGCGGTAACGCTCCAATTCTTAGTTCGATTTCGAGTCTCAAAGAATTGACATAATTTTGTGTTAATTGAGTTGACTTTGTTTTGCTCTAAAGTATCGATGCTTTAAATGGACGTCTACGCTTCCTAAACAGCAAAGTAGTAAGTCGCTCGAGCTGGTTAGAACGGACATATCTCCTGATTTCATCGTTATACTTACTGTGATAACCGTCGAGTGCTGGCCTATAGGTCAAATAATAGTACAACATATACAATGCGCCTTTTCTGGTTGTGACTTCCCCCGTTGAAAAGTATTTTAGGAATCTAGCGAACGCAAATATTGGATGATAACCCAAGGTGCGCATGCTCGCTCCAAATTCGAAGAATCTATGCTCCTTACCTAAAGGTCTGGTATGTTCAAACTCAACCTCTTCAATTACGTGGTGATTATATCCGCAACGCTTTGCTTCATAGAGCATGGCCGATTCGTACCCCATCTTTTCCGGATAATAGCCGTGCCAAGCAGTCTTTTCAAAAAAAGAATTTCTAACAAATCTACCGGCACCTGTGGGTACTAGTGCGTACCTATTGTAGCTCCCCGACACCACCGCGACCAGTGGATTCAGATCAAGGTAATTAGTTATCCTCTCCGCGTAATCAGGAGGATAAACTGTATCATCTGTAGCTATCATATGGTAATCACACTTGTTATATTCCATTTGCCTGGCAAATCTAATCCCTGCATTCCAATTCTTAACTACCCTTGATATATCGTACCCAAGATCTGGATTATTGATCAAGTATAACGATGGCCAAGTCCCCTGCATATCTTCTACAATCGACTTGGTTTTGTCAGAAGAACCATCATTTATCACGATTACAAATTCAGGCGTTTTGCCTTGCTCTTGGATAGAAGAGAGTGCAGTTTTTATGATCTCTTGGCTATTACGACAAGTTAGAATTACAAAATAATGGCTCACTAAACTTACTCATAATATTCGAATAATTAATTTTGTGATTAAACCTTACTCTTATCCTAGATCAGAAGCACATAATATGTCCCATACGGGATTCAAAATTATGAAAATAGCTCATATTAACAATACTGCCGGCATAGCTACCACAATTTCGGCAGCTCAAGTATCGTTCGGCAACGTATCTGATGTCTATGTCTTTAACGAGTTAATTCATAAGCAGTTTGGCGGTACCAAATTGAATTATTGGTCACCTCTAGATAGGTGGCGTTTTTTCAAGAAGCTTAGAGATTATGACGTATGGCATTATCACTACCCATACGGATCTCTAAAGAAAGCACTTGAGAAAAGAAAATTCAACGGAGCTTTTCTCAAACATTATCATGGCAATGATCTTAGGGGTCAATTGGATAAGGACGTTTGCCTCGTATCTACACCGGACCTACTAACGTATGCCCCTAATGGGATCTGGAGTCCAACTCCAATCAATCTTCATGATATCGATCAAGTTATTATAGATGGCCAAAAGGAGCCAAATAAGGTTACTAAAATTGCGCACTATCCTTTTTATGAGAACTATCCAGGTCATGATTACTACTCAGTTGCATTATCGACTTTGCAAAGTGAAAACATTTGCAAAGTTGTAAAAATTCTTCGTCAACCTCACTCTGAAACGCTAAAGGCTCTCGCAGGTTGCGACATAGTAATTGGAAAGATATTGCCTGAAGTTGGATGGTTTGGGAAATTTGAACTTGAGGGCATGGCACTAGGAAAACCAGTTATTACTTACGTTTCAGACGATCTGTATGATTCCTATAAACCTCCCGTGTATAGAACTAATGAGATCAATTTTAAGAAAGATTTGAAAGAACTGATAGGTGATGATGTCGAACGCCATAGATTGGCAATTGAAGGACGAAATTACATTGAGAAAAATCATAACGTAGTAAATATCTGTAATTCAATTGAGCAGGTCTATAAGGACATCATTTAGTGTTTATTGATTTGGTAAGCGGAGTCATTAAATTTCAATTTCCTATTCTGACGAGTTATGTATAGATAGAATATGTCAATATCAATGACGTTTTAACTACGCGTTGGAATTTCTTTTATCACTTGCCGAATTTCTTGTGTTGAAGGAGTGTCAATTGTAACAAAGCATTTCATAATTGCTTAATTTATTGTTCCTTTTATTCCCTTCGTTAAGATGGTACTCCTGTGTAAGATCATCTGGACATGAGACTTGTATTTCACAGGATGTTTGAGAAAAATTGTAAGAATAAAAAACATTCAAAAATATGCACTTTAAGGAGTACCTAATAATGACCTCTTTAAAATGAGATTATTCAACTTTCGTTTGACCTACGATATTAAAATAACTAGCGATTAAATATTTACTAGCTTACTAATTAAATCAAAACTAGACTATGGCGCATGTTCAGCGCCGCGATATACAGCATGTTTTCTGCAAATACACAAATATACGGGAGGAATAAAATCCAACCACTTGAAAATTCTCCACATTTCGCATGAATCTTTACCGGATTGGAGAGTTGAAAAATCAGCGATTACAGGCATAAAACACGGGCATGAGATTTCGTTTGCAGGGTCTAAAGTTTCGGATAACTACAAATCTAATACTTTTTCTGGCAAATATGAAATTAGCTGGTCTGCGAAAGCCAGATACGGAATTCCATTATATTGGCATGCCGTCAAGAAAGTATTTGAAAAGGTTTTACAAAGTGCAAAACCAGACTTGGTTCACGCTCACAATATCTTCTCAGCTAAAATGATATCTGAGCTCGGAATCCCATTTGTTTATGATGATCATGAATATTGGTCCAAATCCGCGAAAGCATTATACGAGATCGAAGCTCTACTTTCTAAACAAGAAGGACTGAAACATGATTACTCTCTAATCAGGAAGCTAAGAAGCTATAAAAGAAAATATGTAAACAATAAAGTCAACAAATTATGGTCCAGGTGGGAAAGAGACATAGTTAGCGTTCATCCCACAATAACTGTAAGTAATGCAATTGCTGATGAATTGAAATTGCTTTCGAATGATGTTGCGAAGATATTTGTTGTACCGAATTTTCCGTTACTTATGGAGGTAAAGAATATTGATTTTCCAACTATGCAGTCTAGCTTGTCTTCAGTTTATGCAGGTGGAGACGCCTACAATAAAATCAAGTTTCCGCATAGAAATATAGATGGTTTTGTTGACAATTTTGAAATGAATCATATTGGCATTCTAAATATGATCGGCTGGCAAAGAAATCGTGTGTCCGATTCCAATGTCAGATACTATGACTTTCTGCCAAGACAACGTATGTTTAGCGAAATGTCACGACATTCCATTGGACTAATACCGTGGAAAGCACACTGGCTACACAGATACTGCAGCCCAAACAAAGCTTTTGAATATGCTCATTCAGGACTTGTTGTCATGTGTTCAGACTCACTTACACCGGTAATCAATTACCTGGCTGACAATTGCATTACATTTGAAAATTATGACCAGATGGTATCTGAATTACGATATTTTAAAGATAATTTGACTGATCTCTACACTAGAAGGGTAAGGATATTTAACTTTGCTCGCTCCAACTTATTGTGGGAAAACTACGAAAAAAATATCATTTCCGCATATCATCTTTCTTGAATAGTTAAAGAAGAAATACTCATAGGATACTAGTCTTATAGGTCAGAATCAATTTTAGGATAATTACATCTTAGCCTAGAATAGGCCATGTTTTTGATTTGGTTGAATAGACCGAGTGTACAAATCTAAAACCTTATCAGCAACATTTGGTGCTTGATGTTCCTTCGGTAAAGACTTCAATAAGTTCAACTCGTAATCTATGACGCTCAATCCGCATGCTAGAGCCTGTAACGCAGTTGAACTTAAATCTTCCAATAGCTTTCCGTTGACGTATCTTATGTCAATGTAAGTTTCAAAGCCGTTTAAGAACAAAGGCATATCTTTATACATTATTGGCTTAGTTGTTCTGTCGTGTACCTCAAGTGGAACCTGGATACTATGCTTTTTCAAATGATCTACTACAAGGTCCATATCTACAGCCTCCGTTTTGAATGTGAAGGCATTCTTTTGCTTGTTGGTTCTGATTCTCTGCAAGTTCAGAAAATGATTGATATCTACAGCGATCGGGATATGGATGGCAGTCGGTACTAATTTAATCAGGTCTTTTTGCGAGGAAAAAATTAGGTTTGCCTGTTGCTGGGCCTTTCTGTGCCTATACCCATGAAGAATTTTTCTATATAATAATTTAGATAGGATCAATCCATCCGATCCTATAGACCTGTGTGGGAGTCGAATCTTTAGTCCACGTATATCGGTTCCGTGGTAATGCAGTATGATCTTCTTTTTCAGTCCAAGCGCAGACCTCAGCATTTGGAGCAAAGCGATATTTGAGTGGACATGGACCACATCAGCATTCCGGCATTCCTGAACCAGTGTCTGAATAAAAATATCTTTAGGAAATAGTTCAATAAACTCTCTATAGAAATCATAGATACCGTATTTGTCTGTCAATCCCTCGCTACATATCACATTGGCTTCGTGACCTGCCAATGTCTGATATTTAGATAGAATCGATCCTATCCCCGCCGTGTCACATACATGAACTATTCTCAAGGGAATGCCTCTCAATAGGCAGTCTCGGCATTTATATGATTTACGATGCGGTGAAAAATTGTAAAACCAGCTATATCCATACTTAATATTGCTTGTTCAGCTAGGCATAATCCTGATGCATCGGTAAAGTGGCACACAATTTACAATAATGTCTTTGAGCTAATTTCAAATGTAACAAACATTTTGTACCATAATTCGAGGCTAAGTAACTGAAGCATCTTACTAATGTACCTTATATCAAGTGTATCTGATATCCTCTTTAGAGATCGTTGATAAAAGTCCCTCTGTATCAAATTATCTTCAAATATTCTTCCATTATCCAAAGTTGAAACCACAATTTCCTTTCCGATCCGATTCCAAAGATTAGGAAGGTCCATGCCGAAACCAATCTTATACTCGGGTGGCATTTCGCCAGAAAATTTACCAATTATCTTCCTCAACGGAATCTTACCTATATTTCTGGCTCGGTCGTACTTTGAGGTAGGCGGCATTTTGATCGAGATGTCAACTACTGAGGCATCTAATAAAGGCGCAATTCCTAGTACATTAAAGTATTTGAAAAATTTTGCATTTGTTGGAACAAAATCATACATTAACTTCCCATGATAATCAGCCATAAATACCTGATCAAGGGGGTCCAGATCGTTGTTGAAATAATTTTTGAAAAGAGAGATTATCTTTGTCCAATTGAAGTTCAAGCCATGCCCAAACATTTCAGCCTGATCTGGAACCCAGTCCCTGTCGTGACAATCTAAATATAGAAAAGCCTTTCTGTCCCAAGATAGGCTTTCATTATACAAGTTCAAAAACTTTTTGTACCTAAACGTATATCCGCCAAATAACTCATCACCACCATCTCCAGTAAAAAGTAAATTTGAGATTTGACTCGATTTCTCAATGAAGTAATATTGATATATATTCCATCTGGGTTCTTTTACGATACTTATAAGATGAGGCAAGTCCTTAAGGGGATTATCGACTATAATATTTTCAAAATAAGCTGACTTATCTTCCGCGATTTTCTTTGCCGAACCCGCCTCCGAATATTCATCGAAGGTGACACTCACGCATGTTATATCCAAATCCGGAAACTCATTTCGAATAAGTGATAAAATTACATTGGAATCAACACCTGTACTTAGTGCAAGTGAGATTTTTTTTGCCTTCGAGGAAATAACATGTTTTCGGATTACTGCTCTAATGGTAGTTTCTACTTCGTCCGAAGTTGGGCCCGCATCTCTTCTAAGTTTGAAGTCTTCTGGAACCCACCTTCTCAAGTAGCCATCACTTTTTTCTGTGGGATCATATCTCAGAGTTAGTAGATTTCCTAAATCCATTAGTATGATTGTTTAATTTTAGCTTAATAAAATATTTGAGTTTTGTCTCATCAGTATGCCAGATTCGAGTCCTCATCTATTTAGCACTTAGCAATCCTATTTAAGGCGAGTGAGCATTCGATAGCCAATCTCACATGCACACTTGGATAAATATTCTGAGAAGCAAAGACATATCCTGGTTAATGATATTGGTAATTATTGCAGGGGGATTGCGGATACTTCCTGAGATTATTGCATACCCATATCCTATTGGCTATGATGTGATAAATTACTACCTTCCAGTTTTGACTAAATTTGACAATCATTGGAATACAGTTTCAAATCAATATCCATTTTACGTTTTGACCCTTTATCTAATAACTAATGTCACAAAGTTGACTCCTCATTTTGTCACTAGCTCGTCTGCAGTTGTACTTTACATTCTGTTCTCTATTTCAGTTTATCAAATATCAAGACGAATATTCAACTTGGATCAATCTAAGTCATTTTTCTCGAGTCTATTTGTAATACTGCAGTTAACGCTATTGCGAACGTCTTGGGACCTGCAAAAAGACATGTTATCTCTTACAGCTATGTTATTCGCAATCACATTTATATCTACTAAAAACAGGACAACAATAGTAAATTTTTTTCTAGTTCTGTTTCTCTGTATTGTTTCAGTTCTTACTGACAGGATGATTGGCCTACTCCTAGTCGGAACACTATTAATCTATGTTACTTTGGTGAGAAAAAAGATGGAATTAGTTTTAGCAATTGCTACTCTTGCATTATTTTTATTTTCTATTTTACAAAGTTCCCATCAAATAGGACAGACACTTCTTGCATATCCTGAAATCACAAGTACAAATTATTATCTTCCAGTAAATTTACTGGTTTTATTGCTAGTATACACTGGACTACTGTTACCATTTGGAATATATGGCTTTCTGCGATCCCGGAACATAATTTTGAAAATCCCAGTACTGATATCTGTGATAGGATCATTATCTTGGTTATTGCACCCTTTTGGCTTTCTGTTTTTGCCTGACCGGTGGATCTTTATTTTCGGCATTTTTATCTCAATATTCGCTGCATATGGAATTAATTTCTTAATTATGAAGACATCCAATCGCGAAGCAAGAATGCAAACTCTTTATATGTATGGCTTTCTAGTGCCTTTCGCTATCCTAGGAATACTGTTTGCGACCAGTAGTAGCGAAGTACCAATCAGTATACCGGCGGCCTTTCATAGTTACGTTGGAAAGTTTGGTCCTACGACTATGCAAGCAAATTCTATTTCAATATCTGAATCTAGTTCTATCACCGATGCGATCGGGTGGATCAATAGTAACACTCCCAGAGGGTCACATATAGTTATCGATAAACATTGGAGAGGATGGGCGGAATTGCTACTTCTAGATAGAAGTTTTTCATTCTACGAAAACATAAGCAATCTTGAAAAGGCACGCAAGAATTATTATTTGCTCATTTCTGATGACTCAAATACTCTTTTTGCCGAAAAAAACGGTAAGAGTAACTTGATATATGACAATATGGAGTTCTCGTTTTACGAAGTAATTAATAAAAAATAAATGCATGGCCAGGGTTGATTTCTATTATTTTATAGACCGAATGATTTATTTTTGTGAATTTCGGATAACTAGTTTCAAGCCTAATTCCAAATCAATCTTAGGCCTCCAGTCGAATTTTCTTGACACCTTAGATATGTCAGCTGAAATGTCTACTATCTCCATGGCAATTTGTTTCCTAAATTGAATTCTAATTGCTTTATTCATCAGTTGAGCAACAATTCTTGCCACATCTCGAAGGTTATGACTGACACCATACCCGACGTTATATACATTGTATTTTGCAGGAAAGTTAACCAAAATTTTTGAAATTAGATCAACGAAGTCATCTATATACAAGAAATCTCGTCTTAATCTCGCTCCATTCAAAACTAATACTTCATCATTATTAATTGCATTCATAATTCTCTGTATCAAGGAAAATTCTTTGTTACTTGCACCATAGATGTTAAACGGACGCAAGGTTACAATATTTAGGTCATACTCCGAGGAGTAGTATTCACACAATTTCTCCGCCAAAAATTTACTTTTATTGTAGGGAGTATGCGGCATGATAGGATGAGTTTCATCGATTGGCAAATAATTTGGTTTTCCATAAATGTACGTGCTCACAAAAATGAAGTTTCTAATACCATTTATTCTAGCGAATTCTAACAAATTCAAGGTTCCTGTAATGTTGGTAAAATATGTGTTGTACGGATTCTTAATCGAATCCTCTATAGATGTTTTGGCCGCCAAATGAATAATGAAGTCAATTTTATTACCGCGATAACTCCTAAGAAATTCTGGGCTAGTAACATCTAAATTTCTAGCTCGCACATATCTTGCACCCGCACCTATAGTGCGACTGCAACGTAGGACACTTGTCTTGTTTCCTTTTTCTAGAAACGTACTCAGTCTTTGACCTATGAAACCATTACTTCCTGTGATCAGAATTGACATTCTTGAAGCCTTCTGTTTCAATATTCCCACATTTCGGATTTGTAGTTCGTATACCAATCGACCATCTGTTCTATTCCGTTTTGGAAAGTTATTGCGGGTGTAAACTTGAGCAATTCCTTCGCTTTCTTAATATCGGCAAACAGTCTCGTTACTTCAACTGGTCTCGCTTCAACATGGATAGGTTTAATCTTATTGGAATTCATATGGCATTTTTCAATGATTAGTTTGGCAACATCATTTATTGAAATCTCACTCCCGGTCCCAAAATTTATGCCGTTCTTTCCAGGGTTAGAATCCGATTTTAGGATACTGTCGTATGCCCTTATTGCATCTGCCACGAACATATAGTCTCGAGTTTGTTCACCGTCACCATATATTAATGGCGGCTTATTTTCTAATATTCGCTTCAAAAATATTGCGATAACGCCCCCGTAACCAGAATCCTTTTGTCGGGGACCAAAAAAGTTAAAGCATCTAATGATATCAACTCCCAAATCGTATGTCTCATTATAACAGTAACATAGTCTATCCGCTGCAGCTTTGCTTATGCCGTATGGATGTTTTGCAGCCAGTGGATGCTTTTCATCCATTGGTACATATTGGGCAGAACCATACACTTCACTTGATGATGCATATAGGATCTTGTTAATATCATTAATTCTACTAAATTCCAAAATCTTCAAGGTTCCTTCAACGTTTACTTTGAATGTTTCGGAAGGATTTACTATGGACTTGTCAACATGAATTTGGGCAGCAAGGTGTATTATAGCATCGAAATCATTCGGTAAGATCGAGTATAGTTCATCTCTCATAATATCCTCTTGAATAAACTTGAACTTTTTCCTATGTAACAGAGTTCGGATATTATTCAGGTTGCCGTTAATTAGGTTATCAACAGCGTATACAATATTTCCCTCCTTTACATACTTTTCAGACAAGTGACTTCCTAAAAAACCTGCAGCTCCAGTAATCAGAATTTTCATACAATCATGCGCGTCATTTCAGCAATATAAAGGCTTTAGCCATGTTGACTTCGCAAGTAACAAGAATGATAAAACATCCGAAATGGAGTAGACCCGCATGCATCTATGGTCTATTAATAAATGCAATTTGCGAGTAACTAGAATGTTGTGGTAGATAGTTTAGTTACTGAAACTAAGCATTAAGAATATATCATGTTGTGCTAAGCCGAATATGATTAATCATAGTGATAATACTTGAATATCAAACGGTTGGTAAGGTTTATTTGCTTTTAAGCCTCAATTTCTAGAGGATAAATTAAAGGATAGCAGATGGTCTCTAACACACTTACCGGTAGAGAATATTGGCAAAATTACTGGAAGTCTACCAATACTGAGGCCGCAGAAGTCAAGAGAACTGCAAGCGGATTAAGCATTAATGCAATTCTAGATGTCTTTGACAAGTACCTTCCTGTGAACAATAGACTTCATGCTTTGGAAATCGGTGGCGCTCCTGGTCAATACTTAGTATACATGGCAAGGAATTTCAAATATAATGTACATTCGCTTGACTATTCGAAGATCGGTAATGATCAAACCCTGAAAAACTTGAAAATTGCGAATATTCCGGTCCAAATTTATGAGAGGGATTTATTATCTGACAATTTGAAAAGAGACTTGCCTAGCTTTGACATTGTGTATTCGCTTGGACTTGTCGAGCATTTTGTGAATCTTAAATCAGTGGTAAATAAGCATTTGGAACTCCTAAAACCAGACGGCATTTTGCTTTTAGGCGTTCCCAATTTAGGTGGCATTTATAAAATTATTTTGAGAAGAACTGCACCTGAGCATCTCGCTTTTCACAATCTCGAGGCGATGAAAATTAAGAATTGGGCAAACTTCGAAAATGAGTTAGGTCTCACTGTTATTTTTAAGGGCTACATTAGTGGTTTTGAGCCATTGATAATGGATAAGCTGGAATTGCGCACTATGCTATCACGATCGTTGAATCTTACAGTTAGAAACCTCTCTCGTATTTTCTCTTACAGGATGAACTGGCTCAGAAGTTTTAATTCAAGATACTGGAGTGGATATCTTATCGGGATTTATAGAAAAAAATAATTGATTCAGTGCATTTTCGTTTAAGAGCTAAAAATTTGAGTATACTTGATAAATCAGACTTTGCCTTAATCCTGCCCAAAATCGCCACAGATAAATCACAAGTTTAATGTATTTTACCGCGTGTACTTTCCAATCTTAGTAACACACTTGCATTTTTCGTGAATCAAAAAGAAATACTGTATGGTGATCAATTAGAACCCTATTCTTCTCCTCTGACATGGTGTTGTCGTAGATGCGCAAACGTGCCTCTACATGCTTTAACTTGCCGCCACATTTGTTAACGTATAAGGCTCAGGCCAAAGACGTCCTGTGTAGACTATCAAATGTTCACTGCCTGACGCTAAATTAGCATTATGAATAGACGTCATTTTAACGAAATTGAGTCGTGCCTCTACTGTTGAAACTTTTCGCATTTTTCTGCGGCAACTTTTTTTCGCTAGAGTATTGTTATTTAGCTTGATTGGTCCGAGTATTTCTGATCCATGTTCATAAACTTTTGCAGATTTACCAATTGATTAAATTCAGTAAAATCTAACATGATGTTCCGGCAATCTTTAGTAGTACCTTTTTCCTTCAAGTCTGAAAAGATTCTCTTCATTCCGTAAGTAGCAGCATACAAGCCAGACAGGGGGAAAACTGCCATTCTATAACCAATCTGCTTAAGCTCAAGAGCAGAAAGGGTAGGCGTCACCCCATTTTCAATCATATTTGCTACTAAAGGTGCCGGAATCTTTCGAGCGATTTCTTTTAACTCTTCAATTGATTGTGGTGCCTCGACGAAAACTACATCTGCACCTTCCTTGTAATATAATTTCCCTCTTTCAATTGCTTGATCCAATCCGAGCGGTCCTCGAGCATCTGTTCGGGCTACAATTATAAACTCGTTGCCACTCCGAGCGTCCAAAGCTGCCTTTAACTTCGGCAAAAATTCTTCAGTCCTAATAACATCCTTACCCTTCATATGGCCGCACCTTTTAGGCCATAACTGATCTTCTAGAAAAATACCGGACGCACCATATGCAAGTAAATCATTCACTATCCTCCATACTGTCAAGGGGTTTCCATAGCCTGTGTCTACATCCACTATGACAGGCAAGCTAACTGCACGAATAATTCGACGGGCATTATCAATCGTTTCGCCAGCGTTTAGGAAGCCAAAATCCGGCATGCCTAGTAAAGTAGCAGCCGAACCATAACCAGTTTGAAACATTGCATCAAAACCAACCATTTCTACAATTTTTGCACTCAATGCGTCAAATACGCCAGGAAGTATGAGAAATTCGTCCTTGTCTTTAATCTTTGTTTGCAATGACTTGATGTTGTTATTGCGCATAGAAGTTCACATTATGAATGAAATTATTATTATGGCCGGATTGCATTCTTGGGAGTGTACATCTAATTAGTCCTCAGCTCAGTTATCTCGTAAGTTCCGTCTGGGTATTTCGTAACCCTGATAAAACAATTTCTACATTCGTAGTAATTTACAATGCGCTCATGACTTATGGATCCGTTAAGCCAAACCATTAATGACCCACAGTTTGGACAATTCATTGTCATAATTAATTATCTTATAGGTGTCATTAATATTCATTTAGACAATTCACAAATGTCCTTAATTGGTTAAGTGTGAGATTGTCATAGAATCATTTATGGAATATCACGAGGTTGTTTTTGTCCATTGTTATTCTCGAATCCTTGTCGAACTTTTCCAATTACAGAATCCAAATAAATACCACTACAAGCTAAAGGGATAATGTAGAGATACTACTTAATCTTAATTGTGTAGCTTTACCAAAAGAGAGAGAGAGACCATCTTAAAAATATGATTATTACTCGTTGATGCTTTATAGTGAGTGAATAAAATTTCTGTAATTTGTTTGCTATGTTTGATTATTTAGCAAAGGTACGAATAAGAGACTTACTAATTGTGATAAGCGATAAGATTACAATAGCAAGTCTGTCATCGTTCCTAATACTTCTATTGATGCCTGTTCCAATAACCCACAGTTCATTTTTAAAAAGTCTATCCGACGGAGATAAAACTTATGAGAATAAGCAGTTCGGACTCAAGGTGCAGTATCCAAATAATTGGCGAAATTCCGAACAAACAGGTCCAGTTGATTATGCTCCAGAACGAATCTTAACTGCTATCTTTTCATCTCCTCCTAACAAGGACGCACCTGATTATGTTCTTGCTTGGATTAATGTAGATAAGATCGAAGAAGGAGATACTTTAGAAAAACGAAAAAATATGCTATTCAAGAATCTGAATGAGCTTCCGGACTTCTCCCAATCATCAACTACACTCTCTGGAGCAGTTGCAGTCCGGACTGACTTTTTTAATGATGATGTTGGTCAAATCATTACAGGTATCGATGCAATTAAAAACAATCTGCTCTATTCACTATCAATCACGGGTGAACCAGACACAATGGATAAGCATAAGCATTCTATTCAAAAAATTATGGATACATTGGAAATTACATCTATTGACTCTGCCAATGTCTATGCAGCAAGGATACCTCCATCAGTAGCTACAAATACATCTGAGAACCGAAATAACTGCGATTCTTCATATCCCGATGTTTGCATACCTACTCCACCACCTCCGCTAAGCTGTGCAGATATTCCACTGACACCCTTTAGTGTGATAGGAACTGATCCACATGGGTTTGACATTGACAATGATGGGATTGGATGTGAAAGTCGACTAGATTAGAAAACGCATGTACTATTTCGTACTTTTTTATTTTATCTCGTGCTATGGGTTATTGACGGAAGATCTGTTGCCTATGGTAAAAGTTCTCTCCAAAATCAAATACCAGGTTCTATGATGGAGTAACTAAATAAGCTAATTTGCAACAACCTTAATTATTTACTCGTAGCACAGGATATCTTTATAGCAGAATATGATTTAATCTAGGAGAAGGCCGGCTGGGCGATTCAACAACCATGGACCGAAAAATATCGATAAGAGCGCTCGCAAAGGAAGATTGCTTCAATTTCATAATAACAGCGTGAATTATTTTTCTTTGAAAGAAAATCCTAGTATTGGCTAGTAATGATTAGTTCAGTACCACCAGAGCGTCCTCCGGAATTGCAATTTATCGATCTACGCGTAGGTAAGGTTGTAATTTCAAATCCATCATAGAGTTCTCTTATGAATTCAGTATCTGAATTGGAAAGTACTACTTTACATTTCCGGTCATTTAATAATCTGAATGTCCTTGCGAGATTTCGCTGATCATTCGTGTCAAATCCCCCAGCTGTATATGTAGTAAAATTTGATGTCCTTGATGTTGGTGAGAATGGTGGATCTAGATAAACAAAGTCATTCTCAGATGCCTTTTGAAGTATGTTTCTGTAACTAGTGCATTCGATCTTTACATCAAATAGGTTTAAAGCTTCACTTATACTTTTTAGGTTTATTGGATCAAATATTTTTGGTTTTTTGTATTTCCCAATAGGGACATTAAACATGCCAGCTCTGTTTACCCTATAAAGTCCATTGTAACATGTTTTATTTAAGGTAACAAATTGCGATGCTCTATCAAATTTGTCATAATATTTCATTCGCCGCAGCGCATAGTAGTATGTAGACGGGTCTTTCAGATAATTTTTTCTCTGATTTAACAATTTTGAAACCAAAACCTTTGGATTGGTCTGCAAACAATTGTACACATTTATCAAATCTGCATTTGTATCGGATAAATAGGCTTTATTTTGAATGCGATTTTGATTGATTAAGAAGAAAAACATGGCACCGCCTCCTAAAAATGGTTCGAAGTAGTCATAGAATTTAGTTGGTATAAATGTCTTTAAGCGTTCCAACAATTGTCCTTTTCCGCCAGCCCACTTCAGAAATGGTTTGGCAACTTGTATTTTACTGGCAGGAGACATATAGCTATGTTTTGATCTTGATCTTTAGTATAAACTTAATAATTCGACGCCTTAATTTAAGTAAATGAAGATTAAATCTCTTTTTCAAGACGTTAGGCGGTATCAAGAATTCAGAATAATAATTTCTGTTTGCGCCCTCATAGTACTAATATTGATTCACGTTTTTGTTTCATTTGTTTCATCTAGCTTCATAGATATTGATTCGCCCTCATTTGGGTTATTAAATATTACAAGTTTTGTTCTAGCCATATCATTGTCCTTAATAGTTATTACAAAGGGGATAGTGCCAATTGCCATCAACTGTTTGGGAATAGTATTGATTTATGGTAGTATTGTGGTTCCTACGTTGGGACAAGATACCATAGGGACAATCTATTACAAGGCATCAATAGGAAACGTTACCTATGCTTCACTATATAACGGATCTCATGGGATTCTCCTTCTTGGAATTTTTATGATCATAATGAGTGTCATTATCGGATATAAACCAAGCATCCTTTATACTAGAAACAGACCTCAATCAATGGAAACGTTTTGGTCTAAATATCCGATTTGGAAAAAGGAAATGATGTGGATTGGATTTAATAGGAGATCTTTGATTAACGTAGCTTTGCTAGTAAGTGAAAAGGAAAGGTATTTGCTCTGGAGATACGATTGTGTATTGGCATCAATTAATGAGAGCCTGTTTCTTGTTCCGGTAAATTCATTAGTTCCGTCAGATTCTGTTATATTACGGGAGAGTTCATCAGGTAAGATTGTCGGCGTTGACAAGTACATTGGTTACCTGGCTTGACATTTTTTACAGGTTGATTTGGTTGAAGATACTAACTTCAGGATCGAACTTCACGAAATGGATAGTTATCAGCGATGCTTATTGGGCAGGTGTTTCTAACCGGTAAATAGCCAAGAGCAATGTCAACAAGTCCCAATACAATCATGTTGATTCAGAAAGTGGAAAATATCTATTACCAAACATCTCGGACTTCAAGCCATATTTGAGGGCCTAGGCTTCAATTATATAACGACAGTCAACCAAATACGAAATCAAGAGCCTATGGCCATAAGGATTGCACTTTCTATTGCAGGTAGTGATTCCGGAGGAGGTGCAGGTATTCAAGCAGATATCAAGACCATTGCATCTTTAGGGGTATTTCCATGCACTGCTATAACAGCCATTACGGCACAGAATACTTCAAGCGTTAATCATATTTTTCCAGTTCCAGCAATTTCAGTTCGGAAACAAATTGAGACAGTACTTTCTGATATGAGTGTCGACGCGATAAAAATAGGCATGGTTTATGACAAACAAATAATCTCTGAAATAAGTGACTTAATTGAGAATAGAGGTATTCCAATTGTTCTTGATCCCATCTTGGCATCAGGTACGGGTTTCAAGTTATTTCTAGAGAAATTTTTGGAGACTTTCAAGTCAAGACTCATTCCTATATCCTATATAGTTACCCCAAATGTTACTGAAGCGGAAAAAATAACTCAAATAAGGATTAAAAATGAATCTGATATGATAGAGTCGGCGAACAAAATAATACAGTTTGGCGCTAAAAATGTCATTATTAAGGGAGGTCATCTGGATAGGACAAGACAAGTAGTAGATATTCTAGTAAATGAACACGGCGAAATCACAAAGCTATATAATCCACGAGTGAATGTAAATGAAACCCACGGCAGTGGCTGCAATTTTTCTGCTGCTATCACTGCTTTTATTGCGCAACAGTACTCAGTTTCTAGGTCTTTCCTTCTAGCAAACCAACATGTTCAAGATTCGATGTTAGATCTAATTAAACTGGGGCATGGTCTTGTCGTAGACGCGCCGATTTTTTCTATTTATGACGATGCTATCAAGTATAGAGTAGTGACAGAGTTATCAAAAGCATTGAATACGCTAATGTTAGAGCAAAAATTCAGGGAATTTATCCCTGAAACTCATTCAAACTTCGTTTTCGCGTTACCCCATGCTAAAGCAAGAACACAGGTTGCAGGAATAGACGGAAGGATTGTGAAAATTATGAATGGATTTAAGCAAGCTGGTCCGGTTAGGTTTGGGGGTTCTAGCCATGTCTCCTCGGCGGTACTTGTTTGTATGAAATTTAATCCTGCAATGAGATCGGCGATAAATATCAAGTTCAATGAGAGATTGATCGAATGTTGCAAATCATTGTATACTACCACTGAGTATGAAAGATCTAAAGAACCAATGCATGTTAACGAAAAAGAGGGAATGACTATCCCTTGGGGTATCAAGCAAGCCCTTCTTAAGGATGCGAGATCTGAGATAATATTCCATACGGGCGGTATGGGCAAAGAAGCGATGATTTTGATATTTGGTATTACCCCATCAGAAGTAGTTAACAAAGTTAAACGAATAATTAAATTCTACTAATTATGTCGCGCTAAAAGTGAGCCTAAATATTTACCTTATATTAGGATATTTCTAAAGTCAAATGGATGAAAGCTGTAATATTAGCAGGTGGATTAGGAACAAGACTTCAGCCTTATACGTTTTTTATACCTAAACCAATGCTTCCGTTAGGTAACAAACCTCTCCTAGAACATATAATAGAATGGCTCACCAGAGGAAAGACGATAACAGAAATAGTTCTATGTGTTAGCTATCTTCATAGAACTATAGAAGACTATTTTGAAGACGGAAGTAGATTGGGAGTTAAGATTGAATATGCGAGGTCTGATAGGCCCCTTGCTACTGCAGGACAATTGAAAACGGCAGAACCGCTCATTGATGACACTTTCGTATGTGTTTATGGAGATGCGGTTTATGAATTTCCCATCAACAGTATGATCGATGAACATAGAAATTCGAAGGCATTCATTACAATGGCACTGCTTTCATACAATGCAAAGTTAAAGTATGGTTTCATAGACCTTAATGATAATAACCAAATAATTTCGTGGAGAGAAAAGCCTGAGATAAAAGGACTAATCAACATTGGATGCTATGTTATGGAACCAGGATTCACCAAGATAATACCCAACTCAGGAGCGTACGGAATGGATGATGCTGTAAGAGAAGTCCTGGATCAGAAAAAACAGGTAACGGGGTTCAAGGTTGACTCAGGGTTCATAGATATAGGTGACAAGAAATCATATCTTGAAACTTATAAAAAATACGTGGAGAAGCTTGGGAAAATATGAGATCATATGACAATAGTTTTATTTGACGGTACAAGTCAAGAAAGGTTTAATCCGATAAGCCTAACCAGAGCATTATTTGATGTTAAAATTGGATGTATGACTACATTCGAGAGGTTAGGATTCCAGAAACCAAAGCTTCTCACCAAAGATTATTTGAAGGATATTACTAAATTGCGTCATGTTGGCTCACCAGTCAACGAAGTAGAACATGATAAAGTAGATTTGTATCTCAACTCTCTGTTCCTTCCAAAAGATGAAATATTGGACAAATTGATTGCAACTAATGGTCAATTCGTTCTTGTTAAGGGAAACGTAGTTCTTGCTGCTAGAGTAGGTAAATCTGACAGTGAATATATTACTGGATGCATAATTGCAGGCAGAGAAATTGACACGCGCAAATTAGAGGCTAGCAAGAACAGAGTTCTGGATATAACGGATTTGGGAGTAATGTACAAAGATAACTGGGACCTGATTTCTAATATTTCAAAAGTACTGACATTACAAATGGCAAGTATTTCCACAAGAAGCTCCGGACATAAAAAGTCGAACATTCAGCATGAATTTAAGAAGCGAAAAGGTCTCGGATCTCTCTTCGTACACGAAGAAAGTTTGGTTGATGATTCAACAGTCTTTGATACTGTGAATGGTGGTATCTATATTGCGCCGGGAACTGTTATTTCACAATCAACAATAGTTGGGCCTACGTTCATAGACAAAAACACGCAAGTAAAACCATATAGCATAATATCAAGTTCTTATATTGGAAAAAACTGTCGTGTTGCAGGAGAAATTGATTCTAGTATAGTAATGGATTTCACCAACAAGTCGCATTCAGGATACATCGGGCATTCATATGTAGGAGAGTGGGTTAACTTGGGAGCGAACACAACCACATCAGATTTAAAAATGACTTATGGTCCAATATCGATGACTCCCTACCACAAGAAGGTTAAGGTCAATACACAATTAATCAAGCTAGGCAGTTTCTTTGGGGATATGGTCAAAACTTCTATTGGTACCAATATTTACGGTGGACTTAGGCTAGGAGTATCATCGCACCTTCATGGATTTGTTACTGACGATGTACCCAGCTTTGTGATATTCGGCCAAGGATTAGGTAGTGAAAATGTTGAAATGGAATTGACCTCAGCAGTTCGCACCCAAAAGCGGATGATGTCAAGACGAAATATAGAACTGACGGTAGAATATCAAAAAATGATCGAGAGGGTATTCAAGCGTACGGCTATCGATCGATCAGATAAACGAATTAAGGCAAAAAAATTTAGAATATGATTGTTACATATATTCGATAACTTGCTTTTCTTTCCATAAGCCTATTCTTTGATGTAACCAAGGATAAAAGTTAGCGTCGCCATTTTCGAATTCTTTCTTTATAATTTTTACGATTTCCTTAGACACCTTTCCAGGTTGTCCATAAATCTTTTTTTTCTTTTTTAATTGAAATCCAAGGCCTTGATTTCGATTGAACGCCTCATCAATTATTGCAGTTATCCAAGTCGGATTTACAGGCGGTAGCAAGATATTGCTTTTTGCATCAAATACTGTTTCAGGCCTGTCGGTATTTAGCCTCACAGTTAGTGAGAGTACCTTTGGAAAATACAAAAGCTCTTCTTGCATTGAACCGGAGTCTGTCATTTCTGCCCAGCAATGACCGCTGTCTAGAAATTCGATTACATGTGAATATTCTTTCCACAATGGAGTCACTATAAATTTCTCAGGATACATGTCGGCCAATTTCATCACATTTTGTTCTAAATTATAGGACCGTAGCGCCGATCGCATAGCATTGAGCATTATGAGTATCACTTTGTGCTTTGAATTCTTTATCAAATAAGTCAGGCTTTTCAAAATCGACGAGAATCTATGTTCTGTAAGATTTTCTCTCCTGTGAATATCCATGCGAATCCACTCGTCAGATTCTAGTGCGGGATATTCGTCAAATATACTAGTTTTTGACTTTTGTTTTCTTTTAAGTTCGATCGAGTCCACCACTGAATTGCCAACCACATGAATGAATTCTTCAGGATAGCCCTCTCTTATCAGGTTATCCCTATTCAGTCTAGTCGGAGCAAAGAAAAATTGGGTTCCTGCTGAACATGTCCATGTATCAATTTGTTCTGGGAACGGTTCCTCTCTAGCATAAAACCATGATCCTTCGAATTGAGACTCGATAAATTTTTCTACGAAAGATCTGGTGGGATCTTCACGTACTCTCAAATGCTTTATTGATTCTGGACTCATAGACCTGAGTCCAGCTTCATTTTGTGCCACTTTCTGGCCCATTCCAAATACCCATGCCAATGGTGCTATTCCAGCAACTAGGGTATCACCGTGAACTATGGGAAGTAAATGAGAAGAATTTCCGAATTCTCTACGCCAATATCGACCAAACGTTCCAAATTTAAGTATAAGTTCACTTGCTTTTTCCATCAGGTCACCTCTAATCTGCATGTTGCAAGCTATATGGTCATCGAGATCAAATTCTCGTATGCCAAAGCCTAACAAGTTATCGAAATGCTGACCAGTATCAATTACAAACGAAGGGAGCTTTTGCCTTACAGATTCTATAAGTATAGGAGCCTGTTTATAGAAATCGGGCTTTGTTCCGATTACTACCGATAGAATCGGGCTGTCATTCTTATCAGAATACTTTTGAACCCCTTCTAATACTTGGGGGAATATGCGTATAGGAAGGACCTTCTTCGTAAGGTAAATGTTTTTTTCATTTTTTATTTTTTTTACCAAATATTTTCATCTGTCATGTTTAAGCGGTGCTTTTCTGGCTTCCTTAACAAAATAGCTCCTACTATTACCGTTCCAATACCTGCCGCGATAAATCCGTATCTCAAGATTTCAAAATTTGGTACCCTGTAAATCTCTAAAATTCTTGGAACTATAGTACCCACATATAACATTCCTGCTATCATTATTACTCCAGTTATAACAAGAACTGTTCCTGAACTCTTTGAACCATAACTCCTTGCGAGTCCAAAAGCTATACCCGTCAGGATGACGCCTGGAGCACCGGAAATTGATACAATTTGTACAATCACACCAGGCGGCTCTACGTAAATATCTGGACCCTTTTCATTTGGGCCTACCAAAAATATACTGAAACTAATTAGCAACAGTACAAACATAATTGTCATGCCCAAAGATGCAAGTGAGACCCAGGTCTCAAGATTTGCCAATTTTAAGAGAGATTTTGTGGAATAGTAAATAAACTATACTCTATTGAATGCCAACAAGATTGGCTAATTCCCTTCTACAAGCAGAGCCCAATACTTCTGCGGACTTTTCTGGTGTGACATCATTGATATAGATTCCAAACCCTCTTTCCAAGCCTGTCAATGCCTTAAGCTGCGGGTATATCTCTATATGCCAGTGGATTTGCCTGCTATTTTTCTTCTCTGGTGATAAATGAAATACAAGATTAAAGGAGGGAGAAGACAACGCTTTCGACAGCCCACCTAGCGTAGATCTCATTATCAGAGCTAGATCAGTTATTTCCTTTTGAGTAATCTTAGTAAAGGCAGTTGTATGACGTTTTGGATAGATCCAAGACTCATAAGGATAGGAGGATGCCCAGGGGGAAAAGGCAAGATAGTTGTCTGTTGCAAGTATTTGTCTTGGGCCGCCTGATTCGGCTGAAACAACAGTGCAGGCAGGACAACTGCCATTTTCATTCATGAATAAATTTGATGCTTCAGCCTCAGATTCTATAGTCGGAGGTATTGTTGAAAACGTGACTAAATTAAAATGAGCGTGGTCCAATCTGCTTCCAGCTTCTTCGCCTTCATTGACGTAAATTGAGACGTAAGTCACACTTTTTTGAGAATAAAGCCACCTAACCCTGTCTTGTATCATTAATAATACATTCGACCACTGTTCTAGTGACAATGAGTCCAAACTTTCTTCATGCTTTGGAGATGCAACAACTATATAGTGAAACCCGTAAGCCGGCTCACTGTAGAGCGGCTTTTCAGTATAATGGTTTTCGTTGGATTGACTTACAACAGGCGAATTACTGGGGAAAACTCTAACGCTCCATCCTTCAACTAAATTTTCTTCACTATCAGATAATCTCTGTAACATGCCTCCTTTCACTACAAGAGACAATACAGACAACGAGGTCATATTTTCATTTCCAGGACAGTAAGGACAATTATTCGCCATTGAACCTGGTTCATTTAACTGTTCAGTGCTATTTGGTAGAATGATGTACTTGTCAAGTACGTAGTCCTTTCTGAGTTCGATCATATCTTGTAATCAAAAAAACCTGAGCATACTTTTAATTAAAGGTTCTGTGTTACCAAGAAAGGCTCCAAATTCTCTTCAGTAATTGTAGCATGAGTTGAGTCAAAGTGTGAGCTTGAAAGGAAGAAAGTACGTTAACGACAATCATTATGGGGAAGTCACAACTTTTATGTAACTACTCAATTACTCAGATCCTGAATTGGATGTTTTCTCGCAAATTCAGTCGCTCAAGGAAGAGTTAGGACGACTTCAAACTCAAGCAGAAGAATTTTCGACGTCATCAAAAGAGTCATTGGCGAAGCTGCAGTTATCGCCTGACATGTGTGTCTTGGACGTAGGGTGCGGGACAGGAGATGTTTCATGTATGATTGCCTCTTTTTTAGTGCCAAATGGTAAGGTAGTTGGCATTGATTTTAATCCATTCGCGGTAAATTATTGTTCAGAAGCTGCTAAAAAAAGGAATATTCATAATGCCAGTTTTTACGTTGCAGACGCAATGAATTTAGACTTTGATTCCCAGAGTTATGATGCCACATACTCTAGATTCGTCTTTCAACATATCAAAGATCCAAGGAAAGTACTTCGAGAACTGATTAGGGTAACTAAACCGGGTGGCCGTCTTATGATCGAAGATTGTGATCTTTTTACTTGGATAGTACATCCAGAAAATGACTCAGTTTCGGCACTTTGGCACTGGTACGAAGGAATTCAAGTACAACGTGGAACTGACCCGCAAATAGGCAGGAAATTATACTCAATGTTTTTAGATGAAGGTCTTCATCCGAATGTTGATATTTATTCTAAATGCGTCTACTCCACTAGAGCAAGTTTTTGGCGATCCATTATCGCAGTTTTGGAGAAAATAGATAGTGAAGAATTGAAGAGTTTAACTAAAGGAATTGAAGAGTTTGCAACGACTCCGAATTCGATTTTTGTTTTCCCACTTGTTTTTAGGGTTTGGTCAAGGATAAGATAGGTGTTAATATAGGTCAGTACGTCCCTCACGTTAAATAAAATTAGGGTGATTGGATTACAATTCAGGTAATATCGACGTAGCTGCCTGAAGTTCTTTTCTGAATAATTATCCTGAACATGTTTTTGATGTCTTTAAATATCAGAAAAAGTTCACCCTGTTATGGAAAGAATTGTCTCAAGTATCTTATCTACGATAATTTCGAGTATTCTTATTTTATCTTTTATAGTATCCCCACACGATATTATTGCAACAGAAGAATTCCCGGAGGCTGAAGCCCAGGTTCAGTCTAATGTGATCCAACAAACTTATGGTTTTCAGCAAAACTACGATAAAAACAATCATGTGGCTATAGGAGATAAGGGGTCTTCTGATGACTCGCCAGATGAAGAGAACTTGCAAAGTTTGGAGAGGCCCCAAAAAGACATTAACCAGATAGCAACGGTTTCGGATAAGGAATCATCGCCATTCAATTCGGATTCCCCACCAAAAAAAGTCAAGGGTTTGTCAATTAAAGCCGTCGGCGACACCGAGCTTCGACTCAAATGGAGTGCAAACAAAGAATTTGACTTTAGCCATTATAATATTTATACCAGTACGAGGGCTTTATTCATAGTAACGCCTGGTGTGACTAAACCAGATGGAATATCACCTACCAATTCATATTTAGACGGTGGACTCAGACCTGCAACCATTTATTATTACAAGGTTGCTGCAGTAGATAACGCAGGTAATATCGGGGCGGTATCAAGGACTGGCCATGGAAAAACCAAGAATATTAATACTATAAATACTGAAGAAAATTCCAAACCTCCCTCTCACTCTTCGACTAGCACCAGCAGTGGTCTCAAATCTCAAGAATTTGCAGGAACGGCTACACGGGATTATACTCCACCAACTCAGGTAGCAGGTCTTATTGCTTCAACTCAAAGCAGTACACAGATCAACTTGGCATGGAAGTCGAATACTGAGGCAGATTTTCATCACTATAATATTTATCGTGGCACCAATAGTGGCTTTGGGGTCAATCCACGAGGAACACCGCCCGTAGGTACGTCCACTGAAAATTCCTTCTCTAATACCGGACTGAATCCATCTACTAAATACTACTACAAGGTTGCTGCTGTAGATAAGGCTGGCAATATTGGTACTTTATCTCTAGAGAGATCTGCCACAACGTCCTCAAGCTCGTCAAGTCCTCCACCAGACACAGCACCTCCAGCTCAGGTAACAGGTCTTACTGTTTCAGTACAGAGCAGTACACAGCTCAAGTTGACATGGAATTCTAACTCAGAAGCAGACTTTAATCATTACAACATCTATCGTGGTACCAGTAGCGGCTTTACCGTTAATC
>DATBFR010000106.1:0-16714 GCA_036558405.1 Nitrososphaeraceae archaeon | reverse complement strand
GCTCAGGTAACAGGTCTTACTGTTTCAGTACAGAGCAGTACACAGCTCAAGTTGACATGGAATTCTAACTCAGAAGCAGACTTTAATCATTACAACATCTATCGTGGTACCAGTAGCGGCTTTACCGTTAATCCTGGAGTATCCCAGCCAGTTGGTACATCTAATGCTAACTCGTACTATAATACCGGACTGAGTCCATCTACTACCTACTACTACAAGGTAGCTGCTGTAGATAATTCAGGGAACATTGGTGCTCGATCTTCCGAAAGATCAGGTACTACTAGTGGAAGTCAAAACCCGAATCTATATGATGACTTTGAGGGTGGCACATACATTTTGTCCGATGGGCAGAAATCTCCAAACGGCAAATGGATAAATAGATACAATGGATTTGGACAGGTAGGTGTAAAAGAAGAATCCAATGGCAACAATATCCTTTATGAATTCCCTCAAACTTCAAAGCAAAAAGGAGAAACTCATGCCAGCCTTCTCTTGTCTACGCAAAAGGTATCAAACGGAATCATAGAGTTTGATATGCGAACGGATAAGCAACTCAGAATCAATGATCCTCCTAACACTTGGGAAGCGGCTTGGGTGATGTGGAGATATGTAGATGATTTCCATCATTATTACTTTGTGTTAAAAACAAATGGAATTGAATTCGGTAAAAAGGATACTAGTTGTCACTGCGAAGAACAGGTATTTTTGAAGACAGGGAGCTCCCCTAAACTTCAAATGGGCACCTGGACACATGTCAAGATATCAAGTATAGGAGCACATACGTCTATCTGGTTGAACGGAGTATTGGTTGTAGATATGGATGATCCGTCGTACAGCAGAACAGCCGATATGTCAAGCGGCTTTGTGGGTTTATACAATGAAGACGCTGCAGTATCTTTTGATAATATTTCATTATCGCCACAATAATCTATTACTTTAAGTTATATCAAAAAAATACTAGCTCATTCTTGCTAAAGACTTCAGAAAATCATCAAAAATTGTCCATTTTTTGGCATTAATCCACGTACTATCTGGTAGACCTTAATTGCCTCTAGGACCTAAAATCGATGTGCAAACGACGATAATTCAAAGTTCAAATCTGAATTTTGACTATAGCTGCGAACTAAATTTTAGATCTATTTAAGTAGGCTGATTATGAATCTATTCACTTATAATAAAATACATTGCATCTTGCTCATAGTTGCGTTATTAATCTTGGCGCTTGGAGAAGCCATTCTTCAAACTGCAAAATCGATTACAAATGAATCGTGCTCAATCGAACATGATTTGAGTGTATATGTTACTCATTCCGATACACACGGCAGATCAGAGAAAACGATTGATGATAACTTGAAATCGTACTGGGAACCATCAGGAAACTCTTCGAGTTTTGTTATTGATGTTGGTAAAGTCGAAAGAATCTGTTTTTTGGATATTCTTTGGCATAATAATCATAGCGAAGTCAAGTTTCAAGTTTCTTCCTCTACCAGTTCCAATAACCATTTCAAAGAAGTCTACACGGGCAACGTCGATACCAGCACATCGCGTATGCACAGATACGATTTTGCGGATGTTTCATCAAGATACTTGAATTTTACATTTTTTGATGTTGGTAAGAGTCTGCCGGGAGTAACTGAACTTGACATATATGCATATAAACACGGTTCTAGAGGTTCAAGGCTGCCAGAATTACCAATTCTAGCAGGGTATGATGATTTTGATAACAAAACTACCACTCAAAGTAAGTGGACTGTAGAATATACTGGGCATGGTTTTTCAGGAAGAATCGCTGAGAAAGGAGGTAATGGCATATACCGGATGTTTCCCATGACATCGACTTCTACAGATGAAACACATGCGGCTCTAGTAACTACTGTAGGTGATTACTCTAACTTTCGATTAGCTGTTGACTCACGGACAGATGATCAACTTAGAAAAAACTCGTCTCCAAAAAAATGGGAGGTAGGGTGGACTTTTTTTAGATATACTGACACCTTTCATTACTACTGGTTCTCACTAAAACCCAATGGATTTGAGCTCGGTAAAAAGGACTGCAGTAGCTGTACCGATCCCGTTGATGGCCAGATTATTTTGCTCACAGGCCCGTTACCTACATTAAAGATAAATGCTTGGTCACAATGGATTATAGAGATGAAAGAAAATAAAATAAAGATATTTGTTGATGGTAACAAGATTATTGACTATGTAGATCCTAGCATGAGCGAACAGCTTGGTAGTGGAAAGGTCGCCATGTATACTGAAGACGCGAAGGTTAGTTTTGATAATTTTTATTTATCTCCAGCAAATATGGAATCGGTCAGTCATAACTAAGTTATTGAGTTAAAATTCCTAGTAGCATTGTACCACGTTTAAAAAACTGCGCATTATCCATTATGAACTCCTTTTACCTCTATTGGTCCCTCTAACCCCTTGTTCAATGTGATATCTATGACTATATCACCTTGTCTAGCGGTCCTATATTGCTGCTCTATATCAAACCTATCAATTACGCTTTCACCCTGGTTAGCTCTAGACGAGGATGTGTAGACATCAATAATACTGCCTAATAGAGCTCTTGGAATTCTAACTTGGAGAGATGGAGGAATAGAATCTGACTGATTATTGGTACTTTTTGCATCGAAAGACAAGATAGCCTTTTCTAAATCAAATTGCAGATTACTCACTTGAGAATTGTTATGCGAGATCTGGATGAAATACATTGTTTGTTCTGGGTTCTCCATATTAATTGACGAAACCTTGTAAATATTGTATCCACCAAAATATATATCTCCTGATGGTGATGGTGATTGAACAATAGAATCAACATTGTCATCATAAGGAAACTCAATCGCCAGCTCATCTGTGACGCTTCCTGTCTCATTCAGTCCTAAGGCATAAATGAAGCCCTCATTATACGAGCCGAAAAGCAGCTTGTCTTTAAGTTCTGGAAACTTGTCACCATCATAAAATATTGCTTGAGTAGGGGCAATGGTTTCCCAGTAAACTCTAACTGGTTTGATCGATGAGCTGTTATCTAACAACGGGGATCTTGTTGGAGGTTGCGAAGTGGCAAATCCGTAGTTACCGCCCTTCTTAAGAATATTAATTTCATCATAATGAGCATCACCATTTTCTGTTACTATCCCCAATCCATTCTTTTTGTCAAAGGCGATCCCGAAAACATTTCTGTGGCCTAGTGTGTAAATCGGCGAATTGGGAAATGGATTGTCAGAGGGCAGTGTTCCGTCCCGGTTTATTCGAAGAACCTTTCCAATAAGGCTTGACATATTTTGTGGGAGTACCACAGAATTTGCGTGTCCGGTCGAAACGTACAACTTGTCGTCCAGTCCGAACCTTAATGCACCTCCTGCAAATTCTCCTTCAGTGCTTGCTGAGATATCGTCTAAAAGCACAATTTCATCGGTTGCCTTATTATTCACCTCTGTAAACCGTACTACCTTGTTGACGGCAACTCCAGTTTTACTGCCATTTGAGGTATAGTATACATAAACAAAATGGTTTGTATCAAATTTTGGATCCAAAGTTATTCCCAATAATCCTTGATGCTGAGCTACGTGGAGATCAGTTAACTTGATAAAAGGATCTGAAAGAGGCTTGTCATCCTTTAGTATTCTTACCTCTCCCAGATTTTTCTCAGTAAAAAATAGTCTACCATCGGGTGAAAATGCCATACTTACTGCCTGAGATGACAGTAACCCATCATTATTCCTTCCAGAAATATCACCAGTACTATTGTCAAATGGCCAATAACCTTCTAATCCATCAACACTTTGATATGTTCCATTCATAATGTCTTTTATCTCGCTTTCAGACAACACCCTATTGAAAAATCGTACATCATCTACAACCCCTTTCCATGCATTAGTATGATCAAACGAGTCGACTCCTATGTTGAATGGCCCCTCTGGATCAGATTTGTATATTCCTGAGAACTTGGTTTCATTTGCAAGTATACCGTTCAAGTAAAGCTTGACTGTCATTCCATCAAATGTACCTGCTATGAATTCAATCCTATCTTTATCTATGGCGCTGCTAATTGTAAAAACCTCCCCTCGATTGTTTGCGATTGAGAACTGAATCAGTAACGTAGGTTTAACTTTGGTGCCCAAATACCATCCAGCCGTGTTTCTTCTGTCCTTATGTGATATTATGGTACCGTCCAAATCAAAATCCGGATCTTGTTTCGCCCATAATGCAACTGAAAAGCGATTGGGACTAAGGCCCAAGTTATTAGGGATTGTAAGAAATTCGCCAACGTAACCTTTTAGCTGTAATCCATTTCCATACTTGGCAGAGACGCCGCTAAATGACGACGGGGTAACTCTATAAACCTCTTGCGCTTCGCCATGAACCAAGAAACTGTCGAATTTATTGTGAACTGGGTCACAATGTATGTTATCCTGCTTTTTCTCGCAGCCATAAAGTACTGTACCCTGACCCATAGCAGCTCTATAAGTGGAGCCCAGCAATTCAGCAGAAATCGCAATACAGCCTACTCCTAATAAACAAACTACCACCATTAATTTTGCTTCAAAATCAAACAAGGATTAGACCAGCTTGAAATTGGTTGAATAAATTTATTTCACCAAATTTATCAAACTACCCTTTGCAATAGCTGCCTCTAAAATGAGGAAGACGAAAACATGATTAATCTAATTCAGGTATGGCTAGAGCATAGAATTAGAGATCTGTTAATTATTAATTGTCTTCAAATATCCCTAGGGTAACTCTAAGCAATATAGCTAGATTTTCTCCGTTATTAATTTGAGTAGATTTTACTGAATTTGCCGTATATGGGACAAAATTTTTACTTGTTCCGGAATGATTTTTTGTATATCCAAGTCTACACCTATACCAATTTGATCATGGATAATAAAAATAAGACAGACCAGCTGCAAGTTATTTGCGATCCTAACGACACCGAATCAACTAGTAGGAATGCTTCAGATTTCAGTGTCATAACCGTCGCAGGGACAAGACCAGAACTTATCAAGCTTTCCGAATTCATTCAGCTTTTCGACAAAACAGGCCACGGGTTATTATATACAGGACAGCATTTTTCGCCTAAAATGAAGGATGTATTTTTAGAGCAACTCGGGATATTCCCAGATTTCGACCTTCAATGCGGAACTTCAGAAGTCTCTATGCTTGAGCAAAAGATTTATGATACTCTCAAGAAGTCCAAGCCGAATTTCCTAATTGTATATGGAGATACCAATTCAAGTCTGGCAGCTTCATTAGCGGCTAAAAAATTGGGAAGCAAGATAATTCATGTCGAAGCCGGCGTCAGAGATTTTGATTTGGCGGTACCCGAAGAGATAACAAGGATAAAGATTGATGCGATGTCCGACTTGCTGTTGGCGCCATCGGACTTTTGCAAGATGTGCCTTAGTTATGAGGACATAAGGGGTTATGTGCGTGTAACAGGAAATCTAATAGTTGATGTCTGTAGAAAACTCTCCAAGATTGCAACGAAGCCAGCAGACTTGGATCTGCCTGACCAATTTATCCTACTTACGATGCATAGGCCAGAGAATGTGGACGATCCGGTAAAGCTGAAACTACTTAGTAAACATCTTTCGCAAGTGGAATCTCCAGTTGTATTTCCAATTCACCCGAGGACTCAAGCCAGTATGAAGAGGCATTCTATTACCCTGCCACCCAATGTTAGGGCAATTGAGCCAGTTGGTTATTTAGAATTTCTATATCTGTTGAACCGATGCCAGATAGTTCTAACTGATTCAGGTGGGGTACAAGAGGAATCAATCGTATTGAAAAAACCTTGCTTAACATTACGGCATACTTCAGCGAGATGGGAGACAATTCTGTTGAACGCAAACCGTCTATTTCCCTTGGATAGAGACGAGTCATTAACCAAAGCAATATCTGACATGTGTAATGTAAAAATTACTGTCAACCCCTATGGAGAGAATGTTGCGGTAGCAACCTATAAGGCAATACAAGAATATATATCATGAATGGTGCCGACTAACATTGTAGGTAAGAAAGGAAGGGCCATATGTTATCAGCTCGATTTTTTTTAGATATGAACATGAGTTTGATTGGAATTGGCTCTATCTTTATCGTTCTAGTGATAGTTTCGAGCACTTGCGGATGGTATTCTCCCTCCTCAACATATGCGCAGTCAAATAACAATACGACAAAGAACTTGATTTTTGGCTGTCAAGATTTTGAAACAGTAACGCACTGTGATCCCTTATTAAATGACCTGCCAAGTTACATATACGGTGCTGAAAGTGCTAAAGTTGCAGATATTAATGGTAACCCAGCTTTCTTGCCAGGCAAACTCGCAAATGCTCTTCAAATTGATGCATCAAGGATTGAATCAGTTGTAATTCCTGACTCACCAGTTTTGAATAGTTCGAATTTTACAGTTTCGTTTTGGGTCAAGGAGAACCCTCCAAGTCAACCATACGCGCATGTCCTTTCCCACACTGGAAATCCCTCAGCGGCTGGTTGGTATTTTGATATGACTAATGCAGGCAACGGATCTAGTTCGTACATTCGCTTTAACATATTAAATAGCCTCGGCCAAACGTTTAGATCACAAGATCTTCCAGTTTCCTCCAAAGATTTTTCGAACATCGTCTCCACCTTTAATGGTACGACATTGTCATCATATCTGGATGGCAAACTTCAATCAGTAACTAGGTTTAACGGAAGCTATAATTCATTACCCAGAACACCTCTTGCAATAGGCTCCCCTTCTTGGTGTACAGGATGCTTTTCTTGGTCAGGAATCATTGATGATTTGAAAATTTATAACAGAACATTTACTGCCGGTGAAATAAATTCCTTGTATGCCGATTTGGACAAAGGGGATTCTTCACCTAACTTAGTAGCTCATTATTCTTTTGACGATAGCCTGAAAGATCAGTCGAATTTCAAAAATGATGGAAAAGTCATTACCATAATAGGTGGGATGGCTTTTAGTCCTGACGGAAGACTATTTTTTACAGAGAAGGATACAGGAGAGATCAAAATTATGCAAGGTTCAAAAATTTTGGATGTTCCATTTGCAAAGCTGGATGATTACTTCGTTAGTTGGGAACAAGGATTGCTAGGTATTGCAATCGATCCGAAATTTTCCGAAAACCATTTTGTTTATTTATATTATACAAGCACTGACAAGAATTCAGGGGAAATATTCAATCGAGTAGTAAGATTTACTGAAAAAGATAACAAGGCAGTGGACAAAACGATATTGATCGATAGGATTTTTGCCCAGAAGGGATTCCATTCCGGAGGTGCCTTGGCCTTTGGCCCTGATGACAAATTGTACATTACCGTGGGAGATGCTACAGAGCATCCGTTCGCACAGGATTTAACTGTAAATATAGGGAAGGTTCTTCGAATAAACCGGGACGGAACACTGCCCTCTGACAATCCATTTCCCAATTCGCCGATTTACACACTAGGCCACAGAAATGTTTTTGGGATCGCCTTTGACAAAAAGAATGGATTGGGGATAGTAACAGAAAATGGGGACTACCATTACGATGAAATTAATCTGATCCAAAAAGGTGGAAATTATGGATTCCCAACATACCAGCCTGCAAACCAGCCCCCTGGAATTGAAAATGATTCTCATTCTATCCTTCCTATTAGGAGTTACTGGAAAATTATAGCTCCAACTCAAGCAATATTTTATGATGGTGACAAGTTTCCAGAACTTAAGGGAAAATTTCTATATGGAACATTCTCAGGTGACATATACGCCATCAAGATAGACAATAAGACAAAACAGGTCACTTCAGAGGAGAAATTAGAACTTGGACTTTACCCGTTCATGCCAGTTGTATCACTAGCCCAATCTCCTACTGGTGAAATATACTTTGGTGGATATAGCATCGACAAATTAGCTGGACTTAAAGATGGCGATAAAATTAATACCATGGAATCAATCACTTTACAATTGCCTAATTCAGTTAAATTAGATGACTTGCAAATGGATTCATCACAAAGAAAACTAGACCTTTCTCTTTCTCCATCAGGCTCGGCGAATGTGACTGGCTCAAATATGGTGGTGAAAATCCCCACGTCATTGTTGACAGATATATACAAGGTGGTTCAGGAAGATAAAGCGGCGCCAAGCAATCAAACTACTACTTTAGATGATACTGCTGAGGACAATGGCAATGAACTTGATTTTACTGTAATTGACTCAACTGACGAATATTCTTCTATTGAAATTCCAATACAACTCCAAGGAAAGTCGCTGATTTCAATAATCGCAGGATAGATATCCAGTTGGCCTTCCATCAAGAAATTAGTCGAGTTTATTAATAGAAGATTATGCCAACTAAGGTAATGCACTCCCTGAATTGTCAGTTCCCCAAATCTATTTTACATTACTATTTCGTTATGTTTCAAAATCTAATCAGGATGCTTATTCGAAAACAGGCCATAGTTTATTCCGGTATCATTTGTTTGGTTTTCTCTCTAACCAACGTAGGAATATCTTACGCCTCCCACTGTGTTGAATACGTTCCTGCGATGCAGACCATTGCATTGATGTGCGGCTCTGCTAGCCTTTATGATATCTTGGACAATCTTGGACCAAATCAAGCATTAGTTAAAGAGCCCAATGGAGTTTGGGTTTTGAATGCAAATCTCATAGTAGGAAACTCCGCCACCCTAAACATTAACTCTACTTATACATCATGGCTAAAGATAAATTCAACAGGCAGTGCTGAACCATTCCACATTCACGTATTGGGTAATTTAAACTTGGATTCAGTCAAAGTTTCATCTTGGGACTTTAATGCTAATAACTACACCCAGGCTGTAAACACACTACCCAGGCCCTATATAGCCATACTTCCTGGAGCCACGGGCACAACCAACATTACTAATTCTGAAATTTCCTTTTTGGGATATGATTTTCCCCTTCGCGAAGGGTTATCATTTTTTGGCGGTCAAAACAATTTAGACAATAACCAGCTACATCACTTGTTTTATGGTATACTTAATTCTACAAAGAACTTGGTCGCTAATAATAATACTCTTCATGATAATATTCATGATACTAAATCACTATCAGATCGTAGATCTGAATCATTTAATTCTAATTCTACCGATAAGGCACAACCCTACGTTGCCATAAGATACCCTGTTTCCAATTCCACATTACCGTTTAAAGATATTACAGTTCAAGGTACGGCAATTGACGAAGAAAGTAGTATTTCGAAAGTAGAAGTGTTCGAGCACACCTTCCCTTTTAACAATCAATTTCCTTACAAGCTTGCAATTCCATCAATGGATGGCGACTGGAAAACTTGGCAGTATCGTTTCAATCTCACTCAGCCAGGATTGCACAGAATTTCAGCTAGAGTGACTGATGAAGCTGGGAATCAAAATTGGGCTGAAAGTCTCTTTGAAGTTACCTTCGAAAACAGTACTGACTCAATTTCTAATGCCTCGAGTACTTCAAAAAGACTGGCGATAGTTAACCCCGTATTTACTGATGGCGCCTACAATGTGGGAGGGTTTTATGAGTTTTATCCGAAATATGACAATGTATCCTCAGGATTTAGAGTAAAGACTGATCTCGATCTATTAACAGGTCAAATTCCCGATTACGATCCAGAATCAAAGAAAGCTGCCATTCTTTTACAAAAGCACTTAGAGAATCTGACGGGCTCTACAGTTTACGATGTATCTGATGAGGACGTACACCAAGGCTACATATTCAATAATGATGGATCCAACGCATATGATGCTCTTTTCTTGCTACATGATGAATATGCCACCAAACAGTCATACTCGAATTTGAAAAAATTTGTTACTAACGGTGGAACCTTGGTTTTTATCGATGGTAACGTAATGTATGCTGAGATAAAGTACAATCCCGACATGCATTCGGTAGTTCTGCTGAGGGGGCATAATTGGAGATTCGATGGTACTTTTGCGCAGAAGAACGTGCATGAAAGATGGCTGAATGAGAATAAGGATTGGATTGGCTCAAATTTCTTGTACAGTGCACTTGAGGCACCGGTGCTATTTTTCAACAATCCATTTAACTATACGCACTTTGAAGAAAACTATGTCTCAAATCCCAAGGCAAATATTTTATACGATTATGGTGCGAAAATACCTCCCCAAACTTTGAGGGATAATCACGCAGAAAAGCCGTTACAAATCGCAACTTATACTCTTCCCTCCGGCAAGGGCAAAGTTGTTATGATTGGATTGTATGGCCAGCGATTGCTAGATAATGCGGCATTTCTGAAATTTATGGACAATATCATAATCCCGCAATCTATAGGCAATTCCTATTCCTTAAATGACACAGCTCGACCCATTTACTACTATTTACCTGGCGGCAATGTAAGTAAGATCGCAATGTCCAAGCCAGGTCAATTAAGTATAGAACTCACTAATCTGGCCGCTTCTGATGACAAATTAATACTCACTATTCCGAAAATCTATTTGTCTACAAACGCAACGGACAGTTTTGAGGAGTTGACTGTTTTAGCCGATGGTAATGAGGTAGCACAAGATGTGTTTGTTGCCGATAACGAAATTGGAATAACGATACCTCTTCAAAGTCAAACCAAGAAAATAGAACTGACATTATGACTTCTACCCCCCTTTAATTTTTGAAGATACTTATTTAACCTTGTTACAGCCACAAAACACGTGTTACCGCAAACCACATTGTCCTTTGATTACTATGGGTTTGAATACTAGTCTCAAGAGTGGACTCACAAGTGTTCGATCCCTTTAACTTATTGATGCCTACTGAGTAATCTGAGGACCAATCTCCAAAGAAAGGAGTGTTCCATTAGTGTTTTGTCGAGCGCTTGGTGTACATTTTACTAACAATTCAATCCCTGATGTATCAGTATCGGCATATTTTTCACAACTTTCAGACGAAATCAAAGACGGGGAAATGTCAGAATATTTTGGAATTTTTAAGTAAACGCTACCGGCCTCGGTGGCAGGCGTGCTACTCTTACCAGTAACTGTAATTAACATATTACTGCCTTTAACTGACACATTCATGCCTACTACGTCTATTCCTGAAGACGAATTGGTCTGTACCGGAAACATCGTTTGCCGTAATGTGTAGTCAATTGACTCTAGTCTGTAAATGTCATATCCGCTAAAGTAAATGTCCCCTGATATAGACTGTGCAATTCCAACAAGGTTGTCTGGCAAATCTTGCGGTATATGAATATTTAATTCATTAACGCCAACTCCACTCTCATTATCGTAAATTTTCAATGCGTGCAAATTTCCATCGTTGTATGAGCTGAATACAAATCTATTCTGAAGTTCAGGATATTTGTTACCAGTATAGAATGTAATCTGCGCTGGCGCAATGACATTTTCGTATGACCGAATAGGTGAAACAAAGCTAGTATCAGACACAACAGATGATACAGTAGGATGTTGTATTCTTGGGAATCCGTAATTTGCTCCTTTCTTAATCAAGTTTATTTCGTCAAACGAAGTATCTCCATTTTCGGTGAGTAACCCCATTCCAGTTTTGTTATCGAATGCTATCCCAAACATGCTTCTATGGCCCAAAGTGTAGACTGGTGAATTGCGAAATGGATTGTCAGAGGGTATGGTTCCATCTCTGTTTATTCGAAGAACCTTCCCGAGAACCGACGACATATTTTGCGCGTCTAAAGGTCGCGGACCCATACCCACTGTGACATATAATTTGTCGTCCGGACCGAAAGTCAAGGCACCGCCTGCATAGTTGCCTCCCTCGTCGGCAGGAATTCCATCAAGAATTACAGTCATATTTTCACCCCTATTGTTATTATCAACAATGCGCGTTACTCTGTTAAAGGGCAATCCAGTGTTGTTGTCTTCATGCGTGGAATATACATAGACCAAATGATTTTCATTAAATTTTGGATCAAGAGTAATTCCTAAAATGCCCTCGTGATCTCCAAGGTACAAATCTGATAGTTTGGCAAATGGTTCTGACAACACGTTCTCATTTTCCATTACCCGTATTTCACCAGTTCTCTTTACGGTAAAGAACATTCTTCCGTCGGGAGCAAAGTCCATTCCTACGGTCTGTATTCTTAATTTTGCATCATGACCGTTTCCGGATTTATCCATGAGAGTGTCGTCAAAAGTCCAGTATCCGACTAGATCTTCGACCATCTTATTGGGAGTATAATAGATCAGCTTCGCCTCATCCGCGCTGACCGTTCTATTGTAAATTCGCAGCTCGTCTATACTTCCGGCCCAAGAATCTTCATTGTCAAATGAATTTAGTCCTATTCTTAAATTTACACCTGGGTCAGGATTGTACATACCTGTGTAATTTGCTGTAGAATACAGGATTCCATCCTTGTATATCTTAATCAGGGAACCATCAAAGGTACCAATTATGTTAACAAAATTATCTGGCTCTATTGTCACATAGTCTGGTGCAACTATCTCTCCCTCGGCGTTTGTTATGCCAAATCGGACTGCAGTACCATTGTCCTGTGTATCGAATAACCAGCCTGCACTTGAGTTAGCATTTATGTAGGAAAGTATTGGTGCACGACTGGTAAACCAAGGTTCTTCGTTCATCCAAAAAGAAATTGAAAAATTGGAGTCTAGGTCATTTCTACTAATAGGAACATTAACATATTCACCAAGCAAAGCCTGAAAACTTAATGCCTTCCCATATTTTCCCTCCGCAAAAGTTGAAGAATTTGAGTAAGTTTCGTAGACTCTCTTGAATTTTCCTTCAGTGGAATAGGCTGATACTGCAGCACTTGATGGATAACATTCCTTTTGCTCTCCTGCTAATAGCTCGCAATTGAAGTAAAGTTGTTGATTTTGAGCACTTGCGGAGATCAAATTTATTTGAGTGAAAAGGCCAAGCAATAAGACCAGAAATCCCACTCGTAGTTCCAGAGAAGCTATTTCAGATTTTTGGTAAGGAAAATTTAGTTTTAGTCCCTTGGCATATCTGTTCATTCTCAGAGATCCTATTCCAGCCAGAATGCTAAGAAAATCATACTATATGATTCTATCTTTTGATCTTAGCTTACGCTATGGTTCAGATAAAGCAGGCGGTTGTGTGCGCCGCACCTTATCTACGTGCCTATAGGTGGTAGGTCTTAAGCATCCCGTACTATTACTGGCTTTTCCAATTTGCTAAGGTAGCCGTGTTGCGTCTTAGTATTAGCCCATGATTTTACGAATAGAGCCTTGATATAAGTGACGAAACAGTACTGGGAGAAAATATTGTATACCGGCAGATACGGCAACGACTTGATTGCCTTTAATCCGTGCTCCTTTACTAAAACCAGCGTTTGAAGGGAATAAATGACTACGTTAAGGGCAATCCACGCATCTAATGAAATATACGAGTAAGTGTAAGGGTAGTAATCATACAACATGTAGTGAATAGCGGACACTGCAGGAATGAAAAGCATAAACAATCCAGAAAGTGCGGCAATTGGCCATAACCAACTGATGTGCCCCATCAAGTCTGTAGGTTCAGCTATCCTAGTTTTTAGTAGGCTCAGAAATCCCTTGGCCCAACGTGATCTTTGGCGCATCATGATGTCCAAGCTAGGAGGTTTTTCGTCGTAGTCAACGCACAATGGTGCAAAAGCAATCTTATAATCATGTCGCAATAAACGAAAGGTAAGTTCAAAATCATCAACCAAATGATTATCAAACATTCCAACTTCTATTAACGCGTCCTTTCTGATAATGTAGCCAGTTCCACCTAAAGGACATCTTTTTCCGAAGATGCTTCTGACCGTCATGAATGGAGTAGACCATAAATCACCTTCGATTGACAGCAATTTGGTCAAGAAATTATAATTTTTATTGCTCGGAGAATATTTACCTTGAACAGCTGCGTAATCGTCAACGAACATTGGAAGAGCAAGTTCAATGAAATTTGGAGCTAAAAAGCCATCGCCGTCAAGTACCAGCAGAAATTTTCCACTAGATTTATTCACACCGAAGTTTAGGGCAATTCCCTTTCCTACCTCCTTCGTTTTGAGATCATAGACCTTCACCCTGCTGTCGTGTATATCAGCCTCTTCAAACGTTCGATCAGTGCAGTTATGGCAAACCACAATAACTTCAATTTTCTTATATGTCTGTCTCAGACATTCTTTAACAGTGCGTCGTATTACCGTCTCTTCGTTTTTGGATGGAATGATTATGCTGCAGAGTTCTTCGTCCATTGCGGTGCCCAATACTGACTCGCTTTGCTTACCTTTGGAAAGGTTAGAATAATCCTGTGATAGCTGAAACAGATCCTCTTGATATTTTTTAGCCTTTTTAAAAGCCAATATGTGTACGACGAATACTAAAATGGTAACAAAGGTATAGATCAATATTATTGCAAGCAGTGGGGTGGTTATGAAGGATAAATCTACCGAAGTGTCAACCAGCCCGTAAGAGCCAATGATTTGGTTATAAAGTGTTGTTATAACAACTATTGACCAAAGCACAATGAGTAGAGCGAAAAAACCCATCCACTTTTTTTCACTGCGTGGGAAAATTTTACTTAACTGTTTTGTATGTTTCAATCAACTTTTGGTGTTGTAGAGATTATATATTGATTGTTAGGCATCTCTCAGAAATATATACGTCAATTTGAAACTAGGCGAAATTTTGTCCAGTTTATGGACCAAGTACTGTTGGACTTCGTCTGATTAGTATAGAGCATTCGGCAAGAAATAAATTAGCTTGTCTAATGAGCTGATTCAAATAATTACCGTGGTCGTCAGTGCGGCATTATGCCGCCGAAGAAGTCCTTAATTGAACCCAAGACATCAGCAGATGCCTGCACATCATAAGTCTTGACAGCTTCGGAATATCGACCGTTGACATCGAATGCTCTAATGACTACCACCTTTGAAGGACCTTGTGCATCTAAAAGCAATTTATAGATGTTGCCATTTTCCGGCTCCATTTTGGTGGCAACAATCTTCCCGTTGGAAGCCACTTTCATTTGAACGTAATCAATCGGAGCACTCCCGACTACTTTTACAGAAAATACATTTTTGCCTTGTTTTAATGATTGAGTAAGGAATTCGACCGTGGGAACACTTGAACCAGCCGATGTCTCTTGTTGCGTATTGCTCGAACTAGAAGGCCCAGGTGGAGGAACAGGTATAAATTGGGCAAAAGAGTTTTGGTGGCTCGAAAAAACTGCAACCACAATCAATGAAATGATTGAAAGGGTAATACGACATTCAAGTGAAATCATTCTATTTTATTAAGGTGACAGTTCTTACTCAAATTCCTTTCGTTGCAACTGCAACACTTACTTGCGATAATCGGCCAAAAGATCTATATAATCTGGACCGAAGACGAATCTTGAAATATTTACTGACTATAGGAATTTTCTCAGTATAACTGTGCCCTGATAGAGATCAAATTACAAATAGGTCTTTCCCTTAACCTAAATTACCAACGGTTTTTTGAATCCATAAACAAATCCCGTAGACTTAATTACTTGAACAATGATTACTTTTCAGTTTTATAAAAATTAGTGCTCGAGTTTCAATATGCGAGAATATTTAGCCAGACTCTCAATCTTAAGTAACAAGTTAATTTTGGTGACATAGATTTGTTTTAACTTGTCTGATAATTCCCCCTACACATCACAAGATATCTCTGGGTACTACTTGCTATTTTCCCGTAATGGTATTGAAAACAAATGCGATGTCCACTGTAAAAACGTTTTATATAATGCAGTCGCCCAAAATGGCGTCTTCTACCGGATCGAAATCTCTGACCTCGTCTATACCGGCTTCGCAAACAAAAGTATCTGCTCCACGTCCACCAGTCATTATGTCATTGCCTTCATTCCCTACCAAATAATCATCACCGCTACCTCCGTTAATGCTGTCATTACCCGGACCTCCAAAAACAGAATCAACTCCTGCTTCGCCTGATATTACGTCATTGCCATCATTACCGAGGACATAATCTTCGCCGCGGCCAGCGGTAATTTTATCGGCACCAGTACCACCACGTATTTGATCGTCTCCCCCTAAGGCTCTTATCGTATTGGAAGCATCTGTTCCTTCAAGAAAATCTTTTTTTTGCGTTCCAACAATATTATCGGCATTTGCCATATTAGAGTATGATCCCAATTGTACTACCAAGACCAAGAATGCCAAACTGAAAAAAAGAGATCTGTAGAGCTTGTTTGACGATTTGATGGAATTAAGCATACTAATTTTAGCCGCTTTTCGAGCCGGTTTACAAGTTGGGAGCATTTTAATTATCGGATCTATGATCTCAAAGTAAAGAATATCGGGAAAATCCTAAATTAATTTACCGTGTTTACGAAAAATGCTTAATTATCCCCGATGGACAAATAACAAAATAAGATAAATTTAAGCGATAGCCGTGCCAAAAATATTACCCGAGCGTAGTGAATTTCCGGTTAATGAAGTAAAAGGTTAAGTTAAAATTATCTCGAGTACTTCAGAAAATGAAATCTTCAAGAACGGTTATGCACAAAGCATTTAGGTTTTACACTTTACAAATAAATCGCGAATCGCCGTTGGTTACATTATATGTAGCGATATTTTTTCTAATTCCTTTGCCTCTACTTGATGTCGGTGGTGCTTGTAGCTCATATAGTTCTTCTAGTAAGACCATAACTGTTAGCTGTACTACTCTAACTCACCTTAGGGATGTAAGTACCCAGCTTAATAATCCTGGAATT
>DATBFR010000105.1:0-24310 GCA_036558405.1 Nitrososphaeraceae archaeon | reverse complement strand
TTCAGTCAGTTCCTTAATTTTGGGGATAATCTTCCTGTACGTAGAGGTATTCATTCCGAGGCGATCATAAGATCCGCCTTTGCTTACAAACCCATTTTGCATGTCCACTACTATAAGCCCAAGATTAAACACATGAGTTCCTACAACTACTTGGAACATGCTGCTCTTTACGGCAAGTACTTTAAAAAGATTAAGCAATGTTGCAAGTAATCATTTGCAATTTTTTGATAATGACAGTGGGGTCGAACACGTTTAAAAAATAGGTATGCTGATATTTGGTTCGTGACAAATGACTGTTTACTCTATCAAAGACTAATCATACTGAATATTCCTAGGAATTGTCAAGCTAAGTGGTTATTTATTGCAGAATAAATCTACTCTAGAGCAATAGATACTTTTGTTTGGATTTGTTCAACAGGGCAGTACGGTGAAAAACAGGTTTAACAACTGCTCTTCCTTCTTATTATTATTATTATTTTATTTCAAAATTGTTTCTTTCGTTACCATATTATTAATAAATTCCTTAAGATTAATTAGAGTTCGCTCAAAATATGGAATGACATCTGTAGGAGGCATTACTGAAAATATTGAGCCATGCAATGATTGATTTCGTAAATCCTTAATCCTCGAGTACCAGCTGCCTATCATGTTGG
Organism: Nitrososphaeraceae archaeon; assembly: GCA_036558405.1. Taxonomy (GTDB): domain Archaea; phylum Thermoproteota; class Nitrososphaeria; order Nitrososphaerales; family Nitrososphaeraceae; genus TA-21. Next base: position 23,657 of record DATBFR010000105.1, on the reverse strand, counting down.
CATCTTGCAACTCCTTGGCGACTTCTACACCCTTACTTTCAGCTGTAAGCCCGCTCATAACTTTGGCTACATCCATTTTATCAATTGCAATGCCAGACAACTGAAACTTGTCAACTATTCTGTAAAGAAGGCTATCGAATGCCCCTATCATTTGTGAGATCAGCGAATCCATTTGCATCTCAGCACTTACACGTGCATCCTTGGATAATATATCGCCATGTTCAGATTGGATCTTTTTTAAATTCCTCAGATGTTCTTCACAGGTATATAATTTGAAAATTATTCTCTCCTCTTGCAAGAAAGGTAGGTCAGGGACTGTCATTAGCAATCGCTAAGGACTTACTTGTACTTATGATTTACTTCTTTTAAAGATACTCATGTAAAGTATTCCTAATAAAGTGTAAATACAGACACAAACTAATTTACTAGGAGCAATTGTCACGCCCGCAAATGGAAGATAGTTTTCTTGACGTAGGCTGGATTGTTAATGAACACCTAGATCCTGCGTGGTGTCTTGGAGGCAAGGAACGAGTGCCTGAAGGAAGAGACATGTTCCGCATTCCGACAAAAAAAATGGATAAGCATACGGTAATAATCGCTCAGTCAGGTTCAGGAAAGTCGTTTTTCCTCGGAAGAATCATAGAGGAATTAATGATCAAATCAAAAGCAAGGTGTTTAATTCTAGATCCTAATGGAGATTTTAGGAAAATATCCAATGTTGACGGGAATCTGTGGGGTTCAGATCAACATAGCTCACAAAGATATAATGTTACAACTGGCCTAGGCAAACTTACTCATGATACTAAAGACGAATTTGCCAAGAAGTGGTCTCAAGTAATACAGGACTTTGTCATCAGGACTAACAAAATTCCAAAGGAATTAAAGGATGAGGAATTAAGGGTTTGGTGGCCATCGGTATCGCTTGAATTTTTGACTCAGGAAACCGACTTTAGAACTAGGACTGAAATGTTTCATTGTCATAATTGGGCAAAGGAATTATTCAATCAATTTGCACAATTGCCCGAAGATACGAATGAGCAAGATATTGTAGGTATAGTCAAAAATATTTTCAAAACTCTGCAAACTATGCCTACTGAAGAGCGAGAGAAACTAGTAGAAAAATGGAAAACAGAGGAAGGCAAAATAGTAGAAACATTGAAAAAGCCAAAAGTTTCGGGCCGAAGCGAATTGATGGCTATGTTTAAAAGAACTGTTAAATCAAGTTCTTTATTTGATTCTGTGATTTCTCTGGGTGTGGGGACAGCAGGAAGTCACTCGTTGGAGAAAGCCAAATATGTCTTCGAGTCTTACAGTTGGGATACTGTAAACTCGTATTTCGGCATACTTGAGGAATATCAATCAATGGGCATTCTTGCTAATCGACCCTCTACTTCAGAACGTCAGCGACGCTTGACAGTAATAGATTTACCCTCCTTAATTAATAGTGATTTAAGGGCACTTGTCCTCAACTCAATATTAACTGAAGAATGGGAAAATGCCAAGAAGAATTGGGAGACGGCAATGAACAACCCCTCTGAGGAAGATAAGCGAGTGCCTACTTTCATAATATTGGACGAGGCACATAACTTTATACCCTCAATGCCTAGAACCAGACATGAATCTTTAGTTAGGGAGCAATTTCGGACTATTGCGGCCGAGGGGCGAAAATTTGGGTTGTTTCTAATCCTGGTAAGTCAAAGAGCAGATAAACTTGATGATTTAGTCCTCTCTGAATGTGGTAACAAGGCGATTTTGCGTCTTGATTCTAGGTCAATGGCAGATAGAGTCATCGAAAACTTAGGTCTAACATACGACGTGGATTCTGATACTTCTGAGAAAATATCCAATTTCAAAGCTGGCAGGGTAATGATCGCAGGAAATTGGGCGGCTCATGATCCTAGTTTTTTCTATTGTGCGGCAAGAAGAACAATAGAAGGTGGAAGGAACCTAAAATACAAATATTGGGCCACGCCTTTTTGAAATAAATGTATCTAGTTGTGAACTAGCTTAATATTGTAAGGCTTTTTAGGCTTTATTATTTTTTATTAATTTTGTGAATTTTCCCTCATAAACTGCACAAATTTCTCAGCTAAACTCGTGAGATTGAAAGATCCGTCGCCAGTTAATTGTGTTAGATTCATTTCTGACTTGTTCACAAGATCTGCAGACTTGTTCATTAAATTTGAAAATGATCCATTTGACTGAAGATTCTCAAGAAAAGCTGTAATATTGTCTTTAGATATATTTGATCCAAGTGTAGCGTTAATTCCCAATTTACCTGCGATTTGGGATAACTTTTCTGATAGCTTCTCAAATGATGGTCTTACGGCACTATCATTACCTAGAATATTCAAAGTGGCATTTCCTTCCTGAGCGAATGCAAAGTTACTCTTAATTGGAGTAGTGCCAATTGCAATAATTAAGGTAAAGGCAAAACTAACAAGTAGAATTAGTCTTTTTGATGTGAATGTCATAAACAAGAATCAGTCCAAGTTAATATTATAAGAATCTATCCCTTCTGCATTTGAAATTATGTCCAAGTTAATATTTCAGATATTCCTTATCCTAACAAGAATCTATTTCTGATTTATATTGACGATAGAATTTCTCGACTAATCTTATTTTCGGTATCGATATCCATGGATCTGTTCATCCATTTTCGTATTCATTCTGCCGTTTAACTATTTTGTGATCCTAAGAATGCTATTATGTTGATATTTTTGGATTTTGTCAGAAAATCTGTTGCATTTAAGTGTAATAAGTATTTCATTTATTTTATTTAATTATCAAAACTGGGCAGTAGGAATGTTTTAGAACTCCAGAGGCCGTACTTCCTAGCAATAGTTTATTAATTCCCGACATTCCCATTGTCCCAACTACAATGAGATCAATATTTTCTCTAAATGAATAATCTACTATTTCGTCAACAATAGATCCAACTGCTATTATTACCTCGGACTGCACATTAATAGACCTGTTAGATGCAATTTTTTTCACTTCATCTACTAGGTCTTGACCTTTTGCCAACGCATCTTTCGCATCTGCATGAAATGATCCCGAATATCCTGAAGTGATGCCGTATTCATTATATTCAAAGCGTACTTCAGATGAGATAACATTGAGTGCGATTAGGTGTGCGAAGTACTTTTTAGCTAAGGAATCTGCTGCTTGTGCGGCGCTCATGGAGGACTTTGATTCATCTATAGCCACTAGAATTTTCTTAAAATCTGGATCTGCCTGAACTATTACTGGACACCAAGCTTAAATTTCGGAATTTATTATTAAACATTAAGAGATTTTCTAATGTGGAATATCAGGTTTTACAATGAAATTCCATTTTAGCAGCAGATTCGATAGTTAACCCAGTATGGTTGAATAAAATTTCCAAAAGCTCATGTTCCTAAAGCTGGCTATCAGCGAATTTATTTATGGACTTGTGGATGTGCAGGCATACCCATATGAATGGCTCTACGTTTCATTATTATCATCAGTGCCACAAGGCTTAACGAAGTAATAGCTCCAACCAAGAATATTGCATTAAACGCTGAGGCATTTGGCACTGAGGAGATCACACCTTCTGCAGTTGTTACATCTGACGTATACAATCCCAAGAAGGCCCCGGCAATAACCGGTCCAATTGCTCCACCTATGATCCTCATAGTACTATAAGTAGCTGCAACAACGGCTGTGGAATCAGGAGGAGTGAACCAAATGATAACATTGGCAGACAAAGTTACAAATGCTCCCCCAACTGCGAACAGAATGAGCAAACCTGCAACTTCAGCTGAAGTTGAGTGAAATGCTAAGAGTGCAACGATACCAACGGCGAGTATTATTGAACCAGGAACGATGTACTTCAGACTGCCGTGTTTTATGGCCATCATCCCGGCAATAGGACCAAGAGCTACGAAAACTAGGGCTTGGGGAAGTTGTAGGAATCCCACTTGAAGGGTATTCAATCCCAAGCCGTACGGCTCCACGGTTTGACCGAGAGTGGGTATGGTTGAAAAGATAATGTACTGGACAACGCCCAACATGAGATAGCTGAGATTTCCAACTCTAATAATCCTGTGAAAAGCCAGTTTCAAATTTATTAGTGGGTTCTGACTTCGTTTTTCTATTATAAAGAATCCCGCAAGTGATGCTATGCCTATCACTAGGAAGATCCAAAAAAGGTCTAGGAAATCTTTTCCCTTACCAAGAAAAGTAATAGATAACATAAATGTACAGATAGCCAGGACCATTGTTATTACGCCTGGTATATCAATGACGCTACCATGTCTTCGTGGGACTTTGTCATTGTTTTCTTTATTTTTAGGAGGAGAAGTGACTGAATCCTTTGGAATGAACTTCCAAAGTAAAAAGAGGAACACAAGAGCAAAAGGTATTGCTGAGTAAAATACCCATTGCCATCCACCATAATAAACTACGGCCGCACCAAGGACCAAGCCTATTGCGCTACCACCTTGATACATGGACAGTAAAACTCCTTGAGCATAAGGGAATTTCTCCTTTGGAAACATATCTCTTGCGATTCGTATACATATTGGAACTACTGCTACAGCTACACCTTGTATGGTTCTGAACACAAGCAATGTATAAATATTCTGAGCAAAACCACCAAGGATTGTTCCTACAATATAGCAAATGAAGACCAATAGCAGCATTTTCTTTGCCCCGTAAATATCAGCAAGCCTACCTATAACAATAGTAACTGCGGCACCAGAAATTAAATAAGCCGTAAGTACCCAGCTGACGGTTCCATAATCTGAATCAAAATACGTCACCATCTGAGTCAACGCGGGAGCGAGCGATGTATGCACGTACAAAATCAAAATTATGCTAAGTCCCATTATCCAGAGGGCCCTTGTAGCAGCCTTGGGTACTTTGACTACCTCAGATTTTGTCGGGGGCGGTCCACCATTACTACTGTTGCCATTGGACTTGGACAAGTTTTCGCATCATAGATTTTTAATTGTTGTATATAACCTCTTTGATCCAATTAGTGCACAATTAACTCTGAAAAGTTATACTAGCTCTCTCCTTGGTTTATTTGGAATCTTTGTAAATGAGTAAGTATAATAACTAAAGCATTTGAATGTCTGCCTGACCTGGCACGTTTATTTCAGGTGAGTTTTGCAGTCATTTTAGGCCATCTACCATAATCTAAAAAGAAAAGGAAAGAAGACTTGTATGCCCAAACTTAAGTATTGGTAGTTCTAAACAATGAGACCGTACTTTTTTTCGTGAGATAATATATTATGAATGCGTTGGCAATTAAGTGAACTGCTAGGACTGCGATCAGCGCGTACAAGAAATCAGACCCGCTGACTCCTGAAGATGCACCGGAGACAAAACCAAGAGCAACGACATCTATTACTATCGCTACAAACATTAGAATAATAGTCAATACCCAAGCCAAGTACTTTCTCTTGTGCAACCCCCATCCCAGAAAACATAGTCCCACCCCAATTAGTGTGAGAAATGAGGCTAACGATGTAATCACTCCTTTAGTAAGTTGAGTGAGCGCATTAATAACAGGTTCCAACGCATTGGCAGCGGTCTTAGCAACCATTCCTCTCATACCCGAGCCAGTAGCATTAACTTGAAACTTGTCCTCAACAGATTCAGAGAAATTGGATACCCCGCCAAATAGAAAAATGCCTCCGATAATGAATACGATTCCGCCAATAATAATGGCGATTGCAATTATTGAAGGACCTTTTAGGAGTTGCATGGATTTACCTTACATGGCTACTTTATCGCGCCTTAAATTGTTTGTTCTTTTCTATTTCCAACCGTGACTTCTTCTTCTTGGATACAGGCATTTTTAGTTAGAAAATAAGATGGGTTGGATCAAGAATTTCTCAAATGTGTAAAGGCCAAGGATACTAAAAAAATCCCATCTCTTTAAAACAACTCAAGCCGTAAAACGTGCCGTGATAATGTACTTTGAGAGTAATATCTTAAGATTAACTTGCGTAAAGAGATTGACCGTCCCTAATTCGCTACGCTATCAGTTGCTAGAATATAAGGTCGGAAAATAATAATAAATGACGGGGGGTTATTGTCCAAACGGTGGAGGTATCCAGTATGCTCCTATGGAATTAGACCATGCGGGCTTCGGGTCCTTATCATCCTTTGGTTCAACTGTAACTACTACATCGGTATATGTATATGCATTTACCATGTCCTCGGTAAACTTTAGGTTACCGGCTAGGTCAAGTTGGCCAAGACTCAATGGATAACCAGAAGCATAATAATTTCCATCTACTAACCAGGCCTCATATACTTTATCAGCTGGGGGAAGATAATCCGATGCAATGTTGATCTGAGTCTTGTGGCCATCAGAGTTGATATCAATCAGACCAAAAATTTGGCCGCCGTATCCCACTAATGCGCCTGTCTGAGTCGCTGCATTTGCTATCTTCATTCCTCCTGCAGTTGAAATCATAACCGCCGCGGCAATAATACCTAGAACAAGAACAGTCGTATTTTTCATACTGGCATAGCCTTGCTCCGGCTATATAAAGTTATATTGCGTTCTTCTATCAGTTAATGACTTTTTACCTTAGCGCTCGTATCATGCTTTACTTGAAATGTCAAAACATGCGAGTAAAACATTTATAATTGTGTCAGTTAAATTTCGAATAGAGTATCTATGGATCACAAAATGAAACTGATTTTGGTTACGATAGGTTTGCTTGCGACTGTATCTGTTTTTGTATTGCCGTCCACAAGTATGGTTGCAATAGCTCAAGGTGATAATCAAACTTCTCAGGGAATAAGGGATCAAGCGCAGGAAAAGCTTACCCAATTGCTTCAACGTTTTAACGGAGCGATTAGAGAGGCCGGTGCGAACCTTACACTAGGTGACGGAGATCTAGCAGCCAAATTACAAGAGTTAGCAAATAGCACTCAATTCAAGACAATCTCAGAGAAGTTCAAGGCAGCAGTAGAAGAGCTCAGGGGTAACTCAACAATTGACATTGGTCAGTTGAAAGCTGGCGCTAATCTTTCGGGCTTAGCGCAAAGACTTCAAGAATTAAGAAGCCAATAGAAAGATAGCTCTTTATTTCTTTTTATTTTTCATTAAGACTTTAATTTATTCTTATTTTTCCACTATTGTATCCGGACACACAGTGTAGTTGCTAATGATCTACTACTACGGCTGTTGTTGTCGAGCCACCTTTCCATGTGTCACAAGAAGGAATATGATAATACCTAAAGGAATATACAAGAGAAATGAAATTACAAGATATGGTTCGTCCGTAGCATATAACATAATTTTGTTACCTGTTGCGATTCCAAGTTGAAACATAACAATTAGCACAAGTACTGGAATCGTGAGTGCCCATATCATTATATTGAAATATCTGCCAAAATTTGGAGCCGCCGCTTTAAGAGACATTCTGAGTCCCATAACAACTAGGGCAATACCTAAAAAGAACACACTTAATGCAGTGTAAGCACCCTGAGTTGCAGACTTACTTAGGGTAGTACCAATTTTCTCAAACACCTCTTTCTGAGCTGATGTTGAATTTTTAATTGCCCCTATTTCGGCGCTTTGATTGCTCTGAGTATTTTGTATCTCTTTTAGGGTCGCAGAAATATTTTCCTGTCCATAAACCAGATTGTTCGGCTCTAAAGTAACTATGGAGGCCGCACAGATTACTACAATCAATATTACTTCAACTCTTAGTTTTCTTTCTTTAGACATAATACTGGCACTTGTCTTTAACATGTTAGCGACCCAGATCTTAGATTAGCAGGTTGTGTACAATATTAGCACGATATATTGATATGTTCAGGATAACATAACAGCTGTCTGAAAAATTACTGATGGAAGAGGGCATATCAGTATTCTTCAACTCCTTCCAAGAATAGCACCCTCATATCAAGGTAATCCACCCATGCTCTTATCGCGTCATCAGAAATTCTATGCCTTTCATTCAAGTGTTGCCTCATCTTACCGATTGTTTCTTGTACATCCCTACATACGGAACAATGAACAAGTCTATCCATTTATTCCCTTAATCGTTGGAGGTAATATGTCTGTATAGGCGATTTAATTTGATTGCCTTGCTTTTCGCACGCGCGCACGCAGGATACCAATATTATTGTATATTTTTAAGGAGTTACAATAATAATAATAATGATAATGTGAATCCTTGAGCCTCAAGAAAAAGAGATTGTGATATTTTCCTAGATTGCGGCTACCAAGACTAACTGGTGATTTGGCCTAATATAGGTGATTATTCCGATTTGCCTAAATAAGACCCTAGCCTATCAAAAAATGAAATGAATTCGACTGTCCCATTTGTGGTTTGTATTCTATTTGTAGGATTAATATCCTCTACACCTCTTGCTCTCTCCAACAACGTCAATTCAGCATCAGAAAAGTACCAAACCCTCGAACCAGGAATTCATGGAACAAGTCAAGTATCTGACGTAAAAATTACTGGAGTTACTATTACGGGTGATAATGAAATCTCGGTAGATCTGAGGTATACTGGACCCTCTGCAGCTTCGCCCCCCGTTGTCATTGTTGCCAGCGCACTTACAAATAGAACAGAGCAATCTCCTCTAGAGGGCAGTCAAACATTGAATGTAGGTTGGAGTTCTCCCAACAGTTTAATCATTACCGTTAACGGTAGTTCATCACTCTATGATGCTAACCTAGTGTCCGTAGTGGCTTCACCATATGGTTCGCCCAGTTTAGCGCTAAGTAATGCCAATAAAACTTTAGATTGAAAATTCATGAAGTCATATTCATTATTTTTACATGACTGATGCTTATCCTAGATATTACTTTTTGATACTGATGTTGCTCCATCCGTCCGACTGGTGAAATTTATGCATCCAATTTCAGAATCCGGGAAAGATATTCTTTCATACAAAAAACCACTTACCCGCGAACAACTCCGTTCCGCGGGAAAGTCTTTGCGGGACAAGATTGCCAGGTCGTCACATGCTAGCTGGATACGATCCTCCAATGAGCAGGATACAATTGATACGTTGATCGAAAGTAGCAACGGTCGCCTTACCGAACTTGTGCCCATCCGTTACAGACGGATGATGCAATCTCCATTCGCATTTTATCGAGGTGCTGCTTCAATAATGGCAGCTGATTTAGCCGAATCACCGTCTTCAGGTATTCTTGTGCAGGACTGTGGAGACTGCCATCTTGTGAATTTTGGAGGATTTGCCACACCAGAGCGCCGCGTCATCTTTGACATCAACGATTTCGATGAAACACATTCAGGGCCTTGGGAATGGGATGTGAAAAGGTTGGCTACCAGTATTGTTATTGCAGGTAGAAACAATAGATTTGGGAGAGCTGAAACGCGTCAAGCTGCAGTTCGATGTGTTCAGAGTTACCGTGAACACCTGAAAACCTATGCAGAGATGCATCTCCTACAAATGTGGTATCAGAGAATTGATCAGCAGGCAATTCTTTCTTCCCTGCAATCTGATAAATGGAAGGCCTGGAAAAAAAGTATACAAGATCGGATCGTAAAGGAAACCTCACGTTCATTTGATGAGGCTTATATTCCAAGAATGGTAACTACGAAAAGTGGCAAGCCTCAAATCAAAGACTCGCCTCCTCTCATTTTTCATCAGTCAGATTACAGAAAAACCAAGTATCATGAAATCGTAACTGAAGCATTTCGTCAATATCGAAAAAATCTAACTGACGATCGCAATGCGTTATTGGATCATTATGAGATTAAAGATATTGCAATAAAGGTCGTAGGGATCGGAAGCGTAGGCATGCTTTGTGCCATTTTGCTATTGATGACAGCTGACAATGATGTGCTTTTTCTTCAGGTTAAGGAGGCCCGTGCAAGTGTCTTGGAACCATATGTGGGGAAGAGCAATTACTCTAATTGTGGTCAGAGGGTGGTCGCTGGTCAAAGATTGATGCAATCCGCTAGTGATATATTCCTGGGTTGGACCAGAGGGCCAGCTCGAGATTTCTATATAAGGCAGCTACAGGATATCAAAATCAAGCCCCGAGTAGAGATGTTTGATTCACTTGCTATGAGCAAGTATGCTGAATGGTGCGGATGGGCACTCGCTCGAGCGCATGCAAAGTCTGGAAATGCTGCGATGATTATCGGATACCTTGGTAACAGCAATGAATTTGATGAGGCGATTGCGAGTTTTGCCTTGACTTACGCAGACCAAAATGAACTGGATTATCAATCATTCCTAAAAGCCATCCGTGCTGGTAAGATAGCAGTAAACGGAGAGCATTGACGGTTCGTTCTTTTATCCCATTTATCAGACCTTTAGTCGTTTGCAATGATATGCTGGCCGAGCCAACACATTTGACTAACATATATACATAAGAGTTAAGTACGCAAGTGTCTCTTTTTTTGATATTGGGCATGTATCCTGTCCATAACAGCAAAGAGGCGAATAATGAGCTCAAATAAGGTTGACGACAATTCGGTCCAAAAGAGTAACTTGGTATGGATAGCTATCTATCTTGGCATATCAGCCTTCCTGTCTTTTGTCCTTCCATTTCCAGTCGCAATGGGAGTCCTGCTAATTATTATTATATCACTTAATATCCTCAGAGCAGATAAACGTCTAAGAAAAGAAGGCATAGGAGGCATTAAAGGGTGGTACAAGTCACAGTCTTTTTCAGGAACCAGCAAAAGTAGTAATATTAGTCTCTTAAAGTTTCATTGCATGAAGTGTGGTTTTGAACATAAAGAAATTGCATGTCCTAAATGTGGTTCAAAAGCAGTAAAAGCTGAATGATTGACTATAATATTTTATTTTTCTTAATTGTAAAGTGACTTGTGTTTTATTTTTACTTTATTTTTGACTTTGAATTAATTAAATAATTTAACGGATTTAGATTGGTTGGTATGTCAATGAGTCAATAATAATTTGTATATTCGAACCGAGAAATACGAAGAATTATACATATTTCCATATTGGCTTGTTGAGGTCTGACTTCCATAATGTAAGTAAATCAATTGAAGATGAAAAAATTCATTAAACTCGAACTCGAACTGATTCTAACAAGAAATGAATAGCTCGAAACATTCGTTTATCACAGGCGGAGCACTTGCTTTTATCTTTGCAAACTTAATTGTAATAAGCTCTGTTTATGGTGCTAGTGCTCCTCAGGGAATCGTTGCTAGCAAAAATTTCACGATAAGCAATATGACAACAGTACCGCATTCATCTGGTAATACTTTAGATGTTATAGGTATTTTGACAAATATCGGGGATGTAACAACATCCCATTTGAAAGTAATAGTGCAGGCATACAATTCATCAAATCAGTTGATTGGAGTTAGTGAAGGATTTCCTTCTTACAGTGTTTTGAATCCAGAACAGTCGACACCATTTTTGGTTCCTACCGAGGTTCCTTCTTCAATATTTCACCATTACATCGTCAGAGTAGGTCAGGCAACAGACAATAGCCTACAGAATAATAACCAACAGTCTAATTCTACAACTCTATCTAGCACCGAGAGCTACACCTTCTCTTAGATGGTTTCTTCAGTAACAGCTTTGATAATTGTGATGAACTTAAAGACCACACAAGAAACGCGATAATTACAAGCCTCTTTTCTTTTTTGGATTAGTATAAATTACTAGTAACGATAAGCTAGTTTAAGATTGATGAATCTATTCCAGATTTCGTCCTAATTATTAGCCACTGACTAGATACTTTGTGTAATCGAAGTTAAGGACTCCGAAAATGAATAACTTCCCAATTATGGGGCTTTTTTCCTAGTAGGTAACACGGTCTAGGGAAAGAGTCTCGAAAACCTTATTTATTCCGCTGTGATTCATGACTGTATGAGAGGTAGATGGGCGTCAGCAGCTATAGGAGCTGGAATAGCTAGCCATCGTGCGCAAGGAAGAGCAGAAGCAGAAATCCAGTCGCAGCAACAGGCTAACCAAATTGAAATGGAAAAGATGAAAGCAAGCTATCAGCATGAGATAGACCAGATGAAGGGAAGTCAAGCACAGGCGCAAGCAGCGCCGCAGCCTCAGCAGTCGGCTGAAGATCCTATGGCAAAGCTTAAGAAATTAGCTGATTTAAAACAGCAAGGTATCTTGAGCGAGGAAGAATTTCAGAAAATGAAGGCTGCTTTAATTAGCCAATTATAAGATAAAACTTTCCCCTTTTTATTGTAAGCCAAATGTTCAGGTCATTGCCCTATCACTGATAAGTAAATGAAAGACTAAGAAGTTCCAAACACCGACCGATCAATCAACCACGAGTTGAGAAAATAAAAAATGAAAGTAAACTGAAAATTAATGGTAAATTACTTAGGATGCTAGAATTACTAGCATTTTTAGCTTTAGAAGTGATTCCATTGCATCAATTGCTAGTATTCCTCCCGCGGTCTCTTTTAGATCCATTTTATGTATTCTTTCTAGGATGCCACCTAATACCGGGTACTTTGACTTCAATTCGCTAATCTTTTCTTCAACGAATTTGTCAAGCTGCTTATCTTCACCTATGAAAGTCAATCTCGTAGCATGAGTTCTCAACACAGATCTTACAGGCTCTACTAGAATCAATACACTAACGACTTCTTTCAAGTCCATATCGGGAATCCTTTCTAGAACTGCAGTAAATATTGGATACTTTGTCTTCAGCTCATCAATCTGTTCTTTAACCTTTTCATGACTGACATTTTCGTCTGAGGTGCTCATAAGTTAAAGGCTTCCTAAGGAGTAATTAAAGATTCTCCTCGATTAATCTCCTGCCTATAGGATATTTCAGACATACAAAAATGAATAGATAACTTCCTAGGACAATAATAAAATCAATGTCCTTTAAAGAGCGCAGATGTAAAAGTACGGCTAAGAGTCATTAAGAAAGTAAGAGATGGGTAAAGCTCGAAAAGCCGCTGGTATCATAATCGGAATCATAGGCGTCATTTTTATTCTAGCGATCATTGGCGCAGCTGTGAAGATAGACGATAAAACGACAACGATAGACGCAGCCACTAATACTAAAGACTCCAGTTACAAGAATGAACAACATTCCGATTATAATTACAAGAATGTAACAAAAGCCTTCAATGACTACGAAGCAACACATGACTATGAAAAAGCGGCGGCAATACTAAAAGAAAAACAGAAGGCTCAAGAAGAAGCGAAACTAAAAGAAAAACAGAAGGCTCAAGAAGAAGCGGCAATGGCAGAAAAGAAAGGATCGTATTATTTAGTCCGGTATCCAGACGATGATCGGATAATACCATTCGATGCGTTTTGGTGGTCCGGCGCATTCACTGACGCCGATGGCGATATGTCTACAATAGACGGTAAAGGTGAAAAAAAGTTCCTTTCGATTGTGGTTGGTTCTCAACCTACTCAGCAAACGCGCGGAAATCAGATCCAGACGGTTACGGCACTCTAACAATCTCATTCTACAAAGATGGGAAAATGTTAGACACTCAATCCACTAACGCAGAATACGGAATAGCTTCCATATCAGGGATGTGTTAGCTAGAAGTTTAGCATTAGGGCCCTACGGAATTCCTTAATACTTTTCGATTTCATCAGTCCATTCAATTCGATTTGCCTCTCCCGAATTAGGGGAGCAAAATTATCGTAATTGTTATTGCTATTATTGGCCTCGGCTACAAGACTGACAATTTCCCTTTGCTTTTGAGTTATCAAAGCATCATAAGTGCTGTTATCCATTATTACTTCAGCTGAAGAAGCAGCTAATCCACTTGAGTCATACCCAACTCCAATGTTACCGTTTAAGCGAGCTCTTAATTGTCGAAGTCTATTCATTATATTTCTAGTATTATTACGCTTGAAGAAGTAGTTAATAGTTACTCTACTGTGAACACATAACATAAGGTAAGGTAAGAAGAAGATAATGGGGAGATTTCGCTACATAATGTATTGCCCAGCTTGTGATGAAAAAATTGAGCTTTTTACTTTTTTCCCTATGGAACCTAGAATTGCTTTATTTGAATGTCCATTGTGCAAAGTTATCTTTTCAGTAGAAGAAATCGATCAAAGAAGAGGAAAGATGACTTTTATCACATATTCAAAGGAACAGGTTGAAGAAATAATGAAAAAACAAAACATGATCTGATTCTTCTGACATAACAAACGAACTAAATCTGTTAATAGTGGTTTGAGGATGATAAAAGAACAGACACACAACTCAGCTATAGGTGGGCCAAGGAGTTACATCTTACTCATTCCTTGGCCCATTAACTATTTTGAACTGAGGACAAAGTCTTTTTTACAATCGATTTTTAATAATTTCTCTGATATTCCAGTATACCTATATCGCGGGGCCAAGGGCATCTATAACCCACACACATTCTTGTCCTTGGCCTATCCTAATTATCCATTAGCTAGCCGTTTATCGGCATCAGGGCCAGGACTTGTTAGAGTTGGTCGCATCATTTCAAAAATCTTCTGGCCTGTTAATCATTCGAATACCTATCTGACTTTTACTGTAAAATAGTTAAATACTTCAGTATCTGCTAAGGTGTGATTGACAAATGTTAGTATCCGCCTGTTGGGATTATCATCACTATTTGTCGTTCTAGCTTTTACCACTACCGCATTTTCTAGTTCCACCCCGATAACGTTTGCACAAGATATCAAGTCATTTGTTGGCTCATTCGAAAATCTAGGAAAGGAAGCCACAAACTTGACTCAGAGCTACCACAATGAGATTGGGAAATTTGGAATTGGCCAAGTTGATAATGAGACAAAAATAACAATAACAGATAATTATAAACCAAAATATGAAAGTCTGATCAATAAAGCAAAAGCTCTGCAGCCTCCTGAACAAATCCAAAACGTAACGGATCTGTATATCAAGAGTCTTGAATCAGAGCTTCAAAGTAACAATCATTTCCGAAATTATTTAGCTACCAATAATGTTACAGAGAATGAATTGTCCAAGAAATTGTTTTCTGATTCATTAGTCTACGAGCTTGAGTCATTTAAGACTCTCAACTCCTCAGGAGTTGATGTTATGTTTGTGCAGTAACTCATCTAAAATTGACGCTGGAATTGAAGTCGATTACGATGATGACGGACAAATAGGGCCTTAGTAAGCCATTTATCGTCACCCTAACTCTTGATGGGCATACTTTCATAACCTTAGGCTATTGGTGCAGCGCGATAATAATTAATCCCAGAAGTCCACATGCTCCACTATCGAAGAAAGATAATCCAGTATCAGGGTTAGATATATGCTTGCAGTTTCCACTAGGCCGTTACTGTTTGTACAGATCAAATAATATTTTAATACTTTTAGACCCTCGATAAATTTATTAAATTCTGTTACCACTGTTGAAAGTATGAGAGGTAGATGGGCTTCAGCGGCCCTGGGAGCGGGTATAGCTAGATATCGTGCAGATCAAGAAGCACAACAAGAAATAGCAGCAGTAAATCAATCTAACCAGATAGAGATGGAAAAAATGAAGGCAAGCTATCAGCATGAGATAGATCAGCTAAAGGCAAGTCAAAAACAGTCACATCCACGACCTCAACAGTCAACTGGGCCAGAGGATCCCATTGCAAAGCTAAAAAAATTCGCTGAACTAAAAGAGCAAGGCATTCTGACTGAAGAAGAATTTCGGAAAGTCAAATCTCAGATCTTATCTAAATTGTAAATGCGTGCGCCCTCTATTCTTGTTCAAATGCAAATGAAGTTCGATTGATTTTGAAGCTGTCTGTGTTGCAAGCAACCAATCAGTAAAATATCGAAGGACACTTTGGTGATCAAGCAGTAAATGGCATAGTTACATGTATAATTTCTTAAGGCACTGTTCTAGTTTATCAGAAAGTCAATTAGTTCTTAATAATCGTGCTATGTTCTTGGGAGAGAAGTTAGCCAGGATTGAGAAGTCGCACCATTGGCAAAAATAATAACTTGACAATTGTCGCATCGGAGCATCAGATGATTTGTCTTTGTTAATTTTACAACAGCCCGATAATTGCATATTGGGCATCGGACAAAACTATCAGAATTATTGACGAGATTCAACTCTAGATGTCCGAATGTCTACTTCTTCTTGCAGGGGAAACTTTTCCGCTGGTTTATCGGGTCCAATCGCCCTAAATCCGAGATACGTTAAGGGCAAACCACACCTTATACTGTACCTGTCAACGGTAAGTAAGTTCGAAAAGGTAAGGAGGATTAGTCGGCTAACCATTCCTAAGTCTAACTCTGACTAACTGACCTAACTGACTAACCGTCATGTCTATCCATTCAAAAAAAGAGAAAATCATGGAACTTGTTGATGCTGGTTTTCCGGCAACCGAGATAGCTAAAAAGTTAGACACGAGTGTTGATTACGTATACAAAGTAAACAGTAAAAAGAAGAACGCAATCAACACAATTAACACAGAAAAGCAAGGCCGCGCGGTTGAGGCCCCAAATAACAATCAGATTACAACAAATACAGTTAATCCGGATTTAGATTATCAACCTGATCTTCAGTCAATTCGAACCTCCGATCAGATTCATTATTATTATGATTTCAAGCCTGTTACCGAAAAGCAGCTAATGGATATCTATAGTAGGTTTGACAAGAATGAGGACGCGGCTAAGGTAATAGCTGCCACAGGAATCTTACCCCAAATTGTTCAAGTGGAATTTGTTCGATTTTTAAACAGCAAGTCGCGCAATCCGTTTGAGCTGCAGGACGAAATCATTAAGAGACTAGGGGATGCACCAAAAGATCTTCAGCTTTTAGCTAGAAGGGCTAAGGATGGTCTCCTCCTAACCAATCAGGAACTTTTGCTTATCTTGAACTATGAGAATCTTTCAAATTCGGATTCATCACTTTTGACAAGGATATCAAACTCTCAACTGTTACTTCCCGAGGGGTTGATTAGATTCAAATGTAATTTCTGTGAGAAGTCACAAGGGGGAATTATAATTGACAAGAACAGCGATTTAGCTAAAGATCACGACGAAATGATTAGCAAGTTTACCTGTAAATCTTGTCTAACTAAGGTACAGGAAGCTATGAAGGGTAATTGGGATTTTGGCCGGTACGCTCCTGTAGGAACCCCAAGTAAAGAAGTAGAAAAAGTAAATAATATCGATTCTACTGCGTCAGGTGAGATTTCGTTAAAAGCTGACGACAACGAGTAATACTTACCCTCAGTTACCATTTCTCCATGTAAGAACTCTGTGACTCTCCCTCACTATTAAATAACTATGTTAAGGGAGGAATAAAAAAGACCCAGTTGACTGCTAAAGTAATGTCAAATAAAAGAACAAAAACAATGAGTATATTTTTTGTAGCAACTGCACTGCTCCTTGGAGCGGCTCTAGTAGCTAACCCGATGCGCCAAGTGAACGCACAGGGAAATGCGACTAACGGCATGAATCAAACAGGAGCCGTGGGAGTCTTAACTATTAAGACAATAGATGTGGATAGCTTGATGAATCAATTGAAGGCAAAATATCCTAAATTAGCCGCACTAACCGGAGCTGAAGATAGGGATTTAATTGGAACCTTAAAGGAGCTGAAGGATGTGAAAGAAGCAGCAAAGACAATAGTAGCAGCAAATATTTTGCGTGATTTGATACAATACAAAGCATTAGAGAATATGCAGTAAATTAGAATTTCCATTCTCTTTTTTCTGTAGTCGCATGTGCGATTCTAAAGAATCAATTGGGGGTATCATTAATTTTATAACTGATACAAAAGGTACTCAGAATCCCGAATTAGCTGATTAAGAGCGCACTAGCCACTGGTTTATTTTGTTGAGATTTGTTGCGCTATTTTGCGAGCTGGCGTCATTACATCAAAAACGGTCCAAGCTTCCTTAATTTTACCTCCATCGAAATGCAAAATCTCTACTCCCTGGGTTACAAATTTCTCTCTAACAACCTGAATAATTTCCACACCCTTGGTCTCATCATCTTTACTAAACTGGAGATCGAGAAATTCCGTGTCAAACATGGCGCTTAGGGTCCATTTTAAAGCTACTTTATTCTCTTCTCCGAATGCTTCTTCTATTGCCACGTTCATATCGTGAAACGCCTTTAAATCTTCGCCTACCCACCGTTTGAAATTCTCTATACCTTTAATTTCCTCTAATCCATGATAAACAATATCAGACGTCACGAAGTTTTCTGCTTTATCTATTTTCCGTTCATTGAACATTTCTTGAACAAACTTCCGAGCAAGTGCAACATTTTCTGCTGTCGACACGAGATTATACCTAGCTAGGGTTAAAATTAAACTTTTTGAGAGTTTTGCATACTGTTTTTGTCAGGTCTTCTTTCCTAACTTATTATTGTTCGCACTGTCTAACTATTCAGGAGGCTCTGAGGCCAAAGTTTATTGCTATACTGTTACTGGGTCGGACATTGTTGCATTTTCCTTTCCAATTTCAGACAAGGTCTTCTTTATAAAATCCCAGAAATTTTTCTCAAATGTATGTGCCCGAAAAGCTGAAACCGCGGCTACTGGAACAGCGGCTACGCCCAAGGTCAGAACACCTGCTATAGCTGCTGGGACAACAATATCTCTACCCCAGGCTCCGGTCCGTAGTATTAAGTCATAGCTATTGTCTTTACCACTTATCATCACGTCAATGTCTCTTACATTTCCAATAATAAGACTCCCTTTCGAGCCTTTATGGGCCTGCAAATTCCAATAAGTACCTTCTTCCTTACCTTCATAAATTATGTCCAATTTGAGCTCTTTCAGATATTTCTTGATTTGATCGTACAATCGTGAAACGTCAACATTTTGCAAGGTAACGTGTTCTTGTCTCATAGGTAAACTAGGTAATGACTGAATTTATACTTTAAGATGTATGGACGCCATATCAATACCACTCACAGCTCGGTAGACTATTGGTCTATTTCTCAAATCTTTCAATCATCTCCCCCGTATTCTTGCTAATCCATTCATTAATAAAACTCATGGTATCATCGTAACCACTTTTAAGAAGCTGATCAATAGTTCCCCTTGAAAAATCAAAGGTCTTATCTGAGATGGTATTTTCATCATTTTTTCTTTCAACTCTTACAATCTCGGCAATGTCAAATCTTCCTTCAATAATTTCCTTATACATTCTAGGCTTAGTCAGAAGACCATGATATTTTGTACGGCGATTCAGAATATCATTGATAGTATTTTCTTTAACTCCATTTTCTTTGGCTGTACTTATTAATTCTCGTACCAGATCTACATAGTCAGAAATTAACAATAAAACTTCTTCATCTCTATGACTGCGATCAGAGAAGGTAATGTCATTATTTCTATTTACAACTCCATCATGATCGCTTGGGATATCTGGTTGTCTTGTTGGATGCACATTGACAACACAAATACCGAGAGCGGGGATCTTATCTTTGATTGCTCTGACCTTGTACCAATATTTTCTATGCAGCAATACTAGCTGAGTAAGAGGTGTATTAGTCATCAGACCACCGTCCCAAAAGTAACGTTTCTCTATCTGGTAATGCTCAAGCTCCTGGTAAGGTGTCTTTTTTTGATTAGTTTTGATATTATTATTTGTAACCTTTTCACCAAGTTTTGATTCATCAAGAGTGCTAGAATGGCTTTCCACTTCCAAGGTAGCATAATCGAAATTTACTGGGTACGACCCGCTTGCCATAACATGGTCCACAGTAATGCCTTCATCGTACCTTACCACATGTTCAAATCCTATTTCTTTTCCACCTTCTTCAATATAATTACCGTATTCGGTTTTTCTGGAGCCATCTTCACTAGCATAACTGTCAAATGTAACTGACACACCATCAGCTACATCGACGGCAACTAAAAGTAATCTTGGCTGATTGTTTTCGTGACTTGTTGCTATAGGGAATTTGGCAAATTTCTCTAAACTTCGCCTCAGTGGCTCATTGCTAAATCTATACCAAGTATTTCCCATTAGATCTAGAAATCTATTATCAAAAAGTGGATTGACAGGAGAAAATACATTGGGAACTCCCGAGATTGCAAACTCTCTAGCTGAATAATATCTTCTAGCAGCCTCTGATGTTGCAAAACTATTATTGAAACTATGCAGCGTATCCCACCATAGCTTAAACCAGGGATTGGTGTCTACGAGTGATTGCCGAGATAAATATCTCCAAAATTCGACAAGTCTTTCGGCCGAACCTTCATAGGTGCCGTTTTCTACAACATAGCTGGTAAGAACTGCAGCATTCATAGCTCCAATAGAGGTCCCTGCGATAATGTCAAATGTTATACTTTTTTCCTTCCTTTCTTCCTTATCTTTTTTTGAGAGCCATCCATAAAGAGCCTCGTACGCCCCAGCCTCATAAGCGCCTAAAGATCCTCCACCTTGCAATACCAAGGCCCGTTCCTTTTTCGGAATCCCTGATTTACTCAACTATCTTAATTCACGTCCTAATTATTCATAACAAATCACATTAGCGTACCATTATAATTGTTGTGCAGCGACCATCTGCACTTCTCTTACTGCTGCAGGTGAGTAGTATGTCTATCTAATTCCTTTGAGAGCGACCAACTTAAGGCAATCCTAACTGCAACAATAAAACCTAGAAGCAATAACTCTGTTGGAGAGGGAGCTAGTATGGTTTTGAGTATGTCGCTGGCAACCACAAAATCCAAGACAAGGAGAAGACCTCTAGCCAAGCTAAGCCTTACAGTTTCAGATGCCAGTGTTCGATCTCTAGTAGGTTTTCTCAAAATGTTCAGGGCAGAAACGAAGGCAAGTACTATGATTACGCCAATTATTATGGCAGCCATAATCTCTATTGCTATTGTTAAGTAACCTACAAATACTGTGAGAAAACTTTCCATTGAACCGAGGATTTCTTCCAAATTACTTCACTAGGGTCTTAAGGTTTAGGAGAAAGCAGAATGTTTTATTCTGCATGAAGGTATTTATCTGCGGGATTTCGGAATCTTTGGCCTGACACACCTGCCGCTACCATTTGAATGCCAAGTATCAATAGGGCTATGGCAACCACAAACCCTGCGACCGCCGCTCCAAATGCAGGTAATACCATTACTGGGATCGACAAAATGACTGCTAGAGCGCCTACTCCGATAAGGGCAAACTTTTGCCATCCTGAATGGTGGCCTGATATACCTTCAGCGATTCTAGCACATCCGCCGAATAGTAGCGCTACTCCGATAAAGATAAGCGCAACGAAAGCAGTGGCAGCAGGGAAGGCAATGGCAAGGCCAGCGAAAATAAGTACTAGTACTCCAAGGCCTATGGTGGCTGCTTTTGATCTTTGGGGTAGGAATATTCCAGTTATTATTTTCTCTATTCCTACAAAAAACAATATTATTGAAAGGATTACTATTGCTGAGAGAAAAGTAGCGCCCGGAAATGCAAGGGCAACTATAGACAATATTATAGTGAGAATTCCAAGAATAATTTGCGCGGCTCTTACCCAGCCAGGGGATCGTCCTACTGACAAGGTATTGTTGATAGGATAGGTAACATATAAACATTATTAAAATTGTTATGATGAATTATTATATACGTTGTTTAGAAGAAATAGCATAATTTGCGCATGATTATTTGTTTGCCAAAACATCCTTGTTAAATTTAGTACCATCTCTATTTGCTAAACATGATAAAGTTTCGTTTCAACTTAAATCTCTCAATTCACGTAAGTATTTTACCATTCAGAGAACCCACTTGATTTGATGAGGTGTAAATGTGAGTATGATTTACTCTCATTTTGTAACATGAGATCAGGAATATTGGGCTAATATTGATGGATATGTGAATTGATTTACCTCGACACAATTACAAAATTTTCAATTCGTATTTTTCTCTCATCATTTTGTAACGGTTAGTATCCATATATGCACAATACGCACAAAACTATTTCAAAACTACTTTTCTGAGCTGCTAACAATTATTTCCTATCTCCACTAATAATAAAAAATGTATTCAGTCTGAACGATTAATGCCTCTTATCAGTCGGATCAATTCTTCTATCTCTGTTTTATCAAGGCTTTCTAAATTGTCTATCTTCTCTTTTATCAAATCCTTCGTGTCCTGAATTATGCCCGAGGTTGACTGCTTTACTCTTTTTTCAACAAGTTTGGATGTAAACAAAGCTACCACAGTCCAAAGGATACCAATAGCAGCAAACATAAGGACTCCGGCAATTACCCTGCCAAAGAAAGTAACTGGATAATACTCTCCATAAGCCACTGTTGTTATGGTCTCAATAGACCACCAAAATGCGTCATATAGGGTACGTATGCTTGCATCAGGATTTGTAGATTGAGATTCGGCAACGTAAATACCAAAGGAGCCAAAAATGATCGTTACTAGGGCTGCTGCTGAGAGTAAAAATATTTCACTGCCTTTTATCAAGGATAACAGATTGTACAATCTACCCAGTCTGAATAGTGCAAGATATCTCAAGGTCCCAACTGTGAGCTGGACCGCAGAGGTACTGTCTATCATTGCGTACGCTATCAGAGGTATCATAGCAGGAAACTCGTACCAATGAGCAATTATAAACTTCAATCTCGACCTTGATTCTTTCAGTCTGTATGCAAAATCTACGACTAGTATTCCAGTAACTATGAGATCAAAAGCATACATAGCCCAGATCTGCTCATCCGTTAGGGTAAACAAGTATTCAACAAAGACAATAATTATCGATGCGACAATTAGTATAGCAACAGTGAGGTTTACGGCTGTTTGTTTTTGAACAGCTGAAACTTTCATATCTAAATACGAAAAGTAATTGTAGATAATAAAGTTAATAGCCCAAGACTGTCAAAAAGATAAATTGTCATTTAGTTTTAGTACTAGAAATATTAAGGGAAATTTCTACAGATTACAGAATATTGGAAACAACAATTTCCTTCAATATTCTTGAACACTAGGAAGTTCAATTTTTATAATGTACTGCTATTATTGTGTTAAGACGACAATTGGCTGCAGAACAAGAAGCATTTATTCATGTACTAATCTCTCTTGCCATACTCCTTTTTGCAGCTAAGATCTTTGCCGAGGTCTTCAATAAGTTAAAGCTTCCAGTTGTATTAGGCGAGCTTCTGGCTGGAATAATAGTTGGACCTTTCGCTTTAGGTTCATTACCAATCTTTGATGGAAAGCCTCTTGTCATATTGGATGAGACAGTGAAACAAATAGGAGAAATATCTGGAATAGTTATACTCTTCATAGCAGGTCTTGAGATTACTCCAAAAGAGTTCCTCAGAGGAGGTGCAGCCTCATTTACAGTTGGAGCATGTGGAGTAGCTCTCCCTTTCTTCGTTGGGTATTACGTTTTCACTTTATTTGGCCTAGGAGGTTTGCAATCAGTTCTAGTTGCTACCGCACTTACAGCAACCAGCATTGCAATATCAGTGCGAGTGCTGACTGAGTTAGGAAGAATGCAAACAAAGGAAGCCAAGTTAATTCTAGGGGCCGCTATAGTTGATGATATACTTGCAATAGCAGTACTATCTGTAGTGACTACAATGGTTCAAAGTGGTAACATGACTCCCAACGTACTTGATATCATATTTCTTATTCTAAAAGTATTGGGAATATTTGCTGCAATATTAATAGGCGCCATTCTCATCATACCAAAAATATTACATGCGGAAAGACTGTGGAAATCAAGAGGGAGTATTGAAGGAATTGTTACTGCATCATTTTTTGGAGCTTCTGGAATAGCA
>DATBFR010000104.1:0-52055 GCA_036558405.1 Nitrososphaeraceae archaeon | reverse complement strand
TAGTGATCCATCGACGAAGTTATCTACTTCGACAGATGCTGCGATTGAACCCAGCATAATGACCATTATGTAGATCTTCTTCAATCTCTGGATTTCTACTTCTTTTGGTATCAGAGCTGGCAGTTGTGCCATATTGTGTCGATTTAGTGTAAGCTGATAATCTATATAATAATATAGCTAATGTAATGCGAAAGATATTTCTAAAAAACTCGTAAATAAATATAGAGTATATTGTTTCCTATATTGGAATTAACAGAATAATGAATTAATTGCAATTACCGTGAATATTGCATTGTTGCTTGGCATACATGATAAGCATGGATATAAATTCGATCCTTAGGAAGATCTGTACTTCGCTAAATTTAGCAAACATATCAAATTCACATTGCTCCAAGCTAGTGTCTCCATACATAAACCATAAATTGTTAACCATACTAGCAGTGTCTAAATGCAAGGTGTGGTTTTTACGTTAAGTCTTTTGACATTTTTTTTAATTTATAATTTGTCTTCCAGCATTGCTTCCGCAGCTGACGCCTCTGGAAACATAGGTGGAAATATAATGTGCAATGGAAGTACTGATCGACAAAATAGTACTTTAGCTCTTTCCGCGTTTATGGGTGATGTTCCTGTGTACGGTAATTGGGAAATAACATCATATGATAGCGGTGGTAATACCATTTCGGTCACAGGCTATCTAAATACCGGAAACATAGGGAAGGATAGCTTCGACCTCGAAGGAATGGTAACATCTGATTCAATATGCGGGATGCAGGTTCCCTCTGAAATTTCGTTAACGGGGCTTTGCGGAAGCTCAGGATCAGTACGGATCGCATCAAATAGCGCTTTGGAAGGGGATTTCCTGGGAGACATTCAATGCACGCCGTGATTATCCACTGTGTGACTTTTTTGTCCTGTACGAAGCCAATGCCCAAAGTCAAAATTGCAGTTCCGAATTTAATATGTAATTGATTACATTGGAGATCCAAATAGGAATGCGATACGACATTCAATATACTATTACTGAACGAGCAGATTAGTATTTAACGAATAGTTATCAAAATCATTGCCATAATCCAATGTCACCCACATTGAAGATTGTGGCAGTTAAAAGATATGACTACCACGATAAATCTGATTTTGGTAAAAGCTCGAAATAGATAGGGAATATTTATTCACACCGTTTGCCATATACGAGTTCATAACATCTTTATCCTCCTCTTATTTGTTAATATGAATTGCGCAAAGGAAAAATTATAGTAATAGAGGGAATAGATAAAGCTGGGAAAACAACCCAATCACGACTACTGGAGGACGCTTTGAAAAACAAAGGAAGAAGTTGTACTACTATCGATTTTCCAGATTATTCAACTCCTATCGGAGCGGAAATAAGGGCATTCCTTAGAGGGGAACGTCAATACCCTGATGAAACTAAATTGATGCTTCTTTCTGCAAATCGGTGGGAAAGAAAGAAAGATATTGAAAGTATGTTAAAGAAGGGTACTATCGTCATATTGAATAGATACTATCATTCAAATTTGGTATACGGCATATCAAAGAAAATGAATATGGATTGGCTTCAAAATTTAGACAAGGGATTACCATCAGAGGATGTGTGTATTGTACTCGATGTGGATCATTATACCTCTAAGTCAAGATCAAAAAGCTCGAGAGACAAGTTTGAAAGCGACGATTTACTTATGGAAAAAGCTCATAAAAACTACAAAAAGCTGGCAAAACGTTTTAACTGGAAACTAATAAATGCAAAGGAAACAAAAATGAACATAAATAAGAAAATCCTAGACGTAGTACAGTCAATAATCAAGATTTAATTCAAGGTTTATCACTATTTCAGTGAATGAAATATGTTGCCGAAATAACCGATCCGATTCATAGACATATTCACCTGACACAGCTAGAACGGGAAATTATAGATACTAGTGTCTTCCAAAGATTGAGGCGCATAAAGCAACTTGCGGGAGCTCATCTTGTTTACCCGTCAGCCCAACACTCTAGATTTGAGCACTCGTTAGGGGCAATGTATGTAGCGGGATTAGCAGGTGACCACCTTCACACAATCAACGCTCTACCAGATTATGATCTTGTTCAGGAGCTGCGGGTTGCGTCACTTCTACATGATATTGGTCATGGTCCATTTTCTCATTTATTTGAAGAGGTAATCAATAGTAAAAATAAGAAGAATCATGAATTGATAGGGAAGGAAATAATACGCAAGACTGTTATTCACGACATTTTAGCCAGCTATGGTTACTCTTCTAAGCGTATAGGCGAGCTTTCATCCGGACAGTCGCCAACTAAATTTATGAATGAACTGATGGCAGGTAGTTTATCTGC
Source organism: Nitrososphaeraceae archaeon (assembly GCA_036558405.1). Lineage (GTDB taxonomy): Archaea > Thermoproteota > Nitrososphaeria > Nitrososphaerales > Nitrososphaeraceae > TA-21. The sequence goes on along the minus strand of DATBFR010000104.1, from coordinate 49,703 downwards.
TGACTTGATGGATTATCTGCCTAGAGACAGCTTGTTTACTGGCACAGAATATGGAAGGATAGACTATAACAGAATCATAAATTCCTTCGTTATTACAAATACTTCACGACTGGGTTTGTGCCGATCAGCACTTTATTCTTTCGAATCAATGCTTATATCGCGTTATGAAATGTTCAAGGCAGTTTACTTTCACAAAACAGTCAGAGCTGCAGAAATCATGCTTCTTCATTCTATATCTCTTGCTTACGATTCCATTCATTTGGACAAGATGTCACTTGATGACTATTTGTCTATGACAGATGAAACTATCATTTTCAAGATTCTTTCTTCCGACAAGAATGGTTTTTCTAGGCAACTCATGATGAATTATTTAGATAGGAATCTCTTGAAATGCGTATATGAAAAATTCATATATAAGAAGGAAAAGTTGAAAAGGAAATTGAACAGGGATTGGGTTAGAGATGTGGGCTTGAAGATTGCAGATAGTGCTAGAATTAGATCTAATCACATTTTCATTGACATATCCGGGATCGCGTCAGTTCCACTTGCGCCAAATAAGAGTGAAATGAGATCAATATTACTAGTAAGTGAAAAGGGTGCAATAAGAACGCCAATTTCACAGTTGCCGATCATAAACTCAATTTCTGGTCATCTGGATATGTTGAGAGTTTATACAAGTCCTAGGTATAGAACGGGCGTTTCCCAAGCAGCAAGGAAGATATTTGGAGAAGAAGATCACGAACTCAAATAGGATAATCCCATGGAATTTAGCGATAAAGAAAGGGTTGTGATAAAGCTCAGCGGGAGTATTTTCAGGCCTAAATCAACACATTCTTCGTTGCGAAAGTATATCGATCTGTTAATTGAACTTAGTAATGTGGCCCAGCCTATTGTTGTTTGTGGCGGAGGTAAGATTGCCAGATTCTACATTGATTTGGCAAGAAGACTAGGAGCCGACGAGGCAACCTTAGATGCCTTAGGCATAGAAGTTTCCCGCTTGAACGCTCGAGTACTACTAACTGGTCTAGGGAACCTGGGATATCCAGAAATTCCCAGATCCCTAGAATCTGTTGCGGTAGCGGTTGATTCTCACAAACTCGTGATATGCGGTGGTCTACATCCGGGTCAAAGTACAAATGCAACTTCAGCACTCATAAGTGAAAAAGTAAAGGCAAGCCAGTTCATTAATGCAACAGATGTAACTGGCATATATGACAAAGATCCGAATACAAGTCCAGATGCGAAGTTATTTTCCAAATTGTCAATTGTCGATTGCTTAAAATTACTTAGTCGAGAAAACAGTCAGGCTGGGACTTACGACCTAATGGACATAGTCGCACTAAAGGTAATACAGAGATCCAATATTCCGACTATCGTCACAAAGGCTGATGTAGATATTCTAAGAAAAATTATTATTAACGGTTCTGTAATTGGGACTAAAATAATCGCCTAAATTGCCTTTTCGATGGGAAATGAAACGTAACGTAATAATAATTTGATTCTCAGGATATAATGCCTCTCTTGTATCGTCAGCTCACGGTCTTGATTTCTCCTTTATACTCCAAAATTCCGTCATTTTGCATACGAATATATAATTCATTCACTTTCGCTACCGGCAATGGTTTTGATTGAGCCTTTACATAGCCATCATTATCACATAACAATAATAAGGCCCCGTTGTCAATTACCATTTTAGCGACCAGAATTTCTTCACCTACTGGTTCAAAGCCACTTTGATCTTTCTTGACAGTATATGTTAACATTGCATAGCCAGTATAGTCAAAAAGCTTCATTTGTGCTATCCGCGATCTTTCTTGCCCTAAGTGAGATGCCTTATAATATTGCATATGGTGTTACCTATGTAGACCTTTCTATAAGCATTTTCCAGCTGATTTTTGGCTATAGTTAATTTGTAAGATCGAATGAGCTTGAAATCTGTTCAGGGGGATAAAGCGTTCAACGCCTGTCCACTTCATATGGATTTATTTTTAAAATTATTTGCAAAATATATGTCTATTCAATCTTTACTTTGGCTGTGCTACTCGAGTTACTGGCTTAGACATGTGTGACCATTGTTTTGGAATAATGAGAATTTAAGCCAAATAAAAAAAATCAGAACTAATTACTTGAGCATAGCTTTTTTCGGATAAGTTCCAGTATCGATAATATTTAGAATCCAATGCTCTTTACTACTGAAGAGAACATGTGAGCGTGTTCGTACTTAGAATGAACAATTGGGATACCTTTATCTGAAACACGACTGCATCAGCTTTGTAAAATTCTAAATATTACATTGAAATGAGATCAAGGGTTCATTCAATTCGTAAATTAGGCAAGCTGTTATAGATCCAACAGTAATGGAATATAAAAATAATATCTCTAGGTCGTGATGCTATTTGACCATGGGATGGCACTTGGGAATTAGCAAATATTTATTATAGCAATGTACATAGAAAGTTGATTGGATCAAGGACCAGTACTGGAAACAAGGAAGGGAAAGAGCGACTTTAGATCGGAGTTGCCGGAAAATATTAGGGCTATGCTGGTTTCCGCAATATATTCAGGCGAGGATCAGAAAGTCTACCTGAAGTTCTATGTTCCAGAATTAGACTCAATCTATTTTTGGGCGGATAAAACTGGACATAGACCCTATTGTTTTACCAAATTGGAAAATGAAGTAATATTGGAAGATATCATGAAAAATGACAAAAGATTCTCAAAATCTCTAACCAACAAAATGGATCTGATACGTGATAAAAACATTGAGGTCATCAAAATTACTGCACCAGATCCATTGTCGATCGGGGGTACTGATAACAGTATTAGAGAAAAACTGACAGCATGGGAAGCTGATATAAAATATCACGAGAACTACCTATATGACTCGAATCTAATCCCCGGTAGCTATTATGTCAGAAACGGAGATCAAATAATGGAAGATCGATATGATATCTCTGGAACCGTTGAGCTTGCCCTTAAGGATCTACTGTGGCATCGAATGATAGAAGGGACACGAGAAGCCGGAAACGAGCAATATAGAAAATACATTACGGAATGGGCTTATCTGCTCAATCAGCCTATTCCTAAAATGAAGCGTATAGCGATTGATATAGAAGTCGATTCTCAGGAAGGTAGAATTCCTAACCCCCGAGAGCATGATAGGAAGATAACGGCCATAGGTATGGTATCAAGTGATGGTATCAAGAGAGTACTTGTCTTGGGTAAGAATGACACTGATGAAAAAATTGAAAATCTACCACCAGAAGTAGAGCTCTGCAAGACAGAAATTGAATTGATTAAGAAAGCTTTCGAAACGATTATGATGTTCCCGATATTAGTAACCTTTAATGGCGATGATTTTGATCTCCCGTATTTGTACGCTAGATCACAAGATCCAAAGATTGATCCAATTAGAAATTCTGTAATTCCGCGAGAAGATGTACCTATTTTAATGAAGCGTGAATCATTTATTAAAAAAGGAATACAAGCAGAACCTGTTCAATTAAGAAATGGATTACATATAGATCTATTTAGGACATTTCAGAACAGGTCAATTCAAATTTATGCTTTTAGTCACAAGTATTCAGAATACCGACTCGGAGCTATCTGTGAAGCACTATTAAATGATTCAAAGATAGAATTCGAAGGAGACATAAGCGATTTGCCTGTACGTCAGCTGGCTGAGTATTGCTTAAAAGATGCAGAGTTGACTTACCGACTAACGAGTTTCAATGATGATCTTCTCATGAAGCTACTTGTTGTAATTGCGAGAATCTCTAGAATGTCTATAGAAGACGTGTCAAGATTTGGTGTGAACCAATGGATCAGAGGCATGATGTATTTTGAACATAGAAAAATCAATGCGATTATCCCACGTAGAGATGAACTCTTGAGCAAAGGGCAATCCTCCACTACCGCCATTATAAAGGAGAAAAAATATCGTGGGGGTTTGGTCGTGGCACCGACTACCGGTATACACTTCAACGTAGTGGTAGTTGACTTTGCTAGTCTTTATCCAAGCATAATAAAAGTTCATAATTTGTCATATGAAACTGTAAATTGCAACCATACTGATTGTAAGACCGATCCTAAACAACTCATTTCTAGTACCAACCACTGGATCTGCAAGAGCAGAAGAGGAATAACATCGCTGCTAATAGGGTCTCTCAGGGATTTGCGAGTAGGTTACTACAAACATCTTTCGAAAGACAAGTCACTTCCATACGATGAGAGGCAATTATATGTCGTAGTAAGTCAGGCTATAAAGGTTATCTTGAATGCGAGCTACGGAGTTATGGGTGCCGAAATTTTTCCACTTTACTGTCTTCCAGTTGCCGACGCAACAGCCGCAATTGGCAGAGATACCACAACAAAGACTATCGAAAGATGCCAAGAAATAGGAATAGAAGTAGTATACGGCGATACTGATTCCTTATTTTTGAAGGATCCTAGTGAAGGTAGAGTGGAACAAGTCTCCAAATGGGCTAGAACAAATCTGGGAGTTGATCTTGAACTTGATAAGGAATATAGGTACGTTGTATTCAGTGATTTAAAGAAGAATTATGTAGGAGTTTTAAAAGATGGTATGGTTGACGTTAAAGGCCTTACAGGCAAGAAATCTCATACTCCTCCATTCATTAGGAAAGCATTTTATCAAGTCTTGGATATTCTGAGCAAAGTTAACACTACTGCAGATTTTAACCAAGCTAAGGAAAGGATTCAAGAGATAATTAAGGATAACGCGACCAAGCTTGAAAAAAATGAGATTCCGCTTCAAGAGCTTACGTTTAATGTAATGGTCAATAAATCTCCTGAAAAGTATGGAATTAAGGTTACTGATTATGGTAAGAATTTATCTATTGACGGAAATGATATTGATACATCCTCAGTAAAAGGATTACCTCAGCATATAAAGGCCGCTAAATTATTAAGAGGCAGTGGTAGACTGGTTAGATCTGGAGACATTATATCTTACGTTAAGACCAGAACCGCTGAAGGAGTCAAGCCTGTGGAACTTGCTAATCACAACGAAATAGATAAGGAGAAATATCTAGAAACACTAGAGTCAACTTTTGATCAACTGTTGTCTGCCCTTAATGTGAATTTCAAATCTATTATTGGAAAGCCAAGACAAGCAAATCTGGATGAACTTTTCTGGAATAATAGTAACAACAAACACTAGCCTCTTATTCAATATGTCTAGATTATTTCAAAATACATTTAAGGAAAAATTGTGACTTATTTTAGTGCAAGACCTTATCAATATTATTCAACCCTTATTTAGGCTGCCAGAAAAGACAGCCTCAAAAGCATCTTTTGGTGACATGGATTTGTCCGTAACTTACGAAAGCTCAGATGCAATACTTTTCGGAGTTCCACTTGAATTAACCACTACTTTCGGTAAAGGAACGTCTAAAGGTCCAGAGGCTATTAGATCAACTTCTGCCTATCAAATTGAAACCTATGTATTTGAGGAAAAGGTGGACTTGAAAAAAGTCATAAATATTCTAGATGTTGGCGATTTCATTATTCCGAAGGTTAGCGGGAACATGGACAAGGTCAACTTCGTCTTGTCTTACTTGGATAAATACTTGCCATCCCTTACGAAGGAGATATCTTTACATAAGAAAATACCTATAGTCCTCGGAGGAGAACATACTATTTCTTATTTTTTCCTCAAGGGTCTTATCGAAGAAACTCCTTTGTTGATCCACTTTGATGCTCACCGTGACATGAAATCGGAATATGGAGGAAGAGACTTGTGCCATACAACTCCTTTTTTTAGACTAATACACGAGGGTTACCTACAAGGTAGAGATATTATTCAAATTGGAATAAGACAGGCTGATGAGGTCGAAGACAATTTCGCGAAAGATCAGGGTGTAACCACATTCGATGCTTGGGACTTAAAAGAAAATACTCAACACTTTATCACAAAGTTATCACAAATGACTAGGGACAGAAACATCTATGTTTCATTTGATATTGACGTATATGATATCCCCTTTGTCCCATGTACAGGAACACCTGAACCCTTTGGCTTGGATCCATTCACCATATTAAAAATTATTGATGCCATTCATTATTCAGCAAATCTTATAGGAATGGATATGGTTGAAGTATCATTAAAAAATAATGACTTTCGAGAAGGCACCCTGGCAACTCAGACTCTTTTACGGATTTTAACTCGGAAATTTGTTCGCAAAAATATTTTGCATCAATGATTCTTATCTAACAATAAAATAATAATAATCAACTAATCCCAACGAGCTCTTTCATTTTCTCTATCTTGTTTAGTTGCCTTCTTCCATTCTTTATAATGCTCCCTACATAGGTATGCTCGCTTATTTGAGGTATCTATTCCGAGATCGACTGCCATAGCTGCTTTGCTGCCGCTAATCGATCTCTGAGCAGAATTAGTGCAACCCTGAGCGCTGCATGAAACCCCTTTTTCAATTCTTCCCATACAAGAAAAATACCTTCACACTGCATTATAAAAAGATGATCTAGCCGCTAAACTTGTACTCGTTAACATTGATCATGATAAGTGACCTGATTGGTATCTGATCTAATGAATAAATTTAATCCCAATGTGTATTTCAAATTTTTTCAAATTAAATCAGGTTTTGAGCATTACCACAAGATAGTAAGCAGTTTTTATATTACTACAAAATAATACTGAGCCTTTGAAAGGATTCTCGCGGAGGTTCTAATACTGCATTCATCATATTTTTGGACGCTGTGATAGGTGAACCGGGAGATTTAATGGTAAATATGGCTTGTCAGTCACTTGCAAACCCACCTTGTGTATGAATTCTGTGATGGATAGACTATATTGATTCTTGGCCTCTCTATCGCGAACTACGATCTGGTTTGATCCGACTTCATTGTCCCCAATAACTAGTGCATAAGGTATCCATTCTGTTTCTGAATCTCTAATTTTTTTCCCAATTGACTCCTCTCTGTCATCAATATCTGCCCTAATGTGGTTCTTGGCAAACTCACCAGCTATTTTTTCACTATATTCAAGATGTCTTGAAGAGATAGGGATTATCCTAACCTGTGTATGTGAAAGCCATAAAGGAAAGGATGGTACTAGCCCTAATTTCGATTTTATTGCAGCCTTTTCCAACAAGACATACATGACTCTTTCAATTGCTCCACTTGGCGAATTATGTAATATTATTGGAAATTTTTTCTCATTATCCTCGTCCACAAATTGGATACAAAATCTCTCGCCATTTTCAACATCAATCTGATCGGTCGAAAGCGCAGCTGCTTTTCCCATGCTATCAATAAAATTAAATTCCCACTTTAAAACAAAGTAAAAGAATTTTTCATCCCACATTTCAACGAGAACAGGCCTCTTAAATTTACTGACTAATTCGTTTATGAATTCCTTATTCTCTTCATAAAATTGTCTAGTGAATCTGACAGCCATTTCGATATCCTCATCTGGAGATATACCCAAGTCATTCAAGACATTAATTGAAACCTCAAATCTTTTCAAAAATTCCTTTTTTGCCTGTTCAAGGTCTTTGCATATGGCGTGACAATCAGGCATACTGAACGCTCTCAGTCGTTTTAGACCTACAAGTTCACCACTTTTCTCTCTCCTGAATGAATATCTAGTTAATTCGTATAGTCTAAGCGGCAAATTTTTATAAGAAATTTGGAAGTCTTTTGCCATTAAGAATTGACCGAAGCATGCGGCAAATCTTAAGAATAAATGCTTATTATCAGAATTTAGACCATACTGTCTGGCTGGAAATCTGTTAAAGTAACTATACAATACTGGATGATTAGAATCATACATTATGGGAGTTTCCACCTCAATTCCTCCGTATTTTGATATCCTGCTGCTAACTAGAGATTCAATTAGGGATTTCATCAACCTACCCTTTGGATAAAATCTCATATTACCACCGTCAGATGCTGGTTCGTAATCTGCAATCCCTAGCTTCTTCATATACTTTACATGAGGTGGGACTTCATCTACGCTGCGCCTCTTTGACACTTCATAATTAGCTAAGGTTTTAAGATTTGAACTATGGGTATTAAATGAATATTCCTTAAGAGGGATTAGTTTTCCAGAAACGTCCAATATATTCCACGATGACTGTTGGCGCTGTTCGGCCTTAATAGCTTCGGATGTAGAATTCGAGAATATCTCGCCTGTAGTAGTCGCCTGAGCTTTTGAGATAGTTTTGCTATTCTCAGCCAGAGGATGTCCTTTTACCTTTATGGTAAACGCCTTAGTCCACCCGAATGGCGCCCTCTCAACTTCGAATTTTGTACTCAAGTTTTTGCTTAGCGAGTTAAGTAATTGTAAGGCGAGATGTGGCGAGGCGAGATTCGAACTGAGATGCGCATATGGATAAATCAAGAGCTTCTGACACTTCACAAGATTTGCATAGCCTCCTATCTCCATGGATGCCTCTGAAATAACGAACTCATCATCTTCATTTTCGACAGCGGTCAGGACTACAATTACATTTTTTATCAATTTCTTCACCAAGGAAATTTCTTCCTCCGCAAGTACGATTTCTTTTGACAGCGGTTCATATTCAACAAAATCTGAATGAAGCAATAGGAGACGCAAAGTTCAGTCAACTATGCTACGTGAACAAATTAAATACTTTTTGACATTGAAAAATTGAAAGCACGCCTATGGCTGCGGAGAAGCCTCAGTAATTAGCTCTGATATCAATGGATTTAGATTCCGGTGTAAGTCTCAAATTCGTATAAGGATATTTTGATGTATCAAGATTCCCTGTAATATTGTGTTGAAATGTTGAGAGAGAAACGGTATCATTGAGTGCAAGGTTCAGTCTCTCGCTGGACCTAGAATTACCGTCCAATATATTCATAAATCCTTTGTCAATAATCATGATGTACTTGTCTGTTTTGAATGGAACATTACTGTAGTAGCTGCTGCCCTTAAAAGATTTATCGAAAATAAACTCTGGAACCCAAAAGTATTCTGGATTTCCACTTAGAGTGACTTCATCCACAGTCTTAGGTTCTGCATTCGTTGCATTTACGGATTGGACATCAGGTAACTTCTGAACTACAAACGCTAGCGCTTGATAATAAGTTGCGTTTGTATCAATTGAAATAAGCATACTTATACTGATAAATCCAAACAGGCCTATAGCAGATATCCTTATCGCCGGTAACAATTTTCGCATTTTCTTATTTAGTGAATTGTTTCCAATTTCCATAATCATGCGACCCCCAACTATGCAAAATGGAGGCAATAGGGGAATAAGATGAAATGATGAGACATAGCCTATTAATTGAAGAAATATCAATATGGGAATTATCCACATCAACATGAAGTAGTCGCGTTTAAATATTGAATATATAGTTCCCCCAAACCCAACGACAAATAATAGAGGATCAACTTGGAATAATGTATTTAATGAATTAAGAAGGGGCCGACTTTCTCTTTGTGTTTGATAAAGTACACCATTAACCCACTCATTCCAATCTCCAAGCGTGAGAGCATGCATTGGCCATAGGGCAGGTATCAGAATTGCTGGGACAATAAACAGAATCACATACGTTAAACGCCTCGAGCTGAAGTAAGCCATAGATGCAACGAGAGGAATTGTAGTAAAAGCTGGTATTTTGGTGAAAATCGCAAGTCCCATAAATACTCCTGACATGATGATTGCAACCTTTTTTTGGTGCTTCAGATCAGCCGAGTACAGGATTAATAAAATTGAAGTTAAGACAAATGGTAATTGAATGGACTCCAACAAGACCCTTCTTGTCATCCAAGTAAGAGGTGTTACGGCAAAAAGAATTGAAGCCGCAAGTGCAACACTATCGCCGTACCTCCTCTGAGAAATCTTATAAATTAAAAAAGTGTCTACAATGGCAAGAAATCCCATTATTAGTCTTGGAATCATGAAGATTTCTTCTACTGAAGTGGAACCAATTCCTTCTTTGATCAAGAAAGCAGGATAGTTTATAATCTTAAAAATACCTGCCAGGAACATTTGAGCAAAATATGGCGCCAAATATCGATTCTGTGGTTGGAGGCCTTCGCCTTCAGCAGTTGAGATTGCCTTCCTTAGATAATGTCCCTCATCTACATGTTGCGACGGGAACCCTGCCGGATTCCATAGATGAGTGTATGCTGAAAGTACAAGGGGAATAGCTAGAATGACCATCGCCCGCAACTTAGTATTGTGTTTTAGTGATATCTGAATGGTCAAACCTATTACTAATCTACTAGATTCCTGCCTTTTGGAAATAAATCTTCTGCAGTTTGCAAAAACAATATAGAAGGTAAAAGATATTCAGTAGGACAGAACGGTACTTCAGTGTAACACTATTGAGGTTTCTGAGTTCCATATGAAGCAGCTATAGCGTTTTTGAGAATATCATAGTACGGAGTAGGCTGAATAGTACCATTAGTGCCCGTAATTACCAAGTTGAAATTGTCAACTTTATGCGATCTAAAATTCCAGTGCCAAAAAGCCCATCCATATACGTCAACCTGGCCAAATTTATCCAGAATCAAAGAAGTCTGTGCCGGAGTGATGTTGCTCGTTTCAGGACTAATTTCATAGACCACGTCACCTTCTTCGTTCACAGTAGGCTCCCTGTCAACATTATTCCATTCTCCAACATAGATGGGTACTCCAGCAATTTTAGCAGTATCAACGAAAATATTCAACCGCTGTTCTTGATAGCTTCCAGGATCGGGCAATCCGTATAGGCTGAATTTGAAAATGGTATTTGTTTTATTAGATGGTGTCATTAGAGCAAGATTGGTGGCATTTACCCCAATCGGACTCTTCAAGTCCACTGGTATTGTCATACTGAATACTACGTTTTTAGACGTCAATTCCCTTAACTGATTCGTAATGAATGAATTGAACTTCCCTATTTTTTCCCATTGGTTCGCCTCGTGCACTTGTGGTTCGCTAAGGATTTCGTAACCCACAGTACTTTGATGAGAGTCCACGGCGTTAACAATCTGTTTCAAAAAATCAGCCTGCAAGGTCCAACCATCAGTACCATTAACATCCGTAATCTCCCTATTCCACCAGTGGTTCCACCATGACATAGCCGAAGGATACTTAGGACTACCCCCGCTACCATATGCGTATTGAGAATTGTTCTGAAACAAAAATGAAGGGAAACCTGTACCGCGCTGAGGATTCAGCCACGAGGAAGTATGAAATTGATGATTATCGTAAATAATTTTCAGCCCATATTTATCTGCCGCTGCGGCAACAAATTTTATTTCGTTCATAAAAGCTATGGGATCTTTAACGTAGGATTCCCAGAAATATACAAAGCGTATATGATTCATTCCAGCTTGACTAATTAATTTGAAGCTATCATCAAAGTAATTTTCCGGTAATGGGGCCTTGAATTCTCTACTTTGGGGCAACGCAGTGTAATACCCGATCATATTTACCCCTATTAGTTCGGGTTTGGAGATAGCGTCTACCATAGGATATTTCAAAACACATAGCATCGAAACAACCAATAGGATTTGAAAAAACACCATGAAACGGAACAAAATCATCATGGCGGGAAGCTCCTCCGCCAAATATAAATTTATTAAAAAATGATGTTTGAGATATCGAGCTGGAAGTTACGGATCCGTTTCTCGAAAAGTCAAGCTTAGACCTGAAACGATTCTCTGATACCACTCACTAACTGTTTTGTAGTTGTGAGGTCCTCCAATCTCTTGTTGATATCTAAAACAACCTGTAATAAATCAGGTTCTATCTGAAACTTCTTCACGTATGATGCAAGAGCTTGTGTGTCTTTTGGTAAACACATTCCATCAAAGGGCCTACCTGCTTCTGTACCGTATTTTCCTATTCTTTTGTCCAATGAAACCCCCAAACTCACAATCTTGTCATCAATCCCAATATTTCGACATATCATCCCTATTTCATTGAAAAATGAGATCTTCAGAGCGAGAAAACAATTGGAGGCATATTTTATCAATTCCGCAGCCTCAAATGTAGTTACAATGATCCTGTCTGTTAGTTCCTTGTATAAAGACACTAAATTCTCCGAAACTCCTTTTCTATCCTCACCTATTATTACCCTGTCAGGAGAGAAGAAATCGTCGAGAGCAGAATTCTGTCTTAAGAATTCTGGATTATAGCAAAGTTGGTAATCGACGCCTCGCTTTCTTGAACAGTGCATATCGAGATAGCTTACTACAAGATCGCGCATAGTTCCAGGCAACATTGTGCTCCTGAATACGATGAGATGAAATCTTTTGGTAGCATTAAGGAAATTCGCGAGCTGATATAGAGCAGACATCACTTGCGATAGATCTTGTTGAGCATTACTAGTAGGTGTATTCACACATATGAAGGAAATTTCAGTGTGGGACATAGCTTCCTCTAAGGTATTGGCAACATTGTAACCTAGATTCTTCAAAGATCTAAGTTTTTCCTTAGCAACATCATAAAAGATAACCTCATGTCCTAACTTGTCAAATCCTCTGCCTGTAGCCGTACCTACTACGCCAGACCCAATTATGCTAATCTTACTCGTTCCCACACCCTCCTATCCCTTGTAATATCATTATAATTGTATGCGTTTGTAAGGAATGATATATATACAATCCTGTTTCTTGTTCCTTGACATGCTCTTATTGAATTTAATAAGAAATATGTTAGCTCACCAACTACTAGGTTAAGCCGATAGCTAAAATTAAATAAAAATGAAACTACCATAAACATGAAGGGTGAAGAATTTTTATAGACACTGTGAAAATGATTGGATATCGGAACTCAGTTTCTCGTAACTTAGCATTTGATATCGTACTTACATGCTTCTTGATTCTACTGGTCACTTCGCCAGTTTGGTTCGATCTTAATGACATAATCTATACTATTAATGGTCTCAAGTCATACGTAATTCGTAATTTTGTACCGTCAGAAGGTTCACAATATTGGTTGCTCATTCCAATTGGATTGATAGGAACATGGAGATGGTCGGTGTGGGCAATAAAGAAGGCAACGGCATCGATGTATGCACCAATTGAACCTAAAAGGAAATCCGACAAACTTGGCGAGGAGAATTGTCATCTTTCTCTTGCCATAATTACCCCAGTTTATAATGAAGATCCGACAATCTTTGCCAAATGTCTCGACTCATGGTGGCAAAACAATCCTGATGAATTAATAGCAGTTATAGATAGCTCTGATACAAAATGTATACAACTCTATAATGATTTTTCCAATGGCAAACCCAACGTCAAGTTAATAGTGACCTCAAAATTAGGTAAAAGATCGGCGCTAGCAGATGGAATACGAGAATCCAATTGCGATATTGTTGCCCTGGTTGACAGCGATACTATCTGGGGTCCAAAAATACACGATAAAGTTTTGGCTCCGTTCACTCTTGATTCAAATATTGGTGGAGTGACCACGCGGCAGCATCCCATTTCAAGGAATTCGCTGTGGCAAAAAATTACTGATGTATTTTGGGACATGCGAAACTACTACGACTTACCATCGCAGACCGCAGCAGGTCAGGCGTTGTCGTGTTTGTCGGGTAGAACTTCCCTTTATCGCAGGAGAGTATTGCTGCCAAAATTGGAGTTATTCTTGAATGAAATCATATTCGGCAGAAGAAAAGAATCAGGAGAGGACAAGTGCTTGACTAGAATAATACAGGAACAAGGTTGGAAGACTTATTATCAGAGCAACGCAGTAGTGTATTCATCAGCCGCAGCAGACTTTAGGACATTTTGGAGTCAGCGCATCCGGTGGTCCAGAAATAGCCATAACTCCGATTTCATAAGCCTGTGGGAAGGATGGGCGTGGCAGCATCCTTATCTGGCCTTTTTTATGGTAGACAGGTTCATTTCCACTTTTACTCTTTTCTTGGGACCTATATTTTTCGGGATAGCACTAATCAATCAACAGTGGCTGTTCGCATCGCTCATCCTTCTATTATGGACAGTAGGAAGAGGTATCAAATTCATTCCACATATGCGACGTCGTCCTGAGGATATCATTTTGTTACCAGTTTACATTGCAATTAATTTTCTAATAGCTCTTACAAAACTGTACGCATTAGTCACTATTCGTGACCAACGCGTTATTAGAGGATCAATTAAGTACAGAAAGACCATTTTTTCCAAATTAAAGGACTTCATTTTGACCGGAGAGATAATTTTTAGTATCATAATTATGGTAGCGATATTTCGCTGACTTCGACCAGCCATTTTCCATGCGTAAATCTAGAGTAAAAAGAGTGACACACCTCTAACAACTCACGGTGGTCAAATATTGTGACATTAAGCGAGCTATCTTGAATATCGGGGTCAGAGTCTCATTCTAACTCCACTATTTGACAAATATTTCTTTACGTCATTTATCGATATTTTGCCATAGTGAAAAATAGAAGCAGCAAGTACGGCATCAACGTCTGTTTTACTAAAAACATTTAGCATGTGCTTCGAAGAACCACATCCACCCGATGCTATCACCGGAATTCTAACATTTTCACAAATGGCTTTGTAAAGCTCTATATCATATCCGTTTTCCGTACCATCTGCGTCAATGCTTGTCAGAAGGATTTCCCCTGCTCCAAGACTTTCAATTCTCTTAGCCCATTCAATTGCATCAATGCCGGTACCTTCCTTTCCGCCATATATTCTGACTTCGAAGAAGAAGTCATTATTATTATAGTCCACATTATGAGATATTCTACGTTCATTCAGATCGTAATTCCTCTTCACATCAACGGCTACTACGACGCACTGCGTCCCGAAAACTGTCATCAGCTCGGTAATCAACTCAGGGCGCTTCACAGCCGCGGTATTTATTGAAACCTTGTCTGCGCCGTTCAGCAAAATGTCCCTTGCCTCATTCAAAGTCTTTATGCCACCACCCACGGTAAATGGTATATCAATTACACTTGCCACATCTCTTACAACGACCTTCATTATGTCGCGCCCTTGTTGAGATGCGGTTATGTCAAGGAATACAAGTTCATCAGCACCTTCATTAGTATATTTTTTAGCCAACATAACAGGATCACCAGCGTCTTTCACGCCGGAAAATTTGATTCCCTTTACGACTCTTCCGTTATCTACATCCAAGCATGGAATAATACGCTTAGATAAAGGCATTATAGAATTGCCTTCGCTTTTTTCAAATCAATCATGCCTTCATACAAAGACTTCCCTAGGATCAATTCCCTGCAACCTACGGCCGCAAGCTTAAAAATGTCTAATAAACAGGAGATTCCTCCACTCGCTATTGCGTTTAATGCAAGATTCGAACATATATTGTTCATTGTCTCGATGTCAGGACCTTCCATGGTTCCATCACGTTCAATATCAGTTACAAGGAAATTTGTTATCCCTATCTTATTAAACCTGGAAATTGCTTCTGCAACCGAGTAGTCTGAAGACTTTTTCCATCCCTTAATCATAACGTTCCCCCCTCGGTGATCGACTGACAGAATTATTCTATTAGGTTGCATTTTAGTCATCCTGCGTACGATATTAGGTTTTTGATACGCAAAAGTTCCCAGTACTACCCTTTTGCACCCGATTTCAATCATTCTGTGTATCCCTTCCTCTGTTCTAAGTCCGCCTCCGACCTGTATTGGAATATTTGTAGAGCTAACAATTTCCTCGATTAATTGTATGTTGTCCTTACCCGTATCTAAAGTAGCGTCCAAGTCGACCAAATGCAACATATCAGCTCCCTCCATCGCCCATCTTTTGGCGACTGCTTTCGGGTCATGACTGTATACGGTCTTCTTTGACTCTTCTCCCTTGGTGAGTCGGACAACTTGTCCATCCAGTAAGTCTATAGAAGCTAGGATTTTCATCGCTTGCTACCACAGATTGTCAAAAAATTCTTAATAATCTTTGAACCTACAACCCCAGATTTTTCTGGATGAAACTGCGTACCAAAGATGTTCTCTTTCTCTATCGCTACAGGAAGAATATCTCCATATTCTGAAGTTGCCACAACAATCGATTTATTTATTGGATTTATGTGGTATGAATGTACATAATATACCCAATCGCCATGATTAATCCCGGACAACAGTTTGCTTTCCTTTATGGGTTCTAAAGTATTCCAACCCATGTGTGGCACCTTAACTTGCTTCCTAGGCAGCAACAACACTTCGCCTGGAAATACACTCAGGCCATCCAAAGTGCCTTCCTCGCTATAATCGAATAACATTTCCAGTCCTAGACATATTCCCAGAACAGGCATCCCATTATCGATTGCATTCATAAAAAACCTTGAATCTTTTCTGATTGTCTGAATTGCTGAGTCAAAATTGCCAACGCCAGGTAAGATTAATCCGTCGAAATTACTTAGTCCTACCAGAGTATCCACAATTGAAACAGTTTCACAACCATTTCTTACAACTGACTGACGTAGGTTAAACAAGTTGCCCGCCCCATAATCTAGAATAGCTATTTTAGACATTTACATTGCACCCTTGGTGCTTGGGATTCCTCTCCTTTTACTGTCTTTGGATGCTGCATTTCGGAAGGCAACCGCAAACGACTTTACAGCCGACTCAATTTTGTGATGGTCGTTTCTACCATATTGGACACCGATATGAATACAAGCATCCAAATTGTCCATCCATGATCTAAAAAAATGTTCAATGTCCTCTACATCGATTCCCTCTATTTCTTTTCTCCTTAATTTCAAAGTCAATCGACAGTACTTACGTCTTATCAAATCAATAGATGCAATACTCAGGGATTCATCCATGGGAATTGTAGCGTAACCAAATCTTGAAATAGACGCTCTCTGTGCCAGAGCCTTATCCATGGATAGTCCCAAAGTGATCCCAATATCTTCTATGAGATGATGTGAAATTGAATCATGAGACTTTGTTTGGATCCTGATATCGACCATACTATATTTTGCAAATGTGGTGATTAGATGGTCTATAAATTCAAAGCCAGTCTTCGTATGTACAATTCCATGTCCGTCAAGATTTACGGAAATTTCTACCCCAGTTTCACGGGTTTCTCTCTTAATATTCGCAGATCTCATTTTTTTCTAATTTAATACTAATCATGATTTACTTCTGACTTTATTTAATATGTTCGGTATTTCATTTACTGTCTTTACTACAATACACTGGTTTCTAGCAAAGAAATCTTTGGCCTTATCTGGACTGATACTAGCACCGTAAACTCCAATGAATTGAATATTAAATCTCTTCCTACTGTTCAATTTCTTGACCATGAGAAGATCTTCGCTAGAATCACCAACATAGAACCCTTCCCTAGATGATAACAAATTTAGTGACTTTTCTAGTGAATGAGGATTGGGCTTTCTCAATTTCCTCTCTACATCTTCCAAATAGATTGAAGCCCCTTGATCTAATAGGTTGTAAGTCATTCCCAATGAGTATTGTGACGCAAGTTTACTTCTCCCAGTAATTATAGCCGCTCTTCCACAAAAAAGATTTGAGATCTTTTGCATTGCAGATTTCGTAATCAACACTCTATCCTTGTCGATCAAGGCTCTTCCAAAGTAATATGCGGGTTTGAATCCATACTTCTTCCTGAACAATGTTGGACCGTAAAAATATTCGTCAAATATTCGCGTCACGATGCTACTGGTTGCGTCATTTGGATAATTGAGAAGCCTCTTGACATACTTTAGACGGTTACGAGAAAAGCCTGACAAGTATTGTTCTACGGATACTATTCCATTGTACGATGCTTTTTTTACAACCTCAAAAATGAAATTTTTCATATCCGCATACTTGTGATGAAAACACAAATTGCAAAGTAAGATAGCATAAGCCGTGTCGGTATCATTATTGAAGTTTCCCGTCTGTCTAAATTCATAAATTAAATCGTTAGTTATAAGAGGATTTTGAATTACACCTGATTCTATTTTACTGAAAATTAATTCCACAGTTTCTTTTATTGCGATATTATAGGACAACCTTGTATCAATTAACACTCCGTCGACATCAAACAGGATGCATTTGTCAGAAAAGGTCAAATTGTTTCGAAAATGTAACCTGGACTCAATTGTGATACTTTCTCACGCACTTTTAAGGGCACTAATTGTAACATTATTCATTTTCGGAGTTCCAACAGTAATTCTAAGACAATTTCCATAGGTAGACAAATTACCAAGTATTTTTACAGATATGCCATGTCTTAGCAACGCATTTATGATATGTTCATACCTATGTTTGACTCTTACAAACACAAAATTGGAGTCGGATGGATAAGTTGCTAAAGACTGTATTTCCGAAATGCTTTCGAGCAACCTTTGCCTCTCTTTCTTGATAATTTCTATTGAATTTCTTATTACGCTTAGATTGGATAAGAGTGATTTTGCTACAACGAGTGAAAGACTACTAACGGGATAAGGTGATTGAACGTTTGATCTAAAAAAATCAGCAAAGGTTTCGTTAGTAACAGCATAACCTAGCCTACAACCTGCCAGACCAAAAGCTTTCGAAAATGTGCGCAGAATTGCTAAGTTGTCATATTTATCAATGAGGCTTGTCATAGAATACTTGGCAAATTCAACATATGCTTCATCGAGAATTACAAGGACATTCTCAAGTTGTAAAATCTCTTGAACAACTGATTTTTCAATCTGATTACTTGTAGGGTTATTAGGTGAACAAAGATATACTACATCAGATCTCTTGGCAGAATTTAGAAATGATTTTTTCCTTATCGTATTGTCTTTTGAGCATAGCGGTATTTTATTAACTTTAAGTCCGTGTAAGTGACAGCGGCTTATGAAGTAAGAAAAAGTCGGCGTGAAAAGTGTTATACGTTTACCCCTTCCTATTATCGATAATAGTAAATCTATAATTTGATCTGATCCGTTACCAATTACCAAACTCTCACTGTCAACATTAAGATAACTTGATAGCTTTTTTAACAAGTTATAATATTGTTCAAAAGGATATTTTCTTAAATCAATTTTCTTTGCCTCCTTGATAACGATCTGACTTAATAAGTTTTTATCCAGAAGAAGATTTTCGTTGGCGTCTAGTTTATATGTGCTGGTTTCTTCAGGTTTTTCATATTTCCCAATCATAGAAATTGTATTAATCCTTTCATTTAGCCAATTAATCAAGCCTTGAATCGCTCCTCTATTGCTCGAAAGTGATTGGGCAGACTTTCCATCTGAGTGAGTTCCTCAATTGGAATTTTCATTGACTTTAAGGCTTTCTTTTTTAAGGAAGCCTGACTTATGATTTTGACAAAATCTAAAATAGACAATCCTCCCCGATACTTGGCAGCTTGCAGTGTGGGTAATACATGGTTGGTTCCCATACAAAAGTCGCTTGCGGAAGCAGGAGTGTATTTTCCTTCCAATATAATGCCTGCTGAACTGATTCTTTTGCTGATACTTTTTGATTCTTTGCAGATTATTTGTAAGTGCTCTGGAGCGATTTCGTTTGTGAATGATATAGCCACGTTGTGATCCTTGCAAAGTGCGATAAAAGAATTATTTAATATACTTTGGCGAACTATTTCTTTTCTAGGTAAGGTATTATCAGATAAAAGTTCGTCTAAGTATTTTGAGACTAACTTTACAAGATCCTTAGATATAGTAACTAATCCACAAAGTGTATCAGGACTATGTTCTGCTTGTGCGATTAGGTCTTTGGCGATGATAAGGGGGTCTGCAGTTGAATCTGCAAAAATGAGCAATTCTGTTGGCCCTGCTATCATATCAATTCCAACGTGTTTGCTTACAATGATTTTTGCGATATTTACGTACATACCTCCAGGTCCCACGATTTTTGCTACTTTTGAAATTGATTCAGTTCCATATGCTAGCGCAGCGATCGCCTGTGCACCGCCAACTTTATAAATTTCATCAACATCACAAAGATCAGCTGATACCAACGTCATGGGGTCTATAGTTCCATCTTTTAGAGGCGGACAAGTAATGACTACTCTCTTTACTTTAGCAATCTTAGCCGGAGTCGTACACATGATCACCGTGCTTGGATATCGTGCCATCCCGCCTGGAATATAACAACCAACAGAGTCCAGTGGTTTGATAGTCCGTACTATCTTGATTCCGTTAGAATTGGTCACTACGTTGGAAAGGTTTCCTATAAGTTTGGTTTCATTCAGGGCAATTCTCTTCTTTAATACTTTCAATGACTCTAGTTGCTTATTTGTTACAAATTTGTAAGCTTTGTTGATCTCCTCATTAGTAACCCGCAACTTTTTGAGTTTTACACCATCAAATCTAGCTGTAGATGCAAATAATGCCTTGTCTCCACGCTTGATAACATCCTGAATTATCAAATTTACTCTTTTGAAACTCTGATCTGGGAGCAATTTTGATTTACGCAAAGAAGCAGCTTCAATTGACCCATGTGTAATAGTTAAAACTTTAACCAATAGTTAAATTACCTGTTTCAATTCATCAAATGGTAGAATTTGCTTCGGCTGTAATACTACCAAACCCTGTGCGATTTCGCGCAATTTCGGAACAATTTTGATGAACTCTTTCTTATCAATTACAGTGTTCACACCATACCAACCCTCTTCACTGAGTTTACTAATAGTTGGACGTCTCAAAGCTGGCAGACATTTGAGCAATAGTTTCAAATTTTCCTCCTTTACATTAACGAAAATATGAAATTTCTTTCTAGCCTCTACAACACCTTTCATTAAAGCTACCATGTCAGCCATCTTTTCAAACTTACTAGGATCATTTAATGAATTCTTATTTGCTATTAAGACAGCAGTTGAATCAAGTACAGTGTCTATAATCTTAAGATTATTTTGGGTGAGTGTAGTACCTGTTTCGGTTATATCCAATATTGCATCCACGTCTTCAGGTGGCTTCGCTTCTGTTGCACCAAACGACAGAAATATTTCAACCTGTTTGTTGGTTCCGACCCTGAGCCAAGGAGTAATAATCATTGGTTCAGCGTCACCGAAGTACTTTTGATACATTGAATTTGTACGAATCAATGAAGACGCAGTCGTAAGATATTCAGTAGATATCTTCAATGTCCGCTTCTGAAGCGCAAACTCTTCAATCAATTCAGTCAATGTGTTGGACTTTAAATTTTCAGGAACTGCTATAACTTGATTAACATGACCATACTCAAGATCGAGTAATATCTTTACGTCCGCATTTGCTTCTCTAATCCAGTCTCGTCCGGTAATTCCAATGTCATAAAAACCTTCCTGGATGTACGTAGGTATCTCTTGGGGCCGTAATATTTTGACATCAATGTCCGGATCTCCTAGTTTCACCCTGTAAGTCCTACCGCGTCCGCTAACAGTTTGCCAAGCTTCTTCAAGTAGCTTGAAAGTTGCTTCTTCGATACTGCCCTTTGGTACCGCAAATTTAACTATGGCCATTTAAATGGTAAATTAATGATCCTTAATTATGTGATATATATCTATTGAATAAATGCTAATTATTGACAGCTTTAATAGGCCAGAATTAATTTGTTGAAAGAAGTAATTGTGGTAAAAAGAGGGGTCAAAATTTGACATATGATTTGCATTTAATTGCATCTAAGTTGGATCAATATTAGTATTTTCAACATTTTCGAACTAATGTTTTCCACCTACCCTTAGCGTGATCATACATTAATGTCATTTCCTGCTTCTATTGCAATAAACTAGTTAAATAACATACATCCATCCTATTTTTTGTGGCTAACCTTTTTCAAATTTTCTTTTATGAAGTTTCATATGACCCGATTGTATGCCCTCATCGGCGAGCGCCCTGAGAGCACCTATATTTTGAGCCAGTCCAACCGAGACCAAAACCATAGCAAGCTCCTTGGCAGAATTGACTTGCAATATTTTCAGCCCAAGTCTTGCCATTGAATATGTGGAAGTTACACCTCCAATAGTACCAACCGCCATTGGCAATTCTATTTTGCAAAAGAGATCATTATTCTCATTCTTGCAAAATACTGAAAGGGATCTATACTTTCCACTTCTGCATGCATAGGCGTGCGCACCAGCTTCTAAGGCTCGATAATCCTGACCTGTAGCCAATGCGACAGCGTCAATTCCATTCATGATTCCTTTATTATGAGTCACAGCTCTATGTGGATCGGAGTAGGCAAAAGCATACCCGTGAAGCATCCTCTCTATTATTTCCTTACCCCCAATGTCCTCTTTCTTCAAAATTGCCTCACACGTAGCTATCCTCTCAGTTGCATAATTAGATAATATTTTTAAGATTACTTTACCTTTTGTTAATTTTTCAATCATTGGACCAGTTCGTTCGCACATTGTGTTAATCGCATTAGCACCCATCGCGTCCTTAGTGTCTACAATCAATTCTACAATTAGCATGGGATTTTGGGAGACTGAGAAGTTATCATCTAGGACTCTTATTTTCACGTCTATCGCCTTGACTGTTCTAGCATCTAAATTTGCCCTCTTTAGCAATTCTTCTTTGTTTTGGTAAATTATATTACAGGCCTCGGACAGGTCATTTATAGAGACTACCTGAATCTGGCCTCTCATAATTGAATCTGTGACTGTGGCTTTAAAACCACCATTCAAGGCAGCCAACTTTGCAGCATGACTTGCTGCAGCTATGACAGATGGCTCCTCAGTGGCCATAGGAACGTGGTAGCTCTTACCATTAATCCTAAAATTAGTTGCAATACCTAGTGGGATGGGATAAATCCCTATCGCATTTTCTATCATGTGGTTTACGACTTCAATTTTAGTCACAGAAAGCGTATTCCTAATGACTGAAACGTCCTCATCAGTCAGAGGGATCTCACATTGAAGTAAGTCCAGTCTTTCGGCCAAATCCATTTCCCGAAATTTTTTTTGCATCTCCGATCTGCTATTAATCCTTGAATACTCTTAGAATCTTATCATCATTTTCTTGAACAAGACCTCTTCCATCTGTGTTACTAGTTAAAATGAATAGTGAACCGTCAACACCTTCTACCACATCTCTCAATCTCCCATAACCGATTAATATGTTATTTTGTTCTCCAGAAGAAAGATCAATAGAACGTAACTGTGACCCCTTTAATGTTGCTAATAGTAGATCCCCTTTATAGCCTAATTTAGACGAGTTGGGAATTGTGATTCCGCTTGGAGCTATAGACGGATTGAAGCAAATCGCTGGACCTGTGTATTTGCCATTTGTGGAACATTCTTCATAAGGCCATCCGTAATTCAATCCGGCTCGCACTACGTTTATTTCATCGTTTCCCGCCGGGCCATGATCGCTAGCATACATTTCTTTAGTTTCAGGATGCCACGACAAACCCTGAATGTTCCTAAAACCATACGCGTAAACTGGTGAGCCCGGGAACGGGTTGTCAGTTGGTATTGTTCCGTCGTCGTTTATTCTCAATATTTTTCCGGCCAATGAACTCTTATTTTGAGACATTTCTGCAATTCCGGCATCACCTGTAGATATATACAATTTATTGTCCGGACCAAACTTTATCCTGCCACCGTCATGAAACCTTCCACCAGGAATTCCATCAAGGATGATCTTTGAATCTACTATTTTGTTCTCGTTTTCTATAACGAACATCACCCTGTTGTAGATTCCGCTAGAATTGGAATATGTATGATAGATGTATATCTTGTGGTTTGAAGTAAAATTAGGATGGAGGTCGATTCCCAAAAGCCCACCTTCTCCTACCTGGTCAACTCTAATATATGCAATCGGTTCAGGTGCTAAAGTGCCATTTGCACTGAGCATTCTTATGGTTCCAATACGTTCTGTGAAAAATGCCCTTCCATCTTTAGAGAAAGCAATTGACCACGGAGTCTGAAGTTTTTCGGCAATTACAGCAATTCCTTTGTTGCTGTTAGTATTATTTATCGAGGAGTTAATGTTAGGCTCAGGAATTGGAATTGTAGTATCGGAGGGGGTTTTCATCACTGTAATCACGCTTAGGACAACCACCGCCACTATCGGAACAATGATCTTCAATAGGGCCCTGTCCATATATTTACTCATTATACAAGGTTCTAATTAATTATGCCATTAGAATTGCAGATTGCGTCATTGGAAATAATTTGAGATGAAATTGATTTGGTTAACAATAATATAGTTATTTAATCCTACAATAAAGAAAATTAAAAGATTTTTAACTGAGCTAAATTATTGCCATGTAAAAACGAATAGTCGTCCAGTATTAATTGTATAAGATCAGCGGGGTCAATAATAGCTACTAGTACACAGTAATAATAGCATATCATAGTACGATTTACACGAGAAAATTTAAATGAACTGGAACTAAATGAGCTCGTCCAATATTGGTTCCCTAACCGTTACTTTAAATCAGGATTACGTTTAGTCCTTATTTACAAAATGTACTGAAGTTTGACATTTCACCATAGTCCAATAACTTGGATAGGCGTATCTTATCGGTATTCTCCGTTCATTCATAGTTTAAGCAATAATTTCAAATTGAGCGCACAGCAATAGTTAAGACCATCATAGCATGAAATAGGGTGAATTTAGAATTGATTTAAGGTTGATTAGATAATCATCCGTAGTCTGTTAACAAGTGAATGTAAGCCCTTACAACAATAAATTTACTTTGAATCGAGCGCAGAAAAATAGTTTTAAGTGTACGCAGATGAGGAGATTCGAACTCCTGCTCGCCCGAAGGCGAATCGGCTTACTTTCGACCTTATGACTCAAGGCCGACGCATTATTGTGTTCCCCGATTAGGGAAGACCACTCTGCCACATCTGCCTAGCCATTAGGGATCAATCCCTATTTTTATTTGTTTAAGGAACATTTTTATTCAAAAGGGGGGGTGAACTCATATTGGAAAACGCATATTTAATCGCGAGAGCTAGTAAATTTGTAAGAAAATCTAGTACCGATATAAGATAAGGTTTGACAAAGAATTATAACAAGTCAACGAATTATTCACCTGATCTAGGTGTAACTGAACTGATCCCAATTAATAAACCTCAACTTGACGATGATGAAAGGCTAGAGGTAACTCGTGTCTTGGAAGAAGGAAACTTGACATCCGCTGCATTTGAAGGGGGTAGGCGTGTAACTGAATTTGAGCAACTGCTGGAAAATTATTTGAAGGTAAAGCACGCCGTTGCTGTAAATTCGGGCACTTCCGCAATTCATGCTGCCCTGATAGCATCTGACGTGCAATCAGGTGACGAGATAATACTTCCATCACTTACATTTGTGGCAACGGCAAATGCAGTAGTAGCGGCAGGAGCCGAACCCATATTCGTAGACGTTATGACAAACGGATATACGATTGATCCTGCAAAGATAAAGGAGAAGATCACAAATAAGACGAAAGCTATAATTCCTGTTCATCTATACGGCCATCCAGCTGCGATGCAGGAAATAATAGAAGTTGCCGACAAACAATCTCTAGTTGTCATAGAAGACGCGTGTCAATCGTTAGGTTCCACTTATTTAGGCAAGCAGACAGGCTCGCTTGGCAAAATGGGCTGCTTCAGTTTGTATGCAAGCAAAGTAGTTACTTCTGGAGAAGGAGGAGCTGTTACCACAAATGATGATGATCTAGCAAATCAACTTAGGATGGTGAGGAATCATGGAATGATAAAAGGCTATGATACCAAAGTGTTGGGGTTGAATATGCGATTACCCGAAATAAATGCAGCAATTGCAAAAGTACAAATGAAGAAACTAGATCGATTTTTGAATATAAGGAGGCGCAATGCATTAATTATCCAGCAAATATTAACCGAGCGCAGTAGAGATTCAGAAGTAACTCTTCCTATTGAACCTAATGGGTTAGTATATAATTGGTATCTCTATACAGTAACCCTAGGAAGAAATCGAGACAAAATTAAGAACATCTTGAACTCTCGTGGAATAGGGGCGACCGTATATTATGATCCTCCAGTACATTTGACTCCTTACTATTCGATGAAATATCCACAGATTAAATTAGAATCTACTGAAAAAATTTCGAAAAAGGTTCTCTCATTGCCTGTGCATCAGTCAATGTCAGAAGAGCAAGCAGAATACGTTGCAACAAATCTAGTTAGTACATTAGAAAACTAAAAATGATTATCAGAATTTGCCCCGCCTGAAGTATCTCTACTTATTTCGCCCAATTTGTGAGTCAAATAATTTCAGAAACAAATATGCAAAATGGAGAATGAAAACTTAACTTTAACTTTAGAAAAATAATCTCCTTTAGTCGATTTTGAAACTCAAGCATAATTTTCCTTTACCATTGTCTAAGTTATTGAACTTATGAATACACCGGAATGGATGTGTGTATTCTACATGCCTGTTAATATTGTAAAATATGGGTAAAAATTGACATCGATAATGGATTATCCAATATATTCTAAATAGTACCGGCTACCAAAAATAAACAAATCTTTTCAGAAGGAAAGCAGATGTCAGTCTAATTTATGAAGAGTTAGAATAGTCACATATGGTTTATATAATATCCAGCTAGTGTACATGTAGATTAGAATGCCTATAGATGCAGACTTTCCAAAAAACTACGAAGTTACTGGTAAAATACAGCTCTCGGACGGTGAACATTTTCACTTTTTCTGGGGCCCAGGTAAGTTAAAGGAAGCAGCAGAAAACGAAGAAGTTAAAGCCGCATATGCAGCTAGAGGAGAAAATATCGTCCCGTTGGGCGTCAGTGGAACAATGGTAGCAATCGATTGGGACTCATGTGTTGCAGATGGGGCATGCATAGAAGCTTGTCCCGTTCAAGTATTCCAGTGGTATAGGACTGAACAAGATGTACCTGCTACGGAAGTAACAAAGCAGACATGGGAAGGTAAAGGTAGCACTGTCAAAGACGAGAGAAAAGATTATACTGATAAGGCTGATCCAATCCGAGAACATGATTGTATTTGGTGTATGGCGTGTGTGTCAGTATGCCCACCACAAGCTGTCAAGGTAGATCAATCTTCATTAGAATTCCACGAAAAAGCGGCTGGAACGTTTAACGAAGCTCTGTCGAAAGGTAGCGCGCCACCTCCTCACGCACATTGATCCTCCCTTCTTTTTTGTATTTAACGCTCATTTGGACTCCAATTATGATTTGTGCATGACTTTCGTAGTGTGACGCAATTCATAGTTTCTAGATATTTTGTTCGAGCCTGACTTGTTGGGACATGATAATTTCAGATTCTTACATGGGCATGTTTTTGCCAGAAAATACTCCTGCCAGAATTCTGCAATTTATTGATAAAAAGATAGAATTTCCTTTCTTAGACCCGAGAGAGTTAATGGCTTGTTTTTACCTCTTTGGTAAGAAGCACGGGGTTCATGGAAACATTGAAGTAATGACTGTTAAAGATCTGGCACAAAAGACTATTTCGCAAGTATCCAGTAATGTTAGAAGATTCGCAAATCAGGAAATAACAATGAATAAGGAGCTTATTAGGCAAAATTTTATCAAACGGTCAATGCAAATTGCTATTGACTCGAAGGACTTGATATCCTCCGGAGCAGTCAAGATCGATCGAAGAATTTCTAGAGATCCCACAATAATGTCAGATACTTTCGCTCTGCACGTAGCTCATTACAAGAAAAACTATTTCTTTTATCTTTTTGATCCGCTTCCGAGCGCTAGTCTTCCATCTGATGTCCGACCGTTGCTTGTAGATCGGATGCTAATGTTGTGTTATAGCGTCAAGGAAGTGTCGCAGGTACCTTTTGATTCTATTTTATTTCCTTTCTTAGAGTGGATTCGCATTTCTTCAAACCTTTAGAGGAGGGTGAATTATCTTAGCTGTGATCCCCAAAATGATAATTATGACTTTTTGAATTCATGTCATGAACATGTCAAACATTATTAATCAGTCTAAAAGCGGTGAGCTGGAGTTCAATCCTATTTATTGTATGAGCAATGGTCAATTGTTGAGGCTTTTTGGATAGTCAATGAAAAACGCTGGGAGGAAGGAACGAATTAGTACAAAAATCGAGAAGTGGCCAGAACATGAAGACGGTTCTACAAGAAGTAATTTTTTGATCCATGCAGATAACTTGGTGGCGATAAAGTACATGCTAAGAAACGGATTTAGGGAGAAGATAGACCTTATTTACATTGATCCTCCATTCTTCAGCGGTTCAAGATATTATCATAGAAAAGGGATTCAAAGTGACCTTGCTTTCCAAGATATTTGGTCCAACCAGGTTATCTCTTACATGAAGATGATTAGACCTAGGTTGCGTCTAATGAAAGATCTTATCTCCAGTAAAGGTTCGATTTTTGTGCATTTGGATTGGCATATCGCTCACTATGTTAAAGTTACCATGGATCGAATATTTGGAATTGAAAATTTTCGAAACGAAATTATAGTTAAGAGGGGACGCAAGAAGAATTTACAATATCAGTTTGAGGAAGTCGACCGAATGCATACTTCAAACGATATCATTTTGTGGTACTCTAAGTGTGCAGCTTCAAAATATTCAAAGCCACTCGTTAAAGCTAATTTAGATTCAAAATGGATGAGCTTCTGGAGTAATACCGATCGGCCCACAATGAGATACAAGATATTTGCGTCAGTGCCAGAAAGAGGCCAGTGGAAATGGGCAAAGGAAAGGGCAAAAAAGGCAATTCATAATTATGATATATTCGTCAAAGACTATGAAAAAAAATATACCTTGGAAAAGCATTGGCAGCTCACTAATAAATCATTAGAATTTATTCGAAAACGAAGCAACGTAAAATACCCTGAATATTGGATCCCACCTAAAACGAGTAGAATTATTGACAATATGTGGTTAGATATTGAGTCTTA
Organism: Nitrososphaeraceae archaeon; assembly: GCA_036558405.1. Taxonomy (GTDB): domain Archaea; phylum Thermoproteota; class Nitrososphaeria; order Nitrososphaerales; family Nitrososphaeraceae; genus TA-21. The sequence continues at coordinate 20,965 of DATBFR010000104.1, read as the reverse complement.
CAACTATTCAACAGGGTACGGAACTGAAAAACATTCTTCATTGCTCGAAAGAATAATTAACTTGTTTTCTGACCCGAACGCCATCGTATCTGACTTGTTCTGTGGTTCCGGAACAACATTGTTGGTAGCTGAAAAAATGGGAAGACACTGGATAGGATGTGACTCGTCAGAAGTTGCCATAAAGGTGGTCAAAGAAAGAATGGGCACGGCAAAATATGAATTTCTTGATCTTTAGATGATTGTAGGATGCATATGAACCAGTGACAAGTCAGTACAATTGTCGTTATTGATATGTCTATTTATGAAATGTCAAAATGTTTGATCCTTTAAAAGCTATATATCTTGTTCCTTTCGGTCAAATAGTATTGTACAACTTTACCAGCTCTTTGGAATTTTCATAACGAACATTAAGGACTTCATAGTCCTATATGGTGATGGTCAAACAAAAGGCAGATGCGGCTTACGAAGCTTTACTTAAGAGGATCGAGTCTAGTTTGGGTGATACTGCAAAGAAATCCGTTGCTAGACTAGAAATTCCAGATCCACAAGTAATTTGGATTGGACAGCGAACAATCTTTAGGAATTTTATGGAATTTCCAAAGGCATTACGAAGAGAACCAGAAAAAATATTATTATACCTCAACAAGGAACTCGCATCGGCTGGCTATATCGCAGGGGAACGTGTTATATTCTTGGGTAGGAAGGAACCATCATCATTCAGTGCACTGATCGACCGTTACATAAGGGATTATGTAATTTGTCCTGTATGTCAAAGTCCTGATACAAGAACAGAAAAGACTAAAAAGCTAGGTTTTTTGCATTGCGAAGCATGTGGGGCACGCTCGTCTATCAGAGGAAACTATGCATAATTCATGGTGTTTAATCTTCCTGCAATATACAACAATAATGGAGATGGCAGGGTGAGGGAATAGACTGAATTCAAGGCTTGTACAACTATTTGCTCTTTTTCTGACTACTAAAAGAAGGAATAATGAGTTTACTCACTTGGAAACGAGCCAGTCTTTTGACTTATTGACGTAGTTAGTTTAACTCTTTAATTTTTGAATAATTCTCAAATAATATTTCGATCCAAAACGAAATCCAAACGAAACAAAAACGTGAACGCCTCTAGTACCTCAAGTACTCACGAAAACTCCAAGACAAAAACCGAAAAACTAAGAATAGAACACGAAATAGAATGTCCAAGATGTTATGATATCATGACGCTTTACTCTGATTTTGATCAGCTTTATTATTTTTGTGAATCTTGCAATTTCTGCCTCTATACTTTTAAAAGAACCTAATTATCCCAAGGTTTTATAATGATTTTAATATATTGATGGAAAGATCCACGTCAGGTCTTAATTTTGAGTTGAGTAAAAATCAGCAAGGGGGGGATATTATGTAAACCTTATGTCGGTTAACAGAATTTGAAGTGAATTGATCAAAAAACGTGAATTTAAACTTACTCCAACTGTAAATATTAGTTAAGCTATCAGAGAATTTAGTGAAGGAATGGTAATGGTAATGGATGTGAAATTTTGACTTTATGTTGAATAATTGGCGAAGGAAGATCGAACCCATTACCTCGACAATAGGAATGAAGTTTTCTAGCCTAGGTTTGTCCCCTACCTTTTGGAGTACTATTGGTTTTGTACTAGCCATTGCAGCAGCGGCTGCATTTGGGCTATCGACACACTTTGCATCATTGCCTCTTGTACCGATTGCAAGCATTTTACTAATATTTTCTGGTTTTTTTGATGTTGTAGATGGTAGTGTTGCTAGATACGCCAACAAATCGACTAGGACCGGGGCATTCATCGATTCCGTATATGATAAGTTCGCTGAAATATTCGTATTTATAGGAATTTCACTTGGCGGACTTGCTAATCCTACATTGTGCATCGTGGCTGCTTCTCTGTCCCTGATGGTCAGCTATTCAAGGGCTAGAGCAGAATCTCTTTGTATTGAATTGAAGGGTATTGGTATAGGAGAGAGAGCTGAGAGGCTTCTAGTAATTGCTGTAGCAGGTTTTATACCGTATCCCAATTCTGTAGAAATTGGTACATTAATTGTTGCTGCGCTTTCTGCAATCACTTTCATGCAAAGAACATTGCATATAATACGAAAACTGAGACTAGTGTAACCTTCCGGTTCTTCTACGATCTAATTCAGATCTTACTTTTACAATACCTCGGTGAACAGCGCAAGAGACGCAATAGAACTTGACATCGCTTGATGGGGCTATATATGCTCCTTGAGCTCTTAGCTCTTTTGCTAACGTGGGCTCAACAAAAGTGATTCTTCCAGTAACTTTTTTAGCCTTATCTCGTGGAACCATCGCACCACATTGACTGCAGTGTACTGTCCCGGAGCTCCCCTTTCCTCCTTTAGTACGTCCTCTGCTAGTCCTCTTCTTAGGCATAATAGGGTGGATAGGTTCCTATCCTTTAAATCTTCTGATAAAATATGGTCCGAAAAATCTGCCCACAATTAGATTCTGCACAATCGTGGCGCATGAATTCAATATATGAAACACCGTGGGCACACTGTATTCACCTACCCAGGACCGGATGAAAACATATCTTCAACTTTTGATTTCAAATATGGATTTCTTTTTTTGGACGTGGAAGTAGAGTTATCCCATCCTTTTCGAATCCCCATTATTTAGTTCAAGGTTCGCTAAGAATATGGAGGTTTATAAGGAAATTGAAGTATTCCAGGCCTTATCAATGAAGAACCTGACATTTGTGTCGAATTTGGCAATAGATACTATTAGTGGCAGTGACGGAATAATCACCTCAAGTTTAGGAGGGCCACCATGCTATGGCGGCCTAATGGCCTTGGAGCTAGGTATTAGTCCTAGCTTAGTTACCAGATTCGGAAATGATTTGAATGAGGATGATATGATTGCTCTAAAAAACAGTGGCCTCATTCTAAAATCATCTTGTATTTCGGATCTAGCTACTACAAGGTTCAGAATCGAGTGCTTGGGGGCAGACAGAAGACTCTACTTGCAATCGAAATGTGATATTGTAAGATTAGAAGATGTACTACACGCAAAGACTGATGGTTGGCTAGTGAGTCCGATTTTAGACGAAGTCCCGCCCTTGGTTTTAGATTATATCCGAAGTAACCCTGGTCATCACAATTTTATTCTCCTCGACCCGCAGGGCTACACTAGAGCAGTAGACCAGGAGGGAATGATTTCAATAAGAACGGACGTAGACTTGGAGCTGGAAGGAGTAACCGCAATTAAATTGGATCCTCTTGAGCTTGGAAGCTTAACAGGGGGACTTTCAGGACAGTCAGGAATTAGAAAAATTCATGATCATTATGGCATTAAATTCGTACTCTTCACACAAGAAAATACCATACACGTTTCTGATGGAAGAACTGATTATTGGTTACTCCTACCTAAGAAAAATAGTCCAGATTCTACGGGGATAGGAGATATTTTATCATCCTCATTTACTTGCACGTATCTCAAAGAAAAGGACCTTGTTTGGGCATTCTGCTTTGCTGTTGGAGCTGCTTCGGCCTCACTTGAATCAGGAAATCGTGGCCTTAATAAAATTCCTTCTTATTCCATGGTTGAAGAGAATGCATCATACTTTTACAACGCGCTAAGTTTTGCCAAACTTTAGAATACCTCTTCTTAGATTTAAATTGCCGTAGCATATCCGTGTATTTTATCAATCATTGAAAGTAGCAATCTCAGCTCAAGACTGGAGAGAGGGAAGTTTGGCGCGCAAGATAAAATCAACGCTAGATAACCTTGGTATCGAATCTGAATTTTTTAGAAATGGCGTGAGCAGCACGATGGCGGGGATAGACATCGTACTGGTAGCTGGAGGCGATCGAGCCATCCTAGATTATTCCCATAAGGTGCATGATTTTTCCGTGCCTGCACTAGGCATTTATGAATCGGATTCTACTGGATTTTTAGGTCAAGTTGACGTGAGAGACTTGGAATCGGCAATTCTAAGGTTAAAAAAAGGAGATTATGGAGTAGATGAGTTTTTCAGGCTCTCTGTAAATGTCGATGGCAAAGAAGTAGAACCAGTTCTTAACGACGTAGCTCTTTTCCCGAGAAAGAGCGCAACGTTACTTGAATATGTTTTAAAAATAAATGGAAGCGACCTTTGGCACGATAATAGCGATGGCGTTATCATATCTACCCCCATAGGCTCTACTGCATATAGTATGTCTGCTGGGGGCCCGATGGTTCTTCAACCGTCACAAGTTTTTGTGGTAGTGTCAGTAAATTCATTAGATAATACACGAAGACCACTTATTGTACCTCACGAGTCAAGATTGGAAATCAGTGACATAATGTGTAGGTATTTATGCGATGTTGTATTGGATGGTGGGAAGAGAGTTACTGTCAAAAGGAAATTAGAGTGCAATAAGTACGAATACCCAACTCGGTTAGTAAGAATGATAAAGGATTCATCAGCCAAAATAATAGAAAAGAAGGTAAAGCTTGCAGAAGACCTGTTAAATATGCCCCCTAGTGCAAAATTAATTCTGAAAACCATGGAATATGAAGGGGCATTGAGCCAGAAGGACTTATGCAAAAGGACCCTTTTGCCTGAAAGAACCATAAGATTGTCGCTCAGTCATTTACTACAGCGGGGTTACGTGAGAAAAAAAACCTCTCTAAGAGACGCAAGACAAAAAACATATGAACTCCGAATCTGACCGCTTATGCATTAGCACAAGCTCTTACAAATGCAAAAAATGATTCTTCCGGTTTACCAGGTCTGCTGTTAAATTCTGAATGAAACTGAACACCTAAAAAGAATTTATGTTTTGGGATTTCCAAAATTTCGATTCTCCTTCCATAATCGGAATGACCTGATAATACCATTCCATTTTCTTCAAGAAGTTTTCTGTATTCCTGATTAAATTCATACCTGTGTCTATGCCTTCGCTCTATAGTGTTTTTTCCGTATATTTTGCTTGCAAGCGTGTGGGGAATAATCCTGATTGTGTGTTTACCTAATCGCATCGAACCGCCCAAGTTACTAATATTTTTCTGTTCAGGCATAAATTTCACTACAGAAGTATTACCTACGCCGTCAAACTCTTCGGAAGTAGCCTCACGAAGGTCACATTGATTTCTTGCAAACTCCAGTAGCGCGAGTTGAAAGCCAAAACAAATCCCCAGAAAAGGAATGTCTTGCTTTCTCGCAAAATTTGTCGCTTGGATGATACCCTTGCTTCCTCTAATTCCAAATCCTCCTGGGACTAATATCCCGTTGAAATTCTTCAACATTCTTGTCTTAATGTCGCTTTTTTCGAATATTTCCGGTTCTATCCACGCAACCTCCAGCCGTCTATAAAGTTTGGCAGACGCATGCAACAACGCTTGAAATACGCTTACATAACTGTCAGGGAGATCCACATATTTACCTACTATCCCTATGTTAACGGCTCCCTTGGGATTTACATATGCGCTAGTTACATTTTTCCAATTATTCCATTTAACCTTTGAATTTCTAAGCTCAAGTTTTCGCGAAATTACATTTACAATTCCTTGTCGCTCCAATATCTCTGGAACATGATAGATTGAAGGCGCATCATGACATGAAATAACACACTCTTCTTTGACACTAGCAAACAAGGAAATCTTGTGTTTTGCCTCTTGATTCAGGGGATTTTTACATCTTACAGTTAGTACGTAAGGCTGGATCCCTATCCTGCGTAACTCTTGTACGCTATGTTGTGTTGGTTTTGTCTTTTGTTCGCCCACAACATCCAATATAGGCGCCAGCGTAACATGTATGAATAAGGTATCTGATTCGCCGCATTCTAGTTGCATTTGTCTTAACGCTTCGAGAAATGGGAGACTCTCTATATCACCTACTGTGCCCCCACATTCTACTACCAAAATATCATAGTCCTCAGCCAAGTTTATTAGTTTCTGTTTTATGGTATCGGTAATATGTGGAATTATCTGCACACATTGTCCTAAGTACTTTCCTTCTCTCTCCGCCTGGATAACTTCAGAGTAAATTCTACCCGTAGTCATATTGTGACTTTCGGTCATTGATACATCGAGAAATCTTTCATAATTTCCGATGTCCATATCGCATTCACCACCATCATCAGTGACGAATACTTCTCCATGGGCTATCGGATTCATCGTTCCTGCATCATAATTCACATAAGGATCAATCTTGACACAAGACACCTTAAGACCCAAAAGCTGTAAGAGTTTGGCCACTGAGGACGTAATTACTCCTTTTCCTAGACCTGACATAACACCTCCAGTTACAAAAATGAATTTTGGTCTCGTACCTGACTTTGACCCTGTCTGCACATAGAACTTTAATTTTTCACCTTTTTAATCGTTTATCGACTAGATTGTCATGATGGGTCGTCAAGTATAACCTCTTCTAATGGAGGAATCTAACCAGCTATTAGATTAAATGCAACTGACCTGTTCGATCTGATTGCCTATTTTTGTGAACAAATTTTAGGATGTTAAAGGTTTAGTCCTCGCCTACATACCCTACACTTAAAAAGAATCTAAGCAATTCTATGACAAATCCATTTTCCCGATTTATATAATACATCGTATTGGCCATTTTTTTCTCCCTAACCCAATCTATTCTTATTAAGTCATTCAAATTGCGCTTAATATCTTCTCGCTTCAATCCTGTTCTCTTATGAAGAACATATATGGTGACCATCCTTCTTTCTTCTGTAAGGGCTCGAATTATTTTGATCTTCCCAAGAGTTCCGATTCCAGTTTCAAGAACGGATCTATTTTCTTGTATTATCAATCTACTTTTTCTTTTTCAATTGGCTTTGCAATATAGGCTCGAGTTCGTTTAATGCAGTACCATTTATGCCTATTTCCCTTAATGATTTCATTTCTATTATTCTTCGATCAAGTAGATCATCAAGATAATCCTCCACATCAAATTTCTTTATCTTGTGTTCATCGGCCAATTCTAGTGCATGCAAACGAATTTCCTTGAGTTCAACATATTGTTTTCTCCGTACCTGAAGTGTTTTTACCACTGCCATTAGAGCTAAAAGCTGATTTCTTGGAAGATCAATTATATCTTCAGTTGTAATAGATGTGTGACTGTGACCATGTACTTTGCGAATTTGGTCTAAGGTTACTCTGCCGGACCCTTGCGCCTCGGCAAGCTGACCAGAAAATAGAAGAAGATCTAACGCGTATCGTATATCTCCATTTATTTGCTTGGACACAGTAATAAGAGAGACTTCATCAATAATGTCCGTCCCAATTATATTTGAATTAAATGATTCGGAGCATCTTTTAATCAGTATATCGCCTACCTGCTCACTAGTGTAAGCTGGAAAATCAATTGGCACCCGGCCCAATGTACTCAACTCGGCCTGATCGATCTTATTATAGAATTCCGTACTTCTTGCTATAAATATAACCCCCAATACGTTGCAATGTTGAGTCAGATCAAACTCATTCAGACGTGTAAAGTCGTATATAATACTGCTATCTTTGCTCGATCGAATAAGATAATCAATTTCATCCAAGATGATCAACACATAAATCTTATTTTCTCTTAAATACGATAACAAGTAACGTAACATTTCTTCGGCACTTAGACCTTGCGCTGGAAGTTCTGGAGCTATTTTTTCTAGAAGAAACCTGTAAATCGCGTACTTATTTCCCCCTTGAAGCTTAAGATTTATGTAAGCTATTTTTAGTCTTAAACCTACTTTTTTGAACTCTGTTTCCAATATTTCTGAAAACTTCATTACTGTAGATGTTTTACCTATACCTGCAGGCCCGATAACTTGCAGAGTCGTAAGTATGAAATCCTCTGGTTTCTCAGAAGAATTCTTAAAAACTGATTGAATAAGCGAGATTTGTTTTTCTCTATGTGGCAGCTCCTTCGGTATATATCTGGCCGATAGTTTCGATCTGTCAAGGAAAATTTCGCTTTCTGGCAAGTCTAGTTGAAATGAATAATTATGAAAGATACTATATTAATTAATCTAGAAGCATGCGCCATGACATGGTTATAACAAATCTAATTTCAGGAAAAATAATCACACAAGACATAGGCAAGGTTATTATTGAGATCACATTAAATCTTGACTACACTTTAAGTTCAATGAAAAGTCAGATATGGAGAAATGAGTGCAATTAAAAATTGAGCCGCTTTGTGAAGAAGAGTGGACTGCTCAGGACACTCGCAGAAAATTCATTCAAGGCAATCGATGATGGTAGTTATGACGCTGAAAAATACAGCTTAGATTCTCATACCGCACTGTCCCTGCAAAATCATATTCTTGCCACTACTAAAGTACCAATAATAAGTGAAATAAAATTTGCATCACCTTCTCGAGGAACAATTTTAGACTCTAGTGGGATACATCTAGTGAATCTAGCAGGTAAATTGACCTCAAGCGGAATAGTTGGTTTATCAGTAGTTACCCAACCGTACATGTTCAGCGGGTCTATAGATTTCCTTGCAAAGATAAGGAAGACCGTAACAGTTCCAATTTTGATGAAGGATATCATAGTAAGTGAGATTCAAATAGATGCAGCTAAGAGAATCGGTGCAGATTGTGTCCTCCTTATAAAATCTGTATTTGATGAAGGATTGGCAGAGGGAACGATGGAGAAATTCATCGATTACGCCGAAAACAAGGGTTTGTACGTTCTACTAGAAGTACATGAAGAATCGGAATTTAAGGAAGTCATTTCAGAGATCAACAAACGTTATTTGATCGGAATAAATAATAGAAACTTGAACGACCTTGATGTAGACATAGATGTTACCAAAAGACTGCTACAAAGTTACAATAAGGGAAAAAATCTTATCATCAGCGAAAGTGGAATCTCTAATAACATACAAATCAAAGAGCTACTCGAATTGGGAGCGGATGCATTCTTGGTAGGAACAAGCATAATGGAAGCCGAAGACCCTGTCATTAAGGTCAAAGAATTATGCAAAAGAGTAGAATAAATGTGATGACTCAGTCAAGTATAGAAAGGGTTGTTTAACATTTGGAACTAACCAAATTTCCTATAAATGGGAAGTACGGGACTTTCGGAGGAAAGTTCATCCCAGAGACACTTTTTCCTGCGATAGAGGAACTTGAACATGCCTATTTGAGTGTTAGAAATGACTCGAAATTTAAGAGGGAATTAAGCTACTATCTTTCGAATTATGCCGGTAGGCCAACACCATTATATTTTGCAAAGAATTTGAGCGCCAACACGGGGGGTGCAAGGATTTTCCTAAAGAGAGAAGATTTGCTTCATGGAGGAGCTCACAAAACCAATAATTGTATCGGACAGTGCCTACTCGCAAAAAAAATGGGCAAGACTCGAATTATCGCCGAAACGGGAGCTGGGCAACATGGTGTAGGAACAGCTATGGCTGCCTCCGTATTTGGGTTAAAATGTGAAATCTATATGGGATCGGTTGATATGGAAAGACAGAGAGCCAATGTTTACCGTATGGAGTTGCTGGGTGCAAAGGTACATCGGGTAGATTCAGGTACGCGAACATTAAAAGATGCGATAAACGAGGCACTTAGAGACTGGATTACAAATGTAAACGATACATACTATCTAATTGGATCCGTAGTCGGACCCCATCCATATCCAATGATCGTAAGGGATTTTCAAAGTGTTATTGGCAAAGAAATTAAGCGCCAAATGAAAAAATTGGATGGCAGAAATCCTGATGCTTTGATAGCATGCGTTGGAGGCGGTAGCAATGCTATCGGCACATTCTATCCTTTTATCGATGACCTGGACGTTTTGTTTTATGGCGTAGAAGCTGGAGGGAGTGGCATAAGATCTGGTAGACATGCTGCTACTCTAAGTGCCGGATCCGAAGGAATTTTACATGGAATGAGAACGTACATTCTTCAGGATGATAACGGTCAAATAAGAGAAACTCATAGCATATCTGCCGGATTAGACTACCCCGGTGTAGGTCCACAGCACGTACAACTTAGAGAACAAAGGAGAGCACATTATGTCTCCGTAACAGACAAAGAGGCAATAAGAGGATTTTTAACTCTTTCCAGATTGGAAGGGATAATTCCAGCTTTGGAATCAGCTCATGCTATCGTTTATGCGTTGAAACTCGGAAAACACATGGCCAAAGACAAAAGAATTGTAGTCACATTATCTGGTAGAGGAGATAAAGATATGGAAGAGGTAGGGAAGTATAGTTTAACTAAACGGAATAGATCCAATGCACCTGTCAGAAAATAACCGAATAAATAAGAAGTTTTCAGACTTGAAATCTCGTGGAGAGAACGCGCTTATATGTTACGTAGTTGGGGGATATCCTAGTTTTTCAGCCACAGAAAAAATAATTTCAGCACTAGTTTTGGGTGGTGCTGATATGATTGAGGTGGGAATACCATTTTCAGATCCAATTGCAGACGGACCTTCAATTCAAAGGGCATCTTTCAATGCTCTATCGAGAGGGGTAACTGCCAACAAATGTCTTGAGCTGTCTAGAAATATAAGGTCAAAATATTCAGACCTTCCATTGCTGGCTATGACATATTCAAATATACCATTTAAACACGGCTTCAAAGAGTTTCTCTATAACTCAAAAATGGCAGGTATTGATGGATTGATCCTTCCGGACATGGTGATTGAAGAGTCAAGTGCTTACTTGAAATATTCAAAGGAGCTTGATATGGCAACAGTCTTTCTAGTATCTCCAAATACTAGTAACTCTAGGATCAACAAAATTCTCAATTACTCGTCGGGGTTCACTTATGTCGTTTCCGTTCTTGGAACGACTGGTGCGAGAAAGTCTATGGATAGAAACTCTATCAATGCGATAAAAAATATCTGTAGGATTGCCGGCGGTAAATGTAACATCGCAGTAGGATTTGGCATTAGTCGGCCTTACCATGTGGCTGAAGTGATCAGAGCAGGAGCAAATGCCGTTATCATTGGAAGCGCATTGATAGACAAAATTAGCGAATCCAGGTCGATCGATGATATGGAACGGAGTCTAAGATTATTTGCTGCATCAATGAAGAAGGAGTGTGTAAGTCAATTGAGGACAAAATGATAAAAATAGACGGATATGAAATAATTACAAAACATCCTTGACTCTACCAGAACACGATTCCGGAGTTATCATTTGCAAACAACATGTTGTTGATACTAACCTGATATCTTTTTCTACCAAATTCAACTATTACTTCAATTGTATCAAGCGATTCTGATATACGGCAATTTTCTAGCTCTGAAATTACAACATGCATGGATTCATGCGAAATGAGGCCAGGAATGAATTTCTCTATCATTTCAAAATCCTTTTTGCCAGATCTGGCTGACTCCTTAGATTGTATTATAAGCATATAGTTCTTGTGATAGGTAAAGTAAGGAGGTACATCGTCCACTGCACACGCAAAGGAAAAATCATTTATCGCCATTTACTGTCAATCATTATATTTTGTTGTTATTCAAAGTATCGAGTCAATATTATTTTCGTTTGCGTTGAAACCGCAAAACATGTTTCTTCCTTATCACCGTTCAGTAGGTTCTTTCATAATAGAAAGTACTCGGCATCTGGATGATGCACTACTATTGCCGCAGTTGATTGTTCTGGAATTATCTGGCCGGCCTCGGTTAATTTCATATCTGATTTTGTAGGGTCCATTAGCTTCCAAACCAACTTATGCTGTGAAACGTCAGGACAACTGGGGTATCCCCAACTGTACCGTAAACCTCTATTAGCATCTATACCAAGTTCTTGCCTGATCCTCTTATGCGTCCATTCTGCTAAAGCTTCGGCAGTTTCAACGGCCAAGCCATGTAAGTAATAAGCGTCAGTATAATTCCCCTTGGAGTTTAACTCCTCAATTTTAACAGAAACCTCGTTACCTACAGTTACCGCCTGGAAGGCGACGACGTCATCGTTTCCGAAATAGTCCGTAATACACAATCGTTTTTGCTGCGAAGACCTTGGGAATTCAAAAACGACATCTCCATTTTTAGATTTGACCACTAATGCCGTACCGCGATTATGACACTTGTAATATCCATAGACTACACGAGGGTAAAACAGACGTTCCCGAATGACGCGATCCTTCCATTCAGAATAGAGTTTTTCAGGATCAATACCTAGGTCCTTAGCTTTTGGACCACGGATACCCCAGGATAAAACGAACAGTGATTTCTTGTTCACATATTTCCAGACATCATAAAGATCAATATCTCCAGGCTCCAATCTTGTTTCGAAATCAATACGAGGTGTCTTAGGCGGTGGCACCGAAAGTATCACCTTTCTTGTGCCTTTCGATTCACTATCGGCTCCTACGGGTCTTTCCTTCCAGGCTAACAACTTATTCTTCCAGTCTAAAAGGAAACTTTTTCGCTCTTCTGACAACAGCTTATTCATAACTCTCAGCCCGTCGAAAGCTGTCTTGCAATAAAAAACACCTGGGGTGTAAACCGTCTCGTTCTTAGCGACCCGGTTAATGTAATCACTGTTAATAGCAGCTCCTCCGCACAAGATCGGGATATTAAGATTCATTTGTCTGGCAGTATCAACAAAGAGCTGCATCTGCTTCGAAGTTGAGACTAGTAGAGCTGATAGGCCGACGGCATCTGCATTGACTTCCTGAATTTTTTCGACTATCCTTGCTATTGGAACTTGCTTTCCCAGATCGAAAACAGAGTATCCGTTATTAATAAGAATCGTTTTTACCAAATTCTTACCAATATCATGTACGTCTCCGTATACGGTACATAAAACTAATTTTCCTTTGCTAATTCCTTGTTTCTTTATCAAATATTTCTCTAACTCTGCTACCGCTAATTTCATGCACTCGGCAGATTTGAGAACAAAAGGTAGTATTAGTTCTCCTGCTCCAAATTTATCTCCTACCTCTTTCATGGCTGGTAAAAGTACGGCATTTAGTGTATCTACGGCTGCATCATGAGCTAGTTCTGGATGATTCTTCAGGATGGAGTCGCCAAATTTACAAACGTTATTTTTTTCCAATTGTTCAAGTACTCTTCTTGTGATCGAACCCCTAACATCAATTTCAATTCCTTCGTTGATACGATTTACTATACGATAGTAGCATTTCTTATCGTATTCCCAAGTAGGGTCAAGTTCAGCTTTTTTTGATGTAGAAACTGAAATGGCATTTGTGTCTGAGAAGTAAGAGATCAACTCTGAAAGCGCATTAGGATGTCGATTGAAGATTAGGTCTTCAGCCAGTTTCAATTGAGTAGAGTTAATCTCAGAAATTGGGATTATATCCCTTGCATTGATGATTACTGTATCTAGTCCTGCGCGAATTGCATGATGCAAGAAAACAGAGTTTACTATTTTCCTAGCATTACTGGGCAATCCAAAGCTGACGTTACTTAATCCTAAAGTAGTAAAGCAACCTTTAATTTCTTTCTTTATGAGAGAGATTGCAGAAAGTGTTTCTTTAGCAGAATCAGCATACTCTTCTTCGCCAGTTGCAAGCGTAAATGTTAATACGTCAAATATGAATTGCCATGAGTCCAAATTGTATTTTTTACCGGTTTCATAAAGCAATTTTGCAACATCGATCTTTTCATTTGAAGTTTTTGCCATGCCTGCTGGACCTATGCACATGGTGATTGCTGGAATTCCATACTTTGCCATTATTGGCGCGAGGGAATGGAATCTAGAACCGTCACCTTCTAAATTAATCGAATTGATTATTGGTTTTCCAGGAATCTGCAGCACGGCTTCCTCTATAACTTTAGGATCTGTTGAATCAATAACGAGAGGAGCTTCAACTTCCAGACTTAGACGCTTCACCAATTTCCTCATAAATTCCTTTTCATCGGATCTTTCGGTTGTGGCCACACAGACATCAATGCAATGTGCGCCGTCTTGAATTTGGTCTCTTGCTAAATTTACAAGACCATCAAAATCTTCGACAAGTACCATAGCTTTTGCTTTCTTAGAACCCTGAGTATTGAGTCGCTCACCAATGATTAGGGGAGGCGGCAATTGTTGGAGTTCAATGGCTTTGATACCAGAACTAACGCGAGGAATTTTGTGTTTCAAAACCATCTTACTATTGGAAAGAGTATCTACAACGGTAAGTTATAAGCCATATATTGAATTTGTTCATTGTGGATATCGTGCCATCGCCTTTGACAACTCTGATATATGAGTGGGAGTTGTGCCACAACAACCACCTACCATTCTTATATTTTTATATTTTTTCAAGAATTGGCACATAACGTCTGTCATATCTTTAGAGGTCATTTTATAAACTGCTTTTCCACCTTCATTCTCTGGCATCCCAGCATTAGGCATAATTAGTAAAGGGAGTTCATCCTGTTCGTCTAACCAACGTACGCTTGGGTCCATTTCCACTGGCCCTGTTGAACAATTTAATCCGAAAGCTGTTATCCCCATGTCACAAACGGTGGTGTAGGCTGCCTGCACATTAGTCCCTAGTAACATTTTGCCATATTTGTCCAAAGTAACATTAGCGATAATTGGAACTTGTTTTCCAGTCCTTTGCATTGCATTTTGACTTGCTAAGACGGCAAGTTTGACTTCTAGAATATCTTGGCTGGTTTCAAGAAGCAGCGCATCAATTCCTCCTGTAATTAAGCCCTCCGCCTGAAGGGAAAATGATTGTACAATTTTACCTAAATTGATCTGTCCTAAATCAGGATCCTCAGAACTAGGCAAAAATCCTGTTGGGCCCATAGATCCAATTACGTATCTTGGTTTATCCCTAAATTCCTTCGCTACCGAAACTGATAGCTCTGCTGCCAATTTATTAAATTCAATTGTTCTATCACCGTAGCCATATTCTTTCAACTTTAGCTCGTTACTCCCAAAAGTATTAGTTTCAATGCAATCAGCCCCTGCATCCAGATATCTTCTGTGAATTTCCTTTATTAGGTCCGGCCTAGTTAGAACTAAGCCATCGTTGAAACCTTCTTTGTTGTCTGGAAAACACTCTGGTCCAACGTTGAGTACTTGGATTTCGGTTCCCATTGCTCCGTCGAAAAGCAAAATCCGATCATTTATAGCCTCAATAAATCGCTCCCCCATCGATTTGCAACCAGAATTTTCTAGAATCTAGTATCTACTTAAGAATACGGTTTTATAAGTTTGATTCATACATTCATAGATGCTGCCCTACACGCAGTCTATAGTCTTAGACAGTCTAGATTAAAGAGGAGCGAATTTATTAGTCATGTGTGCTCTGTGACCACGCCAACTTCATGCACAAAACCGATTGTTCGGTTGTATATTGGGTTAGAGACTGTCATCGTGGAGTTGCGAGAGATCCTTTGATTTTTTTTCAAATGTGTCCTAAAAACCAAGCCTAGAGGGCAGTATCAGAACTCGGAAATGTATGTGATCAGAATATTCCAATTCCCAGGGATAAAACTACCCTTAAGTCCCAAAGTGTGAACTCTTGTTTCGAGAAGACATCGGTTCGAATTCGCGCTGCTTGGTTGTTGGCGGGAGGAATCTGCAAAATACTTGTTTCATTCCTTACTTGGTTACCGTTGTAAACAAAGTCTTGCTCAGCGAGCAATTTTTGTGTCGATTCGGAAATGGTTGAACTTGGTGGTGGAGTACCCAGACATATGTGAAGTTGAACGGAAATTTTGCTCCCTTGATTCATCAGAACGACCATAAATTGGAAGTTAAATCTCTGAGTGGGGGATAGAAGACCGCCCTGACATATAGGCTCGCAATAAATGAATTATCAACCGGGCTCGCGCATATGCATAACAATCGGGTAACCTGGATGAGCGCCCAGATGAATCTGCAAAAATGAGTCTACCAACTAAAATATGAGGTTGAGGACGGAGCGCTTCGCAGATAATAACCATGTGGCACAAAATGGAATTAGAATACTCTTAGTGAATGTACATGCAAAGTAAAGAAATTATACTATGCCGAAAGGATTTAATTTTCGTTAATTAAATATGCAAAATTGCCAGTGTTGGATATTGCCGCCATCCATTTCATGGGTTCTATCTTGAATTTTGAGTTTGCGGTAATATTTATTGCTCCCTCTATAACTGCCTTTTTTATCATTTTACCATATTGTTCAATAAAATATGTTACTATTCTCAGAAATCTACTATCAATTCCCGGGAAAGCGGGATCAATTATGACCGATATGAATAATTCAACACCACCAGGTCTATTAAAAAGCCCTATGTCTACTGAGTTAGAAAGCAACGCCTTAAGGATGGCTCCTCCAACGACTGCAATTAGGGGGAGCCGATCCTTATGTATGTACAATTCTATTGCTTTTGCAGCTTCTGTGACAGTCTCATATTCCTTAGTCATTTTGAGTTTCTCTATTGCCCTAACATGATTATTTAGTCTCTCAGCAGCTAATTCTTCGGCCCGGGTTAGGACCGAGAGCTTTCTCTCCAATAGTGCTATTTTTTCGTTAATAGAACTCATGTCATTAAGAGTTTCATTAAAATCTCTCCTGGCTCGTGCGAGGCTTGTATATGCCCTTTCGTAATTATCTTCCAAGCTTGTGATAGATGTACGCAAATTTAAAGCCCTCTCCAAGTCCGCAATACACAGAGAACGCGATACCATCTCTCGATAGACTGGAACCAACCCTCCTGAGCTTTCGTCTTGGAGAAAATATACCAAGTCTTCACGACCAATCGCCTCGTAAATCTCCTCCTGATAGCTTTTGGCCACCTTGACGTCAATATTTAGCACCTTAACCACCGGAAGTAGTTCCGATCCAGGTGGCAATTGGTTTTCAAATATTTCAAAGGCCCTGGTGCGAGTGCTAGGCTTGAGCGAATTTTCAGTCACGACCATCTCCTTTTTAATAGCGCTTATCTTGTTTGGTCCTGCACGACAGATTGTCATTATTTCCTTCCATGGCCTTCCTTCCCTCAACATCTGCCTGATCTTTTTGTCCCTCTCACTTTGAGTAGTCATAATTACTAAACTTCATTATTTCGATTTTTTTAGGATTACGGTAGTGCAAATTTTGTTTAGTAGCACAGATGAGATCATAATCGCTGTCATTTGGGCTCAATCTGTAATGAACTTTGCACTTAACCCGGACCTCTACTACGAATATGGGTGTACTACCAGGCGCTTCCGATCTGCTACTTATCACTACTGCCTTACTATTAACCAATACTTTCTTCTACTGTTTTGTACCGTCCACTACCTTCTGTGCTCGCTCACAGCATTTTCTGCGTCATGATCTTACCTTAAATCTAGTATGTGGGGTGGACAAATTTCGTCCAAAATTGGTAACAGCGAGCGATCTTTGCTCTATTAAATGATGTATTAAC
The DNA here is from genome assembly GCA_036558405.1 of Nitrososphaeraceae archaeon. Taxonomy (GTDB): domain Archaea; phylum Thermoproteota; class Nitrososphaeria; order Nitrososphaerales; family Nitrososphaeraceae; genus TA-21. The sequence continues at coordinate 3,657 of DATBFR010000104.1, read as the reverse complement.
GACCACGGGACTAGGTGTTAACCATGGCAAATTCCCTTGTCCCGATGTCGCGTTTGCCATGAAGTTTGAATGTATGTAGTTTTTGATTGGACATATTGCACCAACTTGCGAATAAAAGGCACTCTTACCTAACTGATATCCGACTTCAATAAGCGCTGGTCATAAAGATAAGTTGGCCATGAAATGGCGCTCAGCTCATGCGCTTAACAACAGAAGGGAAGTTCATATAACGAAAAATCATCCTTCTTTTACGGGGTCCATAGTTCAGTTTGGATAGAATGACTGCCTGCGGAGCAGTAGGTCGAGGGTTCAAGTCCCTCTGGACCCGTTACGCTAGTATTTCTTTTTACTAGATTCTATATAGAAAAATGCGAGCCGCAAAAATGAAGTCTAGTTCAAATATGCAGATAGACTCGTGGGGACTATACTTGTACACCTTCAAATCACCAGTTACAAAGCAAAAGTACCTACGAAGTCTCGAGAAATTCCTTGATTTTGTCGATGTAAAAGGGGAGAATCTGGAATATAGAGCCAAATGTTTTGTCTTGAGTGGCCAGAAGGACTATACTATGGCGTTTAACACCGCGCTCAAGTTCCTACAGTTTCAGAAGTAGGCGGTTAAAGCTCTTTCAATTCTGTACTAAATAATCAAAATGATATAGAGGACCAGGCCATACAGCTTTTAAGGCAAGCCCAATCAAAGGAGTGGGTATATTCGAAATTCATTGGTTTCATAACAGCTAAAAATAAACGCATTGCGAAAGGTGAAGTAACTGCGGGCACTTCGAAATTACTACAAACCCGCCAAGCTCTTCTGTGACATGAATTACTAACTATCAATTTCAGATTCCATGTGTCCAAGTATCCTGCGGTTCTTGGTTCAACCCGAAGTTTTCCAACTTATATCCAGAATATTTTAGAGTGTCCGCCACAAAATCCTTAACTTCATCATCTGGGTTCCACGCACACTCTGGGCCGTATAGTACTATTGTATGAAATCTTCCAGTTGAGGGATTGCTCAGAAATTTTTCTTTTACATTTTGTGCATAGCTCTTCAATACCTGATCTATTGGAGCCATCACACAGCTCCATACTCACTACTCATATATGTTTCGAAGTTAAAATGCTAGCAAGTATCTCTTGAGTAGCCAAATTTGGAAAGAGCATTAATAGTTCACACTAGAAGGACGTTTTTGTCATTATGAATATGTCGTTGCCAACAACGAGTAAGGATTACTTGCATTTCGATGACCTATAAGTCGCAGTCGTGGAGCTTAGGTCAGTAAAGACGGATTAAGCAGTACCGCTTCACATTTTAACTTGTACCATGTGTATGCCGATAAAGAGCTCAGTTAGTAGCACAATTCTACACGTTGTCAAAGCGAGAAATTATAACGCAAAAGTAAACATATTTTATCATATTGAATTTACTAAACGATAAAAATTGTAGGGGTGACGCAAATGAGTGCCTCTATATTCGTGCCACTCGGAAGTAGCGGCCCTTCAAGACTATGCTATAAATTAGGTCGTAGAACAGTATTGAAATACTCTGCTATAATTGGAGCATTACTAACAGGAACAATTAGACTTTACCTATTCGTAACACGCGTTAGCGTACAGGCGATGAAATGAATGTGGAAAAGATTGGAACTGATTGTTGTACGGGCCCAGAAGACATAAGATAAATCTAGAAGACTGAGGCAAATTATTTCTTGAAAGGGAAACGATAATATGCGATATTAAGTTATAGATAAAATAGCCCAACCGGGAGCATGAGTTTGAAATCCCTCGACATTATGAAAGTCTTAGCCAGCCAAGACTCGTTGGAGCTATTTACCATAATCGCTAAAAATAACGATATCAACAGTCGGCTTTTGCAGTCAAAAAGTAAATTAACAGGCAAACGATACTACTCTGGAGTACGAAGACTGATAGCTTGCAGTCTGGTGAGAAGAAAATCCAAGAATTTGTCACTAACAACTTTTGGTCAAGCCGTGAATGATCTAAAGGTAAAAATGGACTCTATAGTAAATGAATCCTACAGGCTAAAGGCAGTGGACGTAATAATGGATTTGAAAGGAATGGGAGAAAAAGAGCGAATGGATCTGATTGGCAAGTTTATAAAGGATATAGAATTAAGGTCAATTTTGATGGGCAGGATGAAGTCCGGATCTACCTAATCTTACGCATAGATCATCGGTGAAATTGAGTCCAACCCAGTGTCGAAATACGGGACCAGTAAGTGCTTTTACTTAATTTAGATGCAAGATTTTCTATTAACTAAATGGATATACACTGTTAACTATTGAGCAATTCTGCGGGCATATGAAAATCCTCTCACTATTTGGCAGTTAGATGGGCTCTCAACCTTTACTTAAGGGAAACAAAGATGCAATATTATTCAACGTCTATGCCCCACTCATCATAGGTATCTTCGCCAAACTCGTAATCCATTTCATCTTCCGTGAACTCATTTTGACTTACTACCTCAGCATTGGGGGCTGAAACATAAAATAATAGCTGGTTACCATGAATACATGATTCCCATATTACTCAATTATGATTTATATTGTCTAAAGCAGGGTAGCATGTTCAGATATCACTTAAAAGGGGAGGAGCCTACCCTTATGCCGAAGTCCGGAAATAGTTCCCAGACTACCATGAAACTAAATAGTTTTATACTTTTTGAAAAATAATCTTTTTGTTTGCAGAGAAAAGATAATCCTCGGCAATTTTTACAAGTTAAATTGAAGTCAGTGTTTTTTTGATTGATGTTCATGAATAGACTTAGATGGATTGAGTTTGGCTCCATCCTGGGCTGCATTTGCCTCGCTGTGATCATCACTATAAATGCACACATAATCGATAAGATACATTAGGATTTGCAACGTGCGATCATCATGTTCGCCCTTCCCCGTTAATTTCTGTAATGTAGGCCATACTTCCAGGTCCATTCATCTTTACCACAGAAGTGACCGATGATATATTGTTTTTTCTTGGACCACCCATGCCTAAGTAAACCTATTTTTCTGCGTTACTAAAATACTGCAACATAGCATTACATATTGATACTGCGCGCCTCATTTTGTACCACTTTCGATCAGCATCAACTTTCAAATCTTATGTAGGAGGTCAGTATGCAGGAAATCCCCAAAACCTCGCGCAAGGAAAGTCAGAGGTTGTGATCTTGACAAGTTCTGCAAGGAATCCATTGTGAACCTACAAGGTAGAATCCGTTTTCGAATATCGGGAAAAACATTCTTAAATATCCCAAAGAAAATTTGGTGTTTTAATTGATAGGCGAGGACAAGCATAATTGTGGGTTATAGATGCCCTGGCCCCTTGAATTGGTTGTATTGACCACTTGCCGTTTGAATTATTAGAAATTGGTTGTAAAAATTGCTAGGCTACTTGGTCGCTTGGAACAAGGGGGGGTTATTTCTCAAATATCCATAGACCAGCCCTTCGCAGTAGTTAAACGCGAGATAATTCATTTGTAATGGACATACTAGTGCCTTTTACGCTGTTAGGTTACTAAGGCCTAAAATTTTTCCAAAACTTTTCACTCCACTAATGCCCAATAATTACTGGGCTAACCCACCAGTTACCAGCTGTGGAAAGGCTAGGATATCTTCTTTGTATTTGAATCCCACTTCT
>DATBFR010000103.1:0-141984 GCA_036558405.1 Nitrososphaeraceae archaeon | reverse complement strand
TAGTGATCCATCGACGAAGTTATCTACTTCGACAGATGCTGCGATTGAACCCAGCATAATGACCATTATGTAGATCTTCTTCAATCTCTGGATTTCTACTTCTTTTGGTATCAGAGCTGGCAGTTGTGCCATATTGTGTCGTGAACTAATGATTCAGTCTGACATAATAGGATTGTGTTATGTTTCTAAACATTATTTATCTAGTTATCCGATAAGACACGCTATATAATTAAATAATATATAACCAATATGTAAGTTAGTTGCAATATATTGTAATGTGATCGATATAGCGACCATGCTCGGCATCATTGATAAGCCATCTATAATATGTGGTAATTCTAATATCAGTGATCTGGTCACTGTGGCAATCTTTCAATGGATATGAAGCTTAAAAATTATTAAATCCCGCCTTTGGACAATGGTGACATTTAAATTATCAATTGGAGAAAGAAGTATTACATCGACCAAACCGATGGGGAACAAGTTCTAGATAAGTACTTCACGGTACTTATCTAGACAATTTTTAGTAACGTTATTAGAACTCTAATATTAGCTTGTAATATCTGAGGCGTCAGCGGAAAAGGCTATTGTCAGATATTTACCTTTTAAATGAAAGTCAAATTGAATTACCTATGCGTTTGTCATTGTAAGGGATGAGTGTCTTATTCCGGGTAGTAGAATACGCAAATACTGACTCCTGAGCAAAATAAATTCGATACCAAAATTGCAATTTTTACTTTCAGTTAGATAGACGGTAAATGGCATTGAGAATAAATCTTTTAGTAATAGGAATTCACAAATTAGATATGGAATATTCTGAGTTGTGTAAGAATATCTTTGAATTGGACCAGCGAGTTAGATTTGCTGGAGTGTGTGATGATTCGGGAGAAATAAAATATGGTGGTCAGAGAGATGGTACTAAGAATATACTTTCACCTGAGGAAACCAAGAAGTCAAATCTCCAGGCATTAGCTAGATGGGGATTGCGGAATTCACTCTCTCCAAAAACTGGCAAAGGCAAATATGCAATGGCCGAATATGAAAAAATTAAGCGCATTACCGTACCCCTCGGAAATGATCACTTACTGCTTGTTACAACTGAAGTTGACGCAAATCATACACAAATAATACAAGAGATCCTTAATTTAGTAAAGAAATAGTCATACGAAATACAAAAAGTCATGCAATCTGCTTACATTTTAATTAGTTGCAATCCTGAAGACTCACAGCAAATAATTTCCTCACTACTGAATATTTCGGGGTTAGTTGAAGCAAAACTAGTTGAAGGGCCATACGATATTATAGTGAAAATTCAAGCTGAAAACTCAGAGAAGCTGAAAGAGATAATTTCAATTCAGCTGAGACGAATTGGTAAAATAAAGCACACTCTGACGCTAACCGCAATGTAACTCTACAATTGTTTAATTGATAGAAATTTGTAGTGCTAATCAAATCAGCTTATTTCAGAATTTAATCTTTAGCCAGTGCAAAACTAGTTGCGACTGACATTTTTTGTTGATATTGTATAAGGTAGCCTAGAGACCTTTATTAGTAAGATTGCACTACTATATTTATTGAAGTATAGGAGCAGAACAGATATTGCTGCAGCAATTTTGAAGTCAGCAACTGATGAAAATGGGGCAGGGATGACCAGAATAATGTATAATTCGTTCCTTTCGTTTAATCAAATAAAGGAATACCTTTCGCTTCTAGCTTCCAGTAAACTACTTGAATACCATGAAGGAAATCGGAAGTATAAGACTACAACCAAGGGAAAACATTTCTTAAAACTGTACGAAAACGTTGACGAATTATTGAAACCCGTTCCGCGAAGTAAATGAATTGGTAAATAGTTTTATAATGTCATTGTATTAGAAACCAATTAGGACCCTACTAATTTAGTGGTATGGTATCACTGTGGATTTAGCCCGAAACTCGTTAGGACCTAGTACCTAAAACAAGGAGATTTGTTTACATCTAGTCGGAATTTAGGACTTTTTCAACAATAGGGAGATAAAGATTATCAGTACCGATCTAAACTGTTCAATCATTTTTTCATTCTTTCAACCTACATAATAATATATTAATTTGGCTTTTTTAAATAAATGATTTCATCTAATTTCTTAATAGCTAGCAGATTGATGTAACAGCTTTTGCCTGGTATATATTATTAAAATCGATTAATTTCTAAGTTCTAACATGCAAGTGGATTCTAGAGCGCCCCGTCAATGAATGAAATTAAATATTCCATAAATGATCAGATAGTTACTAATATCCAGGAGAGCCAGATAACCTTTCAGCGTAGACTTTCGTAATGCAATTCCCATCTGGCCTATTTAATAATCGCGTGTACTTTTAGTACTGTTCAATTCGAAATTGATAAATAATCTGAATTTACAATGATATTAATGCCGTCGGGATCAGAGTCAAATCAAAAACCATCCGGCGCTGAGAGGTCGTATGCATGCGAGGAATGTGGGACAGTCTCCTTCAAGTCGTCAGAGGAACTTAGGAAACATTACCGCGAAGTGCATAAATTGGCTTGATCGAAGGAGAGAAAGATTTCCACTACCATTTGATCTTAGTACAAGTCTTGTAATTTACTCTACAAGTAGCTTGCTTGAAATACCTTTACTACAACGGACTTTATATTTACGAATTCCTTAATACCAATGTTCGAAATTATGTTCCAATAATTTATCAGTTGTAAGTGCACCACTTTGCGTTAGCCAGTTTACAGTCGTCGTCGTTCTTTTGAATGCACACCCAATAAGGTGTCAAAATCAAATTAAATGTAGGATGGTAATCTAGAGACAAAGTATTATTTTTGAGCACATTAAAAGCTACTCCTCGAAGATGACTCACTCGATAACTTAATGTATTTATAAGCATTGCTAAGCTAAACAATAAGGGCGTCACATTACGATCCCTATGAATCTTAAGTTATCCCTGTTCCCGGTGACGAGAGATTCACTATGGACTGCTGTCGTAATGTGAATACCCCTTCAATCATTCTGTAATGAGCCACCGGTATCAAAATTGGACTTTAACCATTATCCAATGATGAAAATGGGAAAATAAAGTAATCATCACATTCATATAAATTCCATAAGCGTAAGTTGCTCTCCTCCAAGATTAACATGATTCTCTATATTTCTATTAATTCGTCTGGTTCCAATAAATTCTGGAAAGTCATACAGGATCCCCCTTTTTACTATTTTATCCTTCAGAATATCAAGAAGACCGTGTGAGTAATTCTCATTTACACTTAAATTGCATCTCGGCGTTAGAGGTTCTGCGAATTGATAAATTTTCTTCATGTATTCGGCAATCCCAGAATCCAATTCTAAGAGCTTTAGTATTATCTTCATTCTTTGCCATATGTCTGACCGAAGACGCAAGAACGCACCGAAAGCATATTTCACATTAGATCTTTCGCATTCATCAAGTATCGTATCTATCTCCTCTTCAGTATCCGTAATTAGTGGTAGAATCGGATCAATATTTACCACACAACATACACCAGCCTCCGAAAATTTCCTAATGACGCTAAAAATTGATGATGAAGGTGGAGTGCCGGGTTCAACTACTCGTCTGATTTTTTCATTGCACGTTGTGATTGACCATACCAAAAAGCAGTTATTCCTATATTTTTGATGAAGCTCTAAATCACGTAATATTATACTTGATTTTGTAAAGACATAATATGGAACATTATATTTTTGTAGAATTTGAACACAACCTCTAGTAATATCGTATTTTACCTCCGCGGGCTGATACGCGTCGGTGGCAGATGATATCATTACAGGCCCAATAGTATCGTATTTCCAAGATCTTAGTTGACTATCCAAAACTTCTGGGGCATTGTTCTTGATGTATACCTTATCATAAAAATTTGGAGACCATTCATATGTTGCATAACAATATCCACATCTGTGTTGGCAGCCTTGATACGGATTGATTGTAAGTCCATTATGCTGCCTAACTTTAAATGGATGAATTATGGATTTGGATTTTTTGTTCTCAAACGTGGCGATATCATTATGGTACCATGTATCTCGCATACTATTATACAGATATGAGGAAAATCATAATAAGATTTGATACCCGTTAGCAGGAGGGGGAGAGTGAATTGAATTGTGTTCATGCAAGAACTTTGTCAAATAAGCTAAAATGATCTTAAAAAATGGTTTTGGAAAGACTTGCTCCACTTCTATTTACTGTACAAAATCATCATTGAATCGGAAAACCCGACACAAGCTAATATAGGACAGGCCCATCATAACACTGCGAAGACAATTTGTCTAATTTCGAAAAAATCTCGAGAATATTAACTTCTGTTGACGGTTCAGAACCATCAATTAATGCAGCTAATTATGCCATCTCTGCCGCTAAAGTATATGACGCAGAGCTAATTGCCTTGCACGTTATTCCATCAGATGTAAGCTTGTTTGGTCCCTCCGCTCCACCTCACTTGGAGGAATTGAAAAAAGTAGCTCAGGAATACTTGGATAAAGTAACACAGAAAGCTCGGACGATTAATAGTGGAATCCAAGTGAAAACAAAGCTAATTGCGTCTCCCTCCATAGTTGGTGGTATAGTAAACTTTGCTGAACAAGAACATGTAAACTTGATTATAATAGGTACCAAGGGGAAGTCAGGAATCAAGAAATTGTTACTGGGAAGTGTAGCTTCCGGTGTAGTTACTTATGCACATTGTCCTGTGATGGTTGTAAAATAACTTCTAAATTATATTACTATAGTTAATAACGTGATAATTGCAAGCAAACTTTTTGATGTAGATTAAAAAATACGTATTAGACAGTAATTGCTAAACCAGTTGCATATTAAATTAATATAAAAGGCGAAATTATGGCAAACTCAGAAACTAGATATTCCGGTGAGTAATGAACAAGAATTTAAAGTACCAGCAACGCTCTATTTTTAATGGTTAATATCCTTTACCAAAACCCACACAGCAAATCAGACTCCGACTTTTATTATATAGGGATACCGAAAGATTGGAGTGGAGGAAATGATAACGAAGTCACGGTGATAGTTGATGATGTTTGTGTTATTGTTCCACAGACGATCGCTGGCGCTACAGGAGAATTGATAGTGCTAAGAACACTGGAATCCATGATGGCGGGCAATATCATAGACGCTGGAGATGTGCAAAAGGCGATAGAACACATTCTGTAATTATCGAATCAATATTTCTATATGGGTTCCTAACCTGGCCTTTAACCTGGAGGAGGCGGATTGTAGTTCTGACAACAACAAATCATATTTGATTTTTCAATCATCCTTATCTTTATCTTTTATTCGTTGTTGTACAATTAGGGATAAGTTAACTATTGAAAATGGATAGTGCCAGAATACATTGGATTACACCAAACAATTTGTTAGACTCAACTAGAATGGCCTCCGAGGTGTTGCATTATCTCCCAAGCGAATTCCGTCAGATTCCTGGCCTGTCTAGTCTATTCTTGTGAGACAGCCGGTAAATTTTTCAAATTGTATACATAAAGTAAACCGAAATTAACGAATTGTAAACTTACCACAAGATTTCCTAATGTTCATTAATACGGGCAAGGGAAAATTGGCACATGGGCGCAGTTCCATTATGCCGCGTCAATCAATAAGCTATTTCCAGACATACCGATATCTGGAAACATTAAGGCAGCAATAACGGTTATCTGAAATTGTTAAGGTCATGTAAGTAAATTAGATTATACTACTCAATAAACTATCACTGTCCAGACATTGGTCTGTCACCTTATTGGAAATATACTTTTGGTCGGGGTCAAGACTAGACCATATTAACTTTCAAAAGTCACGTTTTTTCATGTCTAACTAGTTAACGCCAGCAACAATTGGAGCATCAGTACTAATTTCTAAACTTTAGCAGTAATCAAAATACAAAATACAATAAGAAAAGAACGGAAACTCACTACATAAGATAAATAAATCATGCCGATGAAAGCTGACTCGAATTTGTTCAAAAACCTTTTCAGAAAATTCGGAAGTATGCAATCTGTATCTCCTGAAGAGAAGTTATTTCATAGTATAGTGGGATATTCTGATCTAAAGCGGCTTTTTATGAAATCCATCGTTTCCAAAGAACCTGTGCATATTTTATTAACAGGTCCTCCAGCATCATCAAAATCATTATTTCTTTCGCAACTATTGGAGGAACTAGACAATGCATATTTTATAGATGCAGTTGGCGCATCTGGGCCTGGTATGATGGATTACATGTTTAGTAACGATATAAAATACTTACTAATTGATGAAATTGATAAAATGAAGAAAAATGACCAAGCGGCGCTCCTTAATGTAATGGAAACAAGAATCCTCTCTGAAACAAAATTGAAGGGAAAGACAAGATTTAAGAAAATGGATCTTTGGATTTTCGCTACTAGTAATTCAGCCGAAAAATTATCTATGCCACTGAGGTCTAGATTTATGGAACTCCACTTAAATGAGTATAGCTATGAAGAATTCATTGAAATTTGTAGAAGGCTTCTTGGTCTAAAATACCATCTACCTACAGAACTTTCAGACAAAATAGCATACTTAGTTTGGAATACGATGAAATCAAAAGACATTAGAGATGTACTGAAAATTGGAAAGCTATCCAATACCCTGTCAGATGTAGAGTGGTTAGTAGATCTTCAAATGAAATATCGAAAGAAAAAGAGAATGTGAAAAGTATTTATTTTTTAAGAGTAATTGGTTCACTTTTAGATAATCAATAAGTCATATTGCTAAGGTTTTCATTACAAAGCTCAGCACTTTACTGGAACAAGAAATATCATACCTCCTTTTCATAAGCTAATGGCGTAACAAAATTTTTAAGACTCACAAAGTTCGATAGACGCTTAGATTTTCAATTGCAAATACTTTGTTAAGTACCTATGAATTCTATTGGTTCTCTTTAAAATGCTCTAATATATATTTTAGATCAGGGTCATTCAAGAGTTTTTTTATGAACCCTTTTACCACCTGTCTCATAATTCTTTCATATGTACCCTCTCCACGATGCTGTTCTTTCACAACGTATTGGTAAATGAAGGGAGATACAAAAGTACTACAAAGTTCTCCTATCCAATTCAAAAATGTGTTTGGAGTCTTATCTGCCTGCATAATTGCTCTTTTTTCTGAAAATGATTTTGTAATCAATTTCAAGTTGTAAAGGTAAATTCTTTTCCCTGTTTTTGAATCCGTACCTTGAAACATCATCGTATCTTTTTCTTGGTAAACTAATCCAAATGAGGCATCTGGGATTCTGATATGTTTGCTCCTAGTATATCGAAATAGTTCATCCATTATAACACTCAGTAAAGTATAAAATTGATTGACTTGCTTTTCTTTTTCAAGACCTTTTCCATTCATATCATTATGCCACGATAAAGTCAAGCAATACCGATTATAAACCCTATTATGTATTTTGAAAGGAATGGCTCCTGTATCTGATCATATAAATGGGGCAAAATAGTTTGATATCAATTTATTAGCTTTTTTAAAGGCACATTTCATAATCATTCATTTTAATGTTATTGAATCTACATAATCAAGTACCATTGTATGACTTCATGAAATGGTTTCCGTCTTGTGCTCCATATGACTAAGATGTAGACAAAAGGAAACTAATCGGCTACCTGTATTAATCAATTAATATTGAAAACCAATCAAATAATGATAACCCCTATCATATTTGGAGGGCTGATCTCTAAATCCAACCAAATCTTGTTTGTATATAAACATGAATCATGCGCGGTAGGTTTAATTCGATATCAGGTTTCAAAACAGTTTGGACAACCAAATAGCTTGAACGACTCTTCAACATTGGCAGATCTAACCATATTTTTTAGTTATGGAAGGATTAGTGGACAAGATAAGTTGAACATATTAGTAGAATTGCCTAAGAGATGATCGAGAGGCAATCGACAACCAATGGCCGATTGCCAATTTCCCATTACCTGACAGGCACACATAATTTCGAGCAATAGCAAACAGGAGAGCCAATTTCAGAACACTTAATATACTATTAGATAAGTTACTTCATAGTGGCCTTGAATAGTAGAAAAATATTTATGCATATTTTGACCGAAAAGGTTAAGTTCGACTACATAGGTTTCGGCGCGCTTCAGAAGATGATTATTGATTGATTAGCATTAAGTTAGAATGTTCTCCAATAAGGTGACTTGCAAATGTTTGGCTCTGTCATATCCATTTTTGTTGTCCTTTTTGGCCTAGCCTACAAGTGGTTGGAACAGAATGTAATAAACTCTTTTATGAACTTTGTCAGGGGCTTTGAGCAAGCTTTAATGTTAGTTGCTGTAATCGTTTTTTTGCTAGTTACCATTTACATTATAATAAAACACATAAGAAGAGTGCCAAAATCATATGTCATAGAAATTATTGACGTGCTTGGTAACAGGGTTTTAATTGATGGATTAAGAAATGTCTTTTCTACGTATGATGTCGCAAAAAGCTATTCGGACTTTTATGCCAGCTTGTACGGAAGCCAGTTCAAATTCCGAGTATCAGGTCGCAATCGATATGTGGATCCTCCAGAAAGGATTAGAAGTAATTCTAAGTAACGAGTTTATCAAGGAAGTTATTTAATGATTTCCTCTATGAGAACTTATTGAGGGATGGTTATTCTAAACCTGACCACATTATTGACGTCTGAGGATTCTATAAAATATGCCTATGTCTCATAAAGTCTTTCCATAGATCCTTAGTAAGTCATAAGATCAGAAATGTACAAGTTCATTTCGTATTAATGCAAGAATGGACAAATTTTCTTATTGGTGACTAGATGTTTTATTAACCAATTTAAATCTGCAAATCTGCGATACATCTTACTTATTCTTTGATTTTTTCTTTGATTCCTTTTTCTACTGCCTTGCATATTCCATTCAAACTTCACCAATTTTACAGGCTTGTTACGTTTTCTTAGCAGCATTTCCTAATGGGAAGGCATTTTGCTCCAAATGATATTTGAAATGACTCCAATTAGTTACTATGGATACTTATGAATAGCGATTGATTGGTTAATATTTGTCAGAATGATTAATCGTTGATATAACCGAATTGTCCTTGATTCGAATTGCATTAATCCAGCCTCCCATATACAAATCAAAACTACAGGCGTTGTACTATTTCGAAAGAATCTTGAAACGTTTCAAAGGTGACAATTTTGACGTTATATGTTTACCAGAACTGTGGTACACGGGTGTCGTAAATAATTTTGAAGATGAATTCATTAAAATTCTAGATCTAGCCGAAGAAAATAATAGCACAATTGTAACTGGAGGTTTTTTTGAACGAATTAACGGTGACCTGTACATCTCATGTCCTATAATCTCAGGAAATGGAAAGATCGTGGGCAGGCAACTGAAGATTCATCCCTTTTTAGCTCGATCAAGGGAAGTAAAGGCAGGACATCAAGCTGAAGTATTCAATTTTGGGGCTTTCAAATTCGGTGTGGTAATCTGTTATGATTCTGTATTTCCAGAGGTATCAAGAGTACTCACACTAAAAGGAGCAGATATTCTATTCTTTCCGTCAAAAATTAGAACACAAGGTATCCGACCTTGGCAAATATACCTTCAAGCAAGGGCATTAGAGAACAGAATACCTGTCGTTGCTTCTAATATTTGTGGGGGTGTATATGGAGGCAAAAGCACTTCCATCGAATTGAATTATGATAAAACCAACGACATAGCTTTACCCACTATGAATGTCTTAACTTCGCGTCCTCAACTTCGCGCAATATCTATAGACATAGAGAAATATCAGCCAATTAGAAAACGAAGATTCAAGGATTTTAAGCCGCATGTCTATGATTCCCTCTAGTGTACCGTAATTCAATTTTATCCACAGTCTTTACACAGATCGTCTAAATGCATTAATAGTCTTACTCTTGACTGTCGTCATGTCTCGTTAGCGTATTTGTAATTTCAAATCTGTTAATCCAAAAAAGGGCGCCCGCCATAATTATAAAATCTGTCACGTAAAAAATATCCCAAAACCACAGATTATGAAAGCTATTGTTAACGAAGTCGTGTACGTATCCGTCGTCCGCTATAGCATTAATTAATAAGGAAAAAGACGACAAAATCCATGGTATGGAATGTTCGTAATCCTTCCTGAAATTTATGAGTATTAATATGGAGGGAATTATTAAAGACAAATCCAGAATCGGATATAGAATAGTTAAAATGTAAGCTGCAAGATATTCCTCACTTTGAAACTCTTTAGGGGTTAAAGCAAGTATGTTAACAATGATAAGTATGGAGGTACCAATTGATGGTATAACGATGATTTTGAAATTGATTTTATTCTTAGATAGTTTGATTGTTGTAACCAAATGTAAACACAAAAAAAAGTACCCACTTACCCAAAAAAAATCTGCAATTGAAACTAATTTTTGCTCTTCAATTCCAAACATGAAGTAATAGTACGCGAGAGTAAAATCTGCTGACAACCACATGATAAGGCCCACGGTAAGGAAAAGGTAAGATTTTCCGTGAATACCATGAATCCCATGCCTACATAATGCGACAATACCTAAACCAGATGCAATAGATCCAGTCACAATCAAACTCAGGAGAATAGTGGAATATCTTTGGCCTTCAGGTGCAAGGATTATTAAAGTACTAGCTGCAGTTGCTGTTAATACAATGCAGAAGATCATGTACTTGAATGTTCTTCTGTGCTGCAAGTTCCAGTGGATAGACAGATGATTTTGGACAGGAACATAACTTAAAGATTTTTCTATACTTATAGTTCAGATCGGACGTCTACCGAACTATTTACATTTTGTAAGACAAACAAGTTCAATTCTTAGCTTGGAGTCAGTATTAATGGATATTGCTATCATATTATAAGGGGACGAATTATGTACATTCTGCCATTAATAGAGTACTAAAGTTCAAAAAAAATCATTAGGATTATGAAAGTACTGACAACTTATAGCTAACTAGTTATCTTAAATCTTTCATTTTACAACCAGAACTGGGCAATGAGCATATGTTACAACACCTTCAGTTATACTTCCAAGTAACAGTTTTTTGAATTTCGAATTCCCTCTAGTTCCAACTATAATTAGATCTGCCCTTTCATTCTCTGCGTACTCGAGTATTGCTTGTATCACTGATTCTGATTCCTCAATGATCTGGGTTTTTACTTCAACCGAGCTTTCTTCAGCTATTTTTAGTATTTCATCTAAAAATTTTTGCATCGCTTCCTTCTTCTGCTCCATCTCCTCCGTTCCATACGTCGGAGCAGTGATGAATGACGAAAAAGTCTTCTTAATAGAACTTAAGTTGTCTACATTTAACACAACCAACTTAGCATTATACCTGACTGCAAGAGATATCCCGTAATGCGCCGCATTCCTAGATTGTTCTGATCCGTCAACTGGGATCAGTATTCTCGAATATGATTTGGTTGTGTCGATTGCATTTTCCATAATATTAGGATCATGATCTCTCAAAAAAACATTCCTTACACTCATTTTATTTTGGAAATCTATTATTATTACAGAAGGAAATGTCAGAGCCATCAATATATCCAAGACTCGCATGTTTCCTTGAATTTGTACTATCCCAAAGAGTTAATTTGGTCTGGTCGATATTGGCATAGTAATAATAATGATGACTAAATACGTTGTGGTCGGTCTCATTCTACTCCTAATTTTTATCATACTATCTGCTATGGTATCTCCTAAACTCAACTTGGCTGATCATCAAAATGTATTGCACCTCATCGTTAATTATGACACGAGTTTGCTTAACCAAATGATCAAATCTCAGGTGCAATGGCTTAATCAGTTCATGATCTTTATGACTCAATACGGAAGAGAAGCGATTTTGCCCTTATTCATAATTGTTATAGCCGTTTTTGGGGGACAGGAAGGAAGAAAAACCGCAGCTGTGATGGTTTTGTCTATTCTTGTATTGATACCACTTTCCATGATTGTTAAAGACATTGTCGCTAGAGCTAGACCAGATCTACCATTAACTTCTTTACTACCATCTGATAATGAATATTCTTTTCCTTCTGGACATGCTACCATCGTATCCGCTGGCGCGGCCACTGCTTTGGTACTGTTTAGAACCAAGAGAGGGATACTAATTTCAATCGCACTAGCGGCCGAGGCGGCAATAGTTTGTACGTCAAGAGTATATCTAGGACATCATTACCCATTGGACATAGTAGGAGGTGTCATTTTAGGTGTTGGAGTTTCATTCATGTTAATAGGCGTATCTGATAAGATTGAAAGAGCTATGTTCATGCTCACTAGAAAACTCCCGATAAAACCCTGATAGGCGGCGAATATGCATTAATTCAATTCAATATTGGTACGCGATAATCCTTGTACATCTAATCTACGATGATAAAAAGAGTGCAGATTGTCTCATCGGATATTTGACGGATTTTTGTCAAATAAAATTAAATTTGGTACCCTCGAAGGAGAGCTATATTAATAATAATAAGCTCTTCATACTGAATTTACTATCTCAGCCGTTTGCTCCCAATTCCCTAAAATAATTATACAGATCTAGGAAAAAGATCTAGCTTGTGAGTATACGTTGTACATTGATAATGATTTTACTTTTTTCCGCTGTGCGCTTTTTCGTTATGTCTCTTAAGCTTTTCCTTATCACTGAAAGTGGTCCCACAATTTTTGCACTTGAATAATTCATCTTGTCCTTTGTGTTCTTTACCGCGCTTCCAATGAAACAAATCTATTTTCAATCAATCAATAATAGAAAACAACTAATTCATTAAAGTTATTATTATTATTATTATGATAATAACGACCAAATGTAGACATTAAGGTAATTGTAACCTTTTATTACCTCTGAGTAGCGCCAGTATTATATTGAGAGCTTTTGCCGACCGAAATAAGATTTGACCTCTGGACGATACGTATAGTAAACAATCACAAAATAGATAACTAAGGTGACAATGCTGTAAAGCTGACCAGAAGCAATTCCTGCTATGCTGGATATTATCAAGATTATAGCAATTATTATGGTGACCAACCATGCCCATCTTTTACCTCTGATTAATCCCCAAGCTACGACTAGACTAGCTATACCTAGGGCAATAATAATAGAACTGATAGCTACTAATCCGGCCGCAAATATACCAAATTCTGGATCGTTAGCCAGTACAGACAAAGCGATTCCTCCAATGAGACCAAGAGACCCACCTACAAGGGAAATAACTCCGCTTATAATCATTAATATAGCTACGATCGTAACACCTAATGGACGATTTCTCTGCAATTTGTCTACTACATAGGGCAACTATAATTGTGATATTTTGTTTTGCTCGTCAACTAATGTTTATTTGATAATTATGCAAAATTGATGATATCTGCCAATAGTATACATCATCTTATCTGAATCTCTCTTTACTCTTCCAAAGTATGCATTTACCATAAGTTCAAAAATATTCACAAATTTTCACCTCCAAAAATCATTGGACTCGAGACTATGCAACCATTAAGCTACTTATTTTAGTATCACTCATAGAAATAACACCTTGCTGTGATATTTCATTGCCATCTGTCAGATTGAGTCGAAATTAATATCTAGTTTCATGTCAACTCATCTGTAATTTGAGCTACTAAAAATAGACAACGAATAATTTATTAAACAGCTCTAACTTTGAGAATAATTCCATTAATTAAAATGCAGATAACTATAAAAGTAATGTCTTGTAGGTATTTCGCCCTTTTCTCCAACTTTAGTCTTCTCGAAGATTTCTTCTATCATTGCATAAAGACCTCCATTCTAGACAACGAATTTTCTTTAGGTCATTTCAGGCAACTCCTTAATCTCTAATCTAAATTATCCAATTTTTACCGGAATAAGATCTAGGTTGGAATCTTGATTCAATATCAACGAAATCGCTTGCCCTATTATTCTAGTGTCAAGAGCTGTAATCTTAGACAGTACAAAAATTGCTATGGAACGAAGTCAAAATCGAATTTGTCATAGGTAAATTCAAAAAGAAGTTAGCTACTCTTGATCATCTTATTCAGGAACAATATGCTATTCATTATTTTAATTTCTGAATGGCAATTAATTCCTGCTGCTTGTTCATTTGCATCAATTTAGATTTATATCTAGAGTTTCGTGGTCTAGTTCTCAATCGATATCCACAGCAAGGGCAAAAAAATCCGTCCCACTTTATGAATATTTCACAAACCTGACACCGTTTATGGCCAAGAACGTAACGTCCAGTCCCTACCGGCTTATGTGCCTTATGACGAATACATATACCCTTACAAACCACTTTCTATATATCACTTAATTCTAGGGTCCATGAAAGTAACATCTAGTGGAATAAATATACGCTTCACCTATTTAAATGGCTAATGAGATTATTCGCGAGAGAGTCATTTTTTGACTGAAATTGGATTACTTATTGTCACTTAGACAGACGCAAAGGTCTTCTTGGTATATTAAATGATCATATCCATGTGTCTATAGAGAGCGCATGTCATTAGTAGGACGTAGCGTAGAAGTAGCTGGGATGAACTTTTATCCAGCTATAACTCGTGTATTCAAGTGGTTCAAACAAAAAGTATTAAGCTAAATGTCGAAATTGAAGTTGTAGTACCTCAAGACATAACAGAGGATGAAAAAAGGTTAAAATTAATCGAAGACGGTATCTTGAAAGTTATCTCTAAGTCGATGTACGAGGAAGGACTTGCGTTCAAAATAATAAGAGCTAAATTCGATTCACTTTATTAAAATATGGTGCAGTCGAAGTACAAAACTCTGAAAAATGAGCAAGTCAGATTTCAAATAAATTTTCATCCTAGTTCTAATTAATTCATTTTCATAAGAAATGATAGCTAAAAACAATTTTCAGGTTTACTAGAGAAGTATTTATGTATAAATCCTACATCGTATGTAGAGGATATTGACCCTTGTCCAATAACAATTTTCGACTGTTGTGTAACAGCGTACTCGCCCTTAATTCAAGTATCCGGTTTGCAGGAGTAATCACTAGAATGGGTAGCCTTATCGCCGGTGGAATGAGGGATGGTTTACAATCTATGGAAGACGAGAACGACTCATTGAAGCTCTATGTACAGTTCGCATTAAGGAGTCAAATAGGTAAAGATTATGATAGCGCGTTTGGCAAAGCGATATATAGCTTCACTGTTAGGGAGAAAATCAAACTTGCATCATTTCCTTTGGATGAGAACCATATATTGAGAGTCTCTATAATGAAGGAAGAAAAAAATCACACACAGATAATTCAAGAAGTACTCGATACTATTGAGAAGATACCATCTCAGTCTTAAAGTTTCCAACCTGATATATTTATAAATTTTTTCTGGAGGCGTATACTACCTCAATACAAAGAAACATTCACTTGAAGCTACTGATAGTGATGATAGTTACCAAACTCCCTGATGGCTGGTTGAACAAATTATGACACAATAAATAGACTATTATTCGAATACGAGTTTCAAAGAAATTTAAGTAATTGTACTGTAACGTGATAGAATCCATGGAGCATCAAAGTAATAGTAAGTTATTTCCAAAACATAAAATGGTATTTTTCCCCTGTTAATATCTGTGAAAAAGCATTTGAGGCCTCTGAGACTGAAATATTTAATTCAGTGAGTGCAGTTCCTGAACAAGAATTGGAGCAAAGCGAGCTATGTAACTCGTGTAGACAAAAGCTAGAATTATTTCCCTTTAGAAAATAGATAACTGTTTCGGTCAGCTTATGATCAGCTCCGCATTAAATATACCGCGTAGTCAAAGCGTTAGGAAATTACAATGTTGAACACATCTTCTATTGCCCTCTCATTTAAGTCCATGCTCTTTTCTCGCAGAGGCCTTCCCTTGCACATTTGTATTATTATTACAATATGGTTTCTTATGTCTGGAAACGAAATTGTGTTCGTATTGCTCAGCCCGATGAAAATATATGTGGATGTAAGTTAAGGTTTGTAAATTGTATTTTGTAGAGCTAGCTAAAGAGGACTAAGTATTGCAGGAGGCTCTGAGATATTTTCATTTTCTTGCACTTCCGATTTAGAGCTTAAATCAAGAGACTTTATCATACTGATCACAGTAGGCAGGAATTTTTGATATTGTTGATCTTCAGCCACGTATTCAACAACATACAAGATACCTTCCTTGACAATAAGCACTGTTAGATCTTTATAGAATGCATCAGTTCCATAGGGAATGAACCCTATGATTTCCAAGTGTGCTGGTTGCTTCCCGAGCTTGATTGGTTTAGCCTCAATCATAGTATAATTAGGATTTGAGTTATAATATCTGAAATGATCGGCAGCAAAGTCTTCAACCGTGCGATTTTCTGATAGGTACGTTGTGATATATAAGGACGGTGCGGAGACACTTTTTGCCTTAAGCGGAGAGCTGAGCTGAATCGATGTTTCGTTCTCAATTACCGACCAACCTTCTGGATAAACTAATTTGCGTATCCCAAAAAATTGATTTTCGTATAACTTCAACCCAGATCCATATGGTGTACTTAGCCCCTGAAATTCTTTTGAACTTCCTTGAAAACTAGAAGTATTGTTTTCTAGAGCGCCACCCGATTCTCGTACTTGAGTTTCATCTATGTCACCTTCTGTAATTCCTGCTGTTCCAGTTATCTTAAACGACTCGGCCATTTCGTTGAAAACAGGAAAATAATCAGAATAGGAATTTTCTTGAGCAGTATACCTTACATAATACGCGTTACCATCGACTATAGTCGCCCTTTCGGTAATTTTGACGTTTATGGGAGGGTCTCCTTCACGATCAGTATATGTGACTGTATAGGCTGGCAATCCAGAAAGAGTAGCGTCAGTGCTTGATGACACCAGATAAAAATTTTTACTCGCCTTGTAAAGATCTACGGCTTCGTCTAAGTATCCATCAAGGTTCGCCTTATAAGGGATCTTGTCGTACCCAATCAAAACATAATCCCGCCATTTATCATCATCATTTTCAAGTGGCGAATAGAATGTAACAAGATTGGTATACCTGTCGTTACCTTCAGCATAGTTTTTTGTATCTACTTCCCAATTTGTGGGATATTGTATTTCAAATCCCCAAGTTTCATTTACAAATTGGTCATAATTTACCGATTGTGCCTCTGATTTTGAAGCCATAATTATCAAAATGCAGAACGTTAAGAAGCATCCTAGTAAACAGAGAATTTTACTATGCCGTGTCACAATATCTCTCTCAGGAAGTAACTATTTTATATCCTTTCTCTTGATTTCATATTCATTTCTAAAGACTAGATTTTGACTCGAAGGGAGCAATGCTTATTAAATACTCGTAGCCTCAACAAAAATCATGAATCAGAGCAAGACATGTTTGTTCTTTTTTTCGATATCTGTCTCTTTACTCTTGCTTGGAATTCTGATTCTATTATCTTATATGCCAGTTGAAGCCATTCAGTCTAATGTCACCTCTTTGATAAGTAATAAGAGTAATTACTCTTTGACTGAATTATATGATATACTAGAAAAATCAGTTGTTCAGATAGATGTGTACGACAGTAAACTTGGACCATTGAGTCTAGGTTCTGGCTTTGTATTCGATAGCAATGGACACATAGTTACAAATCAACATGTGGCAGAACCAGCCAGTGTTGGTACCTTGAGCTATGACGTAATATTCCCAAACGGTCGCGTTTATGGTGCCAAGCTGATTGGCGCCGACCCCTTTTCTGACCTTGCAGTAATTAGAATTGAGAATACTTCAGATTTAGAAGTAACTCCCTTACGGCTAGGAAATTCTACTCTGGTTAAGCCAGGGGAACAAATAGCAATATTGGGAAGTGCAAGAGGATTAATTGGTACGTTCACAACCGGAATTGTTAGCGCCGTTGGAAGATTCGGATTTACTGGAATGCAAAGTACCGGTGAAAACATTCTAGCTGGAATGTCGAGCCTAGGAGTAACCTTTGATCAACCTGAATTTATTCAAACTGATGCCGCAGTTAATCACGGAAATTCTGGCGGACCTGCGGTTAATATGAGAGGTGAAGTTATCGGCATAAGCGACTTAGGACTAGGTGACTTTGGTGCAGAGAATTTAAACTTCCTCATTCCTTCTGATACCGTAAAAAGAATAATTCCTTCTCTTATTTCATCTGGAACTTATAAGCATCCATGGCTAGGTCTTGAAGGAGTAGATATGACATCTTCCATAGCAAAGGTCTTGAACCTTCAAGAGCCCAAAGGCTTTCTAGTCGTTAATGTTGACGAGGGCGGTCCAGCTTCTAAGGCAGGCATATTGGGCGGTGACAGAATAGTCAGTTTGCCTCGCGAGGGAAGATCGATTTCAATTGGTGGGGACATAATTATTGGTATAGACGGTAATGACATAAGAAGTAAGCATGATTTGCTTTTGTATCTTACAAGCAAAAAAGTAGGTGACTCCGTAGAGCTATCGATTATTAGGAACGACAATCTAGAAAAACTTGCAGTAATTCTAGGCGAGAGACCCGGATATGAATTCTAATAAGGTGCGTGTCACTCATCTCAATGCGTTGACTATTATTATGATCTAAGTGTTAAGGCTTCAGAACTGCTAGTATGCTACAATTGCCCAAGAAATGGTAGTAGAGCTTTATTCAGCATCTAGATTAGATCAGCCCTCCAGCATTTGTTGTTAACCCATTTTAGCAGATCAATTCAATTATATTTTTTTGAATTTGCCATCCTTCCTTGATATTACCCCTGTTGCAATTACCGGTTTTTCAGCTAGGGCTTTCTCAATGGCAATACCGCTCAAGTCAATAGCTTGCTTAACGCTCATGTCATCTCTGTACTCACGTTGTATGATTTCGAGAGCTATTTCTGATGATTGGCCTATCACAAACGCAGCTCCTCTAAAATAGGTACCGCTAGGATCTACCTGATAAAGATGAATACCCGTTTGATCCTTACCTGCAATCAGTATAGATGCGGCTTGAGGTCTCACAGAATAAATTGTAAATGCGTGTAGATAAGAGCTGATATGTCTTGCCAAAGATCCGATTTCTATCGGGGTTTCGAATGTTATCCGATGTTTTTGTGCATACAATCTAATTTCATCAATCAGTTGCAATATATCTCCTATGTATCCTGAACCCGTCGCTCCAACGTGATCATCTATTGGGTAAATCTTTTCGGAAGGTTCGACCAGTGGTCTCGTTGGTTTTATCTGACTAGATATTATTGCAAAGTCACGTGTCTTTATTCCTATGGTGGTAGAACCTTTGTTTACTGCTTCTATTGCACTGTCTACGAATACTAACCTTCCTCCAGGGCCATAATATGAAGGGTACCTGTTGTTTCCTGAAATCCCCATATTTGTAAAGTTGTTTTCAGACACTTCTAGATCACTCTCTCCTATTCACTTTCAGCGTTACCAGATTAGGTATTACCAGTATGTCAATCCCGTTCCCAGATCCTGGATCGCGCTCCATAGCTGCGGCAACGGCCTTGGTAGCGATTTCTTTCGCTTGTTCATTATTCAAGTTACTATTGTATGCACTTTCAAGTACTCCGTAAGCAATTGGAGACCCAGATCCAGAGGAAGTGAAATCTTCATTCGTAATGGCTCCACTCATATCTGCAGAGAATATGTGTCCCCCATTTTCGTCTACACCTGCAACAACCAATTCTACAAAGTAGGGCTGATAGTTCTTAAGACCAGAATAAGCTAGATTAGCAATTAATCTAGTAGACTCCTTTACAGATAACGGGAATCCACGTCTCAGCTCCATAAGCTTTCGTTCTGCTTTGGCAACTCTGATCAAGTACTCAGCATCCGATAACTGTCCAGCAATTGCTATCGCAAGAGTTTCGTCTATTTTAGCAATCTTTTGTGTTATTTTAGACCCAATGAAAAATCCTTTGCTAGCCCTTCTGTCCGAACCTAACACTACTCCCTCGTTTGTCTTGATACCAACTATAGTGGTCATTTTAATCATCAATATATATGAAACAGTAGGATAAAATGACTATGTTATAATACATTGGTCACGCAGACAAGACTTGCTAAGAAGAGCCATGAGTAGCGATGCCTCAATTCATTTGCTGTGCAAAACCGATATGATTGTTGCCTATGGGATTTATGATAAGACCGTGTAATCTTTGTTGTACTATTCTCACGATCTCTTTAATTAGTCTAGAAGCGCCAAGCATTGCGTTTAATTTGAGCTCCTCCGAAGCAGCGGTAGTATCTATTATGCAATAATTTCCTACTAAGGTCAAAATAAGCTCAAACGAGGCGTCTTCATTTAACCATCTGACTACATACCCATTGCTGATGCTCTTAGATCCTAAAAATCGATATCTGTCAAACCATTTTCCACGTAAACCACTAAGTATCTTTTGTATATCAATTCGGACTGGAATTCGAGCATGAAGAAGGAGCGAGGTAACATTTCTTGGAACTATATAAGTTGCTTCCTTAGTTTCATTGGCAGGCATTTCAGTGATTTCAACTTTATTGTTTAATCTGTAGCCAGCAGAAGATTTCTCAATGTAACCAAGATCTTCGAGTCTTGCAAGAGCTCTTGTAAGACTTTGCTGGTGTACATTTAATTTTCTCTTCATTCCAGAAAATGAATAATGAGATACATCGTCCTTACCTAATAGTGACAAAATTTTCTTGTCATTCCCATGAAGGTCCTCTGTCGGCATTGGATACTTTTTCAATTGGGATTGTTTTGAAATCAGAATTTGCATGGCTTTTTTTACATCACCGACCGAGTTTTTACCGATATTCAAATTAAGGTCCTTGCTGTCCTCACTACCTGCCATTGACAATGAACTTATTCTACCCTCAACCTCATGTGAACTAACATCCGTTCTTATTTCTTCTATCGAAATTTCTCTCTCCTTCTATTTCGTAACTCTCTAGCCAAATATAAATTGAAAAGTAAACTAGATAGGAATTAGTTAGCTAATTGCTACTAAGTAGTTTCTACATTACGTAGTGAAAATGTGACCAAGTATTGTATGCATAGTCACAGTGAATATAACAATCTAGAATTAGTGTTGACCGCAGTAATAGAAGGTATGACCAATCTTATCTTGCGACCAAGAATTAATCGTTTATGCATAGCCAATAAATATATTGTCTTGTGACTAAGATAGTATCTACCCACCGTGACTAAATAAAGGAATGCATTGATAAGACTCGACCTGCATCTATTTTACATTGCCAAAATATTATGAGCATTTGAATGAATATGAAATCATACTCTTAAGTCGCTCTTTAAGTTTGTTGTCGTATTTGATGAAATAAAGGGGCATGATTTATTTCCAAATAACTTGCTTAAAATAATAGTAAAGTCAATTTAACAATATTGGCAGGTGCTGATAATTTTGCAGTAGAACAGGGGATGGGAGATAGGGCAGTAGTTTGGATGAATTCATTTTCTGTTAAAAGTAATATGAATTTTCAGTCCATGCTTGAAGGATACTCAATTGTAACAATCCATTTCGGAACTTTTGAAGTTATTTCCTGGAAGGGTGAGTGGTCTGATGCAAGAAAAATCATAGTAAAGGCGAGCCACAAACTAGGTATGAAGGTAATAGAAGGGGGTTATCATCAAAAAGACAATATTTTGATGTCTTTGATTGGAGCAAGCAAGGAATATGCGAAGGTTTATCGGAGGGGTACCTTTATAGGGACTCTGGTCTTGGGGAAAAAGTCCGGACACTGGGTTATAGTATTTGAAAAGCGAGGATAAGTTCGATCCTTACCCGTTACTAACATGCCATACAGTAATGCCAATAGAAGTAAACAACCTATTATTATGACGTGCAAGCGAGAATGTGGCCTCTGATTGCTGATTGTTATTTCGGAAAAGTTTGAAGATCTCCAATCGGGACCGTCTTAGTACGGCGTAATCAAACGTGATTATTCTACGCACATACAAAGGATTTTACCATATTCTAAATCTGGTATCAAAATGTTTTTGCAGATGGGCCATAGTAATGAATTATCCCTTCAAGAGAAGGAACTCTGCAAAGTATTTTACTACTTATATATAGTATAACAGAGCTAGCTCAAACCGTCTCCTCTTTAGTCAAGTCTTCTAAAATTGGCGTCAAGGACGTTAAAATTTCCTTTTTGCCGAGTGTGACCTTTAGACCCAGAGACAAGTCGATAATGAGCATCTGTCTGTCTTCTCTTGATGTATACGCCACACATTTTGATATTTCGTACCTCTCTCTGTTAGAAATGTACCAATTTGTCCATTCCTGTGCTCTTTTGACGTTTAATGAAAGTTGATCTATGATATTCTCCAGATTTTGACCCTCTTCAACATCCAAAATATTCAATCGTAGCATCGGCAACAAGAGACGACCCCCAAAAACAGTTGTATGGGAGTCAACCAAATCCGATATTAAACTATCATTGTCTAGGTTCGAATCGTTTAATGGATAATTAGGGAAAAAATAGCATGTTAAGTCATTGTTCCTATCATATATCTTGTAAACCGATTCTTCATAGTCTATCTCCCAACGCGGAGAATTACTTTTTCCTAGCATGTCTGGATGTTGATAGGTAATCCACCTTTAGTAGTATACAAGGTCAGTCAATCAAGATAATTTTCGACATATACTACTATTACCCTTAAGTTTTCTAGAGTTTAAGTGTCGCTACGTGGCTATCAATCATGAGGTTTAACTTACAAAGATATTCATAACTCAATTCTACTACTTTATGTACCAGAATTTTAAATAGTTCTATTCAACGGAGGTTGAATCTAACTGGAGTTGAAAAGTAACAATTCATGTAGTACGGATTAGACTTTTGAGTTTCTCCTTGAATTCTGGAGTAATTTCTGAAGGTTTCATACCATGGTCTTTCATTGCATGCTCTCCACCGTTCTTAAATATCTCTTCCTCCGTTTCGCCTTTGACTATATAGTCGCAGTCAAATCCTGCCTCGCGGCACGATAGTGTTTTCATACCCGATAATTGAATAAATATGTATAATTATGTTACCCTCAAGAAGGTGCGAGTACAAATCTAGTCCTGCTAAAATTATGTTATTGGTCATGCAATGCATACCTCATCACCTTGAATTTGGAGAATATAAGTAAATCTTATTGTATTCCAAAAAATGACAAAATTTTATTGATTGTCATCACGATCCCTTACTTATTTTGACACTTCGAGTACCATTACCACTAATTATTGTAACGAATTACTGACATCATAATACATATTAAATGCTTTGGCAAAAATACACCCATTGACAAAGAACATTTTGAATAACGTATTGATAGTATCTCTTTTAACAGCTATTATTAGTGTTAGTTCTGTAATTTCAAACGCTCAACTAGCAGAAGTCAACAATCAAGAACCAATAAATGGAGTGGCAATGAAAGGCGCATACGTTAGTGTAAAGCAAAATAATTATGATGTACCTTCACCCCCGCCTAATTACATAGACAATAGTTTCAAACTAATTTCCGAGGCAGGCTTGAATCATGTTCGATTTTTGATCTATTGGGAGGCCTATGAGATGAACCCTGAGGCATTCATGAATGAAATACGATCAGTGGCCGATGCTGGAGACAAATGGGGAGTGAAAATTATTTATGACAACCATCAGTGGCACACAGCTTCTTGGCTTGAGAGAAAAGGGACAGGTTTCCCCAATTCTATTTTCGCAAACAACTCTAAATATGTTAAAGGTGGCGGCGGCAACACTCCAGATCCAACTGCAAAACTATTCTGGTCTGATTGGTGGAATAGATCGGTAAAGGATGCTCAAGGAAGAGATGGATGGACACAGATGGCGGACTTTCTCAAAAAAATAGTTACCGAAGTAGACAACCGCTCAAGTACTTTGGGTTACGAAATACTAAGTGAACCACATGTTAACAATGTGAATGAATGGCCTAAATTAGGAGAATTCAATACCTTCATTGTTGGACAATTAAGAAATGTCACTCAGAAAACAATAGCTTATAGCATGAACGTTCCGATAGATCTTAAGAGCCCTATTAGTATTACACCTGAGAATTTGGCCAAGATGGCTCCATCAGACAAGCAGAATGTTGTCTTTAAGATAAGTGTTTATGGTGTTCCTGACAGAGACGCTTACCAGAAGCAAAGATTTGATACGTTCCTAAAAACACGAGATCTCACTGGAATCCCCATCTACATTGGAGAGTGGAATAATGTAGTAAGGACTCCTGGAGAAGGCGGCGTTTTCAAACTTAATCCAGCCTTAAGCGATTTGACGGAAGACAATGCAGAGCAGATACTCCAGGCTTTTAAAGAAGCTGGGGTATGGGGAACTGCTTACTGGAAATGGGATTATAGGGCGGCTGACACTGCTAGCTTTAATCTCGTATTAAACAATAATGGAACCTTGGTACCTACCAAATATTATGACATACTCAAGAATGCGGTAGCAGCCGTGTATGGAAACAGCAGCAATAGCACATCTGCAAGTTAACTGATTGAAAGATCCATTTACAGCTGAGTTATAGACTAAGAGTAACACCCATAAGATCAGAAAAATTCCTTTCGACACCCATAGATGAGGATTTTGAAGGCGTAATTCCTCGCGAAATTCACTAAAAATATCTTGTTCATTCCCCTTATTCCCTTAATGAATTACTATAAATAATGGTAGAATAAAATAACGTGACATACCTAGAAAGACTATCTATGGGAAATGCCCAAAGTGTAGAACCAAGAGTCAACTTGAGGTCTTGTCTGGAACACCAGGTAAAGAAAAGTTCAAATGCAATATGTGTTACCACATGTTTACTATAGATGACCTCTAGATTCTTCATGTTATGCTTTGGTGTTTAGTACTATTAATTTACTGATTACAGATAGTCTATATTATTTCACGTCTCCATACTGTCAATGCTTTAGTTACGGAAAATCAATAGACCCTGGTTAATCGGGTGCTGTCCAATTACTTTAAAATTTTGCCTGCGAGGGACGAGTACTTGTCTGTATATAAATTGCACTCAATGATGGATTAAATGAAATTCACAAAAAACTATTAGGGTAATTTCAAGCTGCTTCAATAGAGTCGATATTACCACCAGATATTATTCAGCCAAAAATGCAATATCGCCCCGAGAATTAGAAATTTTGCCATTGTTTCCTATGATAATTGCCATGACACTGCTCAGAGCAAAAGTAATCATCACACATATGGCAGTACAAGGGATAATCTTGAAGCTTTTTACCACAGCTGCAACACGACACGGACATATCCAATTTGATATCCCTATTAATATCCAAAAAATGATTAATATAGGTTTATTATGCCTTCATTTTGAAGACGGCATTCAGACTAGTCCAAAACACATTTCAAAAACTATAGTTTCATGACATTGCACTAGCCTATATCAGCAATTTTGTGTAACGACTGAAATACCAGATCATTCTAATCTAGAAAGATGAAGATCGGAATAATTGGTGCAGGCGATGTAGGAAGTACTTTGGGTAAAACTTGGGCCAAAAGGGGTCATAATGTAATCTTTGGTGTTCGGGATATTCAGAGTCCAAAAGTAAAAAAACTACTCAATTATGCAGATCCAAATATACAAGTTGGTAAAATACCTGAAGCATTTCGTTTTGGAGATATAATAGTGCTTGCCGTTCCATGGGAGGCAGCTCTAGAAACAATCAGAGGCGTAGGCGATATTGGCGGAAAAATCATAATTGACCCGAGTAATCCTATAAATTTGGAACTCGAAGGAGCTGTTGTCCCCTCATCTACATCAGCTGCTGAAGAGATTTCAAAACTGGCTAAGGATGCAAGAGTGGTAAAGGCGTTTAACGCGATAGGCGCGAAGACTTTACATAATTTGCAGTTTGGTTCACACAGGGCAGATTGTTTCATTTGTGGTGATGATTTGGCGGCTAAATCAGAAGTTAAAAAGTTGGCTATGGAAATTGGATTCAACGTTGTAGATGTAGGGCCTCTCTCCAATGCCAGATTGTTGGAGAATCTTGCATTGCTTTGGATTGAATTGGCTTTAAGGCAAAGAATGGGACCTAATATAGCTTTCAAATTACTGACAAGGACTGGAGGGGTGTAAGAGTTAACTCCACTCTACAATGGTTAGGCATTATAATAGATATTTTGCAAACTAATCTGATTAGCCTGAAAATGTTCTGGTTCAATCACAGGGCTCTTGATGGCTCAGCATTTCATTCTTAAATTCAAAAGAATCGATTTAAATGATCTAAAACTGCACTCTGTCAATACAAAATTGCAAATATTTTTCATCTACATCAAATCCCACACAATAAACCCCTAAACGAGCGGCAGCTACGGCGGTAGATCCAATTCCAATAAAGGGGTCAAGAACTACCATGCCTTTTCTTATCCCATGTAATTTTATGCACATTTCAGGTAATTTAACTGGAAAAGTAGATGGATGAGGTCTCTGATTCTTATCCCAGATAGTTTCATAAGGGATAAACCAACTATTACCCCTGTCCCTCAAATCTTTATTGGAATATCGACCTATGTTACTCTTGTCTTGGTATGGTACCCCAATTGCAAGTTTGTCGAGTCTTACATTACCCTGTTTAGTAAAGTGGAAGATAAATTCAGTACAATCATTTAGAAACTTATTACCCGGGAGGGGTTTGAAATGACCTACCGCAATGTCATCTTTAATATTCGGATAATTGCCTACGTCAGCTTTAGAAATCGCAATAGATTTTATCCATGTTATCACATTTTGAAGCGTAAAAATTTGTCTTAAAGCAGCTGCAACATCTAGAGGAATCCAGGGATCGGTTGGCTTACTTCCAATATTTATAAAAAATGAGCCATCATCGGTCAACGCTCTATTAATTACTTCACCTAATTGTGTGATGAATTCTAAATATTTTTCACGGGGTAATCTGTCTTTATAGCGATTATATTTCAGTCCAATATTGTAAGGTGGGGAAGTAATGACTACATCGACTGACTTATGTTTCAAATATTTTTCAATACCTACGATGCAGTCGCCATGAAAAAGCTTTAAACTCGAGCCATTTCTTTTTATTTCTGAAAACAATTTCACGGATATGTAATTGTTTAAATTGAGCTCCCCTTAGTACCTTACGGAATGGTGATTTGGTAACCTATGCCAGGAATATTGCGAAACAATAGTTCAGGGTAAATTATCAGATTTGAGTTAGTTGGAAGTACATTTGATTCCAATATTTTATGATAAACTATTATCAGTTTTTCTGATTCGATCTACCATCATCGTTCCGTACTTCCAATTATTTTGCTCCATTTCTTCTATAAAAGAGACTAATACATTCTCTAGAATTTTTAGCAGTTCATTCCCCTTATTAATCGAAGCATGTCGAGGAGATCCTGAAATGCCAGTCTTACTCAACTCATCAAAATTCCAGTAAATCCTCACATTAAACGGCAGCGTAGGAATTACATCGTCTGATGCAAGATCCATATTTACCAATTCAGGATGAACCGCTAACATGCCCGAAGTCTCAGCTTCCCCTCCATGGCCTAGACCATTCCATATATCGAATAAATCAGGCCGTATGGTTCCTACTAATGTCCACCAAGACTCCAAGCAAGTTACAATGACTTCAGGATAAGAGTCTTTTATTGATCTAGCTGCTAATTCTATAGGACCAATGTTTCCATCATGACCATTTAGTATAACTATGCGCTTTATGCTATTGTCAATTAAACTCTTTATGATATCAAAGATAACCCTTACTAAGGTGTCAGGTTGAAGAGTTACAGTCATTTCGAATCCTTTATGATGTGTACTTACTCCATATGGAATGACCGGTAAAACTACCATGTTACCAACTCTATTTGCTACTTTCTTTGCTATTTCAAGAGGAAAAATGAAATCTGATCCAAATGGCATATGATCACCGTGATTCTCACAGGCGCCAAAAACAAGCAGTGCAATTGTTTTTTCATTTACCTTTGTTCGAATCTGAGCCGCGTTCATTACCTCTAGTAGATTTTGAGAACTTTCTCCCATGCTTTAGGTTGTGCATGTCAAAATAATAAATTTGACTATAAAGGTGTCTTTACCGTACGGTCGCACCACTTCTTACCCGTCATTTAATATCATGGTGTTATGTGTTAATTATATGAATATAATTTGATGTCACGGAAAAATGGCATTCAAATAAATGATGATCTAGCATTTCAATCACTAGTTATTTATGTCTTATTTTGCATCATTTCGCTGTCCATGCCACTTTTCATAGTGGATAACATCCTGCAAAGCCATCCTCGCCAACCATCCTGCATCCTCCAAATCTGGATTTGAAGAAAAATGACTAACAAATCCTGCACAGAGATATGCAACTGGCAATACATGATCCGGTAAAGAGAGAATCCTCTTTAAATCAGAAATGGAAATGATACTAACCCATCCAATTCCTATACCTTCAACTCTAGCTGCTAACCATAAATTTTGAATTGCACAACAGACACTATAAATGCCGGCGTCAGAAATTGATGTTCTTCCCAGTACAAATGGTCCAAATCTAGTTGGGTCGTAAGTCACACAAATGTTAATTGCAGACTCCAAAATCCCTTCGAGTTTGAGACTAACATACAGTTTCTGTCTCTCAGTATCCTCCCGCAATAGGGATATTGATTTGGCTCGCTCCTTAAGGAATGATTGTTTAACCAAATTTCGTGTAGCTACATCCTTAATCAAAATGAAATCCCATGGTTGAGAATAACCAACTGATGGTGCATGATGAGCTGCCTTTAGAATCCTATCTAGAACGTGATCTGGTATTTCACGAGTATTGAACTGAGAACGGACATCACGCCTCAAAAAAATAGCCTTATAGAGTCCAGCTTTTTCACAATCCAAAAATGAATTGTCATTTGATGAAATTCCAGAAATTCCAGACATTGACATAAAATAAGAAATGGTCTATATTAGTTCTCTTCTCTATTGTACTAACTATCATAGCACCAAGTTTACATGTAAAATATAGCCGGTTTTGGTTTTACAGCCGTGTTAAAGTAATTATTAGCTTTTGGATTATTTAATAATAAAATGCTACTGTTCCTCCGCTAGCTCTGAAAATTGTGTTGGAATTAATTTAGCATTTTCTTCGTTAAGGATATTGTGATCTCATTTTCTCTAATAATGGAGAACTCATGGCTTTATACTGCCTACAGCATATTTAGAAAATCGATGAAGTCAAATTCTCCTGCTGATATCATAGGAGCGATAGCAGACAACAGATCTTTGGATCTCTTTGATTCAATAGCAAGAGGCATAAGTGAAAGTGAACAATTAAAGGACTCGAAAGGACTCACGAGAAAGCAATATTATTCCCGAACTGGACGACTATTACGAGTTGGATTGATAAAGAGAAACAAAGGCAAATTTTCTCTAACTACTCTGGGTACTGTAGTGTACCATGCTCAGATAGAGATAGAGAAAGCAGTAAAGAATTATTGGAAACTTAAAGCAATTGATTCCATTCAATCTTCTACTGATATTGGCGAACAAGAAAGAGTAAAGCTCATAAAAACAATTTTAGATGATTCAACTATTGAAAATGTTTTGGTCAAAAATAAGTAATTTATAATAGGAAGTTTCTGGCTCAATTTTTGTGCCTGCTGGTGGTATACAGTACTTAGTTGATGCTGCCCTCAAGTATAGTATATTGTACAGAAGAGTAGTCTTATCTTGCCAATGAGGTTTCATTTTCTCCTTATTAGGAGTAAGACATGGTAATTCAAGACAATCGCCTAAATTTTATCCAAATTCAGCTCAAAATGTACGCCAAAGACAACAAAATTTATTACCTCACCTCATGGCCCAAGTCATGGAAAACTCTCTTCAAAGAGACTTGTATCACCTGCTTTTGTCAAAGCTTTCACGGGGGATCGCTCGCAAATTGTGTTACTAAACTACAGAAAGTGATAGAGTATAACATAGTCTTTCAAAACTTTAGTAGCATTCATTGCATGCCCGCTATGATTTCTGTGCTAATCGAAAATTCTGCAAATTCGTTTACTTTGGTCACGGCAATAGTTTCGCTCCCCTTAGGTTCTTTCATGATCAAAGTTGGAATGTATGTATTGAATTGAATGATCTTATCGATTCAAATTTAGACCGTGTAAATGGAAAGGACGAGCAGATACTAATGGAAATAGGTACAAAATGGGGCAAGTATACATTTTTGTCTCCCTAATAAACATTTGCGGAATAGCGGTATTTTCTGTTAGGAATGGTATGGGAGATACGATACTTTCAACATATTTAGTATCGATGGGATCATGTACTCTGTACCTAAGCTTTGTTTAAAAATCGTTTTGGGGTCAAACTCTCGTAATTGCCTTAGGCGATCGTGACTATCCAAGGAACCAACATAAAAAATCTTACTCCCTTCATTTAATGGACCAATTAGCTCTGGTCTTTAGAGTACTAGACTGTAGAAAATAAGATGAGCACATCCCTTGTCAACATATAATCATCTGAATTTTAAACTCACAGATCTATATTGAAGGCTCATATGTATGCAAGAATTTACAGTTCAATTTTGACTTCATGTGAGATATTACTCAATTTTTATATTGGCAACACCCATTACTATGAAAATGCGTCTTTTCCCTAAATTGGAAATTAAATCTAAAGCCAAGCTTATTCAATTTCTCAATGATCAACCAGTAGGAAGAATAGCGTCGATGGATAAACAAGGATTTCCTGAAATAATACCTATGAATTTTGTCTATGTGACAAACATGCAGATAGGATCAAAATCTGGCACTTCAAAAATTAAGCATGCTGGGAGGTTAAGTTCCGAGGCAATATACATGCATTCTCACCCTCAAGGGGAAAAGATCGAAAATGTAAGAAGGAATTCAAAGGTAGGATTTGAAGTGGATCATCCAGTCTGCTTCCTTCCGTCGTACTACTTTCATCCTACAGACGCTTCGCAGGCGGATACCTTGTATATTAGTGTGGTGATAAAAGGTAATGCCTTCCTCATTAACGATCTTGACGAGAAGACTTTAGCCCTTAATGCTTTGATGAGTAAGTATCAAAGCGAAGGAGGATATGAACGTGTAGGTGCAAATATGGCGGTAGTTAGAGAAGTTGCAGTCATGAAGATAATACCAGATATTATAAGAGGTAAATACAAGATTGGGCAGCATTGGTCTAGGAATTACAGAATGAAAATAGCGACCCAGATAACAAAGAGAGAAGGACTTGACAAATCAAAGATTATTTTAGAAACAATGGGCATTGAGATCCTAAACGATGGTAGTCTTCATATATTGGCTGACCCATACATGTAGAGTAGTGACTATTTAGCAACGATTGCGCTCTACTCAAGTTTCGATAAGACATTCAACTTTAAGGCTTATGGCAAGTAAAAAGGAAAACATCCTATATAATCTTAAATGATATACTTAGACTAGGTCCCGCCTTATGTGAAATGAAATAACTCTCAAATAGATAAACTATGACGAACAAAAACTCATCTTAGATTCGTGATGGCATAATTCAAATTAAGAAATAAACCGACTGATGAATTGAGATTGGTGACTATTGAATTTGCAGAATCCATTGACTGATTTTAGTCACAGATAAA
Source organism: Nitrososphaeraceae archaeon (assembly GCA_036558405.1). Taxonomy (GTDB): domain Archaea; phylum Thermoproteota; class Nitrososphaeria; order Nitrososphaerales; family Nitrososphaeraceae; genus TA-21. The sequence goes on along the minus strand of DATBFR010000103.1, from coordinate 110,351 downwards.
TTAAGTAATGGCACTTGTCGGTAACTATATATCCAAAAAAAAACAACATGAATGTGAATGCGGCCAATTGAAAACGAAGACCCTTTTGTCAAAATAGCTTCGTTAATAGGTGGAGAGGAGTATTATAAGGTAGCCCGAGCACTGTTGAATACTGAAGATGCAACGGACGAAGAAATTGCTGGCGCCACCGGCATGAGAATAAATATCATCAGAAAGGTCCTTTATGATATGTTTGGTAAGGCATTGATAACTGGGATTAGAGTCAAGGATGAAAAAAAGGGATGGTTCGTTTACAGATGGCGAGCAAAAAGGGATCAGGCCGAGAACTTTATAGATAATCAGAAAAAAAAGATTTTGGACAGGTTGCAGAAACGCCTCGAATATGAAGAGTCATCGGAATTCTATCACTGTGGAAATAGTCCCTGTCCGCGTATAAAATTTGATGTTGCAGTTGAATTGTTTTTTAAATGTCCTAATTGCAAGGCTCCTCTGGGCATGGTGGACAATAGAAAAATTAAGGATGCATTAAGGTATAAGATTGACCAAATCATGATGGATATATCTTCAAAAGACCAGATTCAAGCTGAGCGGTAATACAGAACAAGTTCGTCTGTGCCTTGTCTTTCGAATTTAGTCAGTTTCAATTTTAAAGTGCCGGATATTTTCGAATAGCCACAACCTTCTACTAGAGTTACGGCATTTCTGCCTCCTATAATCATAGAAGAAACGGTAATAATTATTTCGTTAATTAATCCTAATTTCAATAATGACCAATTTGTCTCACCACCACCTTCTACCAGAAGGCGATTGCATCCCATTTGGCTTAGATGTCTAATTAGATTTGCAATATTGATTTTGTCGTTTCCAGCTACTAATACATGCGCGCCAGTATCTCTTATATCATCAATTTTTTTTTGTGAAGCCTTTCCAGTAACAGCTACAATAGTGTAGATATTGTGAGCAGTCTTCAAAATTCTTGAAGAGAGAGGTATTCTGGCATTAGAGTCCAGTATCACTCTTATAGGTAGTTTCGTATTGCATTCCGAATATCTTACATCCAGCATGGGGTCATCCGTAATGACAGTCAGAATTCCCACCATGATTGCGTCGACAGACGCACGCAATTTGTGAACTCTCTTCAGATCTTGGAGAGAAGATATTTTCGATTCGCCACTTTTCGTTGCAATCTTACCATCTACCGACATGGCTGCACTGATAATAACGTACAACTAGATCCCATCTCCATCCACCAATTTCCCATTGATCATAACGTTACTGATTGAATTCATATCGGCTCTATGTACAATAGCTGAGTAGGGGTCATGCAATGGCGCCAGATCGATATGGTCCTTCATAAAAAAGACAATATCTGCACACATGCTAGGTGCTATAGATCCAGAATTTATTTTCAGTATTTTTCCTCCATTGACAGTGGCCATCTTGAGAACATCCTTTGCTGATAGGTAATCTTCATCCACCATCCTTGACACCTTCCACAAGAATTCCATTTCTCTAAAAATATCAGGTGGGTTTGTCATACAATTGTCAGTTCCGATTCCTACGCAACAGCCTAATCGTAACATATTAGCCACTCTGGGAAAGCCTGTTCGAAGTAATGCATTTGAGCTAGGACACACAACTATCCCGATACCTTGTTTAGTAACCCTAGAAATCTCCTCATCTGTTGCATTAGTCATGTGAACAATGAAGTCGGGCTTAAGGTTAATGAGAATCCTCTCTACTTCAGTTCTTTGCATCGCAGAAATAGATAAATCTACAGCTTTCTTCGATTCGGCAGCATGGATCGCAAGTAGCACATTTCTTTTAGATTTTCTAGCCCTTTGCGCCAATCTCCTATACGTCGTCATTGATTCATCTGAATTTTCGTTAGCCCCGCTCAATCCAAAACCGTCACACAAATCTAATATACTTCCAGCTTTTTTAACGAAATCTGCAGGTAACGTGCGTTCATTTTTCGCATACGGATTAGTCTTAGAATTCTGTGATTGCATTTGTAGGAGTTTCAAATGGTCTGGATTAAAATAATATTCAACTCGACCCAATATAACACATTTTATAGACAAATTTAGTAATGCCTCGTCGAGTAGCTTGATTCCTTCAACCTCCCCTTCTCTAAAGTCTGCGAATGCAACAATACCTCGCTTCATCATTGAAAGAGCCGATGCTCTCATGAATATTTTCAGATGATTCCTATCACTATTGTTAAGGATCATTTTTTTAAGTCCAATTTCGGGGTGAATTGTTTGTTCTAAATTCAAATCAAGACCCAACCCTACGTCTTTCCCAATTGAATCGCCAATATGAGTATGAGCGTTAATAAAACCCGGACATGCAAGAAGTCCCTCGCCGTCAAAGACCAAATCTCTCTCCTTTTTATCGTAATGGCCTTTGTTTATTCCTGCATGCTTTATCAAGCCATCATTCCCTATTACAATAAGTCCTTGCTCTACGAATGTAAGATCGTTCCCTAATAGAAGACTGATATTCTTAATAATTAGAGACAATTGATCTCGTAAATATTTTGAATTTTACCTTGTTCCCTCAACTTACGAATAGTATCTAGAGCCTCTGTTGCGGCTCCTACGGCTCTTCTCGCCGAGAAAGCCAGACCTACACCGCAATTTAGATTTATGTTCATCTGCTGGCAAATTTTACTTATGATTAATTTTGACTCGGATAGTGTCTCAGGATTGGATACGACCATAAAATTATCCCCCCCTAGATAGAATGTTAGATTCTTTAAATTTAGAAAGGCTTCTGCTATTCTTGAATAAATTCTGATTATGAATGTGCTAACCTCATATGGTGAAATTCTCTTTGTCATTCCTGTAGAATCATCTAGGTCCAAATGTAGAATCTGTACCACCATATCTGAAGGAAGCGAACGTGGTTCAGAAATCATGGTGCAATCATTATAAAGGCCGGCATCTTTGTTATTACTCAATCTATATTTTCGACAATTGTATGCATTAATGCTAGCATCTAAAGGTGTCTTACCTGTTCCTACTGACATCGACAAAGAGATCTCCTTATACAATTTGGAGATGTACGAATAAATATTATTATGATCTTGTGTAGAAAGACCGTTAGTAATGGCGAATAATTCATCTAGTCTATTTTGAAAGACTATACAATCCTTTTCAGAGAACACTTCTTGCAAGTCGTAATAGAGTTTTGCTTGCAACATCTGTAATTTAGATTCCCTATCACTACCCAGTTGTAATGTCCAAGGCCCATATCCTTCTATCTTGACATGAGTTATCTGTATAGTCAGTCTATAACGATCTCCTTCTCTCTTTCAAGATTTTTTGTGACATTTTCTAACCTTTTCAATCTCTCAACCATGTCAATGGCTGTATCTACCGCCATCTTGGAAACGGTTGTTATCCTATTCTTCGCTTGAGTAACAGTCATACCCGGACCTGCAATCCCTAGAGAAATAGGTTTTCGGTGTTTGATCGACAATTCCGTAATAAACCTTGCAGCCGTATATGCAATTAATTTGTCGTGAGCAGTTTCGCCTTTGATTACCGAGCCTAGTGTTACAATGGCATCTATGTCTTTTTTCTTTATTAATTGCTCAATCAGCAGCGGCATATCGAAGGTGCCAGGTACAAAACATATGTATCTTATTTGCGCCTTCCGCGTTTTAGCTCGCCCCTTTGCGACTTCTAGCATCTTCATAGTAATGCTTCGGTTAAATTCTGCTACAACAATGCCAAGCCTAGTCGGTTTCAATTATCGTTCAAGCCCATTTCCCTGTTTTATTTGATTTGCTTCAAGCATTGGAATTTTTTCTCTTCTTGAAATTTCGATTGCTTTATCTACCGTTAACGCCCTATAACTTATCGAATCTAGCATTTCGCAAATTACCACGGAAGGGACTAGATTAGCCAATTTCATTAGATGAACGGCCAACTCAGTATGCCCTAACCTTTCCTCTAGGAGTCCACTCGCTTCGATTAGTAGCGGAACATGCCCAGGAGTTCGAAAGCACCTAACAAACTGGTCCTTGCCCCCATTGTCTATTTGTGCACATACCTTTGACATCTCCTTAACTGTAAAAGCCCTGTCAAAGTCAGTTATTCCAGTATAATTCTGTATATGATTAATTGAAATTGAGAACGATGGTCGATCACCATAACGTGCATTTCCTATAATAATTCTAGAAAGTGTAGAGTCCTTGGTTGAAACCTTTTCCAATATTTCATGCATAAACGTCAGTTCTAATTTGCTTGCTACATCATTAGAAATTGCCAAACAAATCATTCCACCAGCCATATTTCTCAGCTGCGATATATCTCTTGGACGCACATATTGGGCAGCAATTACAAGATCGACCTCGTTTTCTCTAGATTTATCATCATGAATCATGATGAATTCTCCAGCTGCAAGCGCAGATAGTGCGTCGTTTAGTATTGACAGTTAATTTATTGCATAAAGAATTAATTATATATCTTACTAATTTTTGAGTAATTACTTCTTTTTTGGTAGAAGGTTCGCAACGTATTTGCCCAGGATGTCACATTCTATATTTACAAAGTCTCCTTTCAATTTAGTAGCTATTGATGTTTTTAGTAGCGTGTGGGGCACTAGAGCAATAGAGAATTCACTTTTTCGCACGTTCACTACTGTAAGACTTATTCCATCAATTGTAATGGATCCTTTGGGAACAATAAACTTCATCATTTCAGGATTTGTTATCTTAATCCAAATAATTGTGCCCTTAGAGAGATTGACAATCTCTGCAATTTTGCCAATATCATCTATATGACCCAAAACAATATGTCCCTCGAGTCTATCTTTAGTCATTAAACTTCTCTCCAAATTCACTTTATCTCCACGCTTCATTAACCCAAAAGTTGTTTTATCTATCGTTTCTTTAACAAGTTCAAAAGAGGCAACGCTTTTCTTCAGTTCGGTCACAGTTAGGCAAGCCCCATTTATGCATACGCTATCTCCGATTTTCAAACCATGCGCTAAGGATCCTAAATCAACCGTCACCCGGCTATCGAAATTGCCAATTAGATCTCTAGAGATAGATTTTACTATACCTGTTCCCTTCACAATTCCAGTAAACATTGCTTACTCCTGTATCTGAAGTATGCTCTAAAAATATACCGGAAGGGTAAATCTAACACCTGAAGCTCTAACATAATTACGAAGAAAACTCATAATTTGTAATCCAAAGCAGGATGTTAAAACACAAGTAACTTTCAAGTAGATTATGTTAACAACGTACTTCAACAAGATACGAATAATCTACTTTTCTTTATTTGATTGTTTAGTCATCTCAAGAAGAGACTTTGCTTGCTTGTAGTGTACTGCATCTATCATTTTGCCATCAAGTTTGACGGCGCCTGATCCAGTTCCTCTTTCCATTGATTCGCTTAAAGCGGCAATAACTTTTTTGGCCCAAGTAACCTGTGAAGGTGTCGGCAAGAACACTTGACGAACCGGTTCAATATGGGAAGGATGAATCAGAGTTTTTCCAGAGAAACCTAATTTCCTAGCAGTTGTTGCGTCAGTTATTAGGCCCTGAATGTCATGTACGTCCTGCCATATTCCATCCAATGACGATACTCCAGCTGCCTTAGCGTCAATGGCTATTTTAGACCGGGCATAAGAATAGCTATTCGCGTCAGTGATTTCCTCAATGTCCATATCGTGAAGGAAATCAAAAACTCCAAAGACAACGGCTACAACACGGTCATCTGATCGAGCGATAGAAAAGGTATTAACCACACCCATAGCAGTTTCGATAGATGGAATGAGAGCTATTTTTCCTGACTCTAAGTTTCTTTCTTTTTCAAGCTGTTGTAATATTTGTGATACTTCCAATAATTCTGTACTGTCATTAATTTTGGGCAGCACAATTCCATCAACACCGGCCTGTATAACTTCTGAAAGATCCATCTTGACTAAACCTGAACTAATCGAATTCACTCTGACAAATAGGGAAGATTCATGATTGCCTACACGTGCTTCTGCACATTTATTTCTAATTAAATTACGGGCTAAAGCTTTTTCATTAAGCGGGACAGAATCTTCCAAATCATAACACAAGATATCCGATTCAAGGCTGAAAGACTTATTTACAAATCTTTCATTATTGCCAGGAACAAAAAGTAAGGTTCTGAACAACAATTCAAATTATGAATAACAAAGATGGAAGGTTAGGGGATCAAAGTTTTTGAGGAGTAGTAACGATCTTTCCTATTTGATCGGCGTTTGCCATCATTACATGACCCTTGACCATCTCTGAAAAAGGAAGTAATTCTCCAATTAGAGGTTTGATTTTTCCTTTGGAGGTCCAGTGAATAACTTCCATTAATTCAGCCTTGGTGCCTTGAGTAGATCCAAGCAGATTAGTTCCCTTAAAAAATAGATATCTTAAATCAATAGTAGAATCATAGCCAGTCGTTGCTCCTGTTGCAACCAAGGTGCCGCCCATCTTCAGTAGAGAGACTTCCTGTGGAAAAGTCGACTTGCCGATATGCTCGAATACAACATCAACACCTTGCTTGTTTGTAATTTCCCTTACCTTCTTATACCAATCAGATTCCCTATGGTTTACAACGTGATCCGCGCCTAATTCAAGGCATTTTTTCATCTTTTCATCACTTCCAGCTGTAGCTATTACCGTACATTGGTATAATTTGGCGATTTGTATTCCCACCATTCCAACTCCGCTCGTGCCCCCCATAACCAATACGGCTTGACCAGGTTTGATTTTTGTCCTGCCAACGAGCATGTGCCATGCCGTCATTCCAACCATTGAGACAGCCGCAGCATCGTTGAATGAAACATTATCTGGAATTTTAGCGACATTTACTTCAGGAAGTTGTGTAAATTGACAAAATCCTCCCCATAGAGGTCCTGTTTGAAACCCCCAGATTAGCCTCTCATTACAATCATACTCTCTTCCAGATGTACACATTTCACATACTCTACAGCTCATATTAGAATGGGAGACTACTCTGTCACCGGTCTTTAACTTTCTAACATCTGAACCAGCCTCAACTACCACACCAGCAACATCGCTACCAGAAATATGAGGCAGTGGTACCTTTACAGGGTCACCCCAAATTGCCCAAAGATCATTGTAATTATAAGCGGCTGCTTCTACTTTGATCAGAACCTCATTGGGTTTAAGTTTGGGGGTATCGATTTCCTCTATCTTGACAACTTTAGTAGGATCCTTACTGTATTCTCTAAAAACTGCTGCCTTCATGAATCTGTCAGTATTATGTATACTTAATATAGTTAACTAGATTTGCTGCAATTCAAAGCTGGATATTAGTCATACAAGTTTATTGCAAGTAATAGGAAGTTAGATTCGGTTAATCCTAAAATCTTTTTTTGGCTGTTGCAAGCTTATCAGAAGTCTTTTTAGTTCTTCGTCAGTTAGGGCTCTATTTAATCTGCCTGTCGAGGCTGCAGAGATTAGATAATTTTCTACAGCAGCAGCAAGTTCTGGCTTCACAATTCTAATATTCATTAGTCTTTGTCTAGCATCGGAATCTAGAAGCACCATCAAAGCCTTTTGTCTCATTGCTGCCTCAGCCTCACGCCTCCTTACATCCTCATCATTGTTTTGGGGTTGAGGCGATGACATTTTCTTTCACGAAGTTAACGAATATTCAAGCATATCGCTTTAGCTCGGGAGTTGATGAAATGATTTCTTTATAGATCTCCGTAGCCACTCTGTCCATTCGCTTCATGCCTTCGTCGGAAATAAGTCTTCCCTTACCTTTTTTAATTATATATCCTCCATTTTCCAATTGCTGTAATGCTCTTCTTATTATTGCACCTCCTGCATGTTTATGATGACCAAGACTATAGCCAATTTGCTTTTTTCCGCCATATTCTCTTCGAAGGTCAGACACACCCAAAGGTCCATGTGTATAAATCTTCCTTAAAAGCGATGCACATCGTAGATACCACCAGTCCCTGTTTTGAGGTGTCTTCTCCACATGACACCCTGTCTTGACAAATAAAGACCAACTGGGAGCTTCTATTTTCTTGTCTTTTTTCAGTTGGTCAGCAAATCGAAGGATCATAAAATTAGCAGGAACATCATAGACCTTAGCCATAAAGTGTGACAAGATTTGCGTTAATTCCCTTATAAATCCTTATACCCCAAAAATTCGTATCCTCCTTGATTCCCATAATTTCAGGTTTGCTTTTCGCGATTATATCCCTTCTATCTTCAATTTAAGTAATGAGCATTCTCAATCTACAATAGCTAACAGGATTCTGGTTATCGTCTCAAAAAAGACAACTTTTCATTCCCTTATTTAGTATACGGTGGAGGTAAGGTTTACAATGTACCTAGCTATGCAAGTACTTTTCTATAAGTGTGAGTACACTTTAGACATGTAATACGAATAGCCTTCATCCGAGAACCGCCAATTCTTATCCTGGAGGTTTTTCCAGGTGTAATAAATTGCTTGCAATTCCTGCAAAAAAGCTGGCGTAAGAAATATGGAGTTTTTATTTTACTACGAGAAACAATCTTTAGTGCAAGTCTTGCCTGTTTTTCTGAATAACTATTGCAGCTTCCCAACTCACGCAGTATATTTTCTAGCAAAATTTCAACCCTTTCAGTTGCGATAATGATACTGCTACTTTTTTTCAAACAAAAGAACTCTAAACCGCTCTAACATAAAAAGATAATATCACATTCAAATCTCTAAAGCGCGGTAATGTTTATCAGATGAAAAAGTTAGAAATTGAATTGGCCGGTAGATATTATCCACTAATTAAATATCTGAATCCAATTACTAAATTCAATTGTTTTCATTGATCCTTGCTGAGGCTGGCATAGAGTTAGTACCAAACTTCATGTGGGATCATCCATCGGTAAAGAACAATGCTGTGAAGCTCGGAAGACGACCAGATGAAGTGCTTCTCGAAACCAGCTATCATTATAGGGCAATGAGAGAACAAAACCTGAGCCACTGGTGGAAACGCGGTAGACCAGACATAGTTCATTTCTCCCTACTGGCTGCACTCTCAACCCCCCTTTATATGCAGAGAAGATTGAATGTATACATATCGACATTGAATAATAAGTTGATCTTGATTAACGACAATTTAAGACTTCCAAAATCTTATTCAAGGTTTGAAGGATTGATGCTGAAACTTTTCAGAGAAAAATTGATTAGCGATCCAGAAAAATCCAGAAAACTTATCGAACTAATGGATGATATTACATTTGAAGATGCAATAACTGAGATTGTAAAACCAGATAAACTGATTGGATTCTCTACAGAAGGTATTAAATGCAACATTAGTCAGATTTTAGCAGATACCGTTAAGGAAAGTGCCAAAAATTATTGTTTTGTAGTAGGAGGCTTTCAGCGAGGTCATTTTCAGAAAAACGTTTTGAATGCATTCGATAACATTTATTCAATAAGTAATTATGGATTGGAATCACACGTGGTAATTTCAAGAATTTTGTACGAATGCGAAAAACAATTCAATGAAACGCTGCATCAACCACGAATGCAATAAATAATGCTGCCAGATACGGGCTTGAAAATTTAAAAACGATCCATGATACTCTTTCGCTTGGTTTTACCATTAGCCATATTGATAACAAAAGCATAGCTATCCCCAAGACAGAAGCTGTTGATAGGTATATCAAGCCAAATTGATTTGTAAAAAAAGGAACTATGCTAAATAGTACCATTAGAAGTGTAGTAATCGCGATAATGCGAACTGATCGTTTCTCGGTAGTAACTACTGGCATCATTGGCACCTTTGCTTTTGTATAGTCTTCTTTTACATGCAAGGCAAGACTCCATATGTGCGTAGGGATCCACAAAAAGACGAGAGCTGCCATGGCTATTCCAATTTCAATATTCTGCATGGTAACGGCAACATAACCAATTAACGCAGGGGCTCCCCCGGAGAATCCTCCAAGGATAATATTGGCTTGGGTTCTCCGTTTAAGCCATTTGCTATAAACAATGATATTATCAAAGAGACCAAATGCCATCAATACAAATGCTAAATAATTAATAAACCACGCACATATCAGCGATATTCCTGTTAATACGAGACCGAATACGAGTGCATTCCTTGGAGAAATTCTTCCTGAAGGAATCGGTCGATTTTTAGTCCTATCCATGATAGCGTCCAGATCCCGATCGTTATAACCAGTGATTGTATCTGCCGCAGCTGATCCTGCGGCAACACCAACGAGGAGCAAAACCCATTGCCAGGGAGCAACATTGATATTAAAAAGTAGAGAAGCAGTGAGTGCTGCAGTAAATGCTGTAAAAACTAGTAGATACCATATTTTTGGCTTAGTGAGCTCGTAGTAATTCTTAATCCTATTTCTGACGGTAAAAGTACGGATCAAATTATAAATGCCCCATACTTTTAATCAGACACATAGACCGATGCTCATTTTTCAGCCCTGTTTTTGCCTTGACCAATATTCCATAAGAAAGATTTATTTTTACTTGACTATTTTTAATATAAAAGTTTAAACACGTCTCCTAGCAAGGTTGGGACCATACGAGCCAACTTAACAATATGCATAGTCTTTTATTTAGATTTGGTCGTTGGGAATAAGATTTCGCGTACAGTTTTTCTCATTTCAATAAACGTTTCTGTCTTCTGGATACCTTCTATTCGTCCGATTCGTTCAGATATTAGGTGATGCATTCCGTCTAGTGACTGTGAATTCATTGTCACCAGGATATCGAATCTTCCGGTCACTTCAGAAATTTCTCTTACTTCAGGTATTTTGAAGAGCTCGTTAAGTACATTGTCCCGTAACTTGGAATCCATATTAATTCCGGTAAGTGCCTTAACGCTAAAACCTAAAGCTTCATCATTTATTATAATTGTAAATTTTTTAATAAAGCCTTTTCTTATTAGCCTTTTAATTCTACTGTAAACAACAGAAGCATTGATATTGATTTTTTTTGACAGTTTGGGGACTGAAACTGCAGCATCATTTGAGAGTTCACTCAAGATCTTTAAATCCAAATCATCAATTTTAGTCAAATAAATCACCAATTATATTCTAAATTCAGGGATTAATAAACCTATTAATTTCAAATTTGGCTATGTTTTTTATAATAATATATATATTCAAATGTTTTTCTTAGATCGAAGTAATTCTGCGAGCAATACTGCCCCCTTGGCAGAACCCATTTTCTCATTGTGGGACAACAATACATATTTTATACCATTTTCAAATGCAGTGTCATTTCTAAGTCTGCCTACAACAGTCGTCATCCCATCGTTAATCTCCCTATCTATTCTTGGCTGGGGCCTCGTAGGATCATCATGAACTATTATGTAATCTTTTGGTGCCGAAGGCAAATCTCTTATCGTTACTGATTGAGAGAACTTAAGCATTGCCTTTTTTACTTCTTCAGTAGTCACGTTCTCTTTGGTCTCGACGAAAACCGACTCCGTATGTCCATCAAGCACAGGTACTCTTGTGCATGTACAACTAACTTTTATATCCGATGCCGCTATTGTATCTCCCTTGATTTTGCCAAGTATTTTTTTTGTTTCCACTTGTACTTTTTCTTCTTCCTTGGGAATGTATGGAATAATATTATCCATAATATCTAACGCCGCTACACCAGGGGACCTACCGGCCCCTGACAGTGCCTGCATTGAAGTCATAAATACCTTCTGAACGTTGAATTGATCCATAATAGGCCTAAGTGTGATTGCCATTCCTGTAGTAGTGCAATTAGGCAGGGGAGCGATGAACCCCTGCCAATTTCTATTCTTCTTCTGTATAGCCAGTAAGGAACTGTGCTCGTCATTTATTCCAGGAATCAGTATTGGAACATCATTTTCATACCTGAATGCCGCAGCTGTGCTTATAACGGGAGTTTCCTTAGCTAGTTGTGGCTCAATATTCCTAGCATCTTCGGATTCAAGTGCAGTAAAAATAAGATCATATTTTGCAGGATTTAGCTCTTTAATACCACTTATTACCATGTTTCTTACGTACTCGGGTATTTCCTGGCTACTATGCCATCGAATTAAACCAGAATTGGGATCTCTCAGGGCATCAATGTATTTTTTGCCTGCAGACCTTTCCGACGACACAATTAAGCCTAATTCAAACCAAGGGTGTTTATTTAGTGAAATAACAAATTCTTGACCCACGGCACCCGTGGCCCCTACAACAGCAACTCGAAGCATATATGGTGGCGTTATTTTGAATGGAACTAATAATCGTTTTCAGTATCGAGACCCTATGTACTCTAATTTGGGCTGATTTCAAATATATATTACTTACAACCAATCTCCATGAAGTGGATAGATGGGTTTGCTCTCATGGCGGAATCTATTCAGCAAGATCTTATGATGTGAGGATCGATTTTAGTTCCAATGTAAACCCGTTGGGAATATCTAGTACGGTACTCCTAAAGCTCAAGAAAGAAATGCGCCAATTATCATCAATTTATCCAGATCCAGAATGTATAGACCTTAAGAAGAGTCTGGTCCATTACTTAGATAATGCTGTATCTATCGATCAAATCAGCGTCGGGAACGGAGCAACAGAGTTAATTGATAACTTTGCAAGGACCTTCGGGAAGAATCAGGTTGTGATTCCATCACCTACATTTTGCGAATATGAGCTAGCGTCAAGAAGAGCGGGGGCTACGGTAAAGTTCTTGCCGATGTCAAACTGGGAGATCGAGCCTGACTCTATAATCGAAAGTTCAAGGAAGGCAAATGTTATTTTCTTGTGTAATCCAAATAATCCCACGGGGATACTCTCCAGCAAGTCTATTAAGAAAATTCTAGAATCAGCCAACGACAGAACCAAAATTTTACTGGACGAAAGCTTTATCGAATTGACAGACAATCCTAAGGAACACATAGCTTCAATCGAAGATTTGAAGGAGTATCCAAACTTGGTGATTCTGCGATCTCTTACAAAGTCGCATGGTCTTGCAGGTTTAAGGATTGGCTACAGTGTTTCCCATCCAAGTTTGGCAAAGAAAATGTCTGCACGCAAGATCACCTGGAATGTGAATGGGTTTGCGCAGTTGGCTGCAATCATTGCCCTGAAAGACAGGATGCACCTTGACCGTGCAAGGAAGCTAATTAAAAGGGAGCGAAAATTCATGTTCACTGAGATCCTAAAAAGGTTAAAGACTTTTTCTACAGTTCGCTCTGACGTTAACTTCTACTTGTTGGACTTGCATGGCCGCAACTCTACCCGATTTAGAAACTATCTGCTTAATATGAATAGAGTGCTAGTTAGGGATTGCAGCAATTTTAGGGGGCTTGGTAAGAATTTCATCCGGGTTGCCATAAATACTAGGAAACACAATCTTGAGCTACTAAGAATACTGGAACAGATAGATTGAACGCGAAGCTACTTATGATTCAGGGAACATCTTCGGGCGCTGGCAAGAGTACTCTGGTCACTGCTTTTTGTAGAGTATTTTCTGATATGGGATACAAAGTATTTCCATTCAAAGCCCAAAACATGACTTCTAATTTTTATCCAATTTTGAATTCAAAGCGAGTAGCGGTAGTTCAAGCAATTCAAGCGTTCGCATGTGGAAGAGAACCAGACACTCGCATGAATCCTATATTACTCGAGCCTATTGGTGAATATCGCAGTAATATTTTCTTAGACGGCATTCTCTTAGGACAAATGACAGCAGAAGAGTATTATAGAGATTTTGTACTCAAAGAAGGATACCACAAAGTTCTAAAGAGTCTAGAGACACTCAGACAGGAAAATGATATTATTGTAATTGAGGGAGCCGGCTCACCTGCAGAAATCAATATTGCAGAATTTGATATAGCCAATATGGTTTTGGCCGAAAAAGTTTGTGCTCCCGTAATTCTGACGGCAGACATAGAACGAGGGGGTTGCTTTGCAAGTATTGTTGGAACAATGCAACTTTTGAAGCCTCATCACCAAGAGCTAGTAAAGGGTATTATAATTAACAAATTCAGAGGCGACAAAAAGCTCTTATTGAACGCTATCAATTCCGTAGAGCAAATAACAAAGAAGGAGGTACTTGGAGTGATCCCAATGATCAAATTTGCTCTACCTCCGGAGGACTCTCTAGATGACGTTAAAGACTATCCGCTGTTTGAAATGAGGGAATCTCTTGATGAGCAGGTGAACAATCTGGCCGCGGGACTAATGGAGAATGTTGATGTAAAGGGAATAGTTTCCAGACTGCTTAAGATTGAGCTGAATTGAATGCAATTTATCTTTTTCTTCCATTAATCATAGGAATAGCACTATGCTTCATGTTTGGCGATCCTCCGAATAAGTTTCATCCCGTAGCATGGCTCGGAAAGGTAATAGGGATCTTCGCTAGAAAGTTAAGGAAATCGAAAGGACCTAAAATACAAAGGTTTACTGGTGTAGTATTCACTATATCTTTGACTTCTGTAATATGCATCACAAGCCAAGTATTCTCAGATTATCTTTACTCATTTTTTGGCGCTGTTGCCTTTATTCTCTACGCAATCATAGTTGTTAAGATAACTGTGGCGATATTGACAATGGAGAAACACACATCCAGCATAATCTTGGCATTGCAAGAAAATGATATAGTGCGAGCAAGACAAAACCTCTCTTTCATAGTTAGTCGTAATACAACTAATTTAGATAGTCAGCATATAATGTCTGGCACCATAGAATCAGTTGGCGAAAGTATAGTTGATGGTATAGTATCACCCTTGTTCTATTATTGCTTTTTTGGGCCTGTGGGCGCAATTGCATATCGTATTATAAACACGATGGATTCAATGGTCGGATACAAAGACAAGTACAATATTGATTTAGGGTGGATGAGCGCGAAGGCAGATACAATATTAAACTTTATTCCTGCCAGACTGTCTGCAATTTTGATAATTTTGTCAGCAGCACTAGTAGGCGCAGATTGGAGAAATTCTATGCAGTCTTTAAGGACTGATCGCTGTAATACCACCAGTGTAAATGCAGGCTATCCGATGTCAACTATGGCCGGAGCATTAAGAGTGAAACTCGAAAAAATTGGTGAGTACACTCTAGGTAAAGAATTAGAACGAATTGATATTGACAAATGCAAGACTGCAATTAAGATCATGCGAGTGACTGTCTTAATATTTTGCATATTGATACCCTTTCCTATCATTACTTCTCTATCATTAATTGGATGGTGGAATCTTATATTTGGATTCTAACACAATACTTTCGCCGATTTCGTTCCTGACAATTATTCCGGTACCAAAGTCTATCAATACTGACTTGACCGTCGTTGCAAAGAACATGCATATGTTTCCAATTATAGGGGCACTAATAGGATTGATAGTAGGTGTGTTCTCGTTTGCAATATCACCATATTTGACGAGCTATTTGGTAGGATTACTAGTTACAATAGCTACACTACTAATTACTGGAATGCATCATGCTGATGGACTCGCAGATTTCGCTGACGGATTAATGGCGAAAGGAGGCCGAGAGGTAAAGAGAAGGATCATGTCAGAACCAGCCTTAGGCACAGCAGGAACCTTGTCTCTTATCATTTACGTAATAGGATTGATTATTGCCATTGCCTCCTTTAACTCTGCTCTAAAACTCCTTTTCAGTTTTATTTCTGCAGAAATAATTGCAAAATACGTAATGGTAATAATAGCAGCCAAAAGTACACCAGCCTGGGAAGGATTTAGCTCGCCATTCACAATAGCAATGAAAGACAAAAGTAAAATAGCATTCGCCACCATCTTTACGGTGGCAAGTATCATTATTTTGACTGGATTTCTGGGATTAATTGCCATTGCAGTTGCCTTGATACTAGCGTTGTCAATTAGGAATGTTTCATATAGGTCTTTTGGGGGAATTACCGGTGACGCATTCGGTGCTTCAAATGAGATTGTTCGGTTATCCTCCATAATAATATTTTCTCAATTGATATTATGAAAGACTCTCAATGATGGCATTAATAATGTGTGGAGGCAAAGGCTCTCGATTGAACATTATAAATAATACTGAAAAACCTTTGGTCTCCATTGGAGGCGTACCAATGATAGAATACGTTATTAATGCAGTGGTAGAATCAAGAAAGTTTATGTCTGTATTAGCTGTTACTAGTCGATATACGCCTACGACGTTACTGTATCTGAAAAGTCATAAGTACTTTCGTAGCAAGATAGTCGATACCACGAGTACATTAGGTGTAGATTACAGTACCGACCTTGGTCAGCTTATTGAATTATTGAAACCATCAACTTTATTCGTCGCACCATGCGATATCCCACTATTGAAAGCTCATACAATACACGAAATTCTAAGATCCTGGGAACCAGGTACTCCGTATTCCTCTGTTATTTTAAAAAAAGAATTTGTAGAGAGATTAGGAATCAAACCATCCATCATTATTCGTGATCGAGGACAAGAGTATTGCTACTCAGGAATTTCTATTATTGATACTTCCAAAGTAACAGTTGGTGCAATAGTCAAGGAAACGTACATAATATCAAATTGTAAGGAGATCGCATTTAACATAAACACTAAAGAGGATCTCGCGGCTATAAATGCTGAATTTAATTAGTCAAGTGTAGTAAGAAACTTGCCTACTATTTTGGCCTTACCTCCACGTCTAGTTGCAATCAACGAACCACACGATTTGCATACTATCTCTGAAGCTGTATGGGAAAAAATTATCATTTTTTCTTGACATTGAGAACACTGGATAGACATGAATTGACTCTTTGGTTTTGGAATCAAAATATTTTCCTTTCGCATACTAATCACTCAGGTTATGGTTGTAATTCCAATTTTCGCAATCGCATTCCCTCTTTCATAGTCTTTCTTTGGCAATTCTTACATGTATATCTTAGAGTTATCTTTTTAGTAGTTTTTGCAGTCCTTTTTAACTCTGGAAATTTCTGTCCTCCATAGCCCTTTTTGTCTTCAGCATGCCTGCGAGCACCAAGAGCTGTTTTTCTGTCCTTACCCTTCTTATAAATTGCAACGGATTGTGTAGTATGTGTCTTACACTTAGGGCAGAACTTGCGATACTGCTTCTGCATCTTCATAATAAAAACTAAATCTTAAATACCGTAATTTAAGGACATCGTGGAGGTAGCATACAAAATTCATACTTTAGGCAACTGCAAAGAACCTGACTCGGCGCAGACTAACCAATGTAAGGCTTTTTTTGAGATGAGCTTGAGAAAATCTAATATACTAAGTACTTTTATACCATGACTATAATGTTCGATAGCCTGATACAGCAGATATACGTAAGTGCGGAAAGCTTTGGAGTTTGGATACCACTAGCCTTTGGGTTGAGTGTAGGACTAGTATATGCGATTATTTCAGGTGCAAGACGACACCGCAAATAGTCGAGTAGCGACTCTCCTTTCTTTTTGTATAGATATATCTATCAATACAACCTAGAAAACTCTAAAAGGTATCTCTCCTAGACAAAGATCTATGGGAGATCGCTTTATCGTAGGGGCTCTAAAAGAAAGACAAGTTAAGGTAGATTCTACACAATCAACGAGTTTTCTCTGGAAAGGAGAAAATGTATTTTCCACTCCCTCAATGATTGCCGAGATGGAAGAAACATGTAGACTTTTGTTAAAGGAACAATTTTTGCCTGAAGAAGATTCTGATTCTGTGGGAACGCTTGTGAATGTCAGACATCTTGCAGCTACTCCAGTTGGTGCTATGGTTCTTCTAAAGGCAAAAATAATTGAATCACAGAACCGCAAAGTTACTTTCGAAGTCCAAGCGTCGGATAAATTGGAAAAAATAGGTGAAGGAATACATGAGAGAGTTGTCATAAATATACCTAAATTCAAAGCAAAATTTAATGAAAAGCTAATCCGACTTTCACAATAGCCAACCTAGTTCTAATAATAAGAGCTAGATTTCTCTACTAAAAACAAAAATCGAATTGGAATTTTCAAAAATACCTATTTTTGAAAAACTATAAAAGAGGCAACTGAAAAACTCTACCAATCTTCTAGGTGATATGTGAGATATGGAATCAATGCAAGCAACTGCTGGTGGAATGCCAGTCATAATATTAAAGGAAGGTACAAGAGAATCTAAAGGAAAAGAGGCTCAAAGAAACAACTTTACAGCTGCCAAACTGATTGCAGATTTAGTAAAATCGTGTTTAGGCCCGCGAGGTATGGATAAAATGCTTGTCGATACTCTCGGAGACGTAACAATAACCAACGATGGCGCAACAATTTTGAAGGAAATGGATGTGCAACATCCAGCGGCAAAAATGATGGTCGAGGTAGCCAAATCTGTCGATAATGAAGTCGGTGATGGTACAACTTCGTC
This sequence comes from Nitrososphaeraceae archaeon, assembly GCA_036558405.1. Classification (GTDB taxonomy): domain Archaea; phylum Thermoproteota; class Nitrososphaeria; order Nitrososphaerales; family Nitrososphaeraceae; genus TA-21. The sequence continues at coordinate 92,020 of DATBFR010000103.1, read as the reverse complement.
TGTAATTTTTGCAGGCTCTTTATTAGAAAAGGCAGAGGACCTTGTGAACAAAGATGTTCATCCTTCTGTAGTAGTAGATGGATATACAGCTGCGTCAGAACAAGCACTCAAGCTTTTACAAAAAATTGCTGTGAAGGTTGATACTGGAGATAAAGAGGTCCTAAACAAAATTGCAAAAACAAGCATGTACTCAAAACTTGTTTCAGACGATAGTCCGATGTTAGCCCAAATTGTGGTGGATGCAGCCAAACAGGTAAGTGAAGGCGGCGAGGGAAAAAGTATCAAAGTTGACTTGGACAACATTAAGGTAGAAAAAAAGGCTGGAGGTTCTATTCGCGATACGAAGCTCATCAAAGGAATAGTTCTTGACAAAGAGGTAGTGCATTCGGGAATGCCAAAGAGAGTTGAGGGTGCCAAGATAGCGTTGATTAATTCAGCTCTTGAAATAGAAAAGACCGAAATGAGTGCGGAGATTAGAATTAATGATCCGCAACAGATGCAAATGTTCTTGGAAGAGGAGAACAGAATGCTAAAGTCTATGGTCACAATAATAAAAAACGTCGGAGCGAACGTTGTTTTGTGTCAGAAAGGTATTGATGATTTAGCTCAACATTATATGGCAAAAGAGGGCTTGATGGCTGTAAGAAGAGTGAAGGAAAGTGACATGCTCAAGTGTTCAAAAGCAACTGGTGCTCGTATAGTGAATAACCTTGATGATCTAACTTCCAGAGACTTAGGATCTGCAAACCTCGTAGAGGAACGAAAGGTAGAAACGGACAAGTGGGTTTTCATAGAGGGCTGCAAGAATCCAAAGGCAGTTACCATACTTGTAAGAGGGGGTTCCCAGAGAGTTGTAGATGAAGCAGATCGTTCTGTTCACGATGCTTTAATGGTTATAAAAGATGTGTTGGAAAAGCCTTCCGTTGTGGCAGGAGGTGGATCTCCAGAAGCCTATGTTGCAAATGAACTTAGACAATGGTCAAGTAACTTGGAAGGAAGAGCTCAACTTGCAGTTCATAAATTTGCTGACGCTCTAGATGCCATACCTTTATCGCTTGCTGTGAATGCAGGTATGGATCCAATTGATACTATGACAACTTTGAGAGCAAAGCAAAGTAAAGGATCAAAATGGACAGGTGTTGATGTTAGAAACGCAGTTGTGGCTGATATGTTTAAACAAGATGTTTTAGAGCCACTTGTAGTAAAAGAACAAATAATCAAATCAGCGACCGAAGCAGCTAACATGATTTTGAGAATAGATGATGTAATTGCTTCAAGCAAGTCGAAGATGCCAGCAGGACCCCCAGGTGGCGGCATGGGCGGCATGGGCGGCATGGGCGGCATGGGCGGCATGGGCGGCATGGGCGGCATGGGCGGCATGGATATGGAGTAATATCCAAAAGTAATCCTACAATTTCTTTTTTTAACTTTGGAAGCCGAATTATGGTATTACAAGTATGTGGGTAATATCAAAACCTCATTTTTTGTAGTTCATGACGTGGATGATATATTGGAATTTCTATACAATCATGCAGAATAAACCTTAAGATTTGCTGGGATTGGATTTTGTATTTGTCTACATCGGCGTCAATAGACTATTACTGCGGTTCTATTGTTGCTGGGGGCTTGCTTGAAATTGCATATGTTACCAATGTCACACCTTCAACTTCATTAGTTATTCTGTTGCTAATAATCTGAAGTAAATCATGCGGCAGTCTACTCCAATCCGCTGTCATAGCATCATTCGATTCAACTACTTTTACTGTAACAATATAACCATAAAGGCGCCTGTCCCCCACTACGCCTACTGCATGGTCCTCACCCACGGCAGCATATGCCTGCCAAACTCGGTCATACCATCCTGCTATTTTTAGTTCTTCTTCTACAATGCTACTTGCATGTCTTGCAATAGTGATCTTCTCATCAGTTATCTTACCAATTATGCGAACCGCAAGTCCAGGTCCAGGAAACGGATGTCTTCTTAAAATCTCATCAGGAACACCAAGAAGACTTGCAACCTTCCTCACTTCATCCTTATATAAAGACCTGAATGGTTCTAGGATTTTCATATTTAACCACTTTGGAAGACCTCCAACATTATGATGAGTCTTAATTATTGATGCAGGTCCTTTTGAAACACCACTCTCTATTACATCCGGATATAGCGTGCCCTGTGCAAGCCATTGAAATGGACCATGATCCTTGTTAAATGCCAAGAATACATTAGCAAATTCCTCTCCTACAATTCTCCGTTTCATTTCAGGGTCTTCAATACCCCTTAAACGACTAAGGAATTGCTCACGTCGGTCTAGAGAAACCAAGTTAACGCCCAGTTTTTCTCCCAATAATGCTGGAACTAATACATTTTCATCTTTCCTGAGTAATCCGTTATCGACAAAAATGCATGTTAGTTTCTCTTTTATTGCTCTGTCAAGCAAAACAGCGAGAGTTGTAGAATCTATACCTCCACTAATAGCACATAACACCTTTTCATTTTTTACGTTCTCCTTAATTTCTGTAATCGAAGTATTCACGAAATTTTCCATATTCCATTCAGGCTTTGCCTTACTAATATGCTGAGAAAAGTTTTTCAAAATTCTCCCCCCACATTCGGTATGAGTAACTTCCGGATGAAATTGAATTCCATAGAATCCTTCCTCTTTATTAGCAATAGCAGCAGAACTAGATGATTCAGTATGTGCTATAACTCTAAATCCTTCAGGCAAGTCCTCGGCGGCATCTGCATGACTCATCCAGCACTTTAGCTTTCTCCCAACCCCTTTAAAGAGATCAGAGGAATCGTCTATGAAAAGATCAGCATAACCATATTCTCTGCGAGAAGCTCTCTTAATTCTCCCATCAAATTCATTTACCAATAACTGGTGGCCATAGCAGATACCCAAAATTGGAACACCTGATTTGAATATTGCCTTGTCAGGCTTTGGCGATCCTTTGGAATATACACTTGATGGACCTCCAGAAAGGATTATACCCTTAGGATTCAGCTTTTTAATATCCGCTATAGTAGAGTCGTAAGGTAGAAGTTCACAAAAGACATTTTCCTCCCTTATCCGTCTACATATAAGATGGCTATACTGAGATCCGAAATCTAAAACTATTATGCTATCCATCCTTTTGTGGACTACCTTTTTCTACCATTTTTGATAAGACCCAAGTCACTGTGCTAAGTATATCCTGAAGACGCTCCTTATCCCTATAGTTGGTAATGGTAATAGATTTTATTACGCCTTGTGCATCGTTATTTACTTGATAATTAAGAATCTCATATTCCATAATCTCGCCTCTTCGATTCTTTTCACCATCTTTAGATTTCATTCCGTCAAGGATTCTGTTCAAAAAGAACGATCTAAAGGGCGGAGTATTGATGTTTATTAACAAATTCTCAGCGGGTGTGATTTTTATGTTCTGTGGGCTAATCTCCGCGTTACCCAGAAGCAAGCTATCATTGGTACGGCGGAGTTCTTTTGTTTCAGACTCTATATATTCAGGCGAAATATCTACATTGGGATTTACATGGTCAGCAGTGACTCTTCTTGTGCTCAGTTGATCATTCCTCTGTTCTTCTTGGTTCATTTCTATCCGAATAGAAGAATCCTTTTGAAACTGATCGTTATTGTCATTTGATCTTCTGGAAATTGTCGAAGCAGGCTTAAAGCTACTACGCTTTAATATCGTGTCTATCAAATTTAGCATGTCTCCAAGCCTATCTAACTCCTCCTTTTTGTCGGATATCTGCTTTATGAGCAAGTCCCTTATCTCAGCCGCACGTTGAACATCACTTTCGGAAAAGTTAGACATCTGCAGACCAAGTTTTAGCCTAAGGTATTATAATGGTTTTTCAGTATATGATCAAATAATTATAGAGAAAATTACTCGGCAGGTCTGATAAAAGACACTGCCGCTCTAAGCTTCAATTGTTCACTTTGAATCATCAATATCCAGTCTAGAGAATCCTTTAATTGATTTACGCGATTTGTTATACAGCGAACATTTGGATTTCTTGGATAGCATTTCAAGCAATTGTTTAGCCTTTTTGAGCTTTTTCCCTTTCAAATCCTCATCAACAGTTTCTCCAGCGGAGTATTTAGTTATCGGTTCAGTCAAATCCATTCCTACCAAAACAATTGTCCTTGCTCCCATTTCGTCAGCCATGAAAGCACTACGGTCACCGTCTGTAAAACCTCCAAAATTATAGACATTGTCGACAGGCATGACTTGGGTTGATCCAACGACATTTTTGAATTTTGGAACAAGATTCTCAATCGCATTTTCATTATCCCCATGAGCATGAACTACCATAATTGCTCCCAATTTCTCTGCCTTCTTCAAAAAGGCTGGATTACCATCAAGGTCAGTTACAACAATATCCGGTTTAATATTATTAGTGATTAGCGCTTCAACGGCACCATCAGCCACTACCTTCACAAATTTCCTGTTCTTCTTAATATAAGCAATATTCTCGACCAAACTGGGACCAGCTCCGATTACCAAAACATCCTTCCCTGCTATTTTCTTCTGCAATTTTTTCAAGCTCATGGATTTTTTACTTATCTTTTTACTCAACAGATTAGCTGCGTTCTGATCTTTTTCTGTACTGTATCCAAATTCTTCACGAATTTGCTGATAATAAGGGAACCAGTCTATGAATTGCACGCATAAAATGCAAAGGGGTTCTTAATAGATTATTTGTTTGTCTTGTTCTCACTTGGCCAATCAAAAGCTTCATCTATGTTTTGATATAGTGTCGAAATCTGTCAAACGAAGCAATTTTCGTCGAGCAACTTTATATTAATGGTTAAGCGTATGTCATTGTGCTTTCACAATTATTCCACCATTACGTTAACGCCTACTAATTACTATTGAATTAGCGGAGGAAGAAGGAAAAGGTGTATTTTGATCCCCGCTTTAAAAGGCTGTTATGGTACCTCATTGCGAGTACCAGAGGAGGTGTTAGCAGGGCAAAAATTGTAGACTTGCTTAATTCCAGACCATCAAATACAAATCAAATAGCTTCGGAACTCAAACTTGACTACAAGACTGTCGCACATCACCTTGATGTACTGCTAAAAAATGGTCTGATTATTACAGAGAATGAAGCCACTTATGGCGCCACATATTTCTTGTCCCCTATAATGGAGAAGAATTATGATGCATTCAAGGAGATATTGGCGAAAATTGGAGTACCTTAATGCTGGGTAATGCTAAACCTGGTGATGTTAACATATCAGATCACCTGTAAAAATTTAGTTGAGAATCGTTAGAAGGTTGTCCAGTTTGAAGATGTTCTGAGAAATATATGTATTTCATATAAATCAGTTTATCAAGATAATTTCCGGCAATTGAGTCTAGATCTAGGTTATCTTGCTACTTCGATTGGCATGGGAGGGGGGGTTGGATTTCTTCTCGGATATGCTGTAAAAAAGGTAATCAAAATTATCATTGTTCTTGCGGGCCTTTCGATCGCTGCCTTATCATTTTTGCAGATCCAAGGAGTTATAGCGATAAATTGGGACAAGCTAGATGGTTTAACCCGAGGGACGATGTCAGGACTAGGAAATACAACAGGTCAATTCTCGTCCCTACTACCAGGCTTTGGGGATCATATACTTGCAGCTGTATCAAATTCTGGCATCCCGGTAACCGGCGGCCTCGCAGCGGGATTTGCTTTCGGGCTAAGTAGAGGCTAATGCTTCAAACTCCGAGTTATATTTTGCCAATTGCAACAATGATTAGCAAGCTAAGCAATTCTAAGCCCGATCTGCCCGTGAAACAATTATAACTTTTAACTTTAGGATGAATGATAGATGAAGAAAAAAACTCAACTCGATGCTGTGTTTCCAGGAGACCCTATAGCAGAAATTGAAGAATTTGAAGGTGGTAAAAACACATTCGTATATGATGGCTCCATTAGATCAAGTGCCCTGGGAGATAAACAATACGATATAAAACGTCGAATCGTAAAAATCGACTCAAAAAAGTCACTTATCTTGCCCAAAATAGGTGACGAGGTAATTGGTTTTATCGAGATGTTATTTGGGCCGATGATATCAGTGAAATTGCTCTATCTTAATGGCAAGCTCTTTTCTGGAGGTTTTTCTGCAATCGCATCCACTCGAATGAATAACAGAGGATGGAGTCGAGACAGAGGTGATAGACGAGGTAGAGTTGCCTTCAGAGTTGGTGACATAGTCAGAGGAAGGGTTATGAGTCTGCTAAATTCTACGATTCATTTAACAATAGATGAGAAAGAGTATGGCGTACTTTATGCATTGTGTTACTTGTGTGGGGGCGATACCGTGCGGGTAAATAGTTCTGTAAAGTGTATCGAATGTGGCAACTACGAAGAAAGAAAGCCAACCAATGATTACGGGAAGGACGCGTTTAATCTAATATTCAAGTCTGGTAAAAAATAACATTACCCAGATTTCAATCTCTATTCTTTTTGGTCGTTTTTGTCTTTCATTCCTAGTCTACATTAGAATTCAGAAGATAGTCATCCTTACCTGCCTTTGTGGTATACATTCCTCATTTCATTAAACCATCGATTTTTTGATTCGTAGATTTGCTTCTTAGCTCTCATATTACATTCTGACAATGCAAAGGAGCATAGAATTGGGAAATATACAGAAGAGTCACCGTAAACTATAACGTTCCCTTTATGAGAGGTTCTAATTTTGCCCCAGCTTTTACCTTCTTGAAGGGTAGCTCCTGACAAACCACCTGTGTCCGATCTGGCATCAGTTAATTGAATAATGTAATCCTGACCTCCTTCTTTCATTTTTAAAATTTGATATAGGGCAGGCCCCGTCTGCTGGAAAAAGTTTTTAGGGACTCCGCCACCCAATTCCAGTCCGCCTGATTTCTTGCTCTTCCATAGAATCGCAGCAGATTCAGCGACATCAAGGATGACATTTGGCAGGTGATTGATTTTATTTTTGAGAAGTAGTGGCAACATGTTTAACCCTATCGAAGAATCAGCTATTGCAGGCATATAGACAGGTACTTTATGTTTGTAAGCAGCTACCAAAAATGATTTTTCTGGAAATGGTGACTTTTCTAATGCTGCCTTTCCTAAGACATGAGAGATATCTGCAGTAGAGGCATTTACTGGCAAATCTATTTGCTGATTTTCAAGGTGTTTCTGTACTATGAGATCTTGAGCCTGAAGAGTTCCTATTTCTTTGATGTAAGTATCATAAATCCTTACAATTTGTTTGGAATACAAAATGTCGTCATCGACTTGAAAATGGCCTTGCCTAACAGGAAGATCGTATGCAAAATGAAGATCATGATATACATTTGCGCCTGTAGTAACGATCCAATCTATAAAACCATATTCAATCATTATAGATATCGACCTTCCCAAACCTATGGGGGTCATAGCTCCGGCCAATGTTAAACAAATCGTCGTGTCATTTTCAATCATTTCTCTCATGACTTCAGCAGCTTCAGCTAAACGGCGTGCATTATATCCAGTATTACCGAAAAAGTCAATTAAATCGGAGACTGACATATTTGGTAATAGGATTGGCGGATCTATTTTTTTTCCTGTAAAGCTATGAGTTTTGTCCACAGATGAATGATAATTTTTCGTATTAAAAATACTATACGATCTCGGCTAAATAAGTCGCAAACACACACAAAACATACCAAGCAATTTAACTAAAAGTCAACATAGAATAGGAAGGCATCTGCACACCTTTCCATAGGAAATTTCCTATTCGGAAAAGGGATATTGTTCGCCTATTCCATAAAGTTCCATGCTGAAACCCTAATTAGGGATAAAATAATGTGCAGAGGTCGTATATAACCATAGCTAAAGTTATCTTAACCCATATCTCAATTTTTTTTTGACTAATGAAAACACTATCTATGCTAATGTAGGTCATTTATAGAGCCTCAGGAATCCTGGAGCTGAGATCGAAATGGACAGCTTGTTGTGTGGTTATACGGAAGGCAACAAAGACTTCGCCAACTTAGCTAGAAGTCGATAAACAACGCACAAATGTAAAGTACATAAGTAACAAGCTAGGCAAGAGCAGTGAAACTAAATATGTTCAATTATCAAACGCTAAAGACTGGAAAATGGAATTTAACAGATCTGATCCAAAGCTCCTCTGGCACACAAGTTGAAGAGCTTGTTTCTGATATAAAATCTAAAGTTGCTTCAATTGAAAATATGAGAAGTCTTTTAAGAAGCGATATCAGTAATGAAGAGTTTTTGGAAATGCTGCACATGATTGAAGAGATGTCAGAAAAACTTACAGTTCTTGCTGGCTTTGCACATTTACAATACTATTCTAATACTATGTCTAACGAGGCCGCTGCCTTCGTTACTAGAATTGATAAATTTAGCTCTGAAATTGAAAACAGGATAGTCTTTCTTGATCTATGGTTTAAGCAGGAATTAGATGAAGTAAATGCTGAAAGGCTAATTTCAGGTGTTCCCTCCGATTACAAAGAATATCTTAGGCATAAAAGATTGGCGGCAAAGTATTCTTTAGCCGAATCTGAAGAGAAAATAATCAGTACACTAGAAGTGAGTGGGGCAAGCGCATTGGTAAAGATTTACGACAGGATGACAACGGCTTTCGAATTCGCAATTCCGATTAAAGAGGGAAAAAAAACTGCCATAAAAAAGATTCTCAATAAGGAAAAGCTACTGTCTATGGTAAGAAGCCATCTTCCAAAGGAAAGAGAAAACGCATACAAGGCATTGTGGAAGGTCTATGGGTCAAACGCGGGCATATTAGGTGAGATATATACTAATGTAGTATTAAGGTGGCATGATGAGAACATATCAATTAGAGGGTTCAATTCTCCAATTTCCGTTAGGAACTTGCATAATAATATAGATGATGCTACCGTTGAGACACTCCTTAGAATGTGTAATAAAAATTCAAGTATATTTAGGGAATTTTTTATAGAGAAGGCAAAAATTCTTGGTGTAGACAAATTAAGAAGATATGACCTTTATGCGCCTATTTCCAAGAAAGCCTCAAGTATTAGAAAATATCGTTACGGCAAGGCAGCGGAACTAGTACTGGAAACATTCAAAAAATTTGATCCTAGGTTTTTTGATTTTGCTCGTAGACTCTTCTTAGAAGATCACGTAGATTCAGAAATTCGGAGAGGTAAACTTAGTGGAGCATTTTGTTATACTATTTCACCAAAAAGAACGCCTTATGTACTTTTAAATTATGATTCGAAAACAAGAGATGTTTCAACAATGGCGCACGAATTCGGACATGCAATTCACAGTATGGCTGCCTCTGACAAATCCATCCTTGTTTCTCATGCACCACTCCCATTAGCAGAGACTGCGTCAGTATTTGCCGAGATGCTTCTTACAGACACTCTATTAGGGAAACTTTCTAGACAAGAGAGGCGCATTTTGCTGGCAGAACAAGTCGATGATATGTACGCAACTATCATGAGACAGGGTTACTTTACCTTATTCGAGCTCGAAGCTCACGACGCAATAGTCAAAAAGAATGAAACAATCGACAAGGTAGCAGATAGATATTTGAATAATGTCAAGGAACAGTTTGGAAATTCGGTTATAGTATCTCCAGATTTCAAATGGGAATGGCTATATATCCCACATTTTTATCATACACCCTTTTACTGTTATGCTTATTCATTCGGGAACCTACTCGTACTATCACTTTACCAAAAATATATTGAAGAAGGTGAATCATTCGTTCCGAAATACCTTCAGTTACTCGGTGCAGGGGGTTCGCAAAAACCTGAAGAACTGCTTAAGAGTATTGGAATGGATATTACTAAGGATTCATTTTGGCAACATGGTTTTGATTTCATAGATAGGAAGATGACGGAGCTAAAAGACTCCTAGGCAAATAATCGCAGGAATTAATTATAAAAAGTAAGATAGAATTGACTATATCTTGTTAAATTAAAATTAAAATAAAAGTAATAAGTCCCTTATTTAGTATGAATGTGATTCATTTTTGTGATTTTTGAGATCCTTGAAAGTAGCAAACATAGTACCACATTTGTCACATTTCCATCGACTCAAGCTCGCTTTGCTGTAGCTACTGTAAGAAGTATCTTTGTCCTCAAACATCTTGGTTTTGAAATTGTAGGTGATTTCGTTAAAGCATCTATTGCTCCTAGTTTTGCTGGTTATTTGCACAAGGTTTTTCTTCTTAATCTGCTATTAAAACACGTTGTTACTTGTTTTAGTTAGTTTATTCAGTAAGCACATGCATTTGAACCAAGAGGAGAATTATTCTAAAACAAGTTCTCTGAAATATGATCATTGTTAGTTAGGAGTTTCATTGCACAAGTCTAACTTTTAAGTTATTGAGAAGAGGTAGAACTTGTTCTCCTACTACTGCTCTTAAAAATTCTTAAAAGACTGTTTGTCCAATTAATGAATATGAAACGCTATTGCAGAATCTGTAGGGTGGAACTGAAATCTCAAAAGTACATGCTTTGTGAGCAATGTCATAAAGAAACTATTCTAGGTGAAAGTGAGAGCCTTTACTTCGAGTTTTCACGCACGCACTACTAGTGGAGCTAATCTAGGCGCACTCCTACTACGTAAGAATACCTGAACAGTAAGCGCACTCTTCTTATTGCAATTTCAGTTAACTAGTCTTTGATTGTCCTAAACTGAGGGGAACTTCTAGTGGATTCGACAAAGCTACCGTCTTCGCCAGATTCGTAAATGTAGCAACTGCTGTAATATTATTAATGGTAGAATTTGGTAAGTTGGTTAAGAGCTGTCTGACTCCTGTGTTGTTGAGAACAAATCCATCAGGATACGAAGTAGTCTTTAATAATGTTCCATTTTGAGTGTACACTTTCATGACTGCATTTATTTTTTGTCCTACTAATGACGTATTTGAGACTGTATAATTGGTAACAACTTTGACTTGGTGATTCCCATCTCCAGAGGGAGAGGTAAAATATGCAGAATTAAGTTTGATAGCAACGCCCTGAGGCTGTTGTGCAAAGGCAGATACTTGGATTCCCATAATGATTAAGGAAGCAGCAATCAAAAGAGCTGCTGCTGGTATTACATAGATCCTTTCACAATTACCTCTAAATTCCATTTCACGCTCCACCCGATCTGATTTAATATCAAGTTCCTTATTTATGCCTATTATATTACAATTTCGTAAATTGCATAAACATTATAATTATGTCAATTAGACATTAAGCCCCAAGTGGATGAATAATCGAATCAAGTCATCAACTGAACTAGACTTTGTCAAGCGTAAAGGAGTTATCCCTGTAATTGTTCAGGATATAAAGACAAAAGATGTTTTAATGCTTGCTTATGCAAATAAAGATGCAGTGGAACGTACAATACAGACAGGTAACGCCTGGTTTTGGAGGACTTCGGGTAATAGATTGTGGATGAAAGGAGAAGAGTCTGGAAACGTGCAGCCAGTCAAGGAGGTTCTGGTAGATTGCGATTCAGATGCACTGGTTTATCTTGTAGATTCTACTAACCCAGCATGCCATACTGGGGAGAGGTCGTGTTTTCACAACAAGTTGATTATGTAGAATTTAATGATTCTAATCGAATTTATTAAATAATTTTAATTACGAGCAATAATATAATATTATTAGGATACATTTTTGTTTAGTATCATAAATTTCTGAACCTCTAAAAGTTAAGTAATACTTAACTTTCTATTAGTGAGTCTTATTTAGCAGAATGATTGATGCATCTTGTAAATTATGGGAGTAATAAAATCGCTGAAGTGTAGAGAGTGTGCTGCTTGCTATGAGCCGCAATTCAAGTATATATGCGAAGAATGCTTTGGACCGCTAGACGTAGAATACGAATTTCCAATTGATTTTAATCAGTCAACTCTATCATCTAGACAAGAGAAAACGTATTGGCGTTATTTCGAACTCTTGCCCATTTCTAACAAGAGTAATATTATCAATCTTCATGCGGGTTTCACTCCTTTACAAAAGGCAGATGAACTCGGGGACAAAATTGGCGGATTGAAAAGTCTGTTCATTAAGAACGATTCGGTCAATCCAACATTTTCTTTTAAGGATAGACCCGCTGGTGTTGCTGTTTCTAGGGCTAAAGAAACAAGACTAAAGGCCGTTGGGTGCGCATCTACTGGCAACTTGGCTTCTGCTACTGCAGCTCATGCTGCTAAGGGTCAGTTACCTTGTTATATTTTTGCTCCATCTAATATAGAGAACGCCAAGATAGCACAAGCTTTATCCTACGGTGCAGAATACGTTGCGGTGCAAGGTACCTATGATGATGCCAACAGAGTAGCTTCAATAATTGGAGATTCCAAAGGCATAGGAGTAGTAAATATCAACATGAGACCATATTATGTAGAAGGTTCAAAGACACTGGCTTATGAAGTTGCAGAACAATTGAATTGGCAAGTACCTGATCATTTAATAATTCCAGTAGGAAGTGGTGCGATGTTAAATGCTATTTGTAAGGGATTTGAGGAATTACAGCAGATTGGTCTGCTAAAAGATATATCCAATTTGCGCATTACTGCTGCGCAGCCACATGGATGTGCTCCAATAGTCAGCGCATTTAAGAATAACGATTCGAATATTATGCCTGTAGAAACACCTGAGACAATAGCAAAGAGTTTGGCAATAGGTGACCCCGGGGATGGCACTTATGTCTTAAGAAGACTTAAGCAGTACAAAGGTCTAGCTGAAGAGGCGACAGACATGGAAATAATAGATGCCATTTTGATGCTCGCCAAGGCTGAAGGGATTTTTACAGAGCCAGCAGGAGGTGTGTCTGTCGCAGTACTAAAGAAGCTAGTGGAAAGGGGAGTTATTCAAAAAGATGAAAGAGTGGTTTGCTATGTTACGGGTAACGGATTAAAGAGTACGGAAGCAATTTTAAGTGCACTTCCAAAATTGAATGTAGTTAAACCCGATATTCAGACTGTCTCGGCAATGATTAGATAATCCTTTCGATATCTATTCCATGGTGATAACAAAATTTGGCAAAAATTGAATTCGTAGTTCCATCCGTACTAACAAAGGGTGAAGGAGAGAAAAAAATTAACTTAGAGGCCACCAATCTTCAGGATGCATTTACAAAGCTCTCCGAACAGATGGGTGACGATTTTAGACGAAGAGTACTCGATCTAAATGGAAAACCCCGATCTCTGATCAATATTTACATTAATGGTAAGAATATGCGATTTAGCGATGATGGTATGGCAACTGCCTTAAAGGAAGGCGACTCTGTATACATATTACCTGCGGTTGCAGGGGGTTCGGATCTTAAGAGTGATGATTTGCAGCGTTATTCTCGACAAATAATGCTTGAGGAAATTGGTTTTGTAGGTATGGAAAAGATTCGGAAAGCCAAAATATGTGTAGTAGGTGTGGGAGGAATTGGGAATCCCGTAGTCACACAGCTTACCGCCATGGGCATTGGAAAAATTAAGATTGTTGACAGAGACGTAATTGAAATTTCCAATCTTCATCGTCAGCATATTTTTACTGAAAAAGATGTTGGACGCGTAAAGGTTGAGGCAGCAAGAGATCGCTTAGAGCAGATTAATCCTAGTGTTGAGATAGAAGCGTTACCCATATCAGTTACTACATTTACTGCTCAGAAAATAATTGAAGGTTATGATATTGTAGTAGATGCGTTAGATAGCATAGATGCCAGATATGCCCTAAACGACGCATGTATCAAACTCAATATTCCTCTCATTTATGCTGGCGCCCTGGGGATGCTGGGATCTGTTTGCACAATAATACCAAATGAATCGGCATGCTTAAGATGCATGTTCCCAGCCTTAGCAGAAGATGACATGCCCACTTGTAGTACAGAAGGGGTACATCCATCGATATTGTATCTGGTGGCAGGGGTTCAGGTTTCTGAAGTGGTAAAGATCATCACCGGGGAAAAGCCAACGCTGGTGAACAAATTGTTGTACATTGATCTGAATGAGCTTACATTTGATAAGATCCAGATGTTTAGGTACGATGAATGTCCCTCTTGCGGACCAAATAGAATAAAGATGGATAGTGTTTCTATCCGTCAAAAACAAGAACTTATAATCGAGGAATTGTGCGGTAGAGATAGAGGTAAGAGAACCTACACTGTTACTCCAGCGGATTCTACTTCTCCACTTAGTTTGTTGGGGATAGAAAAAAATGCCGAACAGCTGGGATATAGGGTAAAAAGCCGGGGGAAGTTAGGTCTAACTGCAATAAGTAACGCTATCGAACGAGAGCAATTATCTGTGAGCTTCATGACAAGCGGATCTGCAACGATAGTTGGTGCGAAAGATGAAGAAGATGCACTTTCAATTTACAAAAAATTTGTTAAATAGCAATAATAAACTCCGCATTTATTCTTCATCAGATTGAAACCTATCGTCATGTTTCCTAATGAGTGGGACTATTTTGTTCATAATAAGATCATCATAATTCTTTTCTTCGGGGTCAAAAGTTAATAGCAGATAGTAATATTGATTTATCGGGATCGTAACTCTACTTATCTTTTCATATCTGCCAAAAGCATAATTTAGTTTACCGATTTTGGTCTGAAATTTGATTCGAGTCGTATATCTTTTTACAGCATTGGCAGCATATTCCTCATTTTCCTCTTCTGTCATAAATGGTTTCAAATTGTCCCGTTCCTCCACTGAGAGGAGTACTCCATATCGATTTGCTACGCCAACCCATCTTAGGGATTTCTGAAGATCAAGTAATTGTTCTCCAAAAGAGTAAAGAAATTCATAATCAACAGGCATCTACAGTTTCTCTCCCACAATAATAATAAATATGTACTAGGTATATCTAGTTTACACTGATACGTTGGTTCGAATTATGGGTAAGGACTTGGCAGTCGTGCCTTGAGACGTTGACAAAGAAAAAGAATCAAGGTTAGGACCAAAATATTCCGGTTAAATCAATTACATTGTGTCTATAACATTATAATGATAATCCAAGACCGTAATTGAAACGGCTTCATGGTTAGGAGCATAGTTTTTAGCAATACTTCTCATGAAAGAATCAGCTACTATTGTGATTTTATTGAATTTGTTCAATTGCAAAAACTTGGTGAATGACTCAACAAACGTAGGAAAGTCTTCAGCGGAGTAGATAGCTGTATTGAATTCAGGCATAACTTTATGGGCTGCAGGAAATATATCAGATACTTCTGCAGGAATAACACCAAGATATGGATTGTAAGTACATATCTGATCATTAGGAAATTTATTTGTCAACTTGTCAAATGATATTGATGTGTAGAAAGGCGCGATCGGACTTTCTGGAAAAATTACTAAATTTCCCTTTTTCCGCGACTTGAATCGAAAGATCATATTCCTAAACCGGCGAGCTTCGGGTCTATACTGATCTATAGGTTCAAAAAAGTAAATAGCCTTCTTCTTGAACAAAGGTGTTCCTGTTTCAAGAAACTCATAGTTTGGAAAATTCATAATCGCTTCTCTGAGTTTTGGATGGGCTTGAGACTTTTGAGTAACATATTCCCATAATCTACCATCTCTAATTGCCTGTTTCACAGCTAAAACTTCAGCTCTGAGTACATACAAATTGTGCTTTGCTAATTCATTAACTCGTGTTTCTTCGTCGCTGTTTTGTAACTCTTTAGCCGTAAAGCTCGAACAAACGGGGCATTGACATGAAAAATAATTCAGATCTCCTAATCGGTAAGTCCCATTTTGGTGCATGTACCTGTTGTCTCTTGCATACAAAATGTACGACGCAGAATCAAAGGTGTCGCATCCCAACGCAACTGCAAGGGGGATAGTAAATGGATGACCTGCGCCAAAAAGGTGTATCGGCTTAATCGGTATGGTTCTCTTAAGTGCAGATATAATATCTGCTAAAGTTGCAAATTCATATGCTTCCATCAATTGAACGGGGCTACCCAATGCAAACATCTGAAAGTGCATTTCATCAAGTGCTTGTGCCGACTTTTTCACTAGATCTAAGTGTTCTGCGCCTTGTACAGGGCCAACCCATATTGGACCGGTTGAACCTTCAATATTGCCAATAATGTCCAAAGTCTTTTGAGAGTTAACAAGAGTCTCCTCAACGTATCTATTTGCAAGATCGTATTTGAGACCATATCCTGTAGGTTTATCGAGTGGTATACAGATATCACTCCGAATGTCTCGCTCAAATTCCGCTATGATTGAAGGTTCAAGATCAATGGAGCCATATTCAAGAACCTGGTAGCCTCCTGAATCGGTCATTACAACACCATCAAAATCAATAATTCTGTGAATGCCTTTTCGTATTGCCTCTGCGCCGTAATGTCCAAGAGCGATATAGGCATTGGTTATAACGGCTTCAAATCCCAGACTTTTCAGGAAATCCGGACTTATTGATTGCTTTACTGGATGGACAACAGGTATAAAGGCAGGAGTTTCAATAATGCCGCTTGGAGTCGCAAGTTTTCCTATTCGACCAGCCAGGTCAGAGTATCTGATTTCAAAGGACAATTTTTATTCCTACGATAACATAGTTGCCAGTATTTGTAAACAAACTACAGTCGGTAGAGTAGAGAAAATATCCCGCCAATTAAACCAATACTTAATTTGACCAATTTTAGAAAAGAATTAGAAATTACACGAATTAGCAGATTGGCATAGTAGAAAGCTGTGACATCCTATGTTTTACGATTTACTTCTTGGAATCCCTCATAAACTCGTCATAGACTGCCTTCACTCGATTTGCCGATAGGCCGACCCCCTCTTCAATTCCTGCTTGGGTAACCTTTATTTTGTCCATAACAATGATTGCCCCAACATCCTCTCTGATCTTTACAAGACCAGGAAATACACGTCCAAGTCTTTCAGCCAAGCCCTTCAAGTCGAAAGGTTTCTCCAGTAATTTTACTTCCTTTACGAATGAACCGTTTATAATCAGCTTCAATATTCCTTTTCCTTCGACATTGTCAATGACCAAATTAAGCTTTTCATCTATGGCAGCCATTACGCCATCATAATTTTTTTGGTCTGATGTCTCAACAGAAACTTTTTTTCCGACAAATTGAAGCATTTCTTCGTTAAATTTTCGATTAGTTAAAGCTGACATTTTCTCTCAGGGAAGATACCCTCTGGCTACATATATATGAGTTTCAATATTCGCAACGGATCATAATGCCGTATGAAGTGGATTTTCCTGCAGAGCTGCTGTTTACTCTCTTAAATGCAAATTTTGTAATAAGATTTATTTTGCCGCTTCAAAAGCGGCCTATCCCAGTTCCATTACTTAGAGCCTACTGCGGTGGTACTCTTTCTAATTGGAAAATCTCGTAATTCATCATTGGAACATCTAAAACAAGATGAGGGTTCGTTCTCTGATACATAGCATACATAGAAACATTTGCTACATTGTTTTCTTGTGATTCTTCCTTTCAAATCAATAAATTCGCCGTCATGATTAATTACATTCTTTTTTACTAGATTTTGTATTGCAGTATGAAGGAGAACAGAAATCTCCTCTACCTTGGCATCTCGATACCTTAGATAAGTGTCTACTAGCGTTTTAGGAATTGCCTCTATTTCTAATCGAGTTACGCCTTTATTCATGGATCTAAACAGATGGTCTCGAAAATACCATTCGAATTCCCTTTCCTGTACCTGGCTCAATGTCATGGGTATATTTGCGAAAGATCGTTAAAAACTATGGCAGAACCGGGGTAGTTAGAATTTTCATAGCGAATATAGTAAGTTAAGACAGTTCATTAATCGTGCGATTTTGCATTGAAGTATGGGGAAATAGCTACGAGGATATTAAAGCTACGTGTATTTTAGCTGAAAACCTCGGCTATTTTGGATTCTATTACGGAGAATCTCTAACAAATATTGATATGGATTGCTGGACGGTCATATCACACCTCTCAGCAATAACGAACAAAATAAGATTAGGCCCCATTATTACATATCTATTTCCACAATACCGAAGCGTAGCTCTACTTGCAAAACAGGCTGTAACTTTCCACGACCTATCTGGAGGAAGATTTGATTTCAGGACGGGTGCTGGTGCGACTCTACAATATGCATCGGAGTGGTGGTACCCATTCGGCATACCCTATCCAAATGTTAGAGAGCGTATAGAGATTTTAAGTGAAGGTCTACAGATCTTACATAAGTTTTGGAACGGAAATTCCGTTTTCTTCGACGGTAATCATTTCAAATTAAACGGTGGTACCTTGCATAGGACTAATTTAAGAATCCCAGTCACAGTTGCTGCAATGGGGGAAAGAACGATGGCAATAGCTGCTAGATATGCAGACGTGTGGGAGGTCTCCTACATTTCGCCTAACAAATTCAAAAACATCGAGAAGATATTCAAGGATATATGCAATCGTGAAGGCAGAGACAATAAAAACAACAACAAGATAGTACGATCGATTGAACTGGATGTGATACTAGCCAAGTCAGATTTAGAATTAGAATACAAGAAAAAATTATTTATTATGAATAGAGGTACCAGAGATTTAGCTCAGATCATGAATAATGGGCTAGTTGGAACACCTGATGAGATAAATGAAAAAATTAAAGAGTATGTTAAAGCTGGAGTAGATCAATTTTTCCTTGCCTTCCCAGATCCATTCAAGCATGATGATTTGGAATTATTTATTGACTCTGTCAAATGAGAGCGAAAAAGTAAGCACTACCAGGGAATCCATGTCGATTATAATTGTAATTGTTCGTGTCAGTTCGTATTGTGTTCTAAATTCACCCTTAATTCTATTTCATGGACCATCTACAAGTGTAAGCATTTGTAAGATTACAGATAATTAACCTTAAGATCGATGGGTCTTGATTGTTGCGAGGTCTGGTCTGTAAAATAAGGCAGGTAAACAACCACTATTCACTTGGTTACAAATTTTAGAACGTTAAGAAGAAATCAAAGTATAGCAATCTAGCATTCATGGTAACCAAAGAAAAAGACGCTTCAAACTATACTTTCCTTAAATATAAAAACTTGGAAGATATGCTAAAGGTTATACTGTTTTCCGCACAGTCACCCCTTGGTCTAGTACCTCTGCTCTATCACATAGAAACTAAAAAAATGCAGGTTCTATTCATTCAAACTGGCACTGTAGGAGGAGTGATGATTCACTATATTGTCCAAAATGAGAAGCCGAGCAAAAAATTCATAGAACTTAATAGATTAACTGGACAATATGACTTTGTAGAGGCTCTCGGCTCAGACACTCAGTCGCTGT
This sequence comes from Nitrososphaeraceae archaeon, assembly GCA_036558405.1. GTDB lineage: Archaea > Thermoproteota > Nitrososphaeria > Nitrososphaerales > Nitrososphaeraceae > TA-21. Next base: position 72,792 of record DATBFR010000103.1, on the reverse strand, counting down.
ATATTCCAATATTGGAATTAGATAATACCTCACTAAAATTCCCTACATAAAAAAGATAGTAAGACACGGAGATTACTATGTCTGGTAAACATCATCTAGGAACAATCTAGTTACTCTACGACATTGGTACAGATAGAGCAAGCATCCAAATACGAATAACATTACTTTACCCTATAACTTATGAACACAGGTTGATATCGGGTCTTCGTGCGCTCTTCTAAGACTGATTTCTGAGCCAAATTAACGTTACCCAATTTTTCAATTTTGCCATGACAACTGTAGCAGTATTCACATTTGCTGCACACATGTGGAGTTCTTTTTTTGCAATAGCTGCATAACTTATAGACCGAATTACTTTGAGCTGAAAGATAATCGTGCATCAAATATGCTCGAAATCACCAATAGATAAATAATAAGGTCCCCCAGTGAGAGGGGGATACCTCAACTTTACCACTTGAATGAGCAATACTAGTAGTACTTTCAGATATGAAAATCAATAATAAATAAGTTCAGCATTACAGCCTGAATAAATGAAGAAGAGCTATATAATTACAATTTCTTTAACGCATCTCTTATCATTCAATTCATTTAGCTACTGGTTCATACCCTATAAATAATTTGGAATAAAGTTGTTCATGAAAAGAAATGAAATCCTTACATCTGAGATCAAGCTTCATGATTGCTGTTGCTTCGACTTTGATAGCCTCTATGTTACTGGGAGCAGCACTAATTTCCAACGTATATGCTAAAACTGGGAATGCTGAACAATCAAAATATAATTTGGATGAAAACTGTTTGGATGATCATAAAGGAAAACAAGTTACATTAACAGGGTCTAGGTCTCTAGAAACTATTGATACGGATACTGACCAGCAGAGAGAAGATGAAATTGACACAGATGCTACACCAGATGATGATGTGGACATAGTGGGTCCTGGTGAGGGATTAGGAGTAATTGATAACAGCCTACTTGGAAATGGGAATCCAAATGTAGCATTCGAGAAAAGTGAAAACCATATTGAAGTTCCTGACATCTTCTTTCCAGTAGAGACTGTCACTATAGATCCGGACGATCCCTCAAATTCGACTTTTACAGTTGGTGATCCTGAGGCAATGAACTCTCTCATAAAGACTAAGAGTGATATCGACACTGATGATCGAATCAAGGACACAGAGAAATTCAAGAAAAGCTTTCCACTAAAAGAGAGGCGTGAATTCAATGTGTGTGGTCTTCCAATGGGTAACATAGTAGATGGATTTGATTTCAATGAAATTGACGGAACCAAGAAAAGCGATATTCTCTTGGGAACAAGTTCAGCTGACGACATGTCTGGTAAAGGAAGTGGAGATGTAATTCAAGGAAGAGATGACGATGATATTATGCACGGAGGTGCAGGCGATGACTCCATTCAAGGTGGTTTCGGTAATGACAACATACATGGCGATGACGGAGATGACGCAATCTTTGCAGGGCCAAACGATGACTATCTCAATGGAGGCAATGGAAATGACGAACTATATGCACAAGACGGCGACGACACACTTGAGGGTGGTCCAGGTGCTAACTTCTTTGACTGCGGATCAGGATTTGATACTGTAGTAGACTTCGATCCAAGCAAAGGTGATGTAACGAACGACAACTGTGAAGATGTAAGAACAGCATTGTAACTGTTCTTATGCAAACAGTCGAAATACAATTTGCAAATTGCAGCCAACAACGTATCACCCACCACTTTTTGACTAATTCGAATCGAAATTTTCGGCTAGCAGATTAAATAGTTTACTTTTTTGACGAGGTCATGAAACGTGAGTTGGTGAACTTCAAATCTGAGCGACAAGGGGCAGCTACAAAATTGCTTGCGTCACTTGCAACTTCAGATTACCCCTTGACCAATTTGTCCGCCTTTCTAGTCAATAAGGCTTGCATGATTTTCGCGGATAATTGGCGACATCTATCTATCTTACAATGTCCCTACTAGGACACGTGATTAACGAGCTGAAAATTAACCGGACTAAGCTGACAATTAGACGGATTTGATAAAATCCATTGGACACGGATGGAAAAACATAAGAAAATAACGCAGATTTGCCTAGGACCGATGACGAGATGAGACTTGTTGTAAAATAATGATTTCTACTAGAATCCACCATAATCCGACATCGTTCATGGAAGAATTTGTTGTACCGTCAACTTGTCAAAAAACTTTCCGACGGCGCCGTCAAACTGTTCGTAATTGTTAGTTGTTAGTATTGTCTATTTGGTCGTATTTTCTGATTCTGAATTGGATTTAGTTTCGTTCATGTCAATATCTCGCTGGAGTAGCTTCTCAAGCACAGATGCAGATTGGGTAGTTGTATCACCACTAGTGACAGTTGCTTCATTTCCGTTTTGTGAAGCGACGTCGGATGTCTGTATTTGATCGGGACCCTCGGTGGACACCGTAGAGGTACCGACACCATTTAGTTCGACTGAACCAATTATCTGGTATACAAGAGGTAAATAATCTTTGAACTTGTTCTTTTCGGCGCTAAATTCTATGACAAATGCCTTATCGTTTAATGGGGTCCATTCCTTGAGCGTCATGATAATGTCTGATCTATTGGCTAGATTCGGCCGATCAGAGACGACCTGGTAGGTCGGGTTGCCTCCAATTGAATTGTCTGAAGGCAAGTCTTTGTTATGGGATGAACTTTGATTTTCAACCTTAATCAACACCACTTCCCGGAACTTATCTGACGAGTTCTCAAGTGGTGAGAGAAGGCTGGCAATAACACCTTCGCCATAAGCCTTTACAGCCCTCCCATATTCTACCTTTTCCCAATTACCAGGGTATTTCATCTTCAATTCGATATCTGGAAACTCGAATACTGATGTAAAGTTTGAAGTTGCATCGCTTATTGTATCAGTCGCTAAACCAGTCGCATTTGTGGATGTGGTTGATGAATTTGTTTGTACATTCCCAGTTGCATTACTACTTGAAGAGCTAATGTATTCATCTAAATCAAGAACAGTAGCAAAAACAGAATTCACATTATGATAAATAGACTGCCAAAACAGACTGACAGATGCAAAGATTAGTAAGACTAGAACAGAAAAGAGTAATCTACCAGTTGTGAATTCTATCAATATGGTCAGCTGAAACTGGATTAGTTATTTCCGTGTAGCTATACACATGCTAACCCATTGTTCAAAAAATGATGATTAAAATAAAATTAGAAAGTGAACCTGATACATCAATGGATGTAAGAATCCATTATTATAATTACTTCCCGATATTTAGGAGAGAATTAAAGATTTAAACAAAGAAGGAAAAAGTTAAGGTGAGAATGGGGGAACAAAATTGGTAGTAACTCCTGCGCTATTATTTGATGTGTTTGCAGACTTGGCGGTTAATTCATTTCCAGCAGGCCCATTTTCTGATTGTGTTGCCTCAACTTTTACATCTTGCGTACCAATATTTCCAGGTCCCGAAGTCCTGTTGTTTGCATTTTGCTGCTTGGAATAAGAATATACTGGACCATTAGATTGCGAGGAGGTGGCACTTTCACCTCCCTGTTCAGACGAATTTGCCCCGGCTACTCCTGTAACGTTGACTCCATACCACTTGGTAAGGTTGCCGGCGGTCCCTGGACACACGACTTTTGAAGTTATCTCATTCAATCCTTGCTTAAGTGAAGTATAATTGGATGCAATTGTAAATTTCCATTCAGAAAAATCGTTGGGCCCTCCGCTTCCAGTTGCGATCGTTGGCTGGTATGGCCTGACATCATTAGCTATCACAGAAACTTGGCAAGTAGTACCTGCATCGTCTGATGATGTTCCGCTAATGGTTAAATTTCTCGATATTGGAACTGAGTCCCCATCTTCTATTGATGTGATTTTAACCTCAGGAAGATCTTCTTGGAATGCAGTTGTCGAACCAGAGGGTGCCTGCGCGTATGAAAATGCAATAAATCCTGATAGTAGCAAAACTATACTTACTGTAATCAATAATATCGACAACTCGAATGTGTGTTTATATTCCTTGGTCACGTGCATTTTAGTCAATATCCATTATAACTGGCATCGAGTTGGAAATTATTTAGTTTTGATTAAAAAAGGCTAGACACCAATTGCCTTTGTCTCACAATCTATTGTCAAATCTGATGTATTCTTAACCATACATAATAATATCTAAAGATCAATATTGATCTTAATAGAAAGTAGCAATAGTAAAGAATCATTTCATCAAGCGGGCAAATTTCCTTTTGATAACCAAATTCTCCTTGACAGAAATGGCAGTATAGGAATTTCTTTAACACGAATCAATAATTTTTTTAAGTGACCTAATTATTAATTTAATTACACGAGACATATTTATGAATTGGAATCTTAACGAATACACGAAGATTGCTTTTTCTCGTCTTGTAAAGCAATTTGAGGAGAATACAGACGATGTCGTTAAGATCACACGTGCATTTAGTACTGCTGGAGAGTTACTCTCTGGTCAGTCCAGAAATGGGACCAAAGAACCTTACATCAATCATGCCTTGAAAGTAGCTCTTATTCTATCAGATGAGCTAAAAATACATGATGTAGATACAATATGTGCAGCGCTTCTCCATGACGTTGTAGAAAGAGGCACTGAACTGGATAGATCCAAAATCGATTACATTAGGGAGAATTTTGGTGAGGATGTCTATAGTATAGTACAAACATTGGCCGAGCCGCCGGGTGCAAAGGAAAATAGAGATCAATACCTTGAAACATATTTTCAGAATATTTCAAAGAGCTCAAAGACTTCTAGACTTATCAAACTCGCTGATAGGCTGGACAATGTTCGATTCTTTAAAAACATTATTACTAAAGAGAAGGCAATGCGTTACAAAGTAGAGACTCAGAAATATGTCGTCCCAATTGCAGAAAAAACTGATGAAACTCTAGCATTCAAACTATCAGTGGCCCTTTATGAGATAAAATAGAATCTGGGAATCAAGTGCTAGGTCGATTTTGGTTCACATAACCCGTCCTTGTTTTTCTTATGATTAGCCCAGTGTTTTGCGCAGCCGAATAATTTATGTTCGGAGCAACCACATATAGGACAGTTTTTCAATGATTTGAGATACGCTGCCCCTTATATGAAATTAAAGAAAAAAACTCTAGATAGGGAACTACTCGAGCAGAATCACCAATTGAGATCATCACCAATTGAGATCAAGTTTAAAAATTAACATTCCCGCCAGTTAAACCTCTCATACAAGCGGCAAGTGCTAATCAAAAGAAAATAATATCCAGATGTGTCAAATTTCTCAGGCTTGTCCGAGAACTCTACTAGGAATATAAATGCAATAAAGGAAATGGAAACGTTCAAACATGAATTTCAGATTCGTTGTAGCCACTACGAGCTTGAACAAGTGAGTGGCGAGAATCGAATTACTTGCACAATATGTAGTAAAAATTGGTACTTCTCGGAGGAGAGGGGATATTCAGTCAAGAAGAAAATCTATTCAGCAGAAAGAGAAGGGCCCTGATTTCAATTTTGCACGCTGCCAATCTATTAGTTCCAATTTAGAAGCTTGAAGTGGCGTAGACATAGAGTTTTAACTTTCGCCTCTATATGCATCAATAATAGACTTGGGTAAATTAATGCCATGACAAACAATTGTAGGATTGCAGTAATTCAGATGAAGTCAACTACGAAAAAGAGCGAAAATCTCGAAGCGTCGATCGATTACATCAAAGAGGCCGCAGGGAAAAAGGCGCAGCTAGTCTGCTTTCCGGAATTTCAAATGGCATACTCTCCTACTGAACAGTCAGCCAAAGAACTCTTATCGATTGCAGAGAATGTTCAGGGACAATTCATTTCAACCCTGCGTACAGAGGCAAAACGCTCTAGGATAAATGTTATCGCTACTATATTTGAAAGTCGACAGACTGAACAATCCAACAACAAATCCAGATCCAAGCATCATAATGATAGAGTTTCAGACACCGCAGTCATTATATCAAATCAAGGACAAATAAAATCAATTTACAGAAAGCTCCATCTTTACGACGCCCTAGGATTCAAAGAATCTGACAAACTTGCCAGTGGCAACAAGATAATACAACCACTTAGAACTAACTCCGGGAAAATTGGACTAATGATCTGCTATGATGTCCGATTTCCGGAAATGTCAAGAATACTAGCGCTGGCTGGTGCCGAAATACTTGCAATTCCATCTGCATGGGTACAAGGAGTTATGAAAGAAGAACATTGGCAGATAATGCTTAAAGCAAGAGCTATTGAAAATGGATGCTACGTGATTGCTCCCGATCAGGTCGGAAACATATATTCAGGCAGAAGCATGGTAATCGACCCTTTTGGCATTACTTTGCTGGATATGGGAGCGGAAGAAGGTCTGGAAATCATCGAAATTGCCCGAAATCGCTTAAAGTCTGTAAGAAATTCATTACCCTTGTTAGACAATCGACGAATTGATGCGTATCGTAATTTCGATAATTTACTTGCTTAATTTTGAACAAATCACGTCTTGCATTCACGACTTTTATTTTTTGATTCGCATTTTGAGTTAATACAAAAATTCCATATTTTTCGCCGTTCAAGTAGACATACCAGCGTTGGCCAAGCGCACTTACGGCAAGCGTTTTTGCCTACCAGTAATTTGCCGATCTGAGGCAGTGGTGCAGATGCCTTACAGCCATTTGTTCTATATTGTGAACATACTACAAACCTTTTCTTTGTCTTAGATGATCTAATAATTAACAAACTGCCTTCGTGACAAAGCGGGCACCTTCCTAAAGCTAGATTCTCTCTGTTGGTCCTCTCGACTGCTTTGGTGAGCGCCCCTCCAATTACAGAGGCATTTGCCCTGATTCTCTCGGTCACTAAATTCAAATTATCGATAGCCTTACCCACCACTTCTGCGTCAGTTATTTTACCCTCCTCAATTTTATCGAGTTCCTGCTCGAACATCTTTGTTAATTCCGTGGATGTTGCTGAAGGAATGAACTTTTCCATAACTTTGTCTACTGCAAAGCCTAATTCTGTAGCCTCAAATCCGGTCTTATCCTGGCTAATATAGTTTCGCTTGACTAAAGTACTAATAATCTCGGCCCTCGTAGATTTAGTCCCCAGCCCATTCCTTTCCATTGCCTCTAACAATGTGGCCTGATTATATCTAGAGGGTGCTTGTGTAATTTTTTTAATTGTCCAGATTTTCTGAACCTTAACTGCATCCCCTTTACTTACATGTGGTAGAAATAATTCAGAGACATGGAAATATGGCTTGTAGAATTTGATCCACCCTACCTGAATTAATTTTCTACCATCGGCGATGAATGTTTGGCCTCTGACGTTGAACTCTATTTTTGATTCTTGCCAGATTGCTGCGGGTGCAAATGCTGCCATAAACCTTTTTACAATTAAATCGTAGATTTTGGTTTCAGGTATGTTCAATTTCTTCTTCCATTTCTCACCCGTAGGATAAATGGCCGGATGAGCAGGATCGTCTTTGGGGCCATTTCTTGGTAAAAGATTTCCTCTGTTAATCAAAGTAGTTGCATTTTCACGATATTCGACATAGTTGCTTGATAGGTTGGACAGAATCTCCACGTAACCAATTGACTTTGGTAATCGCTGGCTTGAAGTCCTCGGATAAGAAATTAATCCGTCAAGATATAGGGATTCAGCTACAGATAAAGTTCGGCTGGGTGCCAATCCAAAAATCCTGTAAGCATTTTTCTGTAGATCACCTAAATCAAAGGGAGGTGGAGCAATAGCAGACCTACTCTTAATGGCAATGTCCTTCACAACACCGACTTGATCTCTACACTCGTTCAAGACAGTTGTAGCATCAGTCAGACTCGCTATAGTTCTGGGCCAGTAGCTCGCCCTGATTATTTTACCAGAATCGTCAAAATCTGCAAGTATGTTCCAGTAAGGCACCGGAACATGAGAATTGATTTCAATTTCTCTTTCAACAACCAAAGATAAAGTTGGACCTTGCACTCGCCCAATTGTGATGTTTGTATATCTTTTGTAATCTCTATGATCTAAGAAACAACTTGAAAGCGCTCGCGATAGATTTATTCCAAACATAAAATCAAGAATGTGTCTTGTTTTTCCTGCACTGGCTAAGCTAGCATCCGGCTCCATTAAGTTTCCAAAGGCTTTTTTGATTTCAGAGTCAGTGAGGGTGGAGAATCTCGCTCTTCTAGACTCTGAATACTTATTCTTGCAAGCATACTGTAGTATGTTGTAGCCAATAAGCTCCCCTTCGTTATCATAGTCGCATGCGTGAATGAATCCTGATGCTTTTTTTGAGACTTCCGATATTTCAGACAAAATCGCGTCTATTCTGTTCCAGGACTTGGAACCAGCAAAACGCTTAGGACTCCACTTAAAGTCGAAAATCGGATAGGTTTTACGATTTTCTTCTAGAGGAATCAAGCTAAAGAGATGACCTAGTGCAGAACAGATAACATACCGTTCCCTGGATCTGGATTCTATATCAAAAATTGGAACATGTGATCTAGTATATATCGTACGGATGCTCTTCTCACCCAGAATCGCCGCTAGCCTTTTTGCTGCCGCTGGTTTTTCACAAATTACAAGTTTGTAATTTCCAGATATGTTGATCATTTACATGTAACCAAGCTAATTACAGTAGCTAAACAAAATAAACATCGGGAGAAATTTTAGCTTTATAGTGTTTTTGATATTCTAGTCCACACAAGAATTTCGTTCGATACAATTTTTTGAATTAGCTTGAAGTTTAAATGATGGAATCCTGTTAAATTTCAAAACTTGAATTGATATTAACGATTCATTACTAAATATTATCAATGACTTTTACAATTCGAATCAATATTGTCTAACCTTTTTATATTCTCTCGACTATTTCTAAATAAATGACAAATAGTGTATGTATTCTTGGTTCAGGCAGTACTAAATACGGTAAGCTTAACGAGGATATAATCGAAATAGCATTAAATGCAGCTCGAGGAGCAATTGATTCCGCTGGAATTACGCCAAAGCAAATACAATCAGGGTATATCTCTAATGTATTTGGGGTCGCTGATAAGCAAGTTCACATGGCACCAGTTTTAATGAGCAATCTTGGCATCCCCGAAGTACCAGGTCTTACTATTGAATCGGCCTGTGGTTCGGGCTCTGTAATGTTTAGAGAAGCGTATGCCAACGTTAAAGCTGGATTCTATGACTGCGTCCTAGCTCTAGGTGTTGAAAAAGTAACACACACAGGCACGTCTCAGAGTACAACACTGTTCTCCTATTGTTCCGATTTTTTCTATGAGGGTGGCAATGGCGCTTCATTCCCAGGGCTCTTTGCCTCTATTGCTCGTGCCTACATGACAAAGTATAAGGCTACCGAGGAAGACTTGGCGCATGTTGCAGTAAAGAATCATGAGAATGGAATTCTCAATCCTAAGGCACATATTAGAAAAAAGATTACAGTTGATGATGTTCTGAATTCTCCCGTTGTTGCCTCCCCGCTGAAGGTTTTTGACTGCTGCCCATTTTCTGATGGCGCTTCTGCTGTAATTCTATGCTCAGAGGAATTTGCCAAGAAATCTGGAAAACAGTATGTTAAAGTAATTGGCTCTGGGAGAGGAGCTTCACCCGCAGCTGTCCAGGGAAGAGAAGATATTGCAACTATACCAAGCACTGTTGCGGCTGCGAAACAGGCTTACGACATGGCCGGATTGCAACCAAAAGATATCGATTTTGCAGAGGTACATGACTGTTTTACAATTGCAGAGATAATCGATGTAGAAGATCTAGGTTTCTTCAAAAAAGGAACAGGTGCACAGGGAGCAAGGGAGGGACAAACAAGAAGGGACGGAAAAATCCCGATAAATCCATCAGGCGGATTAAAATCCAAGGGCCATCCTATAGGAGCTACTGGCATAGGCCAAGTTGTAGAAGTCTTCGAACAATTCACGGGAAAAGCAGGAGATCGAACAGTAAAGGACGCGCAAATTGCTCTGACACATAATTTTGGAGCTACGGGTGCAAGTGCCGCTGTTCACATATTTCAAAAAGTGTAATTCGGAGACTGCAAACAGCAATGCAAGATCAATCACCTATCAACACACATACAAAATTCATAGAATCTGCCTTAAATGGAAAGATACTAACTAACAAGTGTAAGAATTGCGGCAAGATCATGTTGGAAACAGTGTACTATTGTCCTGGTTGTTCCAAAACTGATTTTGAATTATTGGAGTTTGATGGAGTTGGCAGCGTTGTCACTCATACAATCCAAGCTGTAGCTCCTGAAGGGTTTGAAGATGTCGACTCTTATGCGTGGGTCGTATTCCAAGTTGATAATGCACCGATAAGAGCATCAGGCTTTCTTCCGGGCATCAAGTTGCCTTCTGACTTGCCTATTGGATCTAAAGTAAAGGTGATCGGCTATGATAAGAAGCATGGTCTATCACTTCAGAAAATTTCTAAGGACTAACCGACTTCTACGAGTGCCCTATTGCAAATCTGGGTTAATTAGTGTAGATGCTCGATATACTTCATTGATTCGGTTATATTCTTATTCTTATTATTATCATTCTGCCACAAGGGATAAAATTATCACTTTTACTAGAATTTCCATAGATTAGCTTTATGACACTCGCTGGTTCACAGACTCTAACAATAATCCTTACATTCACACAGAAATAATCCATACTCAATGGAGCAGCACAAGCAATTTCAGCATGAGCTAACCAACGCTACTCAGGTAGTAAACAATCAGATCACCCGGCTTAGGCTGCTCAACAAGAAATTTTCTTCAATGGATTCAGACTTCAGAAAGCAAATAGCTGAAAGCATAAAGGCAGGCAATAACGCGCGGGCCAAAGTTTTAGCTGCTGAATTGTCTAATGTCCGAAAGGTTCAGCATACGACCCAGAACATGGGCATTGCACTAGAAGTAGTAGTACTGAGATGCTCTACCATAAACGAATTTGCATACATCATGGATACGATAACTCCTACTGTTCAAATGGTTAAGGATATTCAAAGGGATATTTCAAAAGTTGTTCCTACTGCAAATGAGCTCATTAATAGTGTCACAAATACAACTTCTGAGGTCCTTATGAATTGCAAAGTAAGTGATGACCTGGGTAAAATCTCTACGCCAATGGATGAAGATTCATTGAAGATTCTGGGTGAAGTCGAAGAGCTACTCGAACAGGAAACGAAATCAAAACTACCAGAAGTCCCACAGGGTACTCCCAGTGCTGAAAAGTCGGAGGAAGCAAACAGTAAAGTCTTGATTGAAGCAAACAAGGTACTTGTAGAAACATGAGAGAACTAACCTAATTTCAGCTGAGATACGTTCGTTTATACTATTAGTAAAGAAATATTTACAAAGTAGTTTTAATTAGTTATTAGGATAACGGCAGCGGGGATCATTTGAGTCAGGATTCTATATCTCAATCTGAAATTAGACCAGGTGGGGTTCTTCAAACCGCGTCGAGAAGAGTCAGGATGATTTTTTCTGTTATGGCAAGTCCAAACAGAATTGATATTCTCCGTATTTTAAATTCCAAAGGACCATTAACTTATTCTGAGCTTAAATCTCTTGCTGGTTTTAAGTCTAAGAAGGAGTCAGGGAAATTTGCATATCATTTGCGAAAGTTGTTAAGACAATCACTGGTTGCTTTGAATAAGGCGGAAAGAAGATACACCATAACCAATTTGGGAAAACTAGTCCTCAGTCTTGCGAGGCAAATAGAGGAAAGATCAATCATAGAGAGCGGTAAAATGTACGTAAGGACTTCTAGGCATTCAATTGAAGAATTTAATTCAAACAGGATAATACAATCTTTAGTTAGAGAGGCTAACATGCCTCTGGAACAGGCTCATAAAATTACTGAAGAAGTAGAAAATAAGGTTTACAAGTTCCAAACAGCATATCTTACTTCTTCGCTAATAAGAGAAACAGTAAATTCCGTTTTGATTGAGCATGGATTTGAAGAATACAGAAGCAAGCTAGCTAGGTTGGGATTACCCACGTCTGACGTAGTCGAGCTCTTCAGCGGAAATTCTAGCGGGCGAAGCGAAGTTGATAATATTTTAGCAGAAGCCTCTCATGCCGTTTTTTCTGAGAATCTATTATTCAATACTTTGCCCAAAGACATTACAGACATGCATCTTTCGGGCGAATTGAATATATCCAATAGCGGTCTTTGGGGGTTTGTTCCAGACACAATATTCTACGATTCGCAAGAGCTAGTAGAAAATGGTTTCAACCCGAAGGGAAAATATTTGAATATAGCGAGAATTCTTCCGCCAACAAAATTAGAAGATCTCTTGACGATTTTTCCAAGGATGGTATCAATTCTATCTAGAGAGGCATTCGCGGAAATAGTATTTGATAATTTAATCAGCGCAGTTTTCAACAAAGTTGATTACAGCACTGATAGTATAGAATCTACATTTGCGGCCACATTACTTGCTTCCTCAATATCTAGATCCTATTTGCCAACAGGATTTCCTACGATCACGATCACCGTACCAGTAGCTAAAATTGATTCGACTGTGGTTGGAGGGTTGTTAGGCGGGTACCTTAGGTACGTGGAGCATACTCCGGTACCAAGCATTGGGCTTGAGTTGATTTGCAAAGATCACGAATCAATTATCCCACATACCGAGAGAATAGGATCCATCGCTTTTGCAGGAGGAATGATTTCTATATCTAAAGGAGCAATTCGAACTCAAACAGGGGTGCTAAGAAACACACTTAATGACTCTTCAGGCTCGATAGTAAGCTTGCAATCGCTTGCAGTAAATCTTCCGCGCTTGGCATACCAATCAAACAAAGATGAAACTTACTTTAGAGCAAGGTTGGCTCTAATGCTGAAACCAGCTGTGACAGCTCTTGCAATACGAAAAAAAGTTATCTCTGACATTATGAGAAAGGGAATACTTCCAACTCTTGCGCTGACAAATCAGTCTATGCAACTAGGAAAGACTAATCTCGTTGTGAATCTAACAGGAGCAAGAGAATCTGTCTATAATATCTTAGGACACGAAACAGACGGTGAAGAAATTTTCTTGAAAGTTCTGCGGACAGCCGCCGATGTTGTAGTAGATAATGGCAAGCAACAAGGAGAGGATTCTATAGGAATAGCAATGGTGGTCGATGAAAGCGCAAAGCGATTAGCTTCCCTTGATGCAGAAAAATATGGAAAGATCCAACAAATTAATGAAGCAGGGTTAGCAGGATATTCCCAAGGAGCGACTATCATGGCTAAGGATCTATTACAAGATAAGAAGCAAGTAAGCTCATCATGCAATTCAATCGATAACCTACTGAGTGGCGGTTTTTCAATAAATCTTGACCTCAGTGGTATGACTAGCAATGATGCAACTGCCGTACTGAAAGCTGCTGATGATCTACATTTCTGCAGATTGTTACACAAACATAAATTATGTACATCCTGTGGAACAAGATGTTTAGTTTCTCAAGAAAGATGTCAAAACTGTAAATCGACTTATCTATCTTCGATTTATTGATGTAAAATCAATTAGTTTACACCTTTACTATAATATTTTTTAGTAAGATAACCCTTTTAAGCTAAGCTCTTTTTGTATAGGACGGGATGGCTGGGGTTACTGAGGTAAATAATTCAAGTGAAAAAAATATAATGCAAATCCGAAAGCGAGATGGAAGAATTGTTGAATTCAATCAAAATAAAATATCTAATGCTATTTACAAGGCATTAATAGCAGTAGGTAAACAGGATTATCTACTAGCTGAGAAGCTTTCTGAAAAAGTATTTCAAAAAATGGTTCAGCAGCGATATGGAATAGATAGCGCTGCTATGATTCCAAGTGTGGAGGACGTTCAAGATATAGTTGAATCAATTCTAATCGAAGAGGGATTGTCTGAAACGACTAAGGCTTATATTCTGTATAGACATGAGAGGCGCAAAATTAGAGATGAAAAGATGAAAATTTTGAACAAGAAGGATCTGGACGAAGTTGATAAGGCTTTTGACCTAAATTCCTTACGAGTACTCGCTGCCCGTTATCTACTTAGGGATAATAATAATGAAATAATTGAAGGACCTAAATCAATGTTTGAACGGGTTGCTGTCCTAGTGTCGATTCCTGATATGCTACACGACACAAGGGTTTTTTCTTCTGTGGGGGGAATTTCTCAGGATATAGAAGAAGCAAAAAAATACTATTCAAAAATCGATGATTTTGATATGAAGCTGAAACTTGGAGATTATTACCTAAATAAGTATCACTTTGAGGCCATGATCCGTCATTTCATTTATTTGACTGAATTAGGACAGATGAAAGTAAGCTTCAAAGACCTCCTTCGATTGATAGCTGATGGAAGTATGTCGGCATATGCCGAAAGAATAACAGAGTACTACAACTTGATGGTTTCTAGAGATTTTCTGCCAAATACCCCAACCCTTATGAACGCCGGTGCAAAGCTAGGACAGCTGTCTGCATGTTTCGTTCTCGACATACCAGATGACATGTCAAAAATAATGAAATCATCAACAGATGCCGCCATGATATTCAAATCAGGCGGTGGCGTAGGGATAAACTACTCTGATTTACGACCAGAAGGTGATATTGTCGCCTCAACGTCCGGCGTAGCTTCGGGACCGACATCGTTTATGAGAATTATAGACACAATTACCGATGTTGTAAAGCAAGGTGGAAAGCGCCGCGGAGCAAACATGGGAATTTTAGAGGCGTGGCATCCTGATATCGAAAAATTTGTAACTGCAAAGACAAAGCCAGGCGTTTTTGAAAACTTTAATGTTAGCGTTGGTATTTGGGATGATTTCTGGCAATCGATAGTGAATGAGGATAACCATAGGTATACTCTTAAGAATCCAAGAACTCACGAGCCCTTAAGTCAAGTTGATTCACACCAATTATTGGATCTTATTGCATTTAGTGCTTGGAAGAGTGCTGAGCCAGGCGTTATATTCTTTGATAACATTAACAAATACAATCCGTGCCTAGAAGCAAAAAACGGTCCATTGCGTGCAACAAACCCATGCGGTGAACAATCACTTTATCCTTACGAATCATGCAATTTAGGATCAATTAATTTGGCAAACTTTGTCAAAAGAAAAGCCGACGGTATGTTCGAATTCGACTGGCAAAGATATGAACAGGCAGTTCGCTTGTCTACTAGATTTCTCGATAACGTCATAGACATGAACAAGTATCCAGTCGAGGAAATTGATTATAACACCAAATTAACCAGAAGGATCGGGCTCGGGATCATGGGAATTGCTGACTTGCTATTTATGCTGCGAATTCCGTACAATTCTAAAGAAGGTTATGAATTCATGAACAAATTGGCCGAAGCTATTTCTTATTTTAGCATGGAGGAGAGTGTCGCCATCGCCAAAGCAAGAGGTGCATTTCCATTATTTGATAAAACAGGATTTGAAGATGGAAAAATAATTCCTGTAGCAGGCTATTATGAAATTCCTAAAGAATTGCATTCGTACGACTGGGATTCTCTTATTGAGAAAATAAAACGACATGGAATTAGAAATTCATGGACCTCAACTATAGCACCAACTGGAACATTGTCAATGATTGCTGACACTTCTAATGGTGTTGAGCCCGTTTTTGCTCTTGTCTTTGAAAAACGTGTAACCGTCGGGAGATTCTTTTACACAAATAAGGTGTTTGAAGACATGCTAAAGGAAATGGGTCTATACAGTGACGAAATACTGACCAAAATCGCGAATAATTATGGCTCCGTTAGAGGTCTTAGCGAAATCCCAGAATGGATTCAAAAATCATTTGTTACGGCAATCGACATACATTGGACCGACCACCTGATGGCGCAAGCTATATGGCAAAAATGGATTAGCAATGCAATTGCAAAGACGATTAATATGCCTGGAGATGTTAACGTAGATGACGTTAAAGTATCATATCTCCTGTCGCATGAATTAGGACTAAAGGGAGTTACAGTCTATAGAGATGGTTCTAGACATGAACAAGTACTACACATAACTGGAAACGACAAGAAAGAGAAGAATTTTATTGTTAAACCTAGCTCTTTCGTTGTAGATTACATTCGTACCAACATTAAGGAGAAATATGTCAAAGAGCAACTTGAAAAAGTCTTCAAAGAGTCGGAAGCAAAAGAGGATATACTTGTCCATACCCTGTCAGAAGCCAAGAAGACGCTGCCTCCAGTGTCAACGACCGAATATAGCGAAAGTGAGGCTTGTCCGTCTTGCAGTTCAAGGTTGATTATTACCGAAGGTTGCAATATGTGTATTGAATGTGGCTTCAGTAGCTGCGCCTCTGGATAGAATAGAAATGTACAGTATATTAATTCAGTCTTTCTTTTAGAAACATAAAACTACTCCGATTGGTAGCGGAAATGAGCCTGCCAATATTTTTGGCTATAGACCTTTGAATTCCCATAGGTTCATATGAACTCTGCTATGAGCTTTAGTAGTTGGGGATTTACAAATATGATGTATATCGGAGCCCGAATATTGGCTTATTTGTAAAATCTAATGATACTCTATTATGTGTACCTTTTGGATTTGCAGAAACCAAGGTTAAGAAACTTCAGGAATACCTTGGGGTAGATAAGACGATCTATATTTCGGTAGCAGGTACAAGGTTAGTTGGCCCATTAACTGTAATGACCAATAATGGCATACTACTCCCCTCGACTGCCACCGACGAAGAATTACGAATTTTTAAAAGTGCTAGTAAATTGAATGTTGAACGTCTAGACTCTAAACTAACGGCAATCGGAAATTTAATCTCTGCTAATGATAGAGGTGCATTAGTATCAGGCCTAATCAAGAACGAAACTCATAAGCAAATTAGGGATGTATTGGGAGTTCAGGTGGAAGCGTTATCTGTTGCAGGATTTAGTCAAACTGGAGCTTTGATAGTCTCTACAAATCAAGGAGCTGGAGTTCATCCCAGCGCTACAGACCAAGAAATTCAAGTAATATCAGAAAGCTTGAAAGTTGACGTTCAACCAGCAACTGTAAATGGAGGTATCCCCTATCTATCTTCGGGTATAATTGCTAATTCAAAATCAATGGTAGTTGGAAGCTTAACTACTGGCCCAGAATTAATGATTTTGAGCCGTGCATTCAATCTTTGAACTTGTCTCTGGTCAGCTACTATCTCTAACCATTTCTGAGTACTATCATGGTCTAATAAGGTGCACTGCTTGTTATCTCTCATAAACAATGTTAGGAAGAATCCTTGATGAGGATATGGCATGATCGTCCTGCTGAAAAGATGTACTCAAATCAGTCGCAGTTATATTTACATTCAAATTAGATGCCTCTGGATCAGATAAACCGTATTGTTTGCTAACGGCTGATTTGACATGATCCATGGGATCGTAGATTTCTTCACGCTGCAATGGAAAGACTATTTCTAAATCGGTATCCAATAATTCTTTAGGAATCTTTCCGGAGGAATCGTTCAGTAACCTAAACATTACCTTCTCAATAATTATATCCTGGGGTAAATTTGGTAAGGCATTTGCAGTATAAAAAACCTGCACATCGATTAAATTTGCATTTTCTCGATCAATTGGCTTTAAAATTGACTCTCCACTATTACTAGAGTCAGGTAATGCGCCAATCATATTGCCTCTAACAGGAATTGTAATTACAATGAACCCTTCAAGAAATTTGGTATCAGAGGGAAGAAGAGTAAAAAGATCAGAACATGATATTTTTGTGGAAGTTTCAGCTGACAATTTTTTAATAATTGCATTTGAACTGAGCCCATCTGTAATCACCATATTCCAAATAAAATCAACTGGATAGTCTTGCTTGTTGAAAATACTAACGTCTGTGTCATAATAGCCGGGTCTTAAGGGTCCGCTTGAAGAAGATATAGCTCCACATACAAACTTTGGAGTATAAGTTATAGTACTAATTATCGGAGCAGAACTCATATTGTTCGACAAATCGGTGATTGTTGATCCATTGATCTCCCCGTTGAGAAATTCTTTAGTTCCCGAACTCGTGTTTCCCATATTCGGGATATTTGTGAAATTGTCAAAATTAGTATCAATTGATCCATCAATCTTATATCCGCTGAAATTGCTAGAATTGTCTCCAACGAGCTGCACGTTGTCACCTGAAGAATTACTGGCGAAGGCGTAATTATTATTTCTATTTAGATCGAGACTAGAAACGATCGAAGAAATTGTTGAATCTGGGGCCTTAAGATAGGACGAAATAGCAAGTTGCATATCTTTCGACTTGTAATTTACACCTAAAATGCTATTATCGATAGTAAAAGTTAAAAAAATTGTTAAAAAAGTAAAAATTAGAACTTTGAGAACACAGTTTTTCAATTACGGTATCATCAGTATTTAGAAATTGTATAATATAATTGATAATGCTTACATAGTTAACGATCTTTTAATAGGATGGGTTTACAATATTTTCAAAAGCTGAGTAAAATGAAGAATAACCACTTCTTTAATCGTGATATTGTATCAATTAAAGATTTTTCAAAAGATGACTTGGAATTTGTTTTCGATGCGACGGACAAAATTAGAACTCTGAAGGCAAAAGAGAGAAGTCATCTTGGCTCTGCTAGGATTTTGGGATATGTATTCTACGAACCAAGTACAAGAACCAGAATGAGCTTTGAAGCTGCAATGGCTTCCATTGGTGGAAGTTCATTAGGAATTTTTGATCCACACTTTTCTTCAATTGAAAAAGGTGAAACATTATACGATACTATCAAAACCATGGATCTGTATGCCGATGTATTGGTACTACGACATCAGATGGATGGATCAAGCAGATACGCTGCTGAAATTTCTGACCATCCCATTTTCAACGGTGGAAGTGGAAGCGAGGAGCATCCTACCCAAGCAATGCTAGATCTATACACAATGAAAAGAGAAAAGAAGGGCATAGACGGACTTAAAATTTGTATTCTAGGTGACTTAAAATACGGAAGGACCATATACTCACTCTTATACGGACTTATTCACTATAATGTTGAAATCTACCTCGTTTCACCACCTTCATTACGCGTTCGACAAGAATCCATTTACGGACTAAAGGAAAAATTGAAAATAATAGAACTTACAGAACTAGATGATTTAATTTTGGAAAAAATAGATGTATTATATGTTACACGGATTCAACGGGAACGATTCCCAGATGTACAAGAATATGAAAAAGTTAAGGGCACTTATATTGTAGATAGTAACGTTCTAACTAAACTAAAACCAGGGGCGTCTATCATGCATCCTATGCCTAGAGTTGAAGAAATCTCTAAGGAAATCGATTCAACTGCTAGCGCAATCTACTTCAAACAAGCAGCATATGGAAAGGAACTTAGAGCTGCATTACTTGCTCTTGTCCTAAACGAAACTGGTATCTAGACGGCCTTCGACAATCAAATAATACTTATATCACAAGCATTGTAATGAATGTAATCCAAGCCTAATTCAGTCAACTCTACTGTTGCTCGGAATTATATTTATAGACACATAATGATAAAAGTCAACAGAACTAAATTATCCAAGCAACAATATGTTACACAATTACATCTACATCTAATTCACATATGTAAGCCAAGTCTCACTCAACTTGCCTCCTTTTCCTCGAACTATTTTTTCATAGTATTCCTGGAGCTTCTTAGTAACTGTTCCCACTTTACCCGAGCCCACAACTCTGCTGTCAATCTCTGCGATAGACTTAATCTGTGAAGCAGTACCACTGAGAAAAACCTCATCAGCAGAATATAGTTCGTCTCTTGCAAGATCACGTATTTCAATGTCCATGTCGTGATTTTTGCAAATTGTCAAAATGCTATCCCGTGTAATACCGTCTAATGCTCCAGAACTAATGGGAGGAGTTATGATAGTTTTGTTTTTTACTGCAAATATATTCTCGGCCGTTCCTTCAATTACCATGCCTTGTAGATTCAACATGATTGCTTCGTCATATCCTGCTTTGATTGCCTCAACTCTAGCCAAGGCCGAATTTGCATAATTGGCAGCAGCCTTGGCGCGCATAGGCATGCACCTATTATCTATGCGTAGCCAAGAAGAAGTCAGAACTCTTATTCCTTCATTTTTAGAATTAGATTTGAAATACTCATCCCACTTCCAAAGGGCAATTGAAACAGATACTTTGTTTGGTAATGGATTTACTCCCATTTTACCATATCCATAGTATGCAATTGGACGAATATACCATTCATCCAAACCATTTGCGCGAATTATTTCCAAAACTGCCTGCTCTATTTCTAAATCAGAATACTGAAAATCCATGTAATACATTTTGCCACTTTGAATTAATCTGCATATATGATCATGCAATCTAAAGACCGCATATCTTTTACCTGACTTGTAACATCGAATACCCTCAAATACTCCAGTTCCGTAATGGAGTGCATGAGTAAGAACATGGATTTTTGCTTCGTCCCAATTGTACAGATCGCCGTTCATCCATATTTTTCTTCCATTCATGATTCATTTTACCCCATGAATTTCATTTCTTTTTGCGTGGACTGCCCTAACAGCATTGGATACATTGGATTCATCAACAACTATCAAAATTCTGGAAGTTTCCTCCTGCGCATCCATGTTTAGAATATTGATCTTATGTTCTCCTACCGTACTACTCGTTGTAGAGGCGATTCCAGGAATTTTCCACATGTTGTCTCCGATCAAAGTTACAACTCCTCTTCCGTATACGATTTCGAGCTTTGGGTAGTATGCCTTAAAGTGACGCTCTTGTCTCCTGACATAGTCTCCATCCAAGAACAATAGTCTCGTAATTTCAATTCCGTCCTTCTTATAAGGCGACAATTTTACAAAGTCGTGGTATTGTTTATCGCTTTCTAACATTGCTACTAAGTGTGATGCTGCAATGCTCTCTATTCTTACAATAGCACAATTTTTCTTACCAGTAACTATCTTCAAATAATTCTTGGACTCATCAAATGCATGTTTCCTTATTCTGGTAACTTTCGTGGGATTCTTCATATCAATTATTGTGATGGGAATGTCTAGACCATTATCATCGATTTCTTTTATCGCTACAGGATCAAGGATTTTCATACCGAACATTCCAGCTAACTTTGCTTCGTTATATGATAACTCCTTGACATATTCTAAGTTCTGCTTCACTATCTTCGGATCTGCGCTCAAAACAACATTATCCTTCTCAAAATCTAATTCTGTCTGGTACTTTTCAGCCAGTAAAAGTGCTATATCTGCAGCAGTCCTGTCTGAGCCGCCCCTTTCATAAGTTGTCTCCAGTCCATCTACGGTTCTGCCTACAAAGCCTCCAATAGTAACAATATCATGTCTTTCAATCAAGTCTATAATGTAGTCTCTTCTCTTCATTGATTCTTCAAACAAAAATGTTGCTGCTTCAAAATTGTCATCTGTTATTATGGGCCAGTTTTCTATCATTACATGAGTTGAGACCAGACCCTTACTTCTCAATATATAGTCCATCAAATATGACATTGCTATTTCCCCACTATATGCAAGGGTCCTAGCTCTGGTAACATCCACAAATCTACGGTTTTCAGCGGCCTGCTTGAGAGAGACGATTACGTTCTTGTGGAATCTGCCCAAATCATCAGATAGCGGTTTACAGAGTGCCTCTGAAACTTGGCCAGAGGATATATTTTCATAAACGTCCCTCAGCATATCTATCTCGATAGGGTTTGAATTGGCATAGCTCCTTCCCACATGAATTGCAACGTCAGTCATTGAAATTGTTCTGTCATTATACTGTGTCAAAGGAGCAGAGAATACAGCAACTATCTTGGACTCGGACATTTTCTGGATTATTCTTTCAATTACACTTGCGACTCCTGAACCATCAATACCCAGAGCACTTCCTCCAAATTTCATCACCGTAACACGCTTCAATGCATCAATCCTTAAAATCTGCATACTGCAATCCATATATTAGGTATCCCATCCGCTGGATTAATAAGGTGACATGCCCTTCTGGCAAAGGATGAGTCAGTAAAAGAAACTTGCTCCCAATGTGGATACACGGCTTCAAAGAAGATATGATTTGATACCCAATTTAGTAGCCTCTGTTAAAGGTTACCTGCAGTTTGAGTGTGAAACATTGGAGAAAATTACCGTCATTGGCAGTTAATGATAGAAATTGGTATTTGGCAAATTGCTGAGAGCCAGGTATGCTAAGCAACTTTCCTATTACTCACAAGTCATAGAATGTTTCCATCAATTTCGATGTTACTAAATTTGACATTGGAGCAACATGATAGCAGCTTTTCAATATTATTTTTTAGAATCATAACCATAATTTGATATGATTTCACTCAAAACAAGAGTGTTGGTATTACGTCTGTTGAAGCCCTGATTGAGCGATAGTTACTAATATGACATTCAAATGAATAAAATTATTAACGATTAGTATTGAATACAAATTTGAAGTTCGATTGGTAAAGGCAGAAGATCTGGAGGGAGAAGGTAAGAAAAAACGAACCACGAGAAAGGGGATAATAGTAACTATACTTCTCGTTGCCGGAATAGTGGCTGCAAGCTTCCTTGTATACTTTATACCCTAAAAATCGGCTAACCGTTCGGTAACGAGTTATTATCGTTCACCAAAATCCTGATTATTTTACTTCGGATCGGTTGATCGACGATCCCAGAAAGACTAAAATATCACTAGTAATATCACTAGTGATATGATTTCGAATTGGCTTGCGCGAGTGGGGAGTGCAATCCCACGAGGATTCTCACGTCATTACGTCTTGGCTCTATTAAAGATTCAGCCAATGACCGGTAAGGAAATTATTGATAAAGCTATTTTGCAAAGTGAAGGAAGATGGAAACCATCACCTGGGTTAATTTACCCAATGCTGGGTAGGTTACTCGAAGAGGGACTAATCAGTGAAACTGATAGCGGAAAGTATCGTATTACACCTAAGGGAGTTGAGATCGCAGAAGATTCTGATTCTGTCCATAACATAATTCAGAAGCAATTTGATGTCATGCTTAGAGTAGGGAATGTCAGTAAATTCATGGCAATAGATCTAATAGATCGGATGTCTACTATTGGGTCTACCTTAAGCTCCAACTTAGATAAGATGACAGAACAAGAACGAGATAAATATAAGAAATTTCTTTTGAGCGAACTCAGAAAACTACAAGAACAAGAAGGAAAAAAAGAGCCAGTAAGATTAGAATAAGCAAAATAATTTGTAAATGTAAAAAGTGGGTGGTGACTAATGACAGTAGATATCATGGAAGGAATAAGTCGCCTCGTCGAAAAAATGAAATTGATAGAGGAGGATATCGAAAAGGAAGCACAGTTACTCAAACAAGAATATATTAAAGCCAGCAATTCAATGCCGAAATCTCAAAATTACTTCCTTAACGGTATTCAAGCTGCTCATATAGCAAAATCATATTTGATGACAAGAAGAGGAATAGAAGTGCTAGGTGAGGATATAATACCAATCCCCACCTTCATAGATAGTGTCATTCAATTTGCAAATTATCCAAAAAGGAAAATAGAAGTAATGGTATCCTTAGCAAATCATCTAGAAAAAATAAATGAGCTTGCTTTTGCAACTACCGATGATTCAAGCACAGCTAATTCTACTTAAATATCAAGAGTGCCCCGAACAATAGAGCTAATGTGAGGCAACTAGAAGTTCACTTCAGATTATATCCTCCAGAAGAGTCCAATCGGGGAATAAATTGATAAACCCTTAAGTGCATAGTATACTGTCAGAGATGGTCAATAATCTAAAACCTGATTTGAAGCGACAAATACTATTTATCGGGGGTAGTCTCGGACTAAGTTTGCTATTTACTTACTTGTTTGGATTTATAGTAGGCTTCATATTAAATCTGGTTTTTTTCATTGGGATAATGTTTTACATAAGGTCCAAGCAAATGAAAGCTCTAAAATCCTTTGGCTTTAGTGATGAAAGAGTAGGTAGAGGACTCTTTTCGAGTCGTACTCAATTGAGGTACTCTTGCTTAAGTTGCGGTGCAGAAGTCAAAGGAGTTCGATGCAAACGATGTGGATCAAGCATGAAGAAGCCAATCTTCTGATTTTTAGAAAATTAAATCACCTATAACTTTAAAGTTCTTACAAGCAAGTAAATTCCTAACTCGCCAAGAAATAAGCTACTAGGAGTTCTTCTTTATTTTCACAGAATTTGTGTTCGACATTTGCTGGGACATAAACAAATGAATTTTTTTTTAATTCATATTTTCTATCATTAATGCGGATAAAACCATCACCTTTCATGACTAAGTATATTTCATCTGAAGGATGAGGTTCTTGCACATCTTCTTCTCCTGGTAGAAGCCGTAATATTCCAGCGTCAATACCCCGCGAGCTTAAAAATGTTAGAAAGTAACTTTCACTACATTCAAGTTTAGATATTAGCTTTTCCAATTCAAAAATTTTTTCCATATATTGGTACGTCGTGACCGCTAAACTAAAATTAAACGTTCTTATCGATGTTCTTGAGTCAGGTTCAATACCCGACATGAATAAGATTGTACCATTCGATCAAACGGTGAAAAAATCTGCGTTCCAATTTACTAAATTGATGCTCAGAACAATGTAAACGAACAACTGTAATTATTGGAGTAAAATCTCAGTTCCAACAATGGCATGAGTCTTGTACAATTTATCGTGGCAAAACTAGGATATGAATTCATTTAGAAAATCTTGAATTATTGTACTCTATGAAGGCTTTCAGTATTAGATTAGAGCAAGGTATTATTCAACTATCTTACAATCGGCAGTTGAGCATTGCACATATACTTTATCATGCATCCAATTACGATAAAAACGAATAACACAACACGGATTTGCAGAGGATTTGGAATTTGTCTGGTTATCTCTGTCTTGACGCTCGCTACGTACTCGCAACAGAAATCCTTCGCCGATTTGCCCGATAATAGAGTCGCTTTACGCACTGGAGCATTGGGACTTGACAAATGCGGAATCTTTGATTCGTGTATTGATCCGATTATACGTATATTCCCATTTATGCATTTTAAGTGGTCCCCAATAGAAACCGAAACCCAAAACTCAGATTCACCACCCCGTACACCACAATCATCACAGACAGATCCATTCTCATTTTCAGGTTCAAGTCTATTCCAGCTCCCATTTCCTTAATGAGTTAACGATCCAGAGATACAATCAATTTTGTGACTTGGACAGATCAAGATAAAGCACGAATATTCAGGTTACTGAATAGAAAATATCTAAATGTAAGCCTCTGATATGGGACTTTGTGGATAATAAGATAGCCTCAGTACTGGCCGCTCT
Source organism: Nitrososphaeraceae archaeon (assembly GCA_036558405.1). Lineage (GTDB taxonomy): Archaea > Thermoproteota > Nitrososphaeria > Nitrososphaerales > Nitrososphaeraceae > TA-21. The sequence goes on along the minus strand of DATBFR010000103.1, from coordinate 47,474 downwards.
CGAAAGACAAGCATTAGCGGAAAGTACCGAACAGACCAAACTACGTAGAGAAGAAATGATGCAACCAATTACCCATGAAACTGGATTGTTCTACAATGTGCTTACAATTTCTACCAAAGCGAGAAGGATACTAGAAATAGGAACGTCTGTTGGATATTCGACGTTATGGTTTGCTGACGGGCTGAGACATAATTATGGTACTAGAGGTGCATCTAATACGATCATAACTGTGGAATCAAATCCTTCCAAGGTTATTTCGGCCAAGAGTAACTTCAGGAGGGCTGGTACAACAAACATGATAAAGATTCTTGAAGGAAAAGCTCTCAGTAAGCTAAAGAATCTAAAAAAAAATAGTCAAGGAAATGAAATTGATGATGATAATAAACAATTTGACATAGTGTTCCTAGATGCCGACAAGGAAAATCTGATAGAATATTTCGACTTGGTGTTACCACTTGTTAGAATAGGGGGCATAATAGCCGCAGACAATGTGCTCTATCCCGAGGAATATAGCTCACTAATGACAAATTATTTAGAACATATTCGAGGGATGAAAAACATGCGATCTGTGACTGTTCCGATAGGAAATGGAGAAGAAATATCATTAAAGCTCGGAAAATAAGGTTAGTATTTTGTGTTATGAATTAACTATTTGAATATCATTTTTCTTGTAAGTTGCATGATGTGTCCTCCGAACATCCCGTTCTCACGCAAATACATTTTTGAAACACTAATAGTATTCAATTATTCAAATTCAATCCATCACGTTTATACCTGTGAATAATTAAGTCAGTATACTATGTCTTCATTAGATTTAAACAAGAATGTTCACATTATAGTTCATGGTCAGACGGATTTAGTTGGGGCTGTAAAGCAAAAATTGGTTACACTTGGTTTTTCGGACAAGAATCTTCACCAAGCTTCTTTAGATTCTGCCGGAAGCTCCGGTGAATATGTTGCAATGGTATGGCCTCCAATGGCTGCAAAACAAATCATAATTAGTGAGATTATTGGCAGAAGGAAAGATTCAGAACCCGGGCAAGGGATGGGAGATTGGGCAAAAGTAGAACAGAAGGAAGTCTCCAGACTTCAACTGTGACTTTAAGAAGGCATTATACGAGTTGATTTAGGCGATATATATTTACGACTGCTGAGCTCATAGTCAATTATGGAAAAAAATTTCTGTTATATTTGCAATAACCAGACATCGACTATAGCTTGTCCAAAATGCGGGAGACCCACATGTAAGGAATGTATGAAAAGCTTTCCATTCTCAGAAGATCTCTGCTCCGAATGTGGTTTAAATGTTAGAACAGGTTTAGCGGGCATGAGGAAAGACGAGGAAATCTTTTAAAAACTGGGTATTCATTTGACTTGCATTATGACTACGGCGGTTGTAAGCCTACTTACCTTTTCTGTATCCGTGAGTAAACTTAGGATCATATACTCTTGAAAATTGATAATTCTGAGGTCTCAAAACTGAACCCACAATTATCACGGCCGTTTTTGTTATCTTGGAATCTTTCACCATTTTAACAATAGTGCCAAGTGTACCTACCAATTTCTTTTCATTATCCCAAGTTGCTCTGTACACAACTGCAACAGGTGTATCCTTGGTGTAAGCCTCGCTTGATAGCAAGTCTTTCACAATAGTTTCAATCAAGTGAACACTCAAGTACATAGTTAGAGTAGCACCATGTTTGGCAAGTTGTACGAGCTTTTCCCTTTCTGGTACCGGAGTTCTAGACTCTACTCTCGTAATAATCAATGTTTGGGTAACGCCAGGTAGGGTTAGTTCTAAATTTAATGAAGCGGCTGCACCTAATACGGCAGTTATACCAGGGATAACTCTACAATCTATTCCCTCATTCTCAAGCCTGTCAATTTGTTCTCTTATAGCACTGAAGAGTGAGGGATCGCCGTCATGGAAGCGAATTGCCTGCTTACCAGACGTGGCAGCTTTCTTCAGTATTTCAAAAATGACTTCTCTATCTAGTAACGCTGCATCATGAATTTGAGCATCATGCTTAACATATTCAAGAAGTTTCGGATTAAGTAATGATCCAGAGTAAACAACTACATCAGCATTCTGAAGAAGTTTCAACGCTTTCAGTGTAATGAGGTCGGGATCGCCCGGACCTGAACCAACAAAGTAGACAGTACTATTGGTTTTTATCATTTCGCTTTGCTACCATTATCGAAAAATATTTGCCTGATTGAATTTTCAGTTTCTTTAATTCTCCTAATCTAGCTATCTTCATTATTTCACCCTCAGATGTTACATCTTGTGCAATTGTTATAATAGACTCATCGTCAAAGCCTGATTCAGAGAGCGTTTGAATTACGTTATCAAAATACCGGCCATCCTTAAGGAAAATAACTGTATCACATGAAGAGGCGGTACGTTTTACTCTCTCTAGATCATAGCAAGCGGGAACAATTCCAAGTGTCTCATCCCCTTCTGCAAGACTCATTTTAGCTCCTGCTGCGAAAGCAAACATCGAGGGAATACCAGGAATAATCTCAATTTCAATATTTCCATAATTCTTTATAATTTCTCTTTGCATATATATCCAGGTACTATAGAGAGAAGGATCACCAACAGTCAAATAAACAGTATTTTTTCCTTCCAAAACAGCACCTGCCAACCTATCAGCATTTTGTTTCCATTGCTCTATTAACAGGTCCTTATCCTTTGTCATTGGAAAGATAAGATCAACAGTTGAAGTTGTGAGTGCATTTATGTATTTGCTAACGATCGAAAGTGCAATACTAGGTTTCCCATGTTTGGACGTTGGTGCAAAAATTATTTCCGCTTCCCTTAATCGATTGACAGCCTTTATCGTAAGGAGATCGGGATCTCCTGGCCCACAACCAATGCAAGATAATTTCATTGATGAAATTCATAAAATTTGCGTTATTTAAATCCGAGTTTTAAAACGATAAAGAAAATACCCACTTGATCACTAATCCTAGATCTCATCAAATAATGCTCGGTATTAAACTAACATTTGGTAATATCTTTCTGTATCCTGCTAATTTTGCTTAGGTTTTTGTTGCAGAAATTATTGTTACTGGATTCCTAGCAAGAAGCATCGTCCCTGTACTAACGCTTCTTGATTTGCAAATCGTTGCCTGTGTAATTTCCATGTCAATCAATTCATGCTGCTTCAAGGTAGCAAGCGTCTTGAATAAAGTTTCAATTAAGATCGTATCAATAACAATTCTTCCCCCACTTTTGAGCCTTTGAAGACTTAGCTTAATTATCTCCTCTGTATCTCCGAGAGTGCCTCCGATAAGAATCGCATCAACCATTGGAAGTGAAGATATTGCACTCTGTGCCTGAGATAATATTAACCGAGCATTTGCTCCGAATCGCTTCAGATTTCGCTGCGCTAGTTCTATAGCCTCGGGACTAAGATCAATTGAGTATACATTGCCAGTTTTTACCTGTAAACAAATTTCTACCGTTAGACTTCCACTGCCAGTCCCAATTTCAATAACGTCGAATCCTTCCTTAAGCCTTAACTTGCTAACTGCCAGAGCTCTTATATCCTCTTTTGTTATTGGTACGTTTTCACTTCTTTCAAATAAATCATCAGGTATCCCAGGGGTACTAAATTCCCACAACATAATCAGCTTTAGATCATAACAGATCTAGATAATTTGTCTTATGGATTTGTGACACCTACATGTGGCCGAATCGGCCTGTATAAACAATTATCATGAACATAAGCAATAGGAAAATGAACGGAAATATGCCATTCGTTGCAAGCTTGCGACTCTCTTCCTTCTTTATGCTCGGTACGATTTTCTTGGCACAGATGTACGATATTATATAAAAGATCAATCCGAGCATAAAGATTGCACTTATTGCCCAACTTGAGTTATCAGGATTTAGAATAAATCCTAAAATTACGCCACATACCGCGCCAAGAAATGCTCGCACGTAATAAAGTTTATCCAGCTTATCCAAAACGCCTATGCTACCTATATGCAAGTTTAATTCTTTCCGGTGTAAGATGCCTTCATAAATTAATATTAATCTATTGGGCATCTTACAATATGGAATTATCCGGCCTAGAACTTAGATACCTTGTAAACGAATCGGGCTTCAAACTAGGCCGAGGATATTATGTTAGTGACGTAATTGGAGTCACACAGAGCTCAGTATTACTCAAATTTCGTCACTCGATAGAACCAGATATCTTGCTTATGATCTCGACTGAAGGCCTCTGGATAACTTCTACAAGATTCAAAATAGTCGAACAGAATAAGATGGTACCTGTACTCAAACGTGAACTTGAACGGGCAAAGTTTGTTAGCTTAGAGCAAATGGGGAGCGAAAGGATATACATTTTGAAATTCAAAAAAAATGACAAAGCAATATTGACACTCATCGTGGAGATATTTGGAGCTGGCAACATCATTCTATGCGATAGTGAAATGACGATTCTGGGAATACTAAAGTCTATGGAGGTAAGGCACAGGACTCTGAGAGTTGGGTCAAAATACACCCCTCCTCCAAAACGTGGAGGAGATGTCTTCAATATTTCACTTGAGCATTTAATGTCAAGTAAGGATTCAATCGAATACAGCAGCGTCAGCGTTGCACGATGGATAGGGGCTTTGACTTCCATGCCAAGAAGATTTGTTGAGGAGGCATTAAGGAGGGCCGGAATTAATTCTGAGGAGCTAGTGTCGCAATTAAATAATGTAGAAGTACAATCGATCTACACCAACATTATGAATATTGTAACCGAAGTGACTACAGGATTAAGTCACGCTCCAGCTATACAACTCAATGAAGCTGGAAAACCAGTTGATGCCTATCCAATTCAAATTTACGACATCAACAATCCGGATATCAAAAAAGTTCCTACTTTTATGGAAGCAATTGATGAAGTCCTAGGAGACCAAATTTTTGGACTGGCCAGATCACAAAAAGTCAGCAGCTTGGAACAACAGTTAGCAGTATTAGAGCATGATCTGGATCAGCAGGAAAAGGCTAAGATGGAAGTGGTAGTAAAGGGGAACTCCCTGAGAAATTTGGCAAAGGATATAATGGGTATAGCGCACGAGACCCATGACGATGTCGATACTCAATTACGGAATGTGCTACAGAAACATAATGTTAAACTAGTCAACGAAAAGGGCAAAGAATACATCATGATTGCAGATCAGTATTTTCTAGCAGATCGTAACTTACCAAAACTAGCTTCATATATCTTTACTAGAGCAAAAGAGCTTGAACATGGTACAAGGACTATAGAGGAGGCAGGTCAAAAAATTAGATCCCGCATAGTAGAACTTCGGAACAAGACATTAAAAACGGGTAATAAAATTGAATTTCGGAAGCAACAATCGAAGGAATGGTATGAACGGTATCATTGGTGCCACACATCAGACAGTTTGCTTCTAGTTGGGGGAAAAGATGCTTCGTCTAACTCTGCAGTAATTAGAAAACACATGACTGAGTCTGATATTGTGTTCCATGCGGAGATTCATGGCTCTCCTTTTTTTGTGTTGAAAGATGCCAGAGATAGATTGGACCTGACAGACAGCATTAATCAATCCGCTCAGGCAACTGTCTCTTTCAGCAGGGCATGGAAGGAAGGATTATCAGTTGCGGATGCATATTGGGTATTACCTAGTCAAGTAAAGAAAGGGGCTCCTACTGGTCAATTTTTGCCAAAAGGAGCATTTGTTTTAGAGGGGAAAAGAAATTTTGTTAGAAACGTCGAGCTCAAACTTGCAATAGGAATAATGATTTCAAGTAATGACAATTATGCATTGATTTGTGGACCTCATACTGCGATAATCTCAAAAAGTTATGCATATATTACATTAGTACCTGGCGGTTTAGACATAGTATCTACTGCAAAAAAAATAAAATCCGAATTTGTTAGACTGTTTTCTACGGATCAAGAAGATCTAATTTCCTATATTAAACAAATTACATTAGATGACATTATCAGGGTTCTTCCTACTGGGTCATTCAAAATTATGACAGCAAAGAAAACAGCCTCTTCAATAGGGCCTCAAAAAGAATCTACCATATAGATTAACCTTCTGATTCTGGCCTGATTATTGGAATATTGTCCTACTATCCGTAAAGCAATTAAAGCGATTTATTCAATAAACCTTGTGGGACGAAAACAAGCTAGAGAACACATCGATGCTAACATGACCACAAGAGTACTAGTTAGAGATGTTATGAATAGTCCAGTAATTTCTGCAGAGCCAGAGGACTCGATAAAAGATATCGCATTGAAAATGAGCGAACATAGGGTAGGAAGTATTGTTATAACCAAGAATGAGGTTCCCGCTGGCATTATAACTGATTGGGATATCGTTTCAGGTGGCGTTGTAAAGGATATCAAACCTGGAATGCTGAAGGCATCAGAAATTATGCAGCCGATACATACAATTGAATCAGAAGAAAGTATTACTGAAGCTGCACGAGTTTTAAGAAGGAATAACATAAAGCGTCTAGGTGTAGTGTATAAGGAAAGACTAGTTGGCATTATCTCCGCCTCCGACGTAATAGCAGTAACTCCTGAATTGGTAGATGTTGTATCGGAGAAGGCAGGAATCGTTAGAGGGGAAATTGGACGTCCAGCGTCTAATATTTCTGGATATTGCGATGAATGTGGAGAATGGTCTGACTTGCTGATGTACAGTGAGGGAACATTTACTTGTGAAGAGTGTAGAGGCGACTCAACCCAACAGTAAAAATCAACCAAGATATATTGTAGATTCTATGTTCGGCAACGTAGCAAGAAAATTGAGGATTCTTGGTTTTGATACTTTTTATTCTTCAAATTTACGAGACGATGATGTTATTCGAATGGGTCTAGAACAAAGTAGAACAGTAATTACTGGAGACAAAGAATTGTTCTTTAGATCAGTAAACAAGAAGATCCCAGCAGTTCTCTTGCGTTCAGGAAGTGATTTGCAAAACATAGGTAATATTCTAAAAAATCATTCGGTGATGCTTAAGTTTAATCAAAGCTTCGCCAGGTGTGCTAAATGTAATGGTGTATTAACAAAAAGTCCAAAGGAGAAAATTAAAGAAAGGGTTAAAGATAAAGTATTCAATACTTATGAGATCTTTTATGTGTGCAAAGATTGTTCTAATGTGTACTGGATAGGCACACATGTCACTGAAATAGAGTGTTGGATTAAAAAATTGAATGATGTAATTTCATCAAACTACAATTTAGCAGCTGCTAAAGGCGAATGTCCAGAGAATTCTTAGGGCAACAAGTGTGTCCCTATTCATAAATTCTTACACTATCAAAAGGTTAAAATCACTCGATCTTTTTTTGAAGTTTTAGATGAGCTCAAGTTCTCTAGAGCGAACTATTGACAAGGTATTATCACAAGCCGATTCTGAATATATCTCGCAAATTGACTCAGCTTTTGAACAGGCAAAAAATGACTTGGAAGCTTCGCGCACAAAACTTCAAAGCGAATACGAAGTCATAGCGGAATCTGCTAAAAAACAGGGAGAAAATCTAAAACGTCAAATAATAGGCTCAAGTCGACTTACTGCTAGAAACAAAGAACTCCTTATTATAGAATCGGCAATTAATGAAATTTTTGACAAGGCGAAAGAAAGGCTTCAATCAAAGCCCGATGATAAGTCATACAAAGAGCTAATAAGGAAAATGATTGAAGATAGTATATCAAAGCTCGAGTCCATGGAAATTAGTATTGAATGCAATAAAAATGATTATGAACTGGTGAAGAAGCTTATACAAGACGTCTCTAGTAAGAATGGTAAAATAAAACTAACCATGTCCAAAAAACCAATAGATATATCAGGTGGAATTAGAGCAAGGTCTGGAGACGGGACGATGACACTTGACAATTCAATGGAGTCTAGGATTGAAAGGCTCAAACCTTTAATAAGGAAGGAAATAGTCCAACTGCTCAGGAGCGAATGAGAAGATATGGTAGTAGCTAAAGGCAAAATAGTTTGGGTAAGTGGACCAGCAGTAAAGGCCGATGGAATGTCCTCTGCTAAGATGTATGAAACAGTAGAAGTTGGAGATACCAAGCTTATAGGTGAAGTTATTAGGCTTACAGGGGATATCGCTTTTATTCAAGTCTATGAATCCACCTCGGGCTTGAGACCAGGGGAACCCGTAGTTGGTACTGGACAACCATTGTCGGTTTTCTTGGGCCCCGGTATAATAGGCAAGATCTATGATGGAATTCAGAGGCCACTTGATGATATAGCTCAAAGATCTGGCGCCTTCATAGGCAGAGGAATAGCGACTACTCCTGTTGATATAAAAAAGAAATACAAGTTTATTCCTTCCTTAAAGAAAGGAGATTCCATTGAAGGAGGATCCATTATCGGTACGGTAGAGGAGACACCTTTAGTTATACATAGTATCTTGATCCCTCCCAACTATGGAGGTGGAGTGATCACCGAAATTGTAGGCGAAGGAGAATACGATCTTGAACATCCTCTCTTATATGCTAAGAATAAAGGCGGAGCGAAGGAGGATTTCAAGATGTATCATAAATGGCCGGTACGACGCCCAAGGCCCTATGCTCAGAGATATGATCCGACGGTACCTCTTATTACGGGTCAGCGTATTATTGATACATATTTTCCTATAGCTAAAGGAGGTACTGGAGCAATTCCCGGTGGATTCGGTACAGGAAAAACAGTAACTTTGCATCAAATAGCCAAGTGGGCAGATTCAAAGGGAGTTGTTTACATAGGCTGTGGAGAAAGAGGAAACGAAATGACTGAAGTTCTTGTCGAATTTCCTCACTTAATTGATCCTAGATCCGGTAGACCTTTAATGGAAAGAACTGTCCTCGTTGCTAATACAAGTAATATGCCAGTGGCTGCACGAGAAGCTTCTATCTATACAGGTGTAACAATCGCAGAATATTATAGAGATATGGGATATGACGTCGTGCTAGTGGCAGATTCTACTAGTAGGTGGGCTGAGGCGTTAAGAGAGATGTCTGGTAGATTGGAAGAAATGCCTGCAGAAGAGGGATATCCATCATACCTTGCATCTCGACTGGCAGAATTCTATGAAAGGGCTGGGCGAGTTAGAGCCCTTGGATCCCCAGAGCGAGCAGGTTCCGTAACTATAGTGGGAGCAGTCTCACCTTCTGGCGCTGACTTCACAGAGCCAGTTACTACGCATACAATCAGATTTATAAAGACATTCTGGGCTCTTGATACACGGCTGGCTTATTCTAGGCATTATCCATCAATAAACTGGATGCAATCGTATTCAGGATATTTAGAAGATGTAGCAAAGTGGTGGAAGGAGAATGTTAGCGCTGATTGGTATGAACTAAGATCGGAATCCTATCAAATATTGCAAAAAGAAGATACCCTAAAGGAGATTGTTAGGCTTTTAGGTCCAGAAGCATTACCAGATGAAGAAAAATTAGTCCTAGAAGTAGCTAGAATGATCAAGATCGGAATTTTGCAACAGAACTCTTTCGACAAGATTGATACTTATTGTAGTCCAGAAAAACAATTGAAATTGGTAAGATTGATGGTAAAGTTCTACAAGGAAGCACAGAAAGCCTTGAAAGAAGGGAAGTCTCTTGCAGATATCCGTGCAATGCCAATTATAACTTCGTTGCTGAAGGCTAAATTTGAAATTCCAGATGACCAGATCTCCAGATTAGACGAATTAGATAGACGAATGACTGAGGAATTTAAAGGTACCATGACTCGAGAGGTGGAAGTCTCTGTCTGAATCAGTAGGCGTAGAATATACAAAGGTAGCAGAAATAAAAGGGCCATTGATGGTCATAGATGGAGTAACTAAGGTATCATTCGATGAACTAGTCGAAATTGAAACTAATGAAGGAGATAGGAGACTAGGTAAAGTACTGGAAGTTGGGAATGGTAAAGCAATAGTCCAAGTTTTTGAAGGCACCACCGGACTTGCAGTTACTGGGACCAAGGCAAAATTCTTAGGCAAAACTATGACAATGCCTGTTTCGCATGAATTGCTAGGCAGAGTTTTCGATGGATTAGGCAGACCCAACGATGGTCTTCCAGAACCAGTGGCCGACAAGTTTCTTGATGTAAACGGTGAGCCTATGAATCCCGAAAGCAGAGAGTATCCAACTTCCTTCATCCAAACAGGAGTATCAGTAATTGATGGAATGTTAACTTTGGTTCGAGGCCAAAAGCTTCCAATTTTCTCAGGCTCTGGCATGCCCCATAATATACTTGCTGCTCAGATAGCACGCCAAGCTGCAGTAGTGGGAACGAAGGAAGATTTTGCTGTCGTTTTTGCAGCAATAGGAGTGCAATACTCTGAGGCCCAATATTTCAAGAGAAGTCTTGAGGAATCAGGTGCTCTTCGAAGAAGTGTATTATTTTTGAATCTTGCCGATGATCCTGCGATTGAAAGAATTATTACCCCTAGGGTGGCATTAACTGTAGCAGAATATTTAGCGTTCGATCTAGAGATGCATGTGTTGGCGATATTAACGGATATGACAAATTATGCTGAGGCCTTGAGAGAGATAAGTGCTGCTAGAGAAGAGGTTCCAGGAAGAAAGGGTTATCCTGGTTACCTTTACACAGACCTAGCAAATAACTATGAACGCGCTGGTAGGGTTAAGGGTAAAAACGGAAGCGTGACTCAAGTTCCCATTCTTTCGATGCCCGCCGACGACATTACTCATCCAATTCCTGATTTAACTGGCTATATTACTGAGGGACAAATAGTACTAGGCCGTGACTTATTTAGAAAGGGAATATATCCACCAGTAAATGTCTTGATGTCGTTGTCAAGATTAATGAAGGATGGTGTTGGAGAGGGAAAGACAAGATCAGATCACATGGAAGTTGGGAACCAACTTTACGATTTATACTCTAGGGCCCAGGAGGTGAGAGCCCTTTCTGAAATCGTAGGAAGAGCAGGTCTCACCGGTGTTGACCTGAAATATCTTGATGCTGGAGATATGTTTGAAGATTATTTCCTAAAGCAAAATCAAGATGAGAATCGCACGTTGGAGGAGACTTTGGGAAGAGCTTGGGAAGTATTATCAAGCTTGCCTGAGGGTGAATTAACCAAGATTAAAGACAAGCATGTCGGTCAATACTACAAGAAATCTGCAAAATGATAAAGTGGAATAATCAAATTGTCCTTCGGTAAGCGCGTAACTGCTACAAAAATCGAATTAATCAAGATTCGACGTTCTCTTCAAGTAGGTAAGATGGTGCATAAAATATTAGACGATAAAAGAGAAGTTCTGCTGAAGAAGATCGACGAAATTATTGAGGAGGCAAATAAGGCACGGGGAGATATCTGGTCTCCTTTAGCAGACATCTATCAGGCAGTTTATGATGCATATATGACACTGGGGACATCCACTCTCGAATCAATTGCCGAATCAACTCCAAGCATAATGGAAGTTGATGTAAATGTCAGAAGGATCGTAGACGTTAAGATCCCTACGTTGAATGTTAAAACAAAACAAGGGGGTCAAGATTTAACTTACGGGTTCTCAGAAACCAATGCTTCTGTCGATAAGGCGGCAAGGCTAATCAAGAATGTGCTACCTAATATCTGTAAAGCAGCAGAGTACGAAAATGCCATTTTTAGCCTAGCAAAAGAATTGGAGCGTACACAAAAATTGATAAATGCTTTGGAATTTGTAATAATCCCACATTATGAAGAGGCTATTTCCTTCATTAAAGCTACACTGGAAGAGCGTGAACGAGAAGAATTTGTGAGACTCAAAAAGGTTAAAGTAGTCCTTGACCGTAAAAAATCATTAGGTTGAATTCGAGGTATGGAAAGAATGGTGCATTATAATGGGTGTTGAAGAAATAAAAGGACTATTCGAACAATCTCGCGATCAACTGAAGAGAGATCGTGATGCCAAGATATCTGAAATAAAAGAAGAAATACAGTCTACAAGGAATAAGGCGTTATCTAAATTACGTTAAAATCTCATGTGCGGTGGGCTATCTTCAAACTATTATCGATCGAGTTTACTGTGCGATCAGGCAAATTTATCAATAATCTTAGTTATGATTTAACGAGCCCATGTAAAGACTATGCCGTTTAGTATTTCCTATGCGAATACTCCTGTTCACAAATTCCACCCGGACACTATTCAAGTTGAAGTAAAGAAGCATGTCTCGTTAAATATTGCAGGGATAGAACCCCTTCGATTAGAAGCATTATACATCGTAATGTGAATTTTCCGATTTTTTGGAGTTATAGTTAAATATGGCATCAAATGTCGAAACCACTATGAACTGTCATGTGTTTGGGGAAAAGCGCACTCTTTTCATATTAGCCACCTGCATGAGTATTCTCTGCGGCTGTTTGTCAGTAGATTTTCAAGCATATGCACAGGAATCAGGGACGAATTCTACCCCTTCAAACGATAGCTCAAAACTAATAGGTGCCGGAATGGCATTTGGCCTTGCAGCAGCAGGTGCGGGTATTGGACTCGGATTTGTAGGTGCTGCTGGATTGGCAGCTATTAGCGATAACCCTAAGATGCAATCGAGAGTGTTTATCTTCGTAGGTATGGTAGAATCTATTGCAATTTACGGCATAGTCATGATGTTCATCATATTGGGCCAATAGAAAGAATCCAATCCATTAGACCGCCACACCGATATGTAGAGTTATGTCGCTACCTTTTAAGAACCGATAAGTGGTAACTATTTAGGGTTACGTTTAATCTAAAATGATCAGGGGACACTTGATGCATACCAATTGAAAGGCGCCCTTAGCGGTTCTTTAGCGTGATTTGAACTGAACTTTCACTTGCTTTTCTTTTTAACAAAATATGTGATTTATGAGCAACTAAATGAGCTTTCCCAATTGATCCTTGAATATTTAAGGTTACGAGTATCACAGCAAACTTGTGAGTTATTATTGGTATGCCTAGCATTCAAAAGGGAAAGATTTTAAAGTGTACACCCTTCAGAGACCTCTTAGATGGGGCTTGCTAAATTACTAAAGGCTACGGTAATCTTGCCACGAATTGAAACGCAGGAAGCAGTAAGTAAATTGGCAGCTCTTGAATCTTTTCACTCGCTTCAGAACACATCTGAGTATTCACATCCTTTTATGGACGACTTGTTGCTTAACGCGCAAAAGTTGTATCAGGATATTGATGAAGTAATAAGGGCATTGGGCATCCCACTGGAAACAGGTGTAATGTCAACCATGTTTAGCGGCGCCCCAAAAGAAAAGACTGATTATTCAATACATGACATCCGAAGCTTCTTAGAGCAATTGGAGCATAAGAGCAAAGAGATCCTCGAAGAACCAAAGTCTCTAATTTCTATGCAAAACAGCATTACAAAAGAATTAGAAGAATATTATAATATAGCATCTGCACTCAAAGCTGCTTCAGGTCTGAATTTAGACTTCTCTTCTTTTAAAAAGTTGAAGCTATTTTATACAGAAATTTTCGTGGTTGATTCAAAAGATGTTCAAGAAATTCAAAGAAGTTTAAGCGATCTCACCATATACACGACTAAACTAAATGAAGAAAAATCATCACTAGTAATTTTGGGATCGAAGGAAGACGCTGAGAGAATAATTAAGGTCCTTCGTAGTTTCAATGTGCACCCAATCCAAATTCCTCTTAATCTTCCACAAAATCCAAGTGTTGCGTACGCCCAGAGTCAGGAAAAAATAAAGGAACTTGAAGCCAAGTCCAAAGAACTATCCAAAAAAATTGAGGCTTTAAAAAAATCAGCGATCATACCTAAGATTCTATCATTGCATGAATCTGCAAAACTTGCGAAAGATGTATTAGAGACAACTAGGAAGCCAGGCGGCACTAAAAATTTTGCCTTAATTCAAGGTTACATTCCTAATCAGGATGAAAAAAAATTCAAGAATCTAACGAAGGATTATGTTACGATTTTAGAAGACGCTAAGGTTCCCGAAAAGGAGAACGAGTCCCTTCCTACACTCCTTTCAAACAAGAAGTATATACGCACTTTTGAGGTTATAACTCAAACTCAAGGAATTCCTGGTTTCGGTGAAAGAGATCCTACTCCTATTGTTGCATTTGTTTGGCCAGTATTCTTCGGAATAATGTTTGGAGATTTGGGGCATGGATTGCTTCTGTTCGGACTTGGAATGCTTTTGAGAATAAGAGGAAATGGTTCCATAAGAACTTGGGGAACGTTGATAGCTGCTAGTGGTGTCGCGTCCGCCATAGCAGGATTGTTGACAGGGGAAGTATTTGGATTTCACATTTCAGAGATAGCCGTTGTGCAATGGGTGTATGAGCCGTTAAATAACGTTATCGGAGTTTTGAACGTATCAGAATTATCCTTTGATCAAGTTATAAAAATACTAAAGGTATCAGTAGCTATTGGAATTGTTCACTTATCGATGGCTATGTTTCTCCGACTGAGTAAAGATATTAAGGATGGTAAAAAGCAGTTTGTTTTGACTCATGACATTCCTACAATTATACAATTCTATGCTGTAGTCGCCCTCATATTGGCTGCAATAGGCTCTGGATATGATATTATTGGAATGTTTGGAATCACCGGCGAAGTTCATAATGAACCAGTACCTTGGCTTACCTTCATATTTGGTGATTGGGTCACAGTAGAGGTTGTGGCTAAAGCCGCACCTCTTGTAATTATTGCTACGGTAATAGTCATGATATATGGAGCGAAAAAGGAACAAGAAGAGGCTGCCAAACATGGTCATGACGAGGGCGGTGGCCTTATGGGGATTATTATCGAAGTAATTCTTGTTAGAATTATAGAAGTTCTTTCAAATGTGATTAGCTATACGAGGCTCGGAATAATGCTCTTGGTTCATGCAGCGCTGCTCGTTACAGTTAATCAATCGTACATAGGTGGAGGAGGGTATGCAGTCCTAATCGGGGGAAATATTGGAATAATGTTGATTGAGGGATTGATAGTATACATCCAGACTATAAGGTTGCACTTGTATGAGTGGTTCCCGAAATGGTATATAGGGGATGGGACTGAATTTAAGAAACTGGTTCCTAAAATGCTATATTCTAATATTACCTGGAAAGATGAGATCAATTGATGAATTGAACATAGGATGAAGATAAGGCACTACTAAGTACCTATTATCTTAGATCGATTGAGAAGCATTTCAATAATTTCAATTTACTATTCAGGTATAATCAACCTAGAAAGAATTGCTTCCGTTCCCACTTTTTGTTCGACTCCTGAAGCAATTGCCGACAGGTTTCTAACTTCAACCATCAATAATTTTAATGCAGCTACTATTATGCCAACACTAAACATAGTTCTAAAGGCGCTGATTACTCTTTTTAATTCGGTCGATTCAAAACCAGCCTCTAGCTGCAGTATGGCCTCAATATCATTCGAGGCAGTTTGGGGGACAATATCTTTGTAAACTGTAGCAGAGAGTTCTCCGATAGCTTCAGATATTTTTTCAGTGTTTATCATTTTTTGAATAGTATCCTTTGTAACTTTGGATGTAGTGGTAACTATCAAATCACTAATGTCGCTAGCGCTCAAGTTCCAATATTTTCCACGCAATACGGCTAGGACATTATAAGAGTCGATATCAGTGGAAACTATATTTTTGGCATCTAGCGATTGAGATTCAGCATTCATTGCTCTTCCAAGATGGACATACAGGGTCCTATCCAAATATGTATCAAATACTCGAAGGTCACCTTTATCCTTGTACACTGCAGCTGCCTTGGCAGCGTCTTCTGCAACGTCGCTGCCAGCTAGTGCACTGATAGCTTCTTCTAGATTTTTCGCGACTAGGGCTTTGACTATAATGTCACGTCGGCCAAGCAGCTCTTCGGCCCTTAAATTAACTTTGGGTACAAGTTCGTCATACGACTTACCCAGCGCCTTTCCTTTCAACACGATCTTCAAATTCCAAATAATATATTTCAAAAAATATGCATTAAGAATTGAGGATCCTCCAGTCACACTCACCATTTTGGCATGAATATTGACCAAATATTCTCTCAAAGCTCCTTCAATCTTTTCTGCAGTATATGGTTTTGAAACCTTTGCAAGAGCATCAAGGTAGACTGTGTTCTTTATTCGAGTAACTAATTCGTCCATATCTCTAGCTTCTGCCAATGTTTGCAATTCTGTCTTCGAAAGCATGCGTCCTCGTATGCCGTGGGATAAGACAGTACCAAAAATCTTACTTGGCATACTAGTTCTGCTCATAATTTAAACATCCCAGATTAGGGATTATTAGATCAGCATCAATTTTAATTTTTACAATTAATTCTTATCCTTTGGCTATCTACAAATGTCCACTAACCTGCTAGCTAACTAGCTTTGTTCAATCAAAGTTCATTGGGATACTAAGTTTATTCAATCTTCGAGGCTCAATAGAGAACCAGATTTAGCCCTTAAAAATTAGGCATCCATAACGGAAGACAATTTTACTGATATTTTTGGTGATATGGCCAAAATCGCAAAATGAACAGTAAAGCCTACAATAGCACCAGCAAGCAAATTGCCCGTATTCCAATGTATTCCAATCAAAAGCGCTAAAGGTGGAAGGGTAAAAATGATAGCAAGACATGAGCTGACCCATATTGATTTTGCAAATACATCCGGTGAGATAGAAAGAGGTTGAGTTTTTAATATAAAATGATGGGTCAATTCAGATCAATCTCAATACCTTATTGATGCGAAATTTATACATTCACGTATCAAATATTTTAAAAAATAACACCAAAAGATATAAGAAATATATTTGCAACCTAACTGTCAAGGAGTTTGCTAACTGTTGAGGGTTAAGAGTAATTCAATAATCACAGTTCAATCGGAAATTTTGACTTTGCCCGATAATATTTGGGTCTTACTACAAATATCATCCCACATTAGATATCTTAAATAATAATTTTCTGAGATATATGCAAGCTTGTTGACAATATTAATAAATTGCGATTTGTATAGCTCTTGATGATGAATCCTATGCAGGTAGAACGCAAACTCGATTCAAAATTGGAGATACTACTTGACCGTTTTGAAAAAGAAGTTGAGCCCTATGATAGGTTGTCGTCGATCCTTGCGCTGCTTACACCAGTGGGGGTGATACTTTCTATCCTGATTCCTATTGCATTTATCCCACATATCTCCCAAACCAAAGTTTTTTCTGTCATGATTTCAGATGGGATACTAATATGGATAGTAGGCATGATCTTTGCTGTCACTGGCTTAACCAAGATCGGAATCTTGCTGATCGATCACAAGAAACATGTGATATCAAGAACAAAATATAAGCCTCTAACTGGCGTTTGCATGTGTGATCTAAGCCAGTTACGGTCACATTTGGCACGCATGGAAAAAGCCAAGACAGTTGGCGAACGATTAAGACACAGGAAACTGGCCAATTACTATCAAGAGCAAATCGGATGGAATGATTAACTTGAGTGTCCCAATTGATGTTCTGGAATAGGTATGAATCTGCAGCCACTGGCACAGGCTGGATCTAATTGGCCCTTTCCTATCGAGCTCGCGAAATCTAGGGAATCAACAATCTCGATTTAACTTATTGATAATTTTTTTGCAACCTTATAGCTGAATCCCATACCTACGAATAGTGTCAAAATACCTGCCGCCAGGGTAACTAGAAATTCAGCGTGAAGCACATAATGAGTGATAAATGTTATAACTACTGCGGGAATTGCAATTATTACTGCGAGCACCGTTCCAGATAATAAAACTCTTGTTATAGAGAGTCTAACTCCGCCTCCAGACTTTCTTTCTTCGTCCATAGTTATGGAAAACAATTTTAATATAAAAAGAATACAAACTATAGCAAAGCCGCTGTGGCAGATTATTTTCCAATTCAAATAACTCAAAAGATTAAGTCATTGGTGGTTAAAGTCTGGGCGCAGTATTTGCACCGCAGAAGAATTGTGTTCCTATCCAAAATCTCTATTACCGACATAACATTCTCGCCGTTTGTAACGCACCTTAAGTTAGGACACTTGAAAATGCCCATGATGGTGTCTGGCAATTGAATCTTTCTTTTTTCTACCAACCTGTAATCCCTGACAATATTGATTGTCGCACGAGGTGCTACTAACGCAAGCTTATTTGTGTCCTCCTCACGCAAATATTTGTTTTCTACCTTTATGATATCCTTTTTGGAGTGTTTATTACTGGGTACGTTTAGTGCGACAGTAATAACCTCACCTTCCAGTCCAGTAATGTTCAAAATGCGCAAAACAAATAGAGCTTTTCCAGCTTCAATATGATCAATTACTGTCCCATTCTTAATTCGCCGAACAATAAGTTGACTAGTATCGGATATCTCGTACCGACCTCAATAGTTCTTATTAGATTATCTAATAAAGATTTTCTTAATTTTAACTGTACTTCATATAGAACAATTGAATCGTTTGTCATGTAACTAACAAGGCCGATGTCTACTGTCTTCACTCCGCTGAATTAAAATAAGCTTTTATCTAAGGATTGGCAACTAATTTAATAATCGCAGACAATGGAAAAGACTGAAAATTTGCATGACGAGAATACGAATATTTCTTTCCTTACTAGTCAAGGTAAAATTAATGCTTCATTCTATCCTTCTGCTAATAATAAGGACTCCTTAAAATACAAGGTTCTCTGTCTTCATGGTTTTTGCTGTGATGAGAGAATATACAAGTACCTAGGTGGGGCGTTATCAAGATCAGGAATTGATACATATGCGATTGATTTATTCGGTCATGGAAAGTCGGACGGTAAGCGTGGAGATCCTGATTTTAATAGTACTCTGAAAGGTATTGATGAAGTCTTGTCTCAAATTTTGTCTAAAAGCCTACAAGAAACTAATAATGCCGAAAATAAGCTACCGAAAATATGTATTTTGGCTCATAGTTTGGGATGCACATATGCTATGTGGTACCTTGCATCATTTACCAGGAGAATTTCAGGTTTAATACTTTTAGCTCCTTATGTCTGGATTAAGGAAATTAAGAATAAAGGAGAAGCGGTACCTGCTACTGCAACCTTTTACAATCTATTGTTAAGACGAATTTTTACTCCGTCGAAGTTGGTTTCTGCAAAGAAGGTAGTTAGCGATTCAATACTGCAAACCAAGGAGGTTGAAGTTATGATAAATGATCCGGATATTATCAACTCCTATTCATACAGGTATATTATAGATGTAATAGGTTTTAAGAACACTAAAGTAAACAGGTTCTCTTCATTAAAAACTCCAATTCTCATTTTGCACGGAAAGAATGATACCAATGTAAATCCTCAAATATCTGAAAGATTTTATACCATTCTGAAAAGCGACAAGAAGGCAATCAAGTTGTTGGAGTGTGACCATTGGTTTAATCATGCTATTTTCTTTAACCAAGATGACAAGCGTTATTCTGAAGTTGATAGGTTACCGATCATAAACTCCATCGTAGATTGGATATATGCAATAGACTCTGATAAACGTGATTAACATTAGTTAAAGTACATAATAGTAAAATTAATCCTAATCTTTGCCAATTCGATGACATCGAATCGGCCAATATGGCAGCCCAAGACTTATGTACCCAACTTGGTATCAACCGTTTAAGATGAATTACGTGTGCTAGTTCATATTATAGAGTTATAATTCTTGAAAAATTTGTTGTATCATCGCTCTGCGAAATTCGGCATCTGACAAGCTCTTTTTTGCTTCAGCCACAACGGCAACATCGTTACCTACCAAATATCGAAGATTAGTTTTGGTGTCATTTATTGCATTGAAAATTACTCTAGCAACATCTGATGGCGGTGTCGCAAGTTGTTGCATAAAAATAAGATTATTGTAGATTTTTTGAAAGATGTAAAAATATGGTGAATGCTCATTTGAGGCTCGTTTTGCGATGATGGAATGCTTTATGAATTGCGTTCTGATTACTCCAGGTTCAACTATAATGACTTTAATGCCTAACGGCTCCAGCTCATAGGCAATAGATTCGCTTATACCTTCTAGTGCAAATTTAGTACATACATATGCAGACATACAGGGAAAACCTACAATGCCCGCCCCAGAACTTACGTTCACTATTATTCCACTTTTTCTTATTCGCATACCCGGGATCACCAATTGCATGAGTCTTACTGTACCAAAAAGATTCACCTCAAACTGTTCCTTGACCTCCTCTAATGAGACATCTTCAAGACTTCCAAGAAGACCATACCCGGCGTTATTAACTAGTATGTCGATCTTCCCAAAGTTCCTTTCAATTTCCGAAAAGGTCGTATGAATAGACGAGTCATCACTTAAGTCAAGTTGAAATACATTTAGTGGAAGTCGCTCTTTTCTCTTTACTTCGATTAAGGATCTAGCTCTTTCTAGATTTCTAGTAGTCGCAAAAGTATGATATCCACTTCTAGCGAACAGTAATGAAGTTTCATATCCTATTCCAGTTGAACATCCAGTCACTACTGCCACTTTTTCATCCAAAATCTTATTGTGAAATATTTGAAAGCTGAACTACTTAAATAACACTAACTGAGAGGACAATATTTGGTCAAAGACTTAAATATATATATTTAACAGCTGAAATTCGCTTAATTTTCAATAGGAAGAAGTTATGAGCGTTTTGAGAAGCACTCATTAAATCCATACAGTAAAGCTTTTAATTAGTTGTCAGATTTAGCACGATTATTAGTTGTCCTCCTCTAGAGACGAGGTCTCGCGAGAGCCGTCCGGATATATCACGCACAATCAATTAGTCCGGTCCCTTGGGCTACTCGATATCGTGATGGTCGGTATCGCTGCCATGATAGGAGGATCCATATTTGTATTGACTGGCCCAGCTATAGGCCTTGCCGGAAGTGCCGTGATTGTGGCATTTATTCTCAACGCAATAATTACACTTTTTACAGCAATGGCGTACGCAGAATTAGGCTCGGCAATTCCTGAGGCTGGAGGAGGCTATCTTTGGGTGAGAGAAGGACTTCCACGTCCAAATGCTTTCATAAGTGGATGGATGGCATGGCTTGCTCACATAGTAGCAGGTAGCCTTTATGCAGTAAGTTTTGCTTCATTTTTGACAGGTTTATTGGAGATGACTAATATTGTCCAAAATGACATAATTTTTGGATTCTTACCATTCGATAAAATTATAGCAGTAATTTCTATTGTAATAGTTACTTATATTAATATCAAAGGGACTTCTGAAACAGGCAAGGCAGGAGACATTGTTACTATATTCCAGCTTGGCTTAATACTCGTTCTGATCATCGCAGGTTTAGGGGCAATGTTCACCTATCCAAATTGGCAGACTAACTTTTCTGATTTTATGCCGGTGGGTATTGGAGGGGTAGTAGCCGCCATGGGCCTTACTTTCATCGCCTTCGAAGGTTATGAGGTGATAGTACAAACAGGAGAAGAAGTCAAGAATCCAAGAAGAAATATACCACGCGCTATTTTCATCTCCTTGACTGCAGTAGTCGTCTTATACTGCTTAGTCGCGTTCGTTTCTATAGGAGCTATCCATCCTTATGGTATCCCTTCGTGGAAATACATAGGTGAAAATGGAGAACTTGGAATTATGAAAGCAGCGGAATTATTCATGCCCTATGGCGCCTTCATAGTACTTGGGGGAGGATTAATATCTACCCTGGCAGCGTTAAATGCGACTACATTTTCTTCAGCTAGGGTTGCGTTTGCAATGGGCAGAAACTATAATCTACCTTATCAACTCAGTACAATACATCAGAAAAACAAAACACCGCACATAGCTATACTTATTTCAGGAACCATTATGTCAGTAATGGCCGTTGCTCTTCCACTAGCGCAGATAGCAATTGCGGCTGGAGTAATTTTCCTGTTATTATTCACTCAAGTCAATATAGCAGTTATTACAATTAGAAGGATTTATGGTGACAAGCTAAATTATGGTTTTAAAACTCCTTTTTTTCCAATTATACCAATTATAGGTATCTTCCTAAAACTAGGACTCGCAATTTTCTTGCTAATCATAGAACCTATAAGTTGGGTAATAACAATCGCATGGGTAATAATAGGTTTTATAATATATAGGGTTTACACATTTAGAAAAGAGATAGATCACTACGCTCCAATAATTACAAGTGTAGGGGACTTGTCTAGAAGAGATTTCAGAATTCTAATTCCATATACTCCAGAAAACCCTGACAGACTTCTTAAATATGCATTATGGATCGCGAAGGAAAATGATGGAGAACTTAACATTCTAAGAGTAATTACAGTGCCTAAACAAACACCATTATCTGCTGGAATTGCATATGCTGAAGGAGCAAAAAAATCATTTGAACCCCTAGAAAGGCTGCTAGAAAAAGAAAATATACTGAATCACTATTTAGTTAGAATTTCACACGACGCAAGCGAAGCAATTTTAGCAACCGTTGAAGAGCAGAAGATCGATTTACTAATCACAGATTTAGAGGCATTCAGGAGTAGCAAGAAGATTCAAACAATATTAACTTGCGATGTACTTGGTATTTTAGCGGGCGGTGGAGAAGACTTCTTATTCAACTATACCGATGAAGAAAAATACGAATCGGCACCAAGTGATTCTAATTCTCAGGTTTCGCGTTCAAAGAAAAATTTAGTCGTTCTTTACGATGGCGGGGATCATTCAGATACCGTACTGAAGACAACTAGCTGGTTAGAACATTCTGGTATATTCAAAATAAATATACTGTATGTCAATACAAAGAGAGAGGAAAATAGAAAACCCGAAATTCTGCAGGATGTCATCAAGCAGTCAGAATACCTACAACAATCAGGTGTCGAATTTAATGAAATTATTCTTCCAGATGATACCTTGAATGATACTGTAAAGTCCTCTGACATCATTGAATCAGCTTTAAACAACGCTCAGCCCGATCTCATTGTTGTGGGTGCTACAATTTCGAAATTTAGCTTCCTCACTGATACGCAATTTGTAAACCTACTTTATCAATTCAAATGTCCCGTCATAGTCGCTCGCCACTTTTCAATTCCCGGTGTGCATAAATTAAAATCCATCATGGCAAAAGTTCTTAAGTTGAACTCATGAGATTGTAAAAGATATTTTATGGAAGTGTGTATGGTTCAGAGATATTAACCGACATTGAAAAATATTTAATTTTCGTAACATCAAGCACAAGAATTCAACAGTATTAACGCCTGAGGAGAGACAAGCATACGCAAAGTTAATAATTACAATTAGACTTAAGATTTTTACGAAGTTCCAGCCACAGACTGTTAATACGAGCCAGGACGAGGAGCTTTATATTGGTACTGCAGAGTCCGAGCATATTGAGATGTATTTAAAAGCAATCTGGCATATACGAGAAAAGAAGCAGCAGGTAAAAGTCAGCTCCATTGCCAAAATCCTCAATGTTAGGCAACCCTCAGTAGTTCAGATGCTCCACAAATTGAACGATTCAAAGCTTGTTCAATATAGGACCGGCAGCCAAACAATGGAATTGACCTCCGAGGGGGAAAAAATCGGAGAACGGATGATAAGGAATACCAGACTATTAGAAGTAATGATGAAAGAGTCATTGAAAATCGAAATAGATGAAGAAATGGTATGTGGAATAGAGCACCATATGAAAGAGATCTTTACCAATGCGCTTTGCACGTTGCTTAAGCACCCCGTTAAATGTCCTCATGGCTTCGACATTCCTAAAGGCAGTTGTTGCAGGAATTAGGATTGGGAATTAGAAATTATACACATTACAATGTGTTAAATACTAAAATGATTGCCATCAAAGAACTGAACTCAATGAAATGTAGGAAAATCAGTTTGGATAGTATCTCGAGTTTTTGAAAGATTTCAACCTTGTAAATTCATGGAAGATGTTCAAGGGAAGCCCGAGAAGAACTGGTTTATCTACTTCCAAGCCGATCTCTAGACCTTCTCTTCGATGGATTGCTGAAGTAGGACCAGCTGTTTCATCACCAGTCTTTGATGGTGGGGATCTTTACATTTCAACTTTAGCCGGTAAAGTTTGGTGCATTGATATACTCAAAAGGGTAACGAAATGGCATTCGATGATAGGACCTTTGGTTTCTACTCCTTTGTTAACTGATTCACTATTAATCGGTGCAACATTCAACGGATGGATAGAAAAAAATAACTCCAGCAATCGCATTTTTTCAATGAGTAGGGACGATGGACATATAATTTGGGACCTCGATATCGCAGGGGATTTTTTTTCGTCTCCATGTTTGTTAAACAAACAAGTAATTATTGGATCTCTTAACAAGAAAATTTATTGCCTTGATATTACCGGAAATATAATATGGACGTTCGGGACTGATGGGGAAATTTGGTCTTCTCCCTCGCATGATGGAGAATTCATTTACATAGGTTCAGATGACGGCCATCTTTATTCATTGAATTTTGATGGATCTCTCCGATGGAAAACTAGACTCAATGGAAAGATCAGATCCTCTTCTCCTTGTTTATCGGAATTTGATCATTTGCTATTTTGTGGCACTTATGAAGGTGGGATGTATTGTCTTGACTCCATTACAGGGTCTGTAAAGTGGAGTAAGCAAATTGCAAAACCTGTCCTGTCTTCTCCAAGTTTGATTGAAGGAAATGTATTTTTTGCAACTTCAAATAACGCAGTTTATTGTTTGGGATCACGTACTGGAACTATGGTATGGGAATTTGTAGTGGGCGATAGAGTTTGGTCTTCTCCATGTGCAGTACAAAATGACACAGTGCTGTTTTTTGGTTGTCTTGATTCACACATATATGGATTAAATATACAAGTGGGAAAACCCGAATGGATATTTCCGACTATGGGAATGATCGATTCTTCCCCATGCTTAGGTAACGGCTTATTATTCATCTGTTCCCGTGATGGCTTACTTTATGTATTTGGACCTACAACCGTACATACTTACTTGGGTTAATACTAACTGAGTTGAATAATGAGAGGTACCTATTTGCTGCAAATGACTATCCAAATATTCGTGAAGATGTTGAATCTCTGAATGCAACAAGCCCATTAGTTTTCGGTGATAGGGAATTTTCATTACATGGCAATTGACCGTTAGCACTGGTTTCTTTACATTGATCCTTCTTCGTTACTAGTGTGGGATTTATTTTAAGATTGGAGCCCACATTTTCCTGTTCAGGAGGCCCCAGTAAATTCAAAGCCTTTCCAGTTTTAAAGGTTACAAATTTCGATAATGATGAATATTTGTCATGGCTGACATCCAATGTGATATTATAGCTTTTATCTCCACTGATTGGTGAAACAATCCATTCATATGCTGCCTGGCCATCGACATTTGTGGCTGTTAGGAACTTTTTAGACCCGGAAATTATGCCAGATACATTAGCGTTTGCGATTTTTTGTTTTGTTACAGCGTCTAGGATTTTGATAGTTATCCCTTGTGAATCACCAGGGTTAACTAAACCCTTAGCAAGACTAACTTGGGCTAGTAAATTACCTCGAATTTGAAAGTTTGAGTTTTCAATAATTGGTCTGTAACCCGCTGCAGATACATCGGTGGCAACCTTGTACAGGCCTGGCTTTGAGTTAGGATCGATAGTCCAAGTATACTTGTACGTCCCATTTGAATCGGTTGCCCCAGGATGTTCTATATTTTTAATACCATCTGTCATCCTAACCTGTACTTTGGCACCTGGTATTTGTTTAAACGATTTTGCGTCTACGGCTTTGACAGCAATGCTCTGAGAATCTCCAGGGCTAATTGCGCCCTTTGAGAAATTGACTTGAACTAAGAGCTGCCGTGGTTGAACTTGAAAATTTGTTTCGTGGAAGCTTGGTTGATATCCTGGTAATGTTACATTAACTGTCACTTTGTACAGGCCTGGCTTTGAGTTAGGATCGATAGTCCAAGTATACTTGTACGTCCCATTTGAATCGGTTGCCCCAGGATATTCTATATTTTTAATACCATCTGTCATCCTAACCTGTACTTTGGCACCTGGTATTTGTTTAAACGATTTTGCGTCTACGGCTTTGACAGCAATGCTCTGAGAATTACCTGTGGTAACAATTGTATTAACAAGTTTGACATTAGTGTACATCGTCTTTGCCACTGGTTCCTGTTGAGAAGCGGCCGGCTTGAAGTTCTTTTCAGATGATTTATTTGCCAAAACTTGGTTAATATGGGAAGCTAGTTGAGGCAAAATTTTCACATTACCAGCAGATTCATTTGGTACTAAGCTAGGAGATCGCGACTTTTCAATTCCTATCCCTGTTACATTGATACTATTCCATTTGGATGTAATGACAGAGCCTTCCTGACATTCTAATTTTGAAGTGATATCGTTTGGACCATTAACTATATTGTGATAGGATGAGGAATAAGTAAAAGTCCATGAGGAAAAATCATCTCTTCCATAAGGTCCAGTCGCTTTTGCTTTCTGAAATGGTTTCAAGTTATTCAAATCAACATAGACACTACAATTCATGTTTTCATTATCAGTTGAGGTTCCCAAAATAGTAAGGCTTCCTTCAGGTACCTTCCTATCATTTGGCGGTGATACTATTTTTATTCCTAATGTATTTTCAGATATTGCATTTGTTGATGAGTTTGGAGCCTCTTGGGCATACGCAAGTGAAGCTGAGAGGACTATCAGAAAAGTTAAGAGTAGCAATAAATTGAAAAACGATTTCATGAAAATCTATCTGATTTAACTATTATAAGTATTGTCTGAATTTGCTCACTGACAAATAACGCTATGAATATTTCTTATTTCAAACACCTAGGCTTTCACCCTTACAATTCTCTAGTCCAAGTGCCCATTATTACTTAAAATAATTGACGACTTGCAAATAAAGTAATTCGCTGTTATCCATAAGTATAACATTTAGGTTTACTTTTGGTAGCTCTCGCAAATAAAATCATGAACAATTCTATTAAACAATTCTGGTTTTTCTACATGAGGTCTATGTCCACATCTCTCAATAATTAACAATCTGCAGTTTGGAATATTTACAAACGGTTTTGCATATCTTACAGGAATGATCTTATCCTCCTTTCCCCATAATACTAGAATAGTGAAATCTGTATTAGCCATAAATCCTGTAAATCTTGGAGCTCGACTACTTTCATTAAGAGCTGAGATAAAAGCTGCTTTTGCTTCTGGAGTTGACAGAATTTTATAAATATCGTTCGCATACGAGTCCGAGATTGCAATATTGTCTAAAGATGACAAAATTTCCTTTATCTCTCTAGGGGACTTTGCTCTAAGTATACTAACATACTTGCGCAAGGAAGGAGTGCCCTTAAAGGACCTTGGTGTGGTGCCAGCTGGACTAATGAGAACTAGCTTAGAGACAATCTCACTTTTCTTTATTGCAATTTCTGCAGCTATCTGACCTCCTAAAGATGAGCCAACAAGGGAGACCTTATGGCTTGCCCCAATCGCTCCCAAGAAAGTTGTAACAAAATTAGAATAAAATTTGATGGAGTATCTAATTTTGGATTTATCACTTAAACCAAACCCGGGGAGATCCAAGGCAATTATCCTCAAATTGCTAGATATTAATTGCCGAATGTTATTGCCCCAACTCTCAATTGAACCGCCTAGCCCATGAATAAGAATAACAGGATCCCCGTTCCTATTCTCGTCAATGTACCTAATTCTAACTCCATCAACTAACAGATACTTAAAAGCCGAGTCATTCATAATTGTCATTCAGAGTTAATACGTTATAGTCATTTGTAGATTGTTCGTTTGATGATATATTCTCTTTAGAATTGATATCTATTATGGAGTCGAAACAACTATTTCGCAATCAGCTGAAGCGGCATCACCGTCTAACGGATTTATGAATGCTGTATCTATGCCTGTACCACAAGTCAAAGCATCAGATTTTCCATCGCTAATCGAAGTCGAGCCAATCACAAAACTTGCTTCCAAATAATCATCTCCCTCTCCTCCGTTTATTTTGTCCGAACCAGAGCCCCCTAATATCATGTCGCTTCCTTCATTCCCATTAAGAGTATCGTCTCCCGGGTCTCCTTGGATCAAATCATCTCCAACGTTACCATTAACTTTGTCAGTTCCTCCATTACCATATAAGCTATCCATTCCACCTTTTCCTTCAATTAAATCATCAGCCATGGTTCCATATAGTGTGTCATCCCTGTCAGTACCAGTTAAATCTGCTGCAAATGACGACAATGGATAAAGAATTGAGGTTGATAGCAAGACCATAAATATAATATAAATGCAAAAATTACAATCAGATCTAGCTTTCTTAATTGTAATCATGCTGCCTCACGTAATCAAGTATCTCCTTCAGTGATAATAAGGGCTTCTCACAAATATTATCAAAAACTAATAGTGTTAAATTGATTTGACCTATATTAAATAACATAGTGAGAGAGCACATAAAATTTTTTGTCCAATGTTGAAATTAAAACAAGTTCAAGATTCCAATTATATTTTAATAATTAAGAATTTCTCAAAAACAGCTTGTCCAGAATGATGGTAACGATATTAAATCCTTTTTAAGATTAGATTAATCAGCCAGATGATTCTTATTTTCAATTCTGAAAAATGGAAGCAATTTGCTACCAGCTATTCTAATATAAGTAATTGTAACTAACCATTTTCTGAATATCTTGGACAACATTTGTCGATTCTGGCCAATCAATCCATGAAATCAATCTAAATATCTAAAACAGGCAACATCCATGCAAACTGGTCTACGAGTCAAGTCTAATCCTTTTTTGTAGGACGTACACCCCTATTGGTGTTATGATGTTGCCGATAATTATATTACAGAATTTCAGTCATTGCAATTCCACCTATTGATTAGTTTAAATTGCTGTACTTTCCTCCCTTGAAATCACGTTGGTTAGAATATCCAGGAAACTTATACGTTTTAATGTAAGAAATACTGATCAAGGTAGTTTAAGAAATGATTCCATTAATAAATGGGTCTATAGTCGCAATGTTTTTAAATATTCATGCGAAAAATGCACATTATCTTTCGGCACCTGGAAAAAGTTACACCAGCATAAGGTTGAAAGTCATTCTTATTAAGCAGAATTCTTTGGCGTAATTGACCGACATAAACATTTTACAAGGTTATCAGTAGAATTGATATATATTTGGCTACATTGCAGTAATTTTTAGGTAGTCTGGAACGGCAGAAAAAATTTTTCTCGAATTACATTCGCATAATCTGTTCTCAAATTTCCACAATGGCTCTGACAGGGTTCCGTTTGATTGTGGCACTACTTTCACGGAACAGCTTGAGAAAGCACACATAAATGGTATCGACGCCCTTTTTGTAACCAACCATAACACAACTGACGGCTTTCGTCAGATCGTGGAATTCAAGGACAATCATGCCAAATATAATAACTTGAAAATATATCCAGCGGAGGAAATTACGATAGATGACGAAGGGCATGTCCTCGCATATGGTATAACAGAGGAAATTAAAGCTGGAATGTCTTTGGAGGAAACCTTGGATAGAATCAAGAGTCAGAATGGTTTGTCATGTGCAGCCCATCCTTTTGCGGTTTCAAATGGTATTCGAGAGAAGGCGGTTCATTGTGACTTAATCGAATCTTTTAACAGCAATAATGTGGATCGTTTTTCTAATTTAGTTGCAAGACAATTTGCATTAGAGAATCAATTGTTTCAAATTGCCGGAAGCGATTCGCATATAGCAAGTACTATCGCTCGGTGTACTAATTCGCTAGAGTGTGAAAACAAGCTTGACTGTATACTTGAATCCATGAGTGCAGGGCAAGTTTCAATCGAAAAATCTGAATATGTTACCAGGGATGAATTATTCGAACACGCTCATTATGTGCTTTCAAGCTCAAAAGAATCCATACTTAGAGAAGCTCTGCGCCGTTATCCGCGTTTCTACAAGACGGCGAAATGGGGCTTAAACTATTACATATCTAACCCCGATAACCCAATATGGCGTGCATTGGGATCTCTTGGAATTTATCTCACCAAAAGAGTCTCGGAGAAGGTAAACCTTAAGGGTCATGATCCTCGTATATTCCGAAAAAGATCGTGGAAAAATTTGATTGCCATTAGCCTTGAGCCTTAAGTGGTCATCCCAAATCTACAGCTTGCAGCTCTGCAACCTTGTTACATCCTCGCAATATGTTAGAATTTAAATACGCTAGGCAGTTAGTTTCATTGTGTCAAACAGAGTACTGAGCGTTAGGGAAGTATTCTTTTTTCCCGGAACTCGTGCTAAGTTTGAAGGTCATTTTATTATGAATTCGTCTGACCCAGCTCTGCTTACTATAGCGAATGAATTAAAAGAAACGGAAAAAACGATTCCGAAATACCAATTACTGTTAAAAGTTAAAGATACAGAATCCTACGAAATGACTGATTGCCTGATACATAGATTCGAGCTCGACAGGGGCGAACTAGCAACATGTCATTTCTTTTGCAACGACATCGAAAAGATTGATTGAACAAATTTAAATGGCTAACTGGCCAATTAGCCCCAAAGTGTTTTTTATTTGAGGATTAAGTTATTTGCCAAGACCCAATCAATTAATCTTGATTGCGGTTTCTACTAATTGTATTTTTTGCAAATGACTGACTATCCGCCTGCCCTTTTTATAATGTGATATCCAAACTCTGTCTTAATTGGTTCAGAAATTTCACCCTTGCCAAGCTTGAAAGCAGCGTCTTCAAAAGGCTTTACCATGACACCTCTTCCGAATAACCCCAAATCACCACCTTTCTTTGCGCTACCTCTATCTACTGAAAGTTCCCTAGCTAAATTAGCAAAACTTTCACCTTTCTTCAATCGCTCAAGTATCAACAAAGCTTCACTTTGCTTTTTGACAAGAATATGAGAGCATTTTATTTTGTCTGTCATTTTGATTCTCCACTAGTTCGTAGTTTGAATATTCCAATAAATGTTGTCCTCGTCTGAGTAGGATAAGACAACTTATTCTAGATTTCAATCCCCGTAACTCATTTCAAAATGGGCCGACAATCACAACTTTAGTTAACCGGCGTCACAGCTATCAAGCGATATCATATTCTTCTGATAAAAAGTGAAGAGCTAGTTTCAGAACTAAGATTAGTATGGTGTGGCCCCAGATGATATTTTATTTTAGACTGGATTCAAGACGTCGAACACCGTCTAGTATCTTTGCATGATCGGCATCTGCTTCTGTTGTAATATAGAGAAGATGGCTATCACCTAAAGGCATTGTAATTCTTTTTATCTTTTCATATTCGGCAAGTACATATTTTCCCTTTCCCAGTTTATTTGCAAGTTCACTTCTTGTTTTCCATGAATTAACAGCCATTTCTAAAGATTTTCTCGACTCTTCAGGTGTCAACAAATTGGTAATACCTTCCCTGCGATCATAGAAGATAATCTTACCACTGTAATCACAAATTGTTGCCATCCTTATATTTTGCTCCAAATTCATAATATCTGAACAAAGCTTCTGATAGTCCAACATACCATTCTTACAATATGGCGAATCATATAAGGATTCTATATGCGAGCAGGCGAAATTGCTAAATTAGATTGCTTGTATTTTCTAATTTCCAGCATCGAATGGCTTCCAAAATTGCAAAGAAACTAGTTTTTGATGATTTCATAAAGTTGCTTATCTGCATTGCAGTCATCGCAGACTCGACGCATACTCTGAGTCATAAAAAGTGAATTTGCACACACATATCTTCATTGGTTTTGATATATCTTGCCAGTATCATTTTTTGTTTCTGAATTTATATTTATATTATAGTCTAATCATGGTAATGTCATTTTTCATCTTGTACCTGTCACAGATGTGAATACTTATCGAGCTAGATTGATTCTTTTAGTTTGCTATTTACTTAACCATGTTAATCAAGACTTTAAATATCCTCCTGGAATAAACATATTTGATACTCCTTTGAGTGATGATCCTAATACTAATGACGATAACCATTCGCGTAAGAACGTCTTGGAGATGATAGATGGTTTCATTGAAAGTATGACCAAAATGAGAAAACTTTTCATTGGTTTTGCAGCATCAGCTTTGATCTTGGCTCCTATTGCGATAGCCTTGGTGATATATCTGACTTTTCACCCTTCATTCTTCTCTGTTCTTGAAAACTATGGCGACTTTGGGGTCTTGTTATCAATATTATTAGGTTCCGTAATTATTATTTCAGGAATATGGTTTGTATTAGGACTAAGACAATATCACATTGTAAGCTCTTGGTATAAACGACATAAACAATACAGCAGAATGAAGGAGGATATGCAGAAAGTATTCGCCTCGCAGTTTGAGATTGAGGAGCCAGAGGTTTGAAATTTCTGACAGAACCCTTTCTAATTGTTAGATCCTCAATTTGCGCGGAAACATATTTTCGTATGGTTCCAAAATGGTTTTACAAAATTCAATACCACTTCCAGTAGGTTTGTACATGGTAAAAATCCTTTTTCCTACTGTGCGCAATTCCGTCGTTATAAGGCCCTTTGCTACTAGATAATCCAATATGTGTTTGTGCTTTTTCATATTAAGTCCACAAAAGCTAATCAAAGTAGTCTGAGTAAGTTCGCCGTACTCTACTAGCTTCAAGATTACATCTTTAATGATGTATATCTTGTCACGGTATAGCATTTGTGAGTCAGACAACGATTATGCATCAAAGAGAATACGGACGGCACAATATACTTTTCCTACCCATTATATTTGGGTCCATTGAGTTTCATCTCTTGAGAGCTGAAATTGATATTCACTTGTTTATTAATAATTTAACAGCGATTACATGCCTTGACGAGGTGAGGTGCAGAGGGATGTCAGAACAAGATTTTATGTTTTGTTCGTTAATACGGTGTAAAATGAGAGTACAGACAAAGCAAGGCGACGTATTGTTAATCAAATTTAATTACAGATTTAGTCTTCTTATTTAACAATTAGCTGTATATAGTTGGCTGCACTCTTTTATCTTATATAGGCAGTTTCCAAATATGAGATCCCTTATCTTGATTATGTTGACATGTGTGTTTTTAGGATTTTTTCTATTAGGCTTAACTGTCAGTCCATCTCATAATGTTGTATTTGGTCAAGTAGCAAAATTGCCTAGCGTTAAGATAGAATCACCATTGGCCGGAGATGATGTAGGTGATAATAATACACTGATATTCAGAGGTAGCTCAAGTGATACCTCCTCTAACGAATGTCAAGTGTCCATAATTCTAAACGATATTCGACCTTATCAACCAGTGGTACCAATAAAAGAAGGTGATTACTCGTCATGGACCTATACGCTCAGTTCTTCGTACACTGCTATAAAGGATGGATACAACAAGGCCACAGCTAAGATAACTTGTATTGGAACGCCTGCGAATGCAACAAAGTGGAATAGCATTAACTTTACTAAGACAAGTGAAAGCGATATCGTCAATAATGTAAGCGGTATTCAGTCAGTGCAACCAAGACAAGAGAACCTCGAAAACTTTGCTTTGGATGCAAGTACTACAGAAAATACCACTGAAGTAGAATCTCAAAACAATACTGGCGGTACTACTGACAACGCCAGCTCATCAAATATAGATCTGGATTTAGGTACAGAAAATACCACTGAAGTAGAATCTCAAAACAATACTGGCGGTACTACTGACAACGCCAGCTCAGCAGGGGCTGTTACAAATATACCAGCAACCCCTAGACCATTATCAATACATGTAATGCTAGAGAGGAATCCTATTTCAGTGGGAAGTTTGCAAACTGCTATCGTCAATGTCTCTGATTCAGTAACAGGAGATCCTGTCGCTAGCGCCACAATAAAGGCAGAGATTACTTCTCCATCAGGAAAAATAACTAACTTTGAAAATATGACAAATTCAAACGGCGGTACTTCATTTTCATGGATAGTCGCTCGAGTCGCCGAGATAGGCCATGTTGATGTCAACTTTAACGGTACTGCAATTGGATATATTTCTAATCAAACCTCGTCATCCTATGAGGTTGTAAACGATCCTAGCCTCAGGAACCAGACAGTAAGTCCATTTAGTTGACAAGCAATATAGACTGCACCAATTGATTGCAATAATAATCAAGGATTATTATCTGTACCCGTGTAAATTATGTAGGCCTATTTTTCATGTAGTTCTTCCCGAGCTTTGTAACTCTTTTAATATCTTCAACTGTTCTTCTATTACTTCCCGAATCTCCAATGTTAAATTATGCTGAATTTTGGTTATCTGATGTAAATGCCTGTCTTGCCTTTTGTCTACTATTAGAATCAGTAATCCGATCCCTAACGCAATCATAATGCTTATGTCAGTAGATTCGATTGACTGGGGCATGCGAGTAAACCAGAGTACTAGAGCCGCAATGCCTAAGCCTATTAAAGCACAGAGTGCTAATCTTAATTCATTCATGTGTGTTATAGTTCTGCCAGGGGATCTTTAGAATCTTTTTGGATCGTAGGCAATTTTGGGATTGCTCAGCACAGAATGTCTTAATGAGGAATAAAGTACATGTAATCAAATAGTATGGTCAAATTTACCGAGGTGGAGAGAAAGTTCCTTGTAGAGAATGAGGTTTGTCGAGTGGCGACTATGTTGCCGGACAATACACCACATATAGCCCCTGTCTGTTTTGTGTTTTTAGATAAATCATTCTTATTTGCCACAGATTACAATACTCGGAAATACAAAAATCTCAAACAGAACAAGAATGTGGCACTTGTTGTTGATATCTACAATTCTCCAGATAATAAGGCTATTGTGATAAGAGGCATAGCAAAATTCATAGAACGAGGGATTGCCTTTAAGAGAATATACGATATTTTCTATGGTAAATTTGACTGGGTCAGGAGAGATCCTTGGAATGAAGGGGAAGCTCCTTTCGTAGAGATTGCCCCTACACACAAGTCCAGTTGGGGTCTTGAATAATTTATATGATTCTTATTGAGTAATTATGAGTCACTGAATCAGTCGGAAAGATTGGGTTATAGATGTAGAACACACAAGGTAAATTTTGTTCTTGTCGCTGTACATGATTAGATAACCCCTACGTATAATTTAAAACGTTAGAGTTACAATTTACCATGACCATGTAGATTAAGATATATGTCAGGATCTTCAATCTGCTTTTCTTGGCTTATTTTCCTTGTCTGATCCAATGGGAGTTCCACATAGTCAATTCGAATATAGTTTCAAACCCTCTCGATAAATGAAGCCAAGTATGGAGTGCAGATAAGTCATTGAAATCTTTTGGTTTACTTATGTATACCGATCATAATTCTGACGCTCCATAACGCGAGATTTTAGCAAGTTTTGAAAGTTTGTCTAACCGGACATGGACGGACTTAATCAGAACGCATCAGATTTTATTAAATTCTTAAAGGTACACCTCGTAGGGCTTATCTGTAGGAGTCTGACTTTGTCTGTTAATATCCCAGTTTACCTAGGTTAATTGGTTTACCTAATGACTCAAATTCAAATAACAATTTCTGTAGACATTGCATATTATAGCCTTGAGATAACAGCATGGGGCCAGTGGGATTTGAACCCACGACCGCCAGCGCCCCAGGCTTATACCCCAAATGAGTTGGTATCCTTGACCAAGCTAGACGATGGCCCCTTAGAAAGTCACAATCGGAAACTACTATTAAACTTAAAGAAAGCAATTAATGTGCTTGTGCTTGCTTGTGGGAAGAGATTGAAGACCATTATCTCTAAAATTCTAATTACCAGGGAGTTACAGACTAATGGCTTTTTGTCTAATTATTTTCGATACAACCATTCGTCCGGGCCAACTAATAAAATTAACCGAGGCTTGTACGGCCACAAAAATCAACAATAACTTCTTAAATGTTAGGCATATTGTAGTAATACAGCACTTTAATGGAAGAGCGTAAGAAATTAGTAGATTACACTAATTATTTTGAGGAATTATCAAAGTACAGAAAACTGGCTTTAAGTGAGCAGGATAAGAGTTTGTTGTATCGGATAATGAATGAATTGGATATATCAAGCCAACTTGGTTCCTATCTTAAATTTAGAGATAAAGATAACACTCCTGAAATTCAAACGCTGGCTACGCGGTTAATAAATTACGGCCTTATCGAAGAGAGGAAAAGCAGACTATACAGAGGACTAAGAAAGTACAAGCTTACGACTTTGGGTATTTTTCACATACTCTGTGAAACCAGCAGCTATTCACCAATCCTATTGAAAAAATACAGAGAAAATACTGTTCTCCGAACTCTTCTATACTCCTTCTTCGAAGAAGAAACCGTGAACTCGGCCACTGCAAGGCTATACGGTGTAATAACTGATTATCTACGCCAGTGTTGTAGAAGAACTGCAGCTACCATCGAAGATATTTCCAGCTTAACAGGTGATGAATATGTCAAGGAGATTAAAAACAATTTAGCCTTAGAATTGGAGTGGAATACCAAATCCCTTGCCTTTAAGATTGCGGTCATTTACACTGAATCAAACATTATGATTTCTAATCCCAAATCTGAAAGTGGGGATGCAAGTTTTACTTATTTTGAGCTAGAGCATAGAATGAAGGAAATCCTTTCTAATGATAAAAAATTCATGTCCCTGCTGGCCAAGGTAAAAGAGGAGTTCAGTGAAGGTTGCAGGGAACTCGATGAAATGAAATGAAATATGCCAACTTAATTTTCTTATGGAGTTATTCTGGGCGGTGCCGGTCCCAAAGTCAGGGTGATTTCCTTAGGCTGTCCATCTCTTATTATCCCAAGTGTTACCTTGTCTCCAACGCTCTTTGACTGAATATAGTTAGTGAGTTCGGTAATGTTATTTATAGGCTGTCCATCAGCACTAATTATTACATCTCCTCCCAATTCAATTTCAGTTCCATTAATGTCCCTAATTACATATCCTCCACGTAATCCAGCTTTATCTGCGGGACTGTCAGCGACTACTCCCACCACCAACACGCCATTCGATTGATTCAACTTCATAATAGACGCAATTTCGGGACTTACATCTACTCCGGAAATTCCAATCGATGGTTGCTGACCTTGGGGTTTACTTGCTGGTCTTTCGCCAAGAACTAACTCTAGCATCTGAGGCTTACCATCTCTGAGAACGGTAACATTTACCGTATCTCCGACTTTTTCATGCTCTTCAAGGTACACGAGTATGTCGTCAATTTTAGAAACGCTCTGGTTGTCTATTGCTGTTATGATATCACCACCTAATTTTATCGGTCTGCCTGAGATTTCGACTTCTTTGTCTCCTCCTCGAATTCCCGCTTTTGCAGCAGGACTGTTGGGTGTAACGTCGATTACAAGAAATCCACTACTTGTTAGATTTAGCTTGAGAGCGTCTGCGATATCAGGAGAAATGTCAGTACCAGAAACTCCTATCCAAGGATGCTTGTACGAACCATCAGAGATTAATATGGGAACTATTTTCTTTATGGTGTTTGATGGAATAGCAAACCCTATGCCCGAGTAGACCCCTGTAGTTGAAAAAATTGCAGTATTCATTCCAATTACTTGGCCTTGTAAATCTATTAGTGGGCCGCCAGAATTTCCGGGATTAATAGCAGCATCGGTTTGTATGATTTCTGGAATCGAAAATGAAGCCTGCGGGGACGGCACTAATGGTTGATCTGGATTCAGATCAGGGAATTGAGGTATTTCTGGTTCTTGTGATGCAGGTATAAGCCTACCGAGCCCACTAACAATTCCCTCTGTCATGGATCCTTCCAGTCCAAATGGATTTCCGATAGCAACAACATTATTACCAATACGCAATTTTGAAGAATCCCCAAAAGGTAACGGTATTAAGCTTTCATTATCTATTTTTTGAAGCTTTAAAACTGCAATGTCAGAAAACGGGTCCGTCCCTATAACATCAGCTTGATAAATCCTCCCGTTTAAAAAAGTGACACTGACATTTCCGCCAGTCGCATTGTAATTACCGCCCCCTGCTGTGACTACATGATTGTTTGTAATTATATGACCTAACTCGTCATAAACAAATCCCGATCCGAGGCCTGAGCCTAATGGATTCTTATTGGTCACCGTTATTTGTACAACTGAACTTTTCACTTTGTCAAAAAGATCAGGCAACGAAAAATCCTTCACCAGAGCCAATGTGCCACTTTGATTCGTATTATTGTTAGATGCAAAACTACTCGAAGAATAGGACAGCAGAGCAACGATTGATACAAAAATTATGACAGAGAAACATGCAACCATACAATTCTTTTTATGCCAGAAATTAGACGAAGTTGACAGTGTTGATATTGCCACGGTACTCGTTAGTTGTCACGTAATTTAATACTTTTCGTGAGCGAATAAATGCCTGTCAACAGAATAGTCAAATTTTTAGCCGAAGCAAAAATCTGGGAAAAATAACTATTCTTGTCTTTTCCTCTGCGTGCAACCTATTTTCAGTCAATTTTTACAAGCTGCGAATAGTTTCATTCTATGGACAAGTTCGTAAGTTATCTAGTTCTAAAAGTCAGGTAATTTCGAAATTCAATCGAAACTCGAAGCCTAGGCTCGCGGTCGGCTACTCTATATGAAGGTGTATTAGTACTTAGTTACTTAATAATGTTCGTTACTAAATTACAGTAATAACTAAATATATGTGTCGTTCATGATCTCCATAGGCATATGGAAACAGTGGAAGAGAAAATCGTCAGATTGTTGCTTGAAGAGAAAGCAATATTGAGAATTCTCAAAACTCTAGATAAGCAATATGACTGTGACAATTATGTGAATCAATGGGCCATTTCACAATATCACCGTTCGATATTAAAGGACGACAACATTTGGTTAAATTAGCTCATAAAAGGCACATAAGTTGACCCACTTGGGGTAATCGAAATATTAAGCATTTTTGTTCGGAAAAGCATTATAATTAGCGGCTCAGTTCAAATTAGTCTTATAATTGCCTGAAATGTAGATTATTTTCCTAAATCTAAATAAGTTTTCCATTTGCAAATGCATGAAATCAATTAAATACCGATCAAGAAGGTTAATTCGTGCTAATGACTGACAGGGACAATAGTATACCTAGTAGTTACCAGCTACAGCTCAGAGAAATGAATATCAATTTTGGCGAAACCCATAGAAATTTAGCTGTGCCTACCCTAGTTGAGCTAGCCTTACAGCGCAATGAAGGTATTCTCTCTACCACCGGGGCATTAGCAGTCAGGACTGGCAAATTTACAGGCAGATCTCCTGATGATCGATTTATAGTAGATGATGGCACGACTCACAAAACTGTAGATTGGGGTAAGGTAAATCATCCTCTTCCCGAAGACAAATTTGAAGCTTTATTCAATAGACTAAGACAACATATTTCAGGCAGGGAATTATTCATATTTGACGGTTTTGTCGGGGCTGACGGAGAAACAAGGCTCCCCATTAGAGTCATGACAGACACAGTATGGCACTCGATTTTTGCTAACCAGATATTCATACGTCCTAAAAATAGTGAATTGCTAACGCACACTCCAGAATTCACTTTGCTTTCTGTTAACGACTTTTCTGCAATTCCCGAAATCGATGGTACTAAAAGTAGCACATTCATAATCATTAATTTTAGCAAAAAAATGATTCTGATAGGTTCAACTTCATACGCGGGGGAAATAAAGAAAGCATTCTTTACTGTCATGAATTTCCTGTTACCAAGAGAGGGAACCTTTCCCATGCATTGTTCTGCAAATATCGGGCATAAAAATGACTCTGCTCTGTTTTTTGGGCTATCTGGAACAGGGAAAACTACGCTATCTACGGATCCTCAGCGGCGACTAATAGGGGATGATGAACATGGCTGGTCTGACAAGGGAATTTTCAATTTCGAAGGGGGTTGTTATGCAAAGTGTATAAATCTTAATCGTGAGAAGGAGCCACAGATTTGGGATGCTATTAAATTTGGGGCAGTGATGGAGAATGCAGTCGTAGATGACGATAGTCGCGAAACTGATTTCGAAAACGGTATGTTAACTGAGAATACGAGGGTGGTTTATCCCATAAATCACATCTCCGGCGCAGTAACACCAGGGATTGCAGGTCATCCCAAGGTAATAATTTTTTTAACTGCTGATGCATTCGGCGTAATGCCTCCTATAGCTAAGTTAACAAGGGATGGGGCCATGTATCACTTTATTTCTGGATATACAAGCAAATTGGCGGGTACGGAAAGAGGAATAACGGAACCAAAGGAAACTTTTTCCCAATGTTTTGGAGCTCCATTCATGCCCTTGCATCCCATAGTTTACGCTAAAATGCTAGGGGAGAAAATTTCCAAACACTCAAGCCGCGTATATCTGATCAATACTGGCTGGACAGGAGGCCCATACGGAATAGGAAAGCGAATGGATCTGAATTATACCCGAAAAATGGTTTCAGCTGCAATAAATGGGGATTTGGAGGAGGTCAACTACAGGCATGACAAGATCTTCAATTTGGATATACCACTTTCCTGTCCCGGTCTACCATCGGAGATTTTAGATCCAAGTTCAACTTGGTCCGATAATCATAATTATTCAGTAGCAGCTCGGCGTTTGGCTGCATTATTTGTAAGGAATTTTGAGAGATTTGGCGGTCCTGTAGCCGACTTAGTTAGTGCTGGACCCAGTGTTTAATAATGGTAGCCCGGAGCAGATTCGAACTGCTGTCTCCAGGTTTCTTTTCTCATGAGATCCAGAGCCTGAAATCCTTAGCCCCCCCTTGGAGATTGGCCACTAGATTCGGCACCAGCACGTAAGTGCGAAAGGTACGACCGGGCTGACACGAGCTACAGCAGAACTTCTCCATATCCGGTATTTGATTTTACCGTTTAGGCGGTCATATCGCCCAATGGACATAATTGCATATTATTATGCTCTATAACAGAAGCCCTTCATGAGTCCTGTCAGGTGTCAATTATCAGAGGATTAGTGCTTATATTATACTCTGTGATAATTTGTCCCTTGAACGAAAATATTTCAAGTTTCTAGAACATTAGAGTAAATGTGGAAAAAGATTGGCCCATATCCATAAAATTAATAGTTCATGTTTGGGCATTATTGAAAAAAATCCAAATCATTTGCAGCCAGGAGAATTATCGATTACTGAAAATATAGGCATATATGTATTCGCAACTATCGTTTGGTGTTAATTTCCCGTATGACTTGACCATATTCTAGATTAACTCTTTTCCTCATATATGGAATCAATCTATAATGGATTGAATAGATCTGCTTTTGTCTCACTAGGATGCCCTTTACCAACAGTGATACGAAGCCTCCAGCTACTCTTGAAGGGGAAATTCCATGTCCTACACAGTAGAGATCTCTCTTGTTTTGATACTCTTTTAGAGTAAAATATGATCGGTTCAAATCCAATACCAGTGGCCAAATTACACTTTCCCATACCATGCGTCGATTTTCGGTAGATGACGCATGTTTCCCCTTTACTTTTGGCCTAAGAGGCCTATTTGTATTACTCTCGTATTGAGTAGACATCTAGTCGTGATCTACTTCCCAATGTTTTGGATCTTTAGTCACATTTAAACTTGGGTTTTGATATATTAAATAATTAGCGTGGATCTTGGAATCAATAAGGTAAAAGATTCAATTGACACCCTAAGAAAAAATTGGAAAGTAGAACAAGCAATTTACGATCTGCATATAGGTAAAAGAGATGACGTAACAGATTATCCCATTCTAATTGGCGATGTCATATTCCACATTCCAAACCTTATTACTGATCAATTATTTGTGCTATGGGATTGCTTATGGCCTGATTGTCACAACTGCTGTGAGCGGCAAGGAAGACTTCCTCTTACAAAGGATGATATTATGACTATTTCAAGCAAGCTCGGATACTCCTCAGCACACAATTTTCTGAAAAATGAAACGAGAGTATCTAATTGGGAAGAAGTGGGGATTGGCGGGAACATAATTACGACATTGAGCATGATATCTCTCAAAAGGAAATTAAATGAAGGAGAGATGGAAGACGGACTACCAATCAAATGTAGGTTTTTAGACCCAGAAGGGAGCTGTGAATTACATCCATATAAGCCTGGCGTATGTTGGCTTTATCCGTTTGCTTCGTGGATGGAATCTGACGGAATTAGGCCCACAGTTCACGCGTCTTTTCAATTCACTGGAGATTGTCCGGGATTTTATACCGCTAAATCTATAGACCCTATGAAGAGCGTACTGAAAGAATACTCGAAAAAAATATATGATTACAATATGGCGGTTAATAGAACTACTAGAGAAAAATTCGGATCAATTAATTTTGTCCAAAAATTATGACCAAAGCCCTAAATGGAATGTTTGTCAGTAAAATGCAAATCCAGTTTGTTAAAAAACTAAAAACATACGAGGAGGCAGAATAATATCTGCCTGTGTACGCACTGTCTTTAGCCTAACTATTTTTTCACTTCGTCAAATCTTTTTGTAACATCATCCCAATTTATAACGTTCCACCAAGCAGAAATATAGTCAGGTCTTCGATTTTGGTATTTCAAATAATATGCATGTTCCCATACATCACATCCTAACAGTGGAACTAAACCTTCAGTCCTTGGACTTGTTTGATTCGGCATCGACTTGTATTCCACATTCTTCGAAGATGGATTAAAGACTAGCCATCCCCATCCACTTCCTTGAATAAGTGCAGTAGTAGAGGAGAATTTCTCCTTAAAGGCTGAAAAACTGCCGAAGGACGAGTTTATTGCACTTGCAATCGATCCAGATGGTTCTCCTCCTCCATTTGGCTTCATGTTATTCCAAAATATTCTATGATTGTCAAATCCTCCTCCATTAAAGTTGATCGCACTTAGTTGATCAGGCGGTACCTGGTTAAGATTAGACAATATATCTACAATATCTTTATCTTGAATCTCCGGTGGACATTTTTCCAGCGCTGCGTTGAGTTTGTCAGTATATGCTTGATGATGCTTAGTGTGATGAATTTCCATAGTTCGAGCATCAATGGTTGGTTCTAATGCGTCATAGGCGTACGGTACAGGGGGTAGTTCATATTTTTTCATATCTAGTTCTCAATTTGGAAATTATTAATTCTTACGCTACGGGCTAATTAGGTCTGAGACATAAAAGTCCATGATTGAAAAAAATTATAGAATTATTGGTTTATTCTAGAAACATTTTTATTTAAATTTGATTCGTCTGACAAATGCACGACTTATGGTAATAAACAAAGAACTACTGCAAGCAAGGAAGAAAATATCCGACAAGAGGCCAGAGTTTGTGCGCCAGGAAAGCTGGAGGTATGATCGCCTTTCGCCAAGTTGGAGGAGGCCAAAAGGCAAAGATAACAAAATGAGATTGCAAGTATCAGGTGTTCCTCGTTTAGTTAAAATAGGTTACAGGGGCCCAAAATTGGGGAGGGGTCTGCATCCGTCTGGGTATACTGAAGTTATGGTATATAACACAAATGATTTAAATGGAGTGGATCCGGCTAAAAATGCCATTCGAATTGGACATACTGTTGGCAGAAGAAAGAGAATGGCGATAGTGGAAGCGGCAGCAGCTCTGAAAATTAAAGTGTTGAATCCACAAAGGGCAATAATGGAGCACTCTGACCAAATTGAAAAAGTAGATGATATGCCAGAAGGAGAATCCAAAGAGGAGAGTTCCTAGTGGTTGTTAATCTGAGGAAAAAGAGAGAGTTGATAGCTCGAATATTAGGCGTCGGCCTCAATAGGGTAAGATTCGAGCCCGACAAGCTAGATGATGTTGCTGATGCCATAACTAGGGACAATATGCGATCTTTGATCAATAATGGTACAGTGTGGACTGTAAAACAAAGAGGAACTTCACGAGCACGTGCAGAAAAAAAATTAAATAGAAAACGGAAGCGGGGAGTAGCGGCGGGTTCAAAAAAGGGAAAGAAGACTGCCAGGACAGGCAAGAAAGAGATCTATGTTAAGAAAGTCAGATCCTTGCGACGCAACTTAAGGGTGCTAAAGGATCGAAACGAAATTAGTAGGGAAGTGTTCTGGGCTTTGTACAAAAAAGTGAATGGTGGCCATGTTCGATCCGTGTCCCATTTAAGGGAGCTCGTAAAACAATCGAAATCTCATATTTCATCTTAAATTACTTTGGATTGCATCAAGTTATCTATACTTTAATTATTTCGAGGCCTGTTTCTTCCATTAGTAATAATACTCTTTTTTTCTCAATTCCCATACCTTTAGTATCATACACCAAATACGACACATTTTCTATACTGCTAGAGATCATCCTTTGGATCATCGTACCGTCCAAGTTTTGGAGATTATGTCTTGCTGCTATAGCGGCTAACCCATATTCTGAGTCTAAAAGAAGTTTGTTATATTTACTGGGATAATGAGTCCCACCAAAGCAAATGGCTACTCTTTTACACCTTCCAGGATTTTTCGAAAATACTTCTAACAATGCCACGCATACAATCTCTGCTGCGTCCAAGTCCAACCATTCTTTCTCTGTTGATCCAATTTCTACAAACAATATGGGCTTAGCCAATGAAGTTGGTCCGTGATGTGTTGCTTCTATTGTAATATCATACTTAGGAACTTTATGGCGTTGGCCATGTAACTCCAAAAAATATTGTTTCTGAATCCAAGGATAACACATGCCAATCTCTTTTGGTCTACCGCCGTAAGAATTTTGATTGAAATTCCCAGTAGAATGACACGTTAACGTTGGAATTTCACTTGAGGATTTATGCCGAGAAACAAAAATAAAACATCCCGTATCCGAATAAATTTCATCGATTTTATCTGCATACAATGGTATTTTATTTATCATAATCATTTGGACATTGGTGTAGGCCTTCGAACGATAAATAAACTCATTTACCATGATAAAGTCATATTTCTTTATTAGAATATTCGCAACGTTTGCACTTGCGACATCGAGAGAAGAACAAACTATGGAATAGAATGGCATTTGATAGCTTATTGCAAGATCCATATTTAACTTCGCAATATTCTATCTTGGATTAAATGAGCAGACTGTCGAAGAGGAACCCAGAT
This sequence comes from Nitrososphaeraceae archaeon, assembly GCA_036558405.1. Classification (GTDB taxonomy): domain Archaea; phylum Thermoproteota; class Nitrososphaeria; order Nitrososphaerales; family Nitrososphaeraceae; genus TA-21. The sequence goes on along the minus strand of DATBFR010000103.1, from coordinate 2,533 downwards.
GCTCGCACCAGAACTAAGGTTGTATGCGATAGTCAAAAGACATCAGGCATATTTATGGTCTTTGACTACATTCATCTGATCTGTCCCATAACATATAGGCCGCATTTATTATTCATTATTCATTATCCACTCTTGGATATAATATTCATCTCGTTGGTTGGGCTGATCCTAAATATAGTTCCATCGCGGCGAAAGTCTGATAATACATAAAGGTAACCATCAGGACCAACTTCCAAATCGGTTATAACTCCCAGTTTATTTGCGAATGTTACATTCTTCAACTCGCTTGAATTATTTGCGATTTTATCAGCCAGTGATCCATTAAGATCCAGCTGAGATCTATTTTCAGTTAATTCAAAGTGATATAAAGTTCCATTCTTTACGCTACCTATAAACAAATCATTTTCATAGAGATCACCTAATTTGTCAGAATTAAAGAACAGTACTGAAGTAGGTGCAACAGTATCAGACCAATCAAATTCAGGGTCTCTATAAATCCCTTTACCGTCAAAATCTTCAAGATCATTCTTATCAAAATCTGATTTCAAGGATGACGGTCCTTGAATGACTCTCCAACCACTATTGAATCCTGGCTCTACCAGATTGATTTCATCATTCGTGCTCTGCCCATTTTCTGTGTCCCACAATTGTCCCGTCAATGGATCAAAACCAATCCCAAAACTATTCCTAAGACCGTAAGCATAGTATTTATTCAATGGATCATCATCCCCCAAGATACCCTTTCCATCTATAATTTGACCATCGAACGTAACTCTAAGTATACCCCCTCTGCCATCAGGTGTTGGACCATCTTTGACATTTTGTGCCTGGGTCATATATGTTTGATTCTGTATGAAGTTAAGGTTACCGATAACTAGATACAAACTCATCTCATCCGGCCCTATAGTTAGCACCCCGCCATCATGAGAAGGTCCAGGTAAGAAGGGAAGATCAAGTAATAGTTTCGGATTGATCAATTTGTTATCTACTAACTCATATCTGTACAAGCGATTACCCAATATCTCCTCTCCCGTCTTATCTTTACTTTCCGTATAAAACAAAAATACATAGGGGAAAGCAGAATCATTAGACTGCGGTCGAGAGACAGCAATCCCTAGTAGGCCTCGCTCACTTGTATTCGCTATATTGACTTTAAGTAACGGCTCTCCCAATTCAGTGCCATTCTTAATTCTTATTACTTGTCCAGTATTTTTTTCTATTACTATAATATCGTTTGTTCCTAGGAACGCCATTCCGGTCGGGAAGTCAAATCCTGATGCTATAGGCTCAACCTTGAGCCCTTTGTCAATTATGGTGATATCTTTGTATGATTTGGGCTTTTTAGCATAGATTGAAGAGACGTCACAAATCAGGATTATCGAGGCCAGAATTGAACAAATGAAGAGGAGATAGATATATTTTGAATTACACATAAATATTGATAACGAATTCACAGGCTGTCATTATTCACAAATTAAGCTCTATTTCTATTTTTAGTCTGTGGAAACTCATTATCTCTTGAAGTATAATTCACCTTAGATATGTCATGCCTTTTTTAACAATCTACTAACAAGACTTCCAACTAGACCGGCTAGAGTTGAATAACTCTTTGTTAAGTCTAAAAATCTTCTCATCCTCGATGACGGGTTGGCATCATTAAGAACTAATCTCAACTTTTCCTTGAGTACTTCATCTTGGATCTTTTCAAGTGTCAAGGCAAGTACTCGCTCTACAAGAGAAATTCCTTTCTCGTTAATTTTGACTAAAGAGTAATATTTTTCATTCTCTAATTTCTGAGCCCATATGAGATCTCTCTCGTTAAGATACAATATGTTATCATATATGCTTTGACTATCGTCAGTAAAATTAAGTTCGATTATGATATTGTCAGTTGATATCGGTCTTTCCCCATATTCGTAGTATTTCTCATATAGAATGCTTAACAAATTAAATCTTATTTCATCAACCTCCATGTCCTAATTGTACAAGCATTATAATTAAATATGTTTGAGAATTGAAATTAATATTGTGACATTAACATAGATAACCGAATCAATGTTAAGTTGAATTAAATTGCAATACTCATTACAATAATTTATTTTTGATACTAAGTTCGAGTGTAGAATAAACCCTCTCCAACTTTGAATATTTCTAACAATACTATTGGAACAATAATCTCAAAATTTCAATCCTATGGGAGGACTAGCCGATGTGATCAACATAATTCCAATTATTCCTCTTCCTTACGAGAGTATAATGAAAATACTTGGTTAAATTGCTGCAATCTAAAATAAGAAAATTTTCATCGATAAAGATGCATTTAATTTCATTAAAAATAAAGTTACTCCTAGTGGGATACGTACGGATCTTATTCAGTCGTTTGTTTTATTCCTATTCCTATTCCTATTCCTATTCCTAAATAGCCTGGCCATTCTAGTTTCAGGTTTTTCAGAGAAGGAATGCGGTATAATGGAGATCCTTTCCATTGTTGGTATTTTGGAACGAACTGCATTTTGTATTTCGGCAGAGAGTA
>DATBFR010000102.1:0-9791 GCA_036558405.1 Nitrososphaeraceae archaeon | reverse complement strand
TAATTATTCACAAATATGTTATTATGACGTCTCTAAAATTGAGAATACGAGAAAACCTGAATGGATTAGTTCTCTTTTGAGAAACCACCATTATGTTATATATGCATCAGAACCCAATAAGGCAGTAGCATTTGAGACTGCGCTACTTGAGCGAGAGAAAAAATAGTTTTTACGTCCAAATCTACAAAGAAATTTGTGTGGTTACACTATAAGATAATTATTTGATTTCGTTTCTAACTATTATATGGGGATCGCTACCCATGTAGATATCTATCTAAAGTCAATACTTATTTGAAGGTATAAGTATATCATTATTTGATTTATTGAACATGTTATTTATTCTATTATTGAGGTCTAAAAACTCCAAACCTATTGATGTTATTTTATAAAGCCCATTTCCCGAGTCGTATTCTAGCAACTTATTAGCAATCATAAAACTTAGGTACACCTTCAATTGTGGATAAGAAAGGTATGAACTATACATCATCTTCGTTTTAGTTATTCCATCCCCAGTTATTGCTGATAGTAACATGGATCAGATAATTTGCTCCCTACTTCTATACCCCATATTTGTTATAGCACATGATTGTTTATAATCATTAGAACATGTCACAATATTTTAGTTCTGTCTGTTCGTGTGGGAATTCTTTCAGATATTTCTTGTACCTAACCCATTCATTTTTGATGATAAAGCTACTTGCATAGCTATCTGACTTACCAACCTTGCAGTCTGAATCCTTACGGCACTAGAGTGTCTTCTAAATTACCAATTCTTCAGTCTGGTAGGATCTGACTTTCACTGCATCTTGTATCAATTTGGCTACGTAATGGTCAACTGCTAGCAATAAGGCAAGGTCTGGAATGCTTAGGCTTAATACGTCTATCTTGCATGCAGACAATAACTCCTTCAGACCATCAGCCAGCACAATATCCTGAATGTCACTACTAGAAGGTTTAGTCATAACACTCACATACTATAAGACAACATAGCTTAAATAATTTTTAAGACTATGTGTTAATTTAGTTATCAGATTTGTGCATCAATATATACCATCAAAATAGATTACAATCTCATTCTTAGTAAGGATTATGGCATCTGGTATTTTATCATATTTATAATCATACTCATTAAATGATCACGCACCATCATTTCTAATAATTGGAACTAATAGCACAAATATCACTCCTGCCATATAATTGCTCAGTATCCGTAACTTGTTTAACTAGGATCTTTCTTGGATTTAGTCAACTCTCTCTATTCTGTTTATGAATGACGCTAATGTCACGTCTTAGTTCTACTTCTGGTGAGGTTTGCAATACTTCATCCACAGTAGATAAAAGCTCAGACATAGTTATAGGGATTTGAATAAATCTGTCATAATGGCTATGTGACAGATCCATACAACTATAGTCGAATCCCGAAACTAGTATCACTTTGATATTATTATTGATTTCTTTTACCTTATTTGCAAGAATAGAACCATTCATAGCAGCCATCATTATATCACTTATGACCAGGCTGTATTTCTGAGGCTCGTCACTAATTTCATCTAAAGCCACTTTCGCGTCCGAAGAGCCTTTAACTCTGAGACCCTTGGATTTCAAGGATTCCACATAGAGGTCTCTGAGGTCTTCATCATCGTCAATCACCATGATGAGATTTGAAGGCATTATATCCCTCTCTGCTAAAATGAGGTATAACATTCCTTATATGCCTTTGACCTGAAACCTAATAATCACAAGAAGGAATACAATATTTTCTAAGAATTGCATTATTTTGTGCCTGCTCTTTGATGTTTGGTGCTTTGTGCGGGAACCGGCGTAATGCAAACAAGCCATTAACTTTCGTATTGAACTTAACGTTCGTTACAGTAGAACTTTTCTGAAGTAAAAAATTCTTGCTTACCATTCCTAAAGCAGAATTACTATACTTAAAATTCCTTATATTAGTAAAAGGCTTTTTGACATTAGAATAGTTTCGCAGGGTTATGCAATCAGCTGATTTCAGCCCAAAGTTCAGTTAACTCCACTTCGGACTGACTCTTATAGTTCGACTTGGCCGTTGAATCCCTCCCGACGTTTCGAAGGGCTCATCAACTCAAAATATCAAAACTAACGAGCCATTAGACATTGATATTCGTAACAACGTCAAATATATCTTAGATTTCTTAACAAAATAATAATACACGGTAAATTTGCCTGAATTGATATTCATAATTTGGTACCACCCCAGTTTAGATATTCTGAAGAGGAACAAATTATTTTTAAATACTCTTTTCTAAATCCTAGTCAACCTTTTTATAAAATGCCTTTTTCCATGTCCCAATGAAAAAACATCAAATACTACCGGTCATTCTAACTCTTGTTATTTTGACCATAGCAACTACGACATTGGCAAGTATATCTGCCATATATGCACAAGGGACAAGTGGTGACACAGAACAGACTGACATAACTGCGCAAGGTACAACCGGTGACACAGAACAGGTTAAAGAGTATCTAAATCAAGCCATACAAGCAATAGATGATGGCAATAATACCCTTGCGCTAGAACAAGTAGGCCTAGCTTCAGATGCCCTCCAAACCATGCCAGCAGATGCCGACACTGGTGAAGGAGAAGGAGATGACAAGGGGACGACTGAAGAAGGTGCTGGAGAGGACAACGATGAATCAGGTGACGTTGATACAGACGATGAGGAAGATTCACAATCCAAATAATAAGCTCTACAACAATACCTAACTCTTTTACAAAATCCTACTTTTTTCTTTGTACAATATTGCAAAAAAACTTACTAACTTCTCAGAGGCTCTTCAACTGTCTTGACTCTTTCGTCTATTTCCCTAATAATCCAATCTTGATGCATCCTTGCTCGTTGAGGTACGAATACCTCAGCACTCATGACACCATCTAGTGATTCAATCCTCCTAATTGCAGGGTCAAGATCAAAAATGCTATTTACAACAAGTTGAAAGCTCATGACATTGTCATGATGAATCATTGGTAACGCAATAAGACATTGATCTTCTAGCATATTCTGTACTAGTCTTGGGGTCTTGTATGAGAGATGATTTTCCAACCTGACCAGCATACCACATCTGATATATCCTTTCATTTTTAGTGGGTCGGTGGCGACATTGAAAAGGACTATCCTATGTTGTTTTAATTTCTCGAGTCTATTGCTGACAGTCTTTGAACTTACAGAAATTTGTTTGGCTATTTCTGAGATTTCCATTCTTGAATCAGCAATAAGACATTTCAAAATTCTAAAATCTGTCTTCTTCATTTTTAATTTCAATGGGGAGGACTGACCAACAAAGATATTTTGAATCAAAGCAGGTTTCAAAGCTTCAGTAAGTAATTCAATTCTTTCTTCATTCTCTCTGCTTATGGCAATTCCAATTAGTGATGTACCTCCTATGCCTTCAACCTCTACTACCATCTGTCCTAACAGTTTTATGCGACTTAATGTTTCTTCTATACTCTTGCTGTTTCTAATGAATAAATAGCATAGCTTTGAAAATCCAAATGCTGCTACGTTTACTGTTGTAAAGAACTGTCTAATAACCCCACTAGAGATTAATCTTAGAATTCTAGTCTTTACGGCGTTAGTGCTCAAGCCTATTGTGATGGCTATCTGTCGATAAGAAGATCTAGAATCGCCAATTAGTAAACGAAGAATATCTATATCAGTCTTATCTAAAATTCCATCTTTCAAGGTAATTTAGATAATATAAAAGCATATTAATAAACATAAACTTCCGTTATGTGCAGTCGCACTTACACAAGACTTAACTTTATTCGTTCCTACATATGTAAATCATGAATAAAATAATAAAGGAGTCAAAAAAAGTGATACATCAGAACAAGTTGATACGGCCAGAGCTAGTCATTTCAGCTCTAATCTTAGCATTAATAGGAATTACAGGTCAAACCAGCATTGGTAACGCTGCGACAGAAGATATGATAAATACTAGTACGATAGCACATGCTCCAATCGATAAAGTTTGGTCTATAGTATCAGATATAGATAGTGAGCCGCAGTACTGGACTTCGATTAAGGATGTCAAAAATATAAAGGTAGACAATAATACTAATGTCACTGAGAGAGATGTTACTTTGGCATTCGCTAATGCTATCGCACATCAAATAGTTACTGTAAACCCTAAAGATTCAATAGTTGTAAATCAGACTCAGGGGCCGATTACTGGGATTAGAACTATGACATTGAGTACACCATCCAATAATTCTAGTGAAACAAAGATTGATGTATCATGGAACATGGACTTTTCTAATATACCAATAATAGGGAAAGGGTTTGCAAAAGATAACATATTCAAAGAGACCGAGAAAGCACTAAAAAATATTGCAACGGCTGCCGAAGGTTCTAGCTAGGACATCTGCAGAGTACGAAGAACGAATTTTATTATATTGCAGCACTATTGGCTGCAATATGAACAGCTATTTTTTAGTATTGACGTTTATTGTTCTAGTAATTAGTACTTCAATTTCATAGCCAGTAGTTGTACCTGCACAAATTATGAAGGATATAACTCTTTGACCTCTGCGCGCCTACGATTATAATCTGGAGGTACTTCATTGTTTAGACTTGCTTCAAGCCTATCTAGGTATGCATGCCAACCAGGGCCGAAAAATAAAGACGTCCGTTTGCTAAGGTGCTCATGGGCCATAGTAAGGCGTGTGTCTGAATCACCATCCTGTCTGAGCTGCCACCGGATAACAGATTCAGGTTCTCCCTGAGGGAACAGTGGGTTGGGAGGGATATGCCATTCATACTCAAACGCGCGGTGGGGATCCCAGACTAGAATATCTCCAGTTACGTGTGATCCTGATACGGTATTGACAAGATCAATTGATCCGCCTTTGTACCCTTTGATGACTCCTTTGTAATCTGGCAACCATTTGAATATCTCATTTGGATCTGTAATGGCCTTCCAAACTACCTCTTTTGGATGAGAGAATAGTCTTTCAAACTTTATAGTTCCGTACTCTCCTCTGATGGTCACTGTACCCCTGGGAGTAACAGCTTTCTTTTCGTTCCTGTTCTCATTTGTAGTTAAGTTCCGTTCAACCATTTCATTTTTTATTTCAATGCTTTTCATATCTATCACTATGCAGTTACAGATACTTATCCTTAGGGGAAGTGAAACTTCCAATATCAGACACCTTTATTACTTTTAGTGGTCATTATGAAAATGTGATGCCGGACGGAGAAGGGGTTCGCATGTTACTTGATAAAAATGATCTTGCTATTCTCCCCACGTTAGCTAGGGACTGTAGAACTTCCTATGGCAATATAAGCTCACAGATTGGTTTAACTTCAAAAAGTGTAAAGGCCAGAGTGAAGAAGATGGTACACGGTGGCGTCATAGAAAGATTCGTCGTCAGAGTTAATCCTGCAGCTTTTGGTTATAGAACAGCTCTTGTACTGGTAAAGACTAGTAAAGGAATAACTAAGGATGATGTCATTCACCGTATCAATGAATTTGGAGATCTTGCATATCATGTGTATCATATGGGAAGTACTTGTGTTGCTGCCCTTATTATCAAAAAGCCGTTGGATAATAATACTATCCAATCCCTAAATGAGCGCCTAAGACCTGCAAGCGTTATTAGCATTGCTCTTACTGAAGTAACTGTTGCATCTACTGACCTAAGTGAAACAGATTTGAGAATAGTAAGATGTCTACTGCATTCAGGTGCTAGGGTAGAGATAGCTGACATTGCCAAAGAAGTTAGCATCTCTGAAAAAACCACTACAAGACGGATCGATAGGATGAAGGAGTGTCGTTTGTTAGATTTCTCCCTTCAGACTAGTCCTGCTGCGATGATAGGATATGTTCAATTTGTTATTCCCATAACAGTTGCGAAATCCCAATATTACAATGTACTTGAACGCATGTATACAGAATTTCAGGCAAATATTTTGTACAGTCCTAGTGTAATTGAACCTAAGGATCGGTTGGCTTTCGTACTCTTTGGTGAAAATGTGTTTGCGGTAGACTATGCTTTGGCCCGGGTGAACTCTTTTGCAGGTGTTACTAGTGCAGATGCATACATACTTACCAAATGGCAATATCACGACGACTGGATAATGAAGGAAATTAACAAGAGATTATTATTGCGCCCAATTTTGCACAGATCGAGGTAAAACTAAGCTTGTAGGTGATGATGGAAAAATATCGGTTCGGATCAATGATATGTCTTTCGCAGTATTTGTATCTTTCACGCTTATGTAGGTGTAGATACACTTATATGCGTGCATATGCACCAATATATGGCATGGTAAATAATAATAATGAAAGTAAGAATAAGAAAGGAGTTGCTGTAGTTACTGGTAGCTCATCTGGTATAGGTTATGAAACAGCATTGATACTTGCAAGAAATGGCTTTGATACTTATGCGACTATGCGTAATTTAGCCAAATCTAAGGAGATAACAAAAGTTGCTAAACAAGAGAATCTTCCGTTACAAACGTTAAAGCTAGATGTTACTAACGATGATTCAGTTGATGATGCGTTCAACAACATTCTGGATAAAAAGAAGTCTATTGAAGTAGTAGTCAATAACGCAGGATATGGATTAATGGGCAGTATTGAGGACAGTTCGCTGGATGAAATTAAAGCACAATTTGAGACCAATTTCTTTGGAGCAATCCGAGTCATGCACAAAGTACTACCTTCAATGAGGGCACAGAAAACTGGAACAATAGTAAACGTGAGTTCAATCGCTGGACGCATCGGGTTTCCGATGGGCTCATCATATGTTAGTAGTAAATTTGCTCTTGAGGGTCTAAGTGAATCAATGTCTTATGAATTGGAACAATTTGGAATCAAAATAATATTGATTGAACCTGGAGTAATTAATACAAACTTTTCTTTTGTAACGCCAGAAAAAGCAGTAGATACGCATTCGTCCTATTCGCACTTGATGAACAAGATGCAAGAAAATTTATTTGCTACGATTGCAAATGGAACGTCTCCTAAAGAAGTTGCAAATGTAATACTAAATGCAATAACCGAAGAAAATCCAGAGCGTAGATACTTGGTTGGCAATGACGCAAGAGAATTGATTGATGCAAGAAAGAATAGCAGCGATAAGGATTTCGAAAAGATAATTGTAGGCAATCTTCTAAGATAATATCATTATTATTATTATTATTATTTCTCGGCTCTTGTTTGCAAACGCTGTTCTACTACGATATAACTAGTCAAACAGATGTGACACGGATTGTCACCAAATTTCCTTTCTTGTTAAAGTATTTATGATATAAAAACCGACTTGAGCGTACAAATGGCGAGTATGCTAACAATCAAGTACAAATTTTCTCTACACATTCTTAGTGCGTCTTGTTACTCACCTTGATTCCTACTAACAAAGTTTTTCTCACGACTTACTATAAATCGATTAGTTAGTATACTTTTTTTTCACAAAGTGTCAACAAAAGATATACTCATAAACACTCAAAATTTCTAAATTTAGAAACATTATAACAAGTATATCTTATTCATATTCAAAAAGCCACTTCATACGTCCTAAATCATATTCCAAGAAATCAGACAATTTCTTATGAAATATCTTATTATAAGCGATTTTGCCTTTAGCTAAAGTGGTGTAAATGAATATTAGTAATTCTGAGGCACCCGTTGAGATAATAGCTAAAACTTGTGGGTGCAAGAAGAATAATAGAAAGGTAACATATTCCTTTGTTGATACATATCACAATCTCTGCAAAGATAAAAAAGACATTATACTGTCAGAAATACAAGCTTGCGAGACTTTAAAGAACTATACTAGGGATGAACTTGACATACAAGCAATTCAGACAGAAATTTCCGAATTAAGGATGACTTTAGATTTGTTACCGTAAAGGATATTGATCTAGGTCCACACTATGCTATGATGAGCTCGACCCAGAACCAAAAATCGGGTGCTATTAGGAAATACAGAATAGTAGACTTTATGTTATGTAATAATTGCTTCTGGTGTGCGTCAAATATTTCAGCATACTATCCATCTAGATGTCCTATTTGCAAAGTTGATAAAATAGAATTGGTACCGATTTCTGATTCAGAAGCATTCGGAATTAAAATTGAATCCAATGGGCTTGCATTGGAATTCTGGAATTCATAATTCTATCAACTTAAAGCAAGGTAAATCATGAAATGCAGTTACTTGTAGGGGATAGCAGGCTGGCGGGGGAATGCAGAATTTGACGAAGTTTAAAAGGAGGGAATCAATTCGTGCTAGACTTTGGTAAAGTGTTGTTTTTTCACACCCTCGAACATATAAATCTAAATGGGCCAGGACAAAAATAATTGTGGGTTATAGATGTCCTGGCCTGTATCTTTACGCTGCTGTTTGGTCGTTGCAGAATTATAAAAGTAAAGTTGTAAAATTTGTTAGGTCAAAGTGTAGCCAGGTACGAGGTACTCATTCTGACAGTGTTCACATAGCAATTGTCTTGATTTCGTATTCTTCCAGAAAACTTGACATCTCTGAAGGACCGCTGAAATAGTTAGTACGCCCACTATCTTCCGGACCACTGAGTTCAGTATGACAAGTCAGAGGTTGTGGAAAATTCCAGAGCCTCTGGCTTTTTTGTTTAACACATTTCGATTGTCCATTATCGCAGAAGAGTAAAATTAAAAAATATGTCTCAATCCGTGAAAACGGATCCCGACTTGTATTCCTGGAAGTACATCTGTTTAATATTTTCTACCAATTTTCCAATTTCGTGTACATCATTCAAATCACTTAGTTTAGATTTGCAAATTCCAAGTGATTCCAATTCAGATATTGACTCTCTAAGATTCCGACAGTTATTATCGGTTCACATTGTTAGTACGGTTAGACAACATATTATAAAAACCTTAATTTGTTGGACCTTGACTCTAGTTGGATGCGAATTTTGGTGCTCCCCCTCGGATATGATTTATCTAGTAATAGGGCGGCAAATTATCAAAATATGATGGTAAGTCAGTAGTAGATTAGAACTAGAGGTCATTCTAGCTAGAGTCGCTTTTACTATCGGACTCGCTTTCATCACTGCTCTGTTCATTTTTATCTTTATTTTCCTCTTTGTCATTGGATTTGGCAGAATTTTCTTTAGGGGCATCATCGTCACCGTCCTGAGATCCACTTTTGTCATCTGATTTATCACCATCATTCTGGCTTGAATTTTTGTCACTACTCTTTTCATCCTTCTTGTCATTGTTGTTGTCATCTGACTTTGTAGAACTATCAGTACCGCCGCTGTCTCGATCTCCGTCTCCATTGTCACTAGTTGATTTATGACCGTCGGCAGTTTTTCTTGCTTTCTCGTCATTATTATTGCTATCTTGTGATGCACCTTGTCTTATGCTCACACTAACAGTATCTTTGTCAGTATCTTCACCGTCGGAGACGACAAGAACAAATTGCAGTTTCAACTGTGCCTTATCGTTGGGAATGCTAGGGGACTCAAAGGATGCAACAGCATCGTTGTCGTGAGCTATCTTTACCCTGGGACCGTCGACCTGCTTCCATAAGTACCTTAGTTTATCTCCATCTTTATCGTTACTATCTGATCCGTCTAAAACTACCCTACTCTCCTCCTTCACATCCTGACTGTGGCTGGTGGCCACCGCATTTGGCTTTGAATTCTTGGCTTGTTGTGATCTGGAATTTTCAGAACTTGCACTTGATAATACTTTATTGGATTCTGTATCTTGTTGGTTTTCTTCTTCTTGTTTTACACTATCTTTATGCCCCAATTCAGCTGAATTTTCGG
>DATBFR010000101.1:0-11047 GCA_036558405.1 Nitrososphaeraceae archaeon | reverse complement strand
ACAATGAATCGGAAGTGGGAAAATTGTATCTTCACAAGATAAGAATTCGTTAATTTCTTCTTGAAATAGGGCTTTTTATTAACTTAGTCAGTATGAATGCTTTTTCAAAAAGAGAACAGACAGTTTTGATAATGAGATACTGACATCTGGCTATCTGCGTATTTCAATTCACCTAAGCAACAATTCAATAATCTTTGAGCCCAAGTAAACACATATGTTGTTAGGAAATTTTTCGAGACGGACTTGGATCAGTATCTATATTTTGTAGAAGTGCGAAAAAGACTCACAACATACACTCTACATATTCTTGCTAGATTTTCTTTTCAACATCAATATCGTTATAAGTTAAGCGATCACAATATCATCCATGTCAGAAATTATTGATGAAAAAAAAACTAAGGAAGGTTCTAGTCAATGGCCTGATCTTATGGCGCAATTATTTGATCGTCTAACTGGCAAAGGGACTAAGATAACTTACGAATTTCAGGATTTAGTAGTTGATATCCCACGTGCCACTGGACCTCAGGGTCAGGATCTCGGTGCAGCAAAATGGACCGTCAACGGGAAGATAGTTATTACTGCACAAGCGCATAACGCAGATTGAAAGTAATATCTCTTGTTTTATGACATCGCGATTATCCATGAATTCGGTCTCACCTTTAATATTTGAAATCGAATCAAATTTAATTAGAATGGACAATTTTTAGGAATTTAGTTGAAGTTCAGTTTCCTGTTATGCATAAAATATTAATTCTAACCCTCTTGTTTTACTTTTAATAATATGATGTGTAGCAGCACCTGAAAATTTCGATGAAATACAGTCAAACAAAACTGCTAATAATTCTCGTACAGAAAAATGTTTCAACGGACGATCGAATCGAGTCATCTATCCCTTACGATTTGTCATACATATATCTCGTTCCTAATCATATTTTAACGTGAGAATCTTATAAGATACAGTTTTCACACAGAATTTGTCTCATTTGTGATGGAACAATTTTCAAATACCGATGACAGGTAATACGCGTAGTCAACTGAAGTGTGTGGACTTCAACCATCTGGACTTTGACTAGCATTCATTATTGTTAGAAAAATAACGTTGACCAAAAGTATATCATAAGAATAAATCGTGAAATTTTAAAAAAAGAAGTAATAATTACTTTATGCTGATTTCCTGAGTTATTTTTGAATTATCCTTAGCGGACTGCTCAAAAGTCTTTGCTGCGTTTACCCCTATTCGAGATAATTCTTTGACATTATTTTTTGCTTGTTGGAGAGAATTCTTGAATGCTTCAGCATAGCCAAATATGACATTGTTAGTTAGCCTAGTGACAGTGAATAAATTGTCGGCGTATGACCTGGTGGTATTTGTGTACACTTCGGATATCCTACCTGGAGATAGCAGAGTAGATACATTTCGTGTATAAGTTTCTACATATGGGGCCCATGCGGATTGATAAGAATTAATGATTTCCTTCTGTGATACGACAAAGTTGTCAGCCAATTCTCTAGTAGCTTCTATAGTTTGCTCCTGATATTCATTAATTGCACGCGTGTATCGTGGAATTTCCTTTTTAGCTTCATCAACAGATTTTCGAATTTCTTCCCTCGTTTGATCTAAGGCTCTATTTATTGATTCTTCATGATCCTTTTTGAATTGCGAAGTAGATGTAGTTATATTAGGTTCTTGCTCTTTTTTAGATGACATATTAAGGAAATTATTGAGAGTCTGATATATATTCCTTGCCATTGAATGGTTTTAAATACCATTGATACCCTTTCTGATTATATCATCACCAGAAATTATAAGTAATGAACAAACTTACATCGAATGATAGGTTCACCCAAACCAATTTGGGAGGCCTACGGAGAGATAATCAATAAATCCGATACAAAAAAAGGTTCAAGCATGATTGTTGGTTAGTTCTTTAGGAGCATTTTGAATTAATCACCGCGAGTCAAATGCCGCAGTCAACACAAGTTATTGTATAGCGTTGCCACAAAAGTTGACCTTATCCTGTAACCATAGTTTATACAAGATTATGTCTCCAATTGAATTTCTCCGTAAGTTTAGTACAATATTCAAAACTTGAATGGATAGGATGCACTAGCTAACGCTTCTGATGGCTTTGACTTGCAGAGTCCATCATTTTTGAACACTTACAAATCATCGTACCAATTCCATAATGAAATATTCGGAAAATATATCAGATTAATGGTGAGTCAAATTATCGCCTAATCTAGATAAAGAATTAAATGGATTATCCCTTGAAATTATGAACAAAAATTCGTTTACAATAGCTGCTATTGCAGTTTTAGCAGCGGTGTTTGCGACAGGTGCAACCATGTCTTCAGAACTTGCATTTGCAAGTGGACATCATTCTTCAAATCCTAACAGACAAACTCTCGCACAGGATAATTACTGCGGAAATGGTTCATTGCCTCTGGACGTAAAGTGTCAAAACGTAGGCAGCCAAGTAAGGGGAAGCCATAACGCAGTGAACATAATCGGTACTCAGCCCAGCAAATCAGGCGAAATGAACCACGGAGATGATCACGGCAGTAGCAGTAGTGATGACCACGATGGAAGCAACCAACATCCCAGCGGTAACCCGCCAGACAATCCAAACAATCCAGGCGTTCCAAGCCATCCAAGCCTTCCAGGCAATAATAACCAAAACCCAAGCGGTCACTCACCAGGCAATAATAACCAAAACCCAAGCGGTCACTCACCAGGCAATAATAACCAAAACCCAAGCGGTCACTCACCAGGCAATAACAACCAAAACCCAAGCGGTCACTCACCAGGCAATAACAACCAAAACCCAAGCGGTCACTCACCAGGCAATAACAACCAAAACCCAGGCAGCGGCAAACCCCAAACTAGTGCACTTCAAAACGGCATCCCATCGGGCAATCCCGCTATCGGTGCAGGAATCTAAATCCCTTCTAATTTTTTGAAAAAGGATTCGGACAATAGCCAAATTATTGCAACAAGAAATCTCAATTATTCCATGTTCTTGCGATTCATGCGGTATTGAAGCAAATAATCAATTACATCTAATCGTTAAGCAGATCCTAATAGACGTTTTATTCTGTCGTTAGGGATGCTTAGAAATAATAATTTGATTAGATAAATTGTTATTCATTGAAACTCCTATTTTTATGTGACAAATGAATAGAGAGTATATCCTCTCTCAGACTTTGAGGATGTGGTTCTCCTGTGAAAGGACGACCCGGGTTTCTGCTCCGTTCACCGCAGGTCGTTATTTCGGTAAGGGTGAAAGGCCGAACACGGAGCTGGCTAATAATAGCACCTTTACCTGCGGGAGCACAGCGTGTGTTAATGATCTCGAGTTATATTAAAGTAGGACATTGAAATTCGTTGGAGCAATCTAGCTAAGAATTGAAATCATGACGCATTTTGTATCTCATGATCGTCTTATCATTTGACCTCGAGGGCGACTCATATGAGACATTCAAATCAAGATGGTAAATAGATATTCATTGTGTGTTTAACACCATCATAGAGGCAGCTGAAATATAATATATACGTCACAATGTGGCCACATGTGCTCTTCAATGAAGCATAGTAGATTCTACCTTAGAATAATAGATTACGCAAATACTTCCTAAATTGGATAAAACTGAATTAATGATTACTACATCAGACTAATAGTTAAGGAAATTATAATTCAGATTATACTTTATGAATTTTTTACTAGGAATAGCAATGTCGTTATCAAGATTATATTACGAAGATATTTGTACTCCGGCTTTTGTCTGTAGCCACGGAATTCACCATGCCTGATTTTGTCTACCTGCACTTTCGTGATAATCTGAACCTTTGGTTTGCCATGCGTAATTAGTGCGTTATTGTTATTCAGTCTGAATGCTTATGCATGGAATTTTGACAGCTTTCGTGACAAAGATAGATGTGGACAATATTAACTTGAGTCATAAGCTCTTTCGACAAGACATACTCATCAAGCATACTTGTTTGATGCTGGATTGATATAGGTCTGTTGCCATTGTGACCAATGTGCCGAATGTTTTTATGCTAGAATCTTCTTTCTATTCTCATGAAAAACCCACTTCATCAGCCTGTAGTTACTGCAGTTACTGCAGAGTTACTGCAGATTCAGACGGGATTATCCAATCAGGAGCTGAGTTCAATTTAAACAGCTAAAATATTCTTGTCCGATGTGCACGCAGCAGTCCAACCGTAGATACAACATGAGAGTCCATATTGCAAGACGTCATGCGATCGGTGGAGTTCCTATAAACAATCGCGATGTAAGACAGCCAGCATTGGGTTCTCAACCTATCAAAGATGATATATCAAAGTTTTATTATAACAGTCTCCTTCGACGTTTTTTGCCGATCTCCAATAATGGTGGAGCAACGTATCCTAACTCGCATTATTCCTATTCAGATCCTCTTCAGAGCAGTGTAAATATTTTGGAAAGTATTACAGAACTTTTCGAAATGCGTAACAAATTTCTTAACTTTTACACATCGACTCCCGAATCTGCTTTCCGATATTCCTCCGGAAGTCAATTGGGGTCTGCGCATTTATTCGATACTTTAGGAGCTAATTATATGCAGAATATTCCAGCTGTAATAACACACAAGTATGAGCAAACATCTGACACTCTAATCACTGAAAGGGAAATACAGGGATTCCGTGTTGATGTATGTAGCAACTGTCTTGAGCTTTATTCAATTTCCATTTGTGAAAATACTGGATTCACACTCGAGGAAATTCTTCAGCAGATAACTACTTCGATCCATCATTGCGGCAATTCTTATTCTGAGATCAGTATCTTGTCCACCCATGACAAACAAACCAGATATAATAAGTTAGTTAATATGCTTAAGCCAATCATCATGAACAAAGTCCGCGATTGGCTTCAAGGCGAGAAGGCTTGCTTAAGAGCCTTCATGTTACGAGCCAATCCACCTGCGGGATGCGTTCGTTTTGACAAGCCTGTCGAATATCCTTTTAGTTTTGTTAATAGAGCTATTGAAATCGGACATACAACTCTAGAAGAGAGCGAACTAAATGATTTTTTGCTCCTGTCAAAATATAGGTCCACAGGTATTTATGCAGCCATCAATTCTAGACCTGGTAGTAAGAAATTTCCTGATTCAACTACATACGGAATTCTAATTACCAGATACTGATTTACTAACATAACAAAGGAACTTCTTTTGAGAGTATAGATTGCATTTTGTGTATTACTTGTAACAAAGTACCTTTCCACTGGTAAATTTTGAACTCAACCATTTATCTCTGACTGCGATCGAACACCTAAATCCAACTAATAAATAATCACAACCCGTGAAATCCATCAACTTCTGACTGAGACATATTTTCAAAATGCTGCCGTAGCTATTTATTGGCAAGTGCAGGAATGATGGTCGCATCTCTTTCTAGTATTTGTTTATACACATTACTGTGTTCTTCTGCAATTTTAGTCCAGCTAATATTCCACCTAAATTTGTCAACTGCATTCTTGTAAAAGTCATAGTACGTATCTAATTTCTCAAGTGCTTTAGCAAAAGCAGTACCGTTACGACTCACAGTAATTCCCAATCCTTTATTAGAAAACTCTTTAAAAAATCCTAAATTCGAGGCTACAAATGGCAAGCCATGTGCCAAGGCATCGAACATAACTCCCGAGCCAGAACATACCTTATAAGGTAAGAGTACCGCATCAGCAGAAGAAAATAAGAGGGATAAATATTCATCCGAAAGAAAATTCAATTTCAAGTCAATGATGCCGTGTTTGGTCAAAGTCCTGTTAGAGTGTTTTTGGCCAAAATCATTATTTGAGGAATTTGTAACTATCGACCATCCAGTTGGAACATCAATTTCTTCCAAGATGTCCCACCCCTTTGTCGAGGTCATAAAACCCATGGCTAGTGCTATCCGGTCACTTTTTGGCAGATTAAATTTCTTTCTGGCCGCTTCTTTTACTCTGGAGCTCGACGAACTGAGCTCTGCACCATGATAGATTACTTTGCCGCCTCCAATTATTTTTGACAAATAGTCCGAAAAGACTATTCCCACCTTGCTTTTGGCTAACTTTTCTTTGTTCAAGTTATGGAAAGAATAGTAATTTAGTAAGCTTGTCCAATACTTAACGATAATAGAACTCGAAAAGCCTTTATCAAAATTCGGTTTCAAAGGTTTTAGCGACTCAACTAATTTAAGCCATTGGTTAAACGTGTATGCCGAATGGAATGTCGTTACTATAGGTGTTTTGCAGGTCTCATAAAAAGAATCAATGTTGGTATGTGTTTTCCTGGGGTTTAATCCATTCAATACCAATCCATACATCCCTTGCTCATACTGCACATGAACTATGTCAGGTTTGGTCTTATCTACCAACTGGAGTAGGATCTGAGAGTCGTCGGTACTGGTCGGAGAAAGCCCTGAAAAATCTCCATTGCCCATTTTGTTGCTTAGAATTTGGACATCATAACCAATCTTGCGAAGTGCTAGGGACAGGTTATGTGTATATCTTCCTACTCCTCCTTGCATGGGTGGATATTCCGTACAAACCATCAATATTTTAGGAAGCAAATTAGAATTAAGAAACAATTTATTCATATATTGATTAGCATACGTATCTAAATATAAGTCTAATTATATATATAGAACAATATTTAAATACACAATTAGAGGATTATGAGAAAGGCAAATGCCTACAAAACATAGAGTGACCATCTCGTCAATGGGTTCAAGTTCTATAATAGTCCTTCCTAAGCCGGTAGTAGATGGATTCAATTTGGAAAAAGGTAATAGATTAGAGATGTTTGTTAATGATGACGGGATTTATATCCCATTAGGTGAAGGAAAAATGAAACAATCACATTCATGAGGTCCTGAAGTACTATGAATGGGTACTCGACTTTAGACAAATGTTGATGGCGTCAGAATACATAGTACCCATGAAGAGTACTCGCTCAATATATCATTAGCATAAATAATAATTTCAAGTGTTCCAAACAAATCAATCACAAAGTAAAAGCAGTTTTGAAAATTGTATACGAATTCCAGGTATAATATTACCTATGGCTGGTAACTAAAGATAAAAATTCAGATATACAACCGTCAAACGACTAGCCTAACTAGTGAAAAATTAACCATTTAATGCACAGCTGATCAAATTATAATTCGTAGTAACATGGGCTTTAAGTATTTTGCTATTTTGCAGAGTCATAATAGCTATCTTAACTCGATCATTCTCCATGATTTCCAGAACTGATTAACTTATATTTACATAAATTTGCAGTAGAATTTTAAACGGTCTAAAAGAATAAAGTAAAATGAGGAGCATTGTATTGATTTGATTAAAGCTTCAGTGCATATCCCAATCTCGAACTCTGAAAATCAAGTGACATTAAAGGTCAAATTAGCTATTCCAATTAATCCCACCGGCATAGTTATATTTGCTCATGGCAGTGGAAGTGGTAGGAACAGTCCAAGAAATAGTGCTGTAGCTGAATTAATGAACAAGTAGGGGCTTGAGACCTGCTGGTAGATTTGCTCACACCAGAAGAAGAGTGCAATAATATTGTAGCAACCCAACTTGATAGTAATCCTGGACTCATACTAAATAAGTTAAATAAAATTTGCTATCAAGCAGACTAGTCAAAATAACCGCATGGATAACACAAAATCAGAATATCAGAGGACTTAAGCTAGGATACTTTGGAGCAAGTACAGACACTGCAGCTGCCCTCAATGCGTCATCTAACAGTAGGACGTGCAAGTTTGTAGATGCTATTGTGTCTCGATCAGGTAAACCAGACCTTGTTGTAAGAAATTGTTTGAGGCTAGTTACTGTCCCTACACTATTCATTGTAGACGGGAGTGACTATCCTGAAGTAATCAATTGGAATAAGAATGCTCTACGAGACATTGGCTCGAAAAAGAAAAAGATGGTAGTAGTGGCAAACACAACTCATCTCTTTGAAGAACCTGGAACACTCGATGAAGTCGCAAGACCTGCCAGTGGATGGTTTAGATGTTACTTTTAAATAAAAGCTCATCAATCTGCGTGATTGTTGTCAGTTACTGCTCTTGCTTTATGTTGCTAGAACACTTGATACATAATCATTCTACTTTGGTTAAGTCGTAGACACAAACTCGACAGTCGAGACATATTATTTGTTACGATAGCGATTCTAGTGATAAACCCGATAGAGGCATACCAACTCATGCGAAGAGGGAAGCATCAGACTGGTTCTTATTTCGATGATTATCTATAGGTCTAAAGAGCTCTATCAAATTCCTAGAAAAGTTCATAATCAAAATTATGGTTAATATAAGGTTAGATTCAACTTCCATAGACCACTTATGACGATGATTGAAGATTATCACTGGCTATCAATGCATCTAGATGATCCGAATACAACCATTTTAGATGCAAGAGGAAATATGTTATACAGGTTCGGACATATCGAGAATGCCTTGCCAATCGGTATTGAAAGCCTCATTTCAGTCGCCGATAATGGGGCTAACTTGGTAGCTGATTCTAAAACTGTTGAAAATGTTTTCACAAAGCGGCATATTGACCAATCTAAGTCAGTCATAGTTTATGGCGATAATTCCGATCCAACCGCAGCTCGTATAGTTTGGACTTTACTATACCATGGTCATACCAAGGTCAAACTTTTGGAAATTGGTTTCAGAGACTGGATTACTGCCGGGTTGGCTGTGAGCAAAGTTCTCCCTGCCTCTCCGCCCCCTACCAACAAACCTTTCTCTTCGCAGTTAGATAATTCGATCAGAGCTGATGCTCTTATGATCAAGAATAAGATGAGTGAAGATCAATGTATAGTCGTCGATGCTAGAACTCCACAGGAACACTTTCAAGCACGGATTCCGGGATCCATACTTCATAATTGGGAAGAAGGTATAGGACACGATGGAAAAATGATGAAAGAGCGAGAGGAATTGATCCTTGATTTTGAGAAGAAGGGTATTTCAAAAGATAAAGAGATTATATGCTACTGTCACTCAGGAACTAGAGCGTCTCATACTTTCTTGCAACTTAAAGAAGCCGGATATAATAATGTGAGATTATATGATGGTTCAATAATAGATTGGGCGCAGCGTCGAAATCCGCTGCGATAGCCAGCCAGCACAGTCTCTCCCGTGTATAGATCTATGACTTTCACTTATATTACCTCAACTTCCAAAATCGATCCTAAATGTTTGACTTAGGTAATATTTTCAGATCATCAGTCAATAATATGCATAGATTCGATGTCTGACAGTGACCAGTGTTACTAGGATCATGCTAATATTCCTCTAATGCCCCCTTGAATAGGTGGAAAAGTTTGCTTACGTAAAAGGATTCAGAATGAGGTATCTAGAATATGGTTCACCCAATATTGACTCCGACGCAGATAGGCAAACGCATCATATTCTATTTATTCATGGTCTAGGCGCTTCCGCTGATAGATGGTTAGACTTTCCGGAGGCGTTGTCTAAATCGTATCATACGATTGCAATTGACTTGATAGGCTTTGGCAAAAGCGATACGCCAAATAACGTAGATTATAACATAGGATTTTTTAGAGATTGTGTATCAGAATTTATGAAAGATATTGGTATCGATCGAGATAAGACTTGTTTGATTGGACATTCTCTAGGAGGATACATTGCGGCTGAAGTTGCAATCGAAAATGGGCAGCTGATAAATAGACTTGTATTGATTGATTCTTCTGGATTGTTGAATGGCCCCACGAGGCTTCTTGAACAGTATTTGCATGTGGCGATGAATCCATCTTTTGATAACGTTAAGAATGTATTCCAACAAATGATGGCAAATCCGTCGGCAATTGTTCTCTCTTTAGTTGATCTTTTTATCTATCGACTGAATATGCAGAATGCAAAGTATTCTTTCCGCTCAACTTATGAAAATAGTACTAGAACTCGGATTTTGCCTGAGCGATTAAAGACTATATGCAAAATTCCGACGCTTATCATTTGGGGTAGGAATGATGCCTTGATTCCTATCGAATATCTCGAAATTTTTCGAAATCTCTTAACAACTGCGACGATCGAGATTGTTGAGAATGCAGGACATGCTCCATTTGCAGAGAAACCACTGATAGTTTATGAGGCAATACGTACATTTTTAAGATAGCGTGTTCGCGAAGGTAATCTGCTTAGATGTATTGATCAATCATAGACTCAGTTAGATTCGCCTGACTCTAGTCACTATACTTATGCCAATTTAATGATAGCAATATGGTTATCAATCCTAAAGCAAATACACATCTGAATGAATGGCTCATTTCTAATTGAAATTGTAGATAGTGAAATAATTTCTTCGCTTTACGTTTCACTTTTTAGTTTAGTAGTCTATGGAAAGGGATTTTGACTAGTAACAGATTAGCATGGAGACTGCATTAGATTTTAGTTATCGGTTACATTCCCAGATAGGATCATTATAATGCACTCTTAAAACATTTCTTATGTGACTGATGGTTTAGCAGTATGAAATTAGTGCAAGTGCAATAGATTTAAAAAGTCTGTTTTAGTACATCTTTATTTATCCACAATTAATAGTAGGAATCTTTTTGTGCTAGTTTTTAATTGCAGTTTCAATTTTGACGATATTTTACGAGATTTGAGTAGGAAGAAAATGAATTTAGATGCTGTTTTATATTTGACTCAAAGGTAACATTTTCGTTATAGGTTTTGCATATTAGTAGATAATTTTCATTTATTTGTATCCCAATATTCTATTGTAGATCCGTTACTGAATTACTCCTCTTGTATCTATTGTGTTATAGTCTTAGATGTTGAGACGGGATGCAATATCAAAACAGGACTATTAAGCATTTCATTCTTAGTTTCTGTGCTCCGGTGTTAAATTTGATTTGATTTGAATGCTTTTGACAAAGAGAAGAAATAGAAAGTGTAATGTCTCTCTATTCGCTTCTCTGAGATACTGAGCGATGCTGGTATAGAATAGATTAAAGAAAATGTATAAAATACTTGATTAACATTGTTCCTTAT
>DATBFR010000100.1:0-89015 GCA_036558405.1 Nitrososphaeraceae archaeon | reverse complement strand
TTCTTCATTGCATTTATATTAATAATATTACCATTTCGCGTGAACGTCATGGCGTTGTTGATCAAGTTTGCAAATACTTGAAGTACTCTAGCCTTGTCTGCAAAAATCATAATTTTCTCCATCGGTTCAAATACGATCGGTGTCATCTTTTACGTCTATTATGAATGTCCTCTTCCTATCCACTACGAGAAAAGTTGATTTTATCTTTTCAGTCTGTCGGGTCATAGGTGGAATTGATTTCGCTTGAAAATTTTGAATCTCGGGCATAAGTCCAATTTGTTCAAAAGGATCAGCTGCATTGTAAATTTGGTCTTCGTAGGCGGGAATAACTAGTTTTACTTGTACTTTTTTTTCCTGAGCTGCTTTTCTTAGAGTGTTTATGATACCGCCAGTAAGATTTCTACGTAATGCATTTGGAGTCGCAATAATAAGGGAAATTTCAGTCTTTGCCGAATCTATAAGGTCTAGATACTTGCGCCGAATTTCAATTGGATTAGACAGCGTCATATTTTCTTCGGAATTGACTTGTTCCCGTTGCTCCTCCACCTGTGCCAACTTAGTTAGCTTTGCGCACTAAATGATTTTAACCTTATAATTGAGGGGATTAGGTTCAGCCTTTCGATTTATATACGAACTCCTAGAATTTGAAGGCACCGGGCTTTATTGCAAGAAATTATGCTCCCGAGTAGAGATTGGATAACAAATACTTTTCAAGTCAACATAATTACCAGTTATTCTTTGTTGTATACCTAAGAGAAGCAGTAAATTCTCGCCAACGAACTGATTGACTTTCGGCGAAGCGGAAATGTTTGTCGCTAAATATAACAAACTTATTCGCTCACCCCTACGCGAAGATCTAGCCAAACTGGGTTGAAACGAATTCTCTCCCGATTAGAGTAAGAGAGTATCTGTCTCCATCGTGACATCTGGTCAGCCAGCCATTTTCAACAGAAAACATTATGCAGAACCGAACAAACTCATCGTTGTACAGCTCATTAGAAAAGTAATGGGAGAGCTGTTCCTCTGAAATCCCGTCATTTAATCTATTAATCAGAAAAGCTATTGGTTTTAGAATAGGCCTAATCCCAGTAGCAGATTCATACATCAATATATTGAACTAGTCCTTGGCTATATCTATTGTCCGAAACCTTCATCATCAAGCTTTAAATATTACCAATGTGTGACGCGATCAAGTAAATCAAATTCGATAATTTGTGTCACTATTTTATAGTAATGTGACTATTCTTGAGGTCATTTAATTCAGTTCATTCAGTGATTTTTGGATCTGCGAGCATTAGCACTTATATTGGTTGTTAATCTAGCTAAAGTATGGAAGTATTTTCGCCATCATTACTCTTGGCAATCTTCCCTTACATCTTTATGGGTAGTTTCCCAATTGTGGGGTTGGTTTTGGTAACAAAATGGGTCTTGGAAGACCTGAGACGTTCCAGGCATAGAATTGCGCCTGATAATAAAATGCAGTCGGGAAAGTTGTTTAGAAACTCCAAATAAGATAATAGATAACAGACAATCTTGTTCAGCGAGATGCACCATAATGATACCTTACTGTTGCGTCTAATATCCGCTAGTCGTTTCTTGTTAGACTTAGATTGTACTGTTTAGCGAGCTTATTGAGACATGAAACAATACAGATAAAGTTGTGATTTGCACCTCGCATCTAAAAGTGGAGTTGCAGCATCACTTGTGTAGTCAGATTTGCGGGATTATCTACAGGAGATCGTTACATTACTTAGGAATTCAAGGATGTCAAGTAGGTCAAAGGGAGATGAGGGTGGTGATGATAGCGGCAAGAAGGGTCATGAGAGAGAAAAACAACCCTTAAGGGCCTCGATTCTCAGTGCAGGTAATTGTCCTCAAATTATTTAGAAAATTACGGTCCGCAGTGTATCCCGACTTACTTGAAAGTGATCTATAGGGAAATAATACTAATACTTATTTTCATATCAAGCAAATGCTGGGCAGTAAACCAATTCGGTGGACCATGGGTTAAAAGCCACTCCTCTTGGTCTATCTTTAGAAATCAGGAGAGCAACCAAACTTTGTTTGCAGTTTTAGTATGAGATAAAATCAACCGAATTGATTTTTGGGTGCAGAGCTCCATGAAATCATGATCTAGTAATTAGTAATCATACACCTCTGACAGGCGTTCGGCGCCAAAAATTTGTTTTATTGAAGATCGCGCTCTTCCGTCTTTGAAAACAGATCTAGGCTCATAAATTGCAGAGAATGCTGCGATTTGAGCTAAAATTGGCTCCACAGCCCTACCTTTGTCGGTGAGCGAGTATTGTGTCTGGGGAGGCCTGCCAGGAGTTATAGTTCTATTAATGATACCCAGCTCTTCGAGCTCCCGTAAGCGAATTGAAAGTGTCTTGGTATTTATTCCCTCGATTGATCCTAAAAATTGACCGAATCTATTTTGTTTTAGTAGTATCATATTTCTTAAGATGTGTAATGCAAACTTTTGTCCAAATATTCTCAGACTGTTGTCAATTGGGCACTTTTTCATATCGAAATTCTCCAAATGAGCTTGCAATTGAACGGGGGTATCCACATGTAACAATATTACCTTTTAGTAACTATCTATTTTATATACTTACCTTTCTACACTATATTACTAATGCCAAGTCAATTATACGGAATTTATGGAGAACATACACAAGAGGCGTGCCCACTCTACAATCACGAAAACAGAAGATGGGTATTGGCAAATGTTTCCGAACAAGAAAAGAACGCACAAAAATTCGGTGTGAAAATTCTGCAACAGTACCATTCAGCTTTGGAGCACACTTTCCTGTGGATCGCAGAGGCTCAAAATCCCCATTTAATAGAAGATTTGATGGCACGTAGTGCCGGAAGGTTCAACACGGTAAGAATTGTGCCACTAATTACATTCCAAACAGTGGTAGAAAGATGTCAGAAAATTGAAGAAGGAACATTCTTTGAAAATTAGCTGAACATAGTTAGCCAATAGACTTTCCCCCTATTTTTTCATGTTTTACCCAAAAATATGTAGCCTTAGAGAGTGCAGATACACTTATATGCGTGTATATGCACCAGTAGTTCAATGAATAGTATCGATTTTACGCTCGTTACTCGAATTTGCCACGATTCCATATATGAGCCAAAATGCCCATGAATAAGGTCAGACAAGGCATAGGAGCAGACTGCCCTAATTGTCAACGAGCATATGAAATCCGGGCTCTAGACAAGTTTCTTGAATTTAGATTCGCGATATGGCGCGTTATACTATCCCATATTAGATCAGGCTACAACAAACAAAAATTAATCGGGAGTTTGGCTGTCTGCAGTGCGACGGAGACACTAAGTAGGGAAATAGACGAAAACGGCGAACTCGTAGCTACCTGTCTTCCGTGCATGATTGAGATATTGAAGAAAATTCACCATTCCAACAAAACCAATAAGGTCGAGTGTATAGTAAAGTAATCGTATCTTTCAGTTAACCGTAGGTAGTAAGTAAGTTTGTATGCCTAAAAGCTATTTGTTGCAAGTTTGATTATTCAACTGATTTGTTGCCTCTAAAAATTGACCCAAATTTTTCATCAATTCGCGCCAAGAGCTTTCACCCATTTGCTCCCTTACCTTGTCTTGAATTTCATTCCAAAGGGGAACGGCCTTGGCAACGTATGCGCGTCCCTTTGGAGTGATTGTCACATCTCTGGTTCGTTGATCGCTTCCAGATGAAATTTTTACAAGCCCCTGCTTTTCCAATACTGACAAATTTCTGGTAAGAGTTGTTCTATCCATGCCAAGTCTTGCAGCAAGCTTTGAAATTGTTATAGAAGTAGAATCGTGAATTACATGTAATGCGCCAAGCTGCGTGGATAACAATCCACTAGACTTGAATGCGTTATCGTAAAGCAGAGTGACAGCCCTGGCTGCCTCCCTCAATTTACCGCACGTACACGAATCTTCAACCATTTTTTGACTTGTAACCGAGCTAGTTTTCAAACTTTTCAACCCCAACTAAGTTGATATACACGTATTACCAATAAAAAGGTTTTCAAGGTTCTAGGATTAATTTTACATTAATTTCAATAATGGTTGAGACATAATAAAGATCAATGCAATCTAACTGCTCTTACGCAAATCTCGACATCTCCATAATGTTAAGCATGAAATGCAATAATATAGCGTGAGGAGTGGAGTGAATTCTATCTCAGAAACAAGAGGTTTAATAATTGCATGAAATTATTTGTTGGTCGTGATTGAGTTGAATTCTTAGGCTAAAATTGTATATTGTACTAAAGTCCTCTAGATAGTAACTCCAAGCCTTTTTAAGGTATATGATCCAATATCGTTCAAAACAAAGAATACGTGCAGATACACTTATAAGAGTGTATATCAACTTATTTCCAGTATGCACGGCAAGGAGGATCAGAATAGAGTAATAACCGTTAGTCGACAGGCTTGGTTTACCCTAGCAATCCTCAGTAGTACTCTTTTGGTTGTATTTTTTTCCGAAACGATGCTGTTGCCAGCTATTCCTGAAATAATGAAGGAGTTTAGTATACCTTACGGAACTGCGGCATGGATATTTAGTGCTTACCTAATTGTTGCCGCCGTAATGACCCCAATAGCAGGCAAAATGTCTGATGTGTACGGTAAAAAGCGAGTGTTGCTTGTATTGCTCAGTATATACGTATTAGGGATAACAGCCGGAGGGTTTTCAGACAATATTTCATTTTTGCTTGCCAGTAGAATAATCCAAGGTGTTGGATTGGCTGCAGTTCCCGCTGCATTTAGCTTACTTAGGGACACCTTTCCACCTGCCAAGTTAGCAACTGCGGTAGGAGTATTTGGATCAGCATATTCAGCTGGCTCTGTTGTTGGATTGTTGGCTGGCGCTTCAATAATCCAGCATTTAGGGTGGCATTTTACTTTCTTTACCATAGTCCCGTTCGCAATAGCAGTTACGATCATGATTGCCAAATTTGTAAAAGAAGACAACGAGACAAGTAGAAGTGATATTGGCAAGCCCGACCAAAGTGATTTGTCGAGCAAGAAACGATCAACACATTCAATTGATTTGAAGGGTGCGCTCGCTCTTTCTGCTACCATAATTTCCTTCCTATTGGCGCTGACACTCATAGAATCTGGAATAAATTCGGCAAATCTTCCACAAATAGAGGCTGCCTTCACAGCATCTGTGATTTCGTTAGTAATTTTCGTATTAGTTGAGAGGAGAGTTGTATCGCCTTTACTCGATTTGAGGTTGCTAAAGGACAAGATTCTTCTGCCTGCATATATGATATTGGTGGCCACTGGAATCACAATGTTCATGCAGTATCCAGCTATAGTGCAGTTGGTTAGAAGCCCTCCGCCACTGGGATTTGGTGGTAACGCAGTAGATGCGGCAAATGTTCAACTCCCGTTTATGATCATGTTCTTGGTTTTTGCTAGCGTAACTCCTTTAATCATAAATCGAATAGGTAGACTGAATCCAATTATCCTAGGGTCCATAATTAGCATTGCAGGTTCTGTTGGATTGCTATTGTACCATTCTACTGAACTTGCAGTTGCTGCTAACTTGTCAATTATTGCTTCAGGCTTATCACTGACGATTACTGCAACTTGGAACGTTGTTGTATCATCCTCACCAAAATTATTCATTGGTATTTCTGTTGGTGTGGGTGCCCTTTTACTATTCCTAGGAATGGCGATAGGGCCAGCACTCACAGGGGTGTACTTGGAGAATCACCAAACAATTGAGGGCATTCCTGGATCGTATCCGGCTTTGGAATCTTACAACTGGGTCTATTTAACCTCTGCTCTATTGTCCGTACTCTCACTTGCGTTTGTATTGATACTCAAAAAGAGAGCTTCAAGATCACAGATTGAGATCGTAACTACAGAGTGAGCCACAGAATTGTAATAGTCTTAATGTAAATATCTGGGTATTTACTGCTAAGGCTCTGGCTGAAACCTAATGTCTGTCAACTTCCATTTGTTAAAAACGAATAAGGTTGAAAAAGTGTCGGGTATCTGCTAGAAGTGGTGGATAGGCAAACTAGTTATTAATTGGTCATACTGCGGTCATTAAATACCGATAGAATTAGGTTATTTGGGAATAATGTGTCTTATTTAGACATTTTAGCAAACGCGGCTTCAGCAGCCTGTTTAAGCTCTTCTGGTGAGAGATCCTTTTTGCGGGTCGATATTGACCATCTATGACCAAACGGGTCTTCCACGGCGCCATGACGGTCACCCCAGAATTGATCCTTAACTTCGTCCAAAATCTTAGCACCTAAAGAAACTGCAGTATTAAAAACAGCATCCACGTCTTCCACATATAGAAAAATACTCACAGAGGTGCCACCTATTGATTTGGGGGATAGACACTTCATTTCTGGAAATTCGTCTGAAAGCATTATTAATGAATCACCTATCTGAAATTCCGCATGTCCAATTCTGCCATCTGGAGTATTCATTTTAGATCGCTCCTTGGCATCAAATGTTTTCTTGTAGAAATCCAAAGCCTTCTGCCCCTCGTTCACAATCAGCGCGGGAGTAACTGTGTGATAACCCTCCGGAATAGATTTTACCAAATTTAATTCAGATCTATTAGCAATTTCAACCCATAAATGTTTGTTGGTTCTTCAACTGTTTGTGACTCTTTTTTATATATTCATTTGCAACTTGAAAGTGAACTATGAAGTCAAGAATGCAGTTTATCTAGATCACTGGGTCTTTCATTTAGAATGAAATGACCCGTATCTGGAATCCAATCATTGTTTTTTTGGTATTTGTAAACCGAATAGTATATAAAAATCTTTTACGATCTTATATATCAGAATTTCCACTTGGCTACAGAATTCGAAAATCTAGTAACAGATTACAGTGATCCCAAGAAAAAAGTGCTTTATTATCTGAAGACAATGCAAAGGGCAAGACTCCAAGAGCTGGCTGGTTTAATGAAAATATCAAGGATGGCAGTTCACAAACACTTAAGTCAGCTACAAAAAAGAGGATTGGTGGAAAGTATAGAAATTAGAGATGGAGTTGGAAGGCCAAAAATGTTCTACCAGCTAACTTCTCAAAGCAAGACAATCTTTCCCAAATCTTATGGTGCAATTGCAGTTTGCGCCCTTGATTACATCCAGAAGCACATGGGGAATAAGAGCGTCCAAACAGTGCTTGAAGAACGTCAACAAGAGCTATACGAAAAATATTACAAACGCCTCAAAGGACTAAATTTTAACCAAAGAGTAACTGAATTGGCAAAAATTAGGGATGAAGAAGGTTACATAGCTGAATCGAAGAAAAATAAGCGGAAGGATGGTGGTTACACACTTTTAGAATATAACTGCCCCATACTTGAAATCGCTGAAAAACATTGGGAGGCTTGTTCTACAGAGACAGAGTTATTTGAAAAACTCTTGGGGGCTGAAATAGAAACTACGCATAGAGCTGCCAAAGGTGACAAGGTCTGCAAGTTCGTAATTAATCAGAAAAAAGAGGTGTACCCCTAATTTGATTTTGAAATGGGCCTAAATTGATAATCCATCGACAAGTAAAGATGCCCAAAGCAGGGTGATTGTGAAGAGGCAAGTTCTCACAGTTACTCAAGTTTAAATCTAGACAATAAGCGTTCCACGGAAGGCTCTAACGCCATAGTAAGATGGGGCACTATTATGATACACGAAGACAGTATCGTAGCGGCGATCAGCAAAGAGGGCGCCGCCGAGTTTTCTTATATCAGGAGGTGTTTTCACCCAGCTAGACGTCTTCGTATCAAATTTTCCAAGTTTCTGCATCTCTCGATATTGTTCTTCCGTTAAAAGCTCAATTCCCATGGCAGATGCCATATCAATAGCATTATCTTTTGGTTTAAACTCCTTCCTTGACTCTTGCCCTTCACGGTCGTAGCAAACATTTCTGCGACCTTTGGGACTTTCCGCTGAACAATCACAAAATATGTATTCCCCTGTCTTTTTATCATAAAAAACAACATCCGGTTCACCACCAGTTCTTTCCATTTCATTGAGTGACCACAGTTTTTCACTATTACCTTCCAGCTTTGCTTTTACTTTGTCCCATTCAAGACCCTTATGGCGATTCATATTTTTCTCAAAACGTGCTTTCAATGCTCTGAGTAGTTCCTCACGCAGTTCTTGTGACAATACTTTCTTGGAGGCGGCGCGCATAATCATAGTATTCATCTAGGGTTCATAAAATCATCTACACAAAATGATGTTTTGCCTTACAGCTCACAACACGATTGATACGAGCGCCTAACCAATTATTAATTTGTATAATATGTATACTGTGATGTTTATAAATTACCTATACAACATAAAGTCATGAATTATCATATAATACGAATTAGAAACTTGGACGTACTATCAGCACTTTTCAAATCCTTCGGTGGTGTTTCTAAGTAATGAGATACAAGGTTCTTGGTAAAACTGGATTGAGAGTGTCCGAATTTTGTCTAGGAACTATGACCTTTGGACAAGAATGGGGAGATTTTTTGAAAGGAGCTTCAAAGGAAGATTCCAAGAAAATTTTCGACTTGTATGTTGATTCAGGTGGAAACTTTATTGATACAGCAAATGTATATCAAAACGGGTCAAGTGAAAAGTATGTAGGTGAATTAATTGCAAGTGATCGAGGAAAGTTTGTTCTCTCTACAAAGTACACCTTAACAAAAAATCCCAACGATCCGAATGCTGGTGGAAGTCATCGAAAAAGTCTTTATCAATCAGTTGAAGCAAGTCTGAGAAGGTTAAACACTACATATATTGATCTCTTGTGGGTGCACGTATGGGATTATATGACACCATTAGAGGAGCTAATGCGCTCACTAGATGACATGATTAGATCAGGAAAGATACTGTACGTAGGAATATCTGATGCACCGGCGTGGATTGTGGCTCGAGCTAACACGATGGCGGAACTGCAAGGATGGTCTCCATTTATCAGCCTTCAAATAATGTACAATTTGATAGAAAGAACTCCTGAAAGAGAACTTCTTCCTATGGCTCGTGATTTAGACATTGGAGTAACCGCATGGTCACCTCTTGCCGGTGGTGTACTTTCAGGGAAATATAATAAGGAGAAGGTAAATGAGCAAAAAAGATTTGATAAAAATAATCCTATGACTTCTCTATTCGTAAATAGCAGGAGTCTTTCAATCGCCAATGTAGTACAATCAATAGCTGAAGAACTAAAAAGAACCCCGTCGGAGGTGGCACTAAGCTGGCTAAAGCATCAAGGAGAAAGAGGAGTTATAATACCAATCATAGGAGCAAGAACACAAGAACAATTGAAGAATAATCTTGCCTCATTAGATCTTAACTTGTCAGGCGACCAATTGAAAAGACTAGATGATATAAGTAAAATTGAAATGGGATTTCCTCATGATTTCCTTTCTGCAGATATGATGAAGAGTATGATGTACGGTAACACCTATTTCTCAACTGATTACCATCGAAAAGTACCATACAGACCATAATGAAATCAGCAATGAAACTAAATGTTCTAGGTGTGGGGGCAAGCATGCGAGAGGAGTCGTACAGTACTGCCACATTGAAAATTATCCTAGAAAGGGTCTCTAAGAATGAAGCTGAAACAAAACTACTGGACCTAAGGCTGACAAGATTACCTATGTTGTATTCAACAAAAGATGGTGCAGAAGAACTAATCCATGCAACAGAATTGGTAAAATGGGCTGATGCATTTATACTTTCAACGCCTGACTATCATGGTTCAATGTCTGCACCGATTAAGAATTTTTTAGATCATTTCTGGTCCGAATTTGCCGGCAAGATATTTGGGTATATCGTAGCTTCTCATGAGAAAGGATTGACGGCTATGGATCAAATGCGGACAGCAGTAAGGCAATGCTATGGGTGGAGTATGCCTTACGGTTTATCAATCAATCCAGAGGAAGATTTTGATGACAGTGGAAATTTAGTTAGTGAGAAATTATCAAACCGAGTTGATATGGTGGCCAGAGATCTTGTAGTATATGGGAAGCTAATAAGACAGCAATTTGTAAATGATCTAACGCAAAAAAATGTTGTTAATAGTTTCGCATCCTATTACAAAAAGAATGAATAATTCAATTTCAAGTTCTATTAAACAAATGAGCAGTAGTTACTATTTGTAGTTATTTAATCACTGTAGCTCGTATGTAATTAATTCTATGATTCAATCAACATACAATTGCTCATTACCCCTGCCTGAACTTTTTCCTTAAAAGTGGCCCGAAATATTATGATGGCGATTTTGATGCTTATTATTTTTTAGTGTATTATTTTCGTAACTCGAGGTTGAAAGCTTGCAATAGATTTGGATGAATTTGTGTGTGAACTATCATCATAACATCCATGGGCGAGGCTTTTTTTGAAATAGAATCATTAAGTTGAGCGAGCCCATTTTCCAAATTAGAAATATACACTGTTATGTTTTTGTTGTCATCGTTCACCGTCGCGAGCTTTAATTTATTGTTAAAGATTTCCATAGCCTTGGTACTCAGCGCTTGAGCGCTTTGATAGTCTGACATATTAACCAGTGAGTCACCCTTGTTCATCGCACTGTCTTGTTGCATCATCATTAAATTTGATGAGGAATTCATTGAGTGCATTGTCATATTGCTACTACTAGCTCCAGAATTATTTCCGGTTACAGAATTGTTCATTACCATGGAACCTTGACTATTGTTGTTACCAATCATAGCCATGTTTGACATATTGGTCATATCAAATCCAACGTCATATGCGTTACCATAATTTACAAGCACGCCATCTATGACATTGGCTAAAGCTAACGCCTCGAGCTTTGTAATCTGATTGTTCATTTGTGCATTATTACCACCGCCAAAAATGTTTCCCAGAAACTTTGTAGCGTCGTCGAAAAAGTTTGAAGAGGATGGTTGCACCTGCGCCATTCGGACATTTGCGTCTTCACCCAATCTTTTGTTAAGATCACTTACGAGACGACTTACACTTTCAGCTTGACTTTGCGAGGTTGAATTGAACTTTGGTAGCTGAATCATTGCATTGCTCAAGTCAGCAGCTAATCGTGGGTTGTCTTCTGCAATTTCTACCAAGATCCTTTGAGTCAGGAGTGATGCTGCCTTATTTGCATGATTTTGAGCCAGGGATATACTATTATTACCTAGATTTTCTGGCACGAGATTCAATTCTGCTTGCATCTGGTTTACAATTCCTACAAAGTTTGCAGTCTCGTTTGGGGTAAAAATATGAGCATATACTTTTGCATTATTAATATTATCAGCACTAGTGAACAGTGATATCCCGAGCACGATGTATAATAGCAGGATTAGAGAGCTTCGCCTTAACACGGATATTGTCTGCGCTGATCCTTGGTTTCTTGTGACATATTAATGTACAATAGTGGAATTATTTTCGTTATGCAAGTTTAGTTTGCGATTTTGAGGCCATTTCAATTGCTAGAGGAACTGAATTTATCCAAATCCTTATTATGCTTCATATCCTAAAAAGAATTCAAGACCAAATGCAGTTACCTTGGAGTTTTTGAAATATGGCCTATGCGAGGTTACGAAAAAAATGGAAAATTTTAGTTTGGTTTGTGGGCATATGGCTAGTATTCATGTTTCCTATTCCCTTTCTTCCTTTATTCGGAGTAAACATTGATGAAAATGCACTTGATACCTCAATCATTATAGGGATCATAGTCACAATTCCATTTACTTTTTTGGCAGTATTCATGAACGATGGTAATAGAGGTGCCGGTTCAGGTAACGCAAGTGACACAGGTGACAGAGAATAGAGTCATGTTAGAACGGATCATGTAAGAGCGGATATCTTGCTCTTATGTAATCATGTGGCACAAAACAATTTTGAAAGTACCTCGGTGGACTCGAGTTCAACGTAGTATTACTTCTCTAATATGTAATATGTCAATTTTACACTGAAGTCATTCTCGTTTGAGTCTTTCCCTTCTCTAGAAAACAATATATCATGTTCTCCTACACTTAGTGGCTTTATTTCCCCCCAAAGTGTTAGCCACTTGGGGCCTAATGGGCCTCCGCTAGAAGTTCAGAAATATTGTTATTCCTGGTTCAATCGCTCATATTGCATTCTAAATAATTCAATAACTTGTCTTACATCATCTTCAGAATTAATCCATTTACTTATCCATCCAGATTGAGGAAGTATATGATGTGGCGAAACGCGGCCTGAATTGACGAGCTTATTTCTAATCTTCATGGGAAATGGAAGGTCTGCCAATGTTTCACCATGTATATGTCCCATCTCTCTTGTTCCTACCCGAAATTCCAAACCACCAAACCGGTGAGTTCCTGAAGTAACGTTAGGCCAACTCAAAATTTCCCTACTAAGTCTCTGAGAGATGGTCATCACACATAATATACGTGAGAATAATATATAAACTAGGCCGTTTACAAATTATATAAATAAATCAGTTAAGATTAATGCTAATGATGACGAATCTAGAATCGCAGCAAGTGAAATACTATCAAACTAATATATGCGATACAAGACATTAGTTTGATGTTGATATTGAACATGTCTGAAACGTGGAGTAACGGCAATAGCAGAACTTTCATAGGATCTGATACTTATTATTATGAAGATAAAGTTATTGCTTATGGTAACACCCCACTTTTGATTAAAAGTAACGGTAACTGCATGATTTCTGGAGATGCAGACGTACTGGGACATGGCAATACTTTTGGAGATGGGCCTTGATGAAACACAAAATAGGGACACGAAAACAATGGCTCGCAGCACGGCTCAGACTATTGAAGGCAGAGAAGGAGCTCACTCGACGCGGTGATGACATTGCCAGACGCCGACAGAGCTTGCCATGGGTTCGGATCGAAAAAGAGTATAGATTCGACACCGAAAATGGCAGTGCTTTGCTTGCAGACCTCTTCCGAGGGCGTTCACAGCTCCTCGTGTATCACTTCATGTTTGGCCCCGACTATACAGCCGGTTGTCCAGCCTGCTCAGCGATCGCCGATGGCTTCAACGGCTTTGCAGTCCACCTAGCCAATCACGACGTCACACTTTCGGCGGTGTCGCGAGCGCCTTTCGCTAAGCTGCAGGAGTACAAGCGACGTATGGGATGGACTTTCCCTTGGGCATCTTCGCTCGACAGCGACTTTAACTTCGATTTTAACGTCGGTTTTACCGAAAAGCAACAGCGTGAGGGCGGCATTGAATACAACTATCAACGCGAGGCAGCGATACGTCAGCCACCCACAAAAAAGTCTGGTCGAAAGTCACAGTTGCGGGAGGTCGAGATTACAGCCGCTGAATTCGCGGCCATGAGTGGAACTGATGTGGACACCTACACGCGTGAGAGGCCTGGCATGAGCGCGTTCGTGCTCGAGGACGACGTCTTGTATCATACCTATTCCACATATGCTCGCGGATTGGACGGGCTCTGGGGAATGTATCAGTGGCTCGACCGCGCTCCTAAAGGACGCAACGAGAAGGACCTCTGGTTTCGCCGCCACGATGAGTACGACAAGAGCTGAACAAATGTCATAGACTTCGAATACCTATTGTAGCTTAGCTACTAGGAAGATACCAAATGGTAGTACATACCATTTATTACCATATGCGACGATAGACTTGTGAATAAGACTTCAATAAATTCAAACGGGAGATGTGCTTGGTAAGAAGAACCATCTGTTACTAGCATTACTGTAAATGACTTGGCACAGCATAGGCAGCAAAAATGGCAGAAATATCACCTTGTCATTTACCTTTTGAAAATATCAATGAATATACAATGATGATATGGTTAATTGCCATTAGTGAAAATTCATACTCGTTAGAGCATGTGTAAACCTTATCTACACCGTTTATTCCTTCCAGCGCCAGATCGCTTTGCAAACTAACTTAATCTAAATGTCAGATCCCAGATTTCCAAGGATCCTCAGGCTCTTGCTTTAACCCGAAGTTTTCCAAATCGTATCCAGAAAATTTCAGAGTATCGGCTACAAACCCCTTAAATTCATTATCGGGATCCCACGCACACTCAGGACCGTACAGGATTATTGTATGAAATCTCCCAGTTGCAGGATGCTCGGAAATTTTTCTTTTACATTTTGAGCAAAGCTTTTCGATGGCTACTTCCTCTATTGAAGCCATCACTGAGCTCCGTACTCACTACTCATATATGTTTCGATGTAAGTGCTGATGTAGTATTCGTTTAGAGAGGCGGAAATTTTGGAAAGATCGATATCCGTTGGCCACTAAGGTCATTTCTTTCATCAGTGATTGCGAAATTATCCAAAAATGGTGGTGAACCTGTACAGAATTGTAAGTATGGAGTTATTTAGCAGTACCGAAATGACTTAAATGCTACAGATATTGGATGTAATTTAAGTATCAGGAATGAAACCAACTACTTACTTTCACTCGATTTGCAGACTTGGAGATTTTTACATTACAGCCGCATCTCAAGCTTAGCAATTTGGGCTGACTATCTATGTTTGGAAGAAAAAATAAGCCGTCTATTTGGAAGGTTGATTTCTATGATTCAGTATACAAAATATACGACAAGGGGGGCAATTTGGCAGGCTATTTTTTTCCCCACTACCCGAAAGTTCAAGCAGATAGGGATAGCGAGACATTGAAAATGGCCAAATCGCATAGCATAGTCTCTGGGGGAAGCCTTATGTTACCATTAGTAAGGATAGATTTGCCAGATGTAGAGGAAGGTCAAAACTTAGAGGAGTTGATAGGCAATTTTGGCAGTAGCATAGACAGAGTAAAAGAATGGAGGCAATGGTACCAATCCAATACAGTCAAGTATCGTATACAAGGGTATCAGGTTTACACTGCAAGAGAAGATAAACAGATGCTGAGCATTGTTTTATACTTAGATTCTCAGTTTGCATTAGGTACTAAAGAAGTTTCAAATTTTCTTGAGCCAATTTTAAGGGATTTATCAGAAAATGGTATGATTTAGCAATGATTGCAATGACTACCACCATACTTGTTACTAAAAGGAATATAATTCAACAAAATCAACGCAGTCAGTCAAACTTGATACATGAAAAACTCATCATGGCTTGGCATTGCTCGCATTTAGCTCCCTTTGAGCCGCATCCAAATGTGACATAACACCTGAAATATTTCCCTTTTGTATTTGAATTCTTGCGTTGTTTATTGAATCGTTTACTTCTACCTTGCATTGTATTCCACAAGATGGTTCACTTGACGACGATTGGGTATTAGATGAATTATTTGAAGGGTGCTTCAAAATCAATGTCTGGATGTTGGGGTTTTGTTTGTCTTTATCATTATCCGGCCATACATTACTGACTGTAAAATTTGTCGGCGAGGTTTGATTCAAGTAAACGTCACAGTTCCAAATATGTTATATTCAGCATATAGAAACAAATTATCTTTTGAGCAATACGTTACACAAACATTGAGGGTGTAATATTGACCTATTTCAGTTTCAAGTGGACAGCTTTGATGAGGCTGTACTATGCAATTAGAGTTGGTGAAAGTTCAATCATAGCAGGGTCATTACTGGTGTTATAGAATGTCATCCGAGCTTTTACAGCAGCAGCATAAGCAGATTGATTGTGTGACAAACCAACCCAAATCAAAAAACTGTGCTCATCAGAACTTATCAGTTTGACTTTATCGGCTTTTTTATTCATTTTTAGTTTGATTAATGATACTTACCATGTTTCTAAAGTACTTTATGTTTCAGTATTTTTCATTCAAAAACGTATTGTAAGACGTGTTTCACAATAATATGCCGTACGGCACAAAATGAAGATTTTTTACTCGCATATTGCAGGGCGCGGTGGATAATGGCTTCTTTTGTCCTATCTTGAAACCGAGCTCGTTAGTTCTAAAAAATCTGGCATTAAGGAATATTCTAAAGTACATAAACTGTTACATCATTAAGAAGCTGACGGATCATGAATCACAGGATACTCAGGGGTCACTTTACTGGTGCTACTACAATAATGTTTGATCCTGATATGAGGGGTAGCAGTTTTATAGTGCCTCCATAAAGAATTCATAATGACAGCAAAAACTCTGTTTATAAGCGCACTAGCAGTGGCAGCATTATTGAGCGTAGGTATAGTAGCAACACAACCATCAAATGCTTCGCATCTTCCGGCTATTATTGAAAGAAAGGCCCCTGTGGATATCTCCGGCGACAATATCTACGTTGCATGGACGACTAACAAGACAGGACATGACGAAGTAATGTTTCGAACATCGGCTGATGCAGGAAAGACATCTGACGACAAAATCAAACTAAGTGATTCTCCGGATGCAGATTCAGTTAATGTTGAACTGGGTGAAGACGATGGTAAAGTAGTTGTCACATGGTGGGAACATAATCAGACCTCAGTCGAACCCGTTATGTAAGTAAGTATAGATAACGGCAAGACATTTGGAGAAAAAATAAGACTATCTGCTCAGGATCCAATCGGTTAGTCACGCTTTATTATTTTGTTGGTTTTAAAGCAAAATTATGATTCTTCGT
Source organism: Nitrososphaeraceae archaeon (assembly GCA_036558405.1). Lineage (GTDB taxonomy): Archaea > Thermoproteota > Nitrososphaeria > Nitrososphaerales > Nitrososphaeraceae > TA-21. The sequence continues at coordinate 72,491 of DATBFR010000100.1, read as the reverse complement.
GAACTTCACGGAATATCTTGTCTACCAGAAATTATATAAACACTATTACTAATAACTCATAAAATACTATAGAAAACACATCTCCAAATTACATCTTGCAGCCCTGAAGAGTTCTTCTAACCAACCCCTTCTGGGTTGTTTCCTTAGGAAATGTCTAAGAAGTATGATTGTCATCGTACTTAATGCTGGTAACAATTTAAGAGGAGTAATAGACCAGCTTCAGCATGAAAGCTTCTGGCCCATCTCTCCTTATGTCATATACAAAATGAAGACAGAGAACCCAATGGGATATTGCAATCCTACAGTAGGTTCTCCATCCTTGATTCTATTAATGGCACAAAACTATTTGAGGGTTAGATAACTAGGTTATTGTTAGCTCAATATCTAGTACATAATTGACAGCAGCTGGCATTGGCGATTGAAAGGCTCGTTTGAATCTCACTTAACTTTGATACGATAATGTTTAATATCGGTCAAGTATTGAGACTCTTGCTGCATAAGCATTATTACCTAGGGAGAGTAGCTGAGTTCCACATTGCTGCTCTCCCTATACTTTTAGTGTTCTAAAGGCTTATTTCATTAGTTACCAGAACTTGAGGATTCTTGTTATAGCATTTTACGCATACCATCTTGTCAAACCAGTTCTCGAGTTCGAATGTCCTTCTCCCACAAACATTGCATCTCATGAGAGTATTCATGTCAAACACTTATACTACATACTTATATAAGAGTGTTCTATTCATCACCAAGTTGAGATAGCACAACCTAGTCATAATTGCAACTAAAGATAAAGTCGGCTCTTCCATGACAATGTGTATCGGCGTCAATTTAGGTGACTGCATGCTCTAATTTTCAACTAGTTCGAAACTGTGTTTTCTGACATTGAATTCGTATACTTCTAGGCTATCCTGCGGGTCTACGGGCATTTCCATTAAAGACACGAATACTTTCTTTGCATTTGAATAAGTAATGAGCTCAGCCTGTGTGCAATTGGGTTTGGCAAGTGATTCGATAGTATCGGATAGTAGAACAATACGGTCTAGCAATGCTTTCATATTTTTTTCATTCATATGCCACTCCTCCTATGTATACTGATGATATTTTCATCCTCATGGAATACAACCTCAAAACCGGTAGTACATGGATAAACATTGGTTATTAGGGCAGGATGGTAAGAAATGACTTAGTTTCCGAATACTTCTCTTTTGCATGTCGTTTTCCAGTCTACTCATTGCTTACCCCAAGCTGTGGTATGAAATTCTATCCTTCCGATTTTCAGAGAAAATGGATTAACCGTTCTTTTCATATCATGACTGAATCCGTTGGTAACTCTCGACCTGACACACACAACGCCATCATTACTTGGAATTTTTTCTTCCATGAGAAGTACACAAAGTAAATTAATCTGATTTTAATCCTTTAATAGATACTGTCTCGCAAAATGCCTTGTTGTATATCGAGTATTTGAATTCTGTGACAACCTGTGTATCTGTATCTGCGGTTTTCACAGCCCTAATGTTTATGCAGATTTTAACTGTTGACACTTCTGCCCAAGCAAGTGCATCTAATCAAACTCGCGGCAATTTCTTGATAAACTATACTGCCACAGGTGGTTTCGCACCAACGTTCAAGTCAGTAACATACAACTCATCAGACAATACTATTATTGAAATCGGCGGATTCCCAAAACATATCGACGTAGAAAGAAATTTGAGTGCCCAAGAGAAGGAGCAGCTAGAAAATATAATCACAAAGAATAACTTTTTTCAAACCAGACTGCAAGACTATTCTCCTTGCTGCGACCTCAGATATTATAATATGACTATTACAGTTAATGACGTCAATAACTCTGTTAGCTGGGTAAGTGGTAGTTCTGTTCCAGATAGCATTTTGAATATTGTCGGCACTCTTGAAAATTTAACGTCTTATAAAAGTGATTCCTAATTAGTTTTTGACATGAGAAGTGCTACTAGTTAAATACTTGATTGTTATTAGCTGAGGGTCCTCATATGGGTACGAAATACTATTCATAGATTATAGATACATTTTCAATTAGAGAAAACGGACGTTACTGTATTAGTGGAGAGCGTAGTAAACGATATTGTAGATTTGTCGTTACTACACCATAAACCTATAAGGACTTTTTGAATAGTTACTAATTGAACTTTTCAGTCAAGCAAGTAAATTAGCTACGAGACAGTTGGAACATTGTGGCTTTTCATTTCTTGTCTTCTACAAACCTCCTTTGCAATATAAATAAAAATGGTATTTGCAATAATGACAAGAACTTCAAGTACAATATCCCTAGTGTCTAGATTTATCCAATCTTGAAATGTTTCTGCACTAAAGTATCCCCGAATTAGCAAGAATCCCAGCATGTTGGAAATAACGAATGGAATCCACCAGAATATTAGGATAAATGATGATTTTGAACCTTCTGAATAACTTGGGTAGCTCCACTTCCATATTTCTTCTAATGCCCTGACAGGTTTCCACAGACAAAGAATAGGAACAAAGAAATATGCAACGACCCATCTTGGCGAAGATTCTAATCTTCCTGCTCCGAGAGCCGACAAATTCCTATAAGCTCTACAAAACCAGTAAGGCAGGAAAACAAGGCTGGTTATGGTAACGAAGAATTCAATAGTTGCTATTACTGATTGCCACATGTCATTTATTTCAATCAGAGAATTAGCAGTATCAAAGTCAAACTCGTAATTCGTGATTGATTTTATAAGACGAATTTCATAAGAGTCAGATATTATGACAGCAAGCGAAACTAGAATCTCAGCAGCCAGAATGATTACCAACCACTTTGTTAATTTATTTAATGAAGTGTATTTGGTAAATTTGAGACTCAAATCACTCTCCTCACCTCTATGACTTCCATCGGTAATACTGAAAAGTTAGTGTTCACCCTGGCCATAGATATTATTAATAGAGTGAAAGAGAAAACAGTTTGTAAGCTAGCCTTATGATTCCTAATAATAGGATAGTTCCTATAACATTAAACATAATACAAGAATGCTTATTAGATTGAGTTCTAGGAAGCTAGCGAAAGAAGATATGAAATAACATGCCAATTGAATTTCCTTCGGTGTTATCGATATCCATGTTTGATGGTAGGAAACTTCTGGTGATTATGGCAATACTGGCTGTCGTACTAACGGTAGAATCTCAGATTGGCACCATTGCTGATTTTATTCCTGAACAATTGGATTCTAGTCAAGGAATTGCAGCGTTCATTGGAATGTGGGCTATTGTCACGATAACGCAGTATTACATTTTAGCTTTTGTTAAGCTTAACAATAAAGAAAGTAGAGCTAGGAGTGGGTCCATAAATTTAATTCACCGCTTTGTGACTATTGCACAGTTCCTATTTACAGGAATCATTGCGCTGGTTATTTTACAGATACTCAATGCTCAAGAATACAATACCCTTATGCTGTATATCACGTTATCAATAAGTTATGGGCTCTGGATTGTAACTTTGGGTTTTTTAGCTAAAGCGTTTTTTTCTTGGTATAAGTTAAGAAAGAATCTCATGGTTCTCATATTTGCATTAGCCATGGTTGCTTATGTCATTAATGGAGTATTTGCTCTATATGGTGAATTCGATGGATTGGCAAAAAGAAGCTCTATAATAAGGTCTAGTGATGTCGCAATCTTTCCAGAATCTCCCTCCTCGATTAATATGGCGTACCAAACTGCTAGCAGTGTTAGTTACGTTCTAACGTGGATTGCAACTGTCATGCTGCTCAGACCACATATTGAAAAATTCGGCAAGCTTAAGTTTTGGGGTATTATGGTTGTGACGATGGGATATTATCTCATTTCATTTCCTCTTTTTACTCTAGGTTATTTTACACCATCAGAAAATTCAAACGCAATGATTAACATTCTCATTTTCTCGCTTTCTGCCATTTTCACAGGAATATTATTTGGAGTTGCGTTTTTATCCGTAGCAAGAACTTTGAAAATTGGTACTCCTGCAAGGAACTACATGATAATTGCTGCCTATGGCTTCCTTCTCTTCTATATCGCTGGGTCTAATTCTGTTTCTCAAGCCGCCTATCCACCTTACGGCCTTATGTCTGTATCCATTACTGGATTATACTGTACAACTTGTAATTAAAGAGCTTCGAAGTAAATAGAATCGCATGGCCTTCGACCTACGTATTCATGACTTTTAATTAGTTACAAATATGCGTAAATACGGCACTACACGTAGACGTGTAGTCTATTAGATCCTACTGTCAGCATATAGTTTGAGTCGGTTGCGTTGATACTAACTCTCTGGACCCATAGATACGGTAGATCGATTAAAATGCAAAAACGCGCATTCTGGGGGTAGTTAGATTATATGTGGGATTAGCGGCTTTCACCACGATCAGTTATTCTGGGGTAGAGAAGCTATAGCAATTTTGCGACGTTTTTTGATATCGTTTTTGAGAAATCAAATTTTTTTCCCAAAATAGCAAAGAGGGACTAAGACTTCAAAATATATTCACCTTACTGGATTAGTCCGTGATGAAAAGAAACGAAGTTATTACGCGTAAGTGTTCTGTCAATAGAAAAAACAAACTCACCTTTGGTAATACATTCTAGCAGCCTTAATTTTTAGGGTCCAAATATTGAACACGGATTTTGATCTCCTGCGCCGATCACAATGTTAAGGAGATGTATGTTAGGCGGACCCATCTACCAGTAGACCTATATATCGGCCTATGATAAGACGGGCATGCCAAAAAAAGTAGTTGACAGACTAGAGAAAGTAGTTTCTACGAAAGTGAGCCATCATATGTTTAAGGCATTAACTGAGACTGCAAGATCAGCGTACTTACGAAAAGTCATTCCTCAACCAACAATTTCAGAGGTTCTGCGATCCCTGATAGATATCTTCATGAATAGTACAGATGCAAATAATGATAGATTTGTAGAATTTTCGAGTGATTTACAAAAATTTGGCAAGACGGATAAGCCAAAACGTCAAAACCTGAGCAAAAACGTCTAGCTTTATTCCGCTTACATGCGGGACTTTTCCAACAGGATTTTCGTTAATCTGGCTAACCGTTAAAAACGTATTAAACGGGTTCCAAAAAGAATGCTAAATGCTCCTTATAAGGATCCTTTGCACCACAGTATCACACAAATGAAATGAGCACTTTCGAGTTCGCAACCGACGTTTTTGAAGGTCTGCCTTTGAAAGATCTAATCTGTCCAAAGCAGGGAGAAAGCTCCTAAGTATTCTCCTTGATCGATTGTTGAACTTTTATCCAAGAAAAGAGGTCATTTTGTATATTTACAATACTCTGTATTATATAGCTCGTTATGACATAGTACTGTGGATTGGAACAAAATAGTTATCCCATGAAGGAATGGCATATTAAGCATATGGAGCAAACATTGGTTAAGTTTGTCACGGGGCTTTCTGAAGACGCTTCGAGGTGGGAAAAAAGAATAAACAAGAAATACGGTAGAATAGGTAAGGTTTGCAGACGAATAGAATACGACATAAAGCACGGAGTCACAAACATGCAAGTTTGTTCATTTTTGCAATTAATAAGAACAGATCCATCGTATTTGGATGTACGGACTCATGATGGATCTATGGAGAGGCTCGATGAAATTCAAGCACATTTCACTCATTCTACCAAAACAGGTGAATATGGTGACCTGTGGAGTAACTATTTGGGACGATAATCCTAATCATTTAGTCCCGTTTGAAAATACCCGTCGTCTGGTAGGAATCATGCCACTCGCATCGCTGTAGATTGATGTTAAATTACTTCAGGCTTGCGGACCATAGTTTAATATGGTCATTGAATTCAAATAATCCAAGAATGACTCTCAACAATAACAACGCTATTATCGTCATTGTCATGTAGTTACCAGCGGTAGGTATAATAGGATGAATGTCGTATATGGAATCTGAGAACAAGTGCCAATGCTGATGTTGCAATGCAAAACCTGTGGTATAATTTTTCCCGGAATTTATCTAAATGAGGGAATAGACAGTGATTCCAAAGAGGAAATATTGAGCTCGAATAAATCACATACTTGTTCAAGAGGACACCTAAATGATTACCAGTCTGCTGACTATATGGATTGGTCGGCTGCTGAAATAATTTGAAATGGAAGAATACTTTCCACTCTCTATGGTCCAATTTTCAGCATGGCGATTAAAATTATGTAAGCTGTAATAATAAAGTAAAATTAAATGTGGAATATTCCATTAATGTAGGTGAGAAGATTTGACAGATTGAGAAGATCTCGAGCTAAGACATAAAGCTCTTCTGATATCAGCTTCCGGTGGTCACAAATGTTTTCTTGTGGTAATTGTAGCAAGTGTGATCTTCTGTGGAGGAGTCAATCTGATGATGACAACGTGCAAAACAAGATATATCATAATAGTAGCATCGATCGAATGATTGACATCTATAGTTTCTCAGGTACGTGTTGCTAGCAATAAATATAGGAGACAGTGTTTACTAGTAAATAGCAAAAAATATGAAGCCATTAGGCTGTTCAACTAATCTGCCGACAGAGCTCCATCCTTGGTGGTTCTAAGCAATGACGATTTGCGAAAAATGCAGCAAACACGAAGAATATCATACTTGCTCAACATGTAAGCTGCACCTATGCATTAACTGTTTCAACACTGTTCATTTTGGTATTAATGCCCCCAGGGCTGGTAAATCCATTATATACAATAAATGCATATTCTGCGGTGATATTTATGGAGGCAATGCCAAAGTTGATGTTTGTGACAAAGATGCGATCATACTCACTTGGGTATCAAGAATGAACTATCTTGCTGCAATGAATAGGCTTTCAGATTTAATTAAACTAGACAAGCTTGATTCAAAGCTCAGAAATGAGAATTACTGCAAATCAATTTTCGGTATGCATGCCACAGAGGTAATTATGGATGCAATAAACAACTCCATAAGCCAGAGATCGCATAGTATTAATTGAATGAGTTAACCTATCAAATAAAAAATGTGATCTCAGTTGTATGATCTTTTTAGACCCATTTCTGTAAAACCAAGGTCATAATAGTGGGTATAATCTCCAGAAGGTAATTACTTCAGAATAACAAAACTAACCATATGCTCCAGAAACCCACGTTCCAGCATCTGATTAGGGCACAAGAGTGTACTTGGGAATTGTAATGGTTAATACTCTGACCCATGTCCAATACATATCTTTAATGGGAAGATTGCACATAAGCAATGAACGACTAGCTGAGCCTTTAAGTTTAGATCGATGTAGGTAGAGTTACAAAATATGTTCTAACTTTTCTATTTTACTTCTGTTTCTACAGCAACAGATCTAGCGCTAACTTTAATTCTCGTATCTCTTTTTCAAGAGTGACCGTGTCACTTCCATCCCTTTTATATTTTAATAATCTTTCACAGGCCGTTATTTCTGACAATATTATGTCCTTTTATCGACGCAGAGACTGTGATAAGATCCACGAGAGAATAGGTTACTTTTCAATGCTTATCTGTACACCCGCAGGTTTTCGCAATCATTTGGCACGAAACTTCGTTTTCTGATATATTCAACTTCTAATGCCACCACTTGATTCAATCTCAGTCCAAAAATCTGAAATCATACCACGTGTCGGATGAAAATTAAATGTGCATGTTTCAGATTCTGAAATGGGTAACCATTCCATTTTATGGGAACCGCAGACAGGACATATGGAAATGTATCCACTATCACTTGTCAAACTTGACGCGCACCAGTAGCAACACTTACACATTAAGAAATATCTTGTGTCTATGACCTCGTTTTTATTTTGACGAATATTTGGCTCTGTTTTAGATAAACTTACAATGACAGACCATCTTCTCCTTAATTTTCCCTACGAAGGTATTTAATTAACATTGATCCTATTGAAAGTAATTGGCTTTAAGGCTGCCTACGATTAGGCACAGCTCTAAGACACCTACATTATGTTATGTGTCAGTGTTTGGACAAATATCTATTAAATATTACTAGTGATGCTTGCTGACAGGCTAGGTGTGACTTCCTGTTAGATGCTCTTACCTCAGGATGCTAGAACATATCTTGAGGAGAGACTTACAAGGTACATCTCCCAAATGTTCAAGCCTCTCCATGTTCACCTCTACCACTATCAGTATCGGACGTTTCAAAAGGTCTGCCATTGCAGTCTCTATTCTGTCTAAAGCAATAAGAGAATGGTTGATCGTCTTAGATATATTATTCATATTGAATTTAAATCGACTTTTTATTGATCTATTTGAAGCAACCACATGCCACAGCAAGTGACAATAGATAAGATAATAACGAACTTTGCTGTATTATATTGTAATATCATAAAATGAGTGAGTTTGCCTTCTTCCGCTTCTTAAGTACTAATATGCTAACTCCAGAAGAAGAAAAACACAAGCAAGAAATCGTTGAACTGACGGAGGAGGTACTTGATGCCAAAGGAATAGAATGCGACGCCAGAATATCAAAGCTTTCAGAAGAGCAGCTGAGAGAAATCCTCATTGAAGTCAGAAAGTTAAGGAAGAAAAGGAAAAGAGCTAGCGGCGATACCGAAAACGACACAGAGGAGGAGGATGCGGGAGCAGAACAAGTAAGAAGAGAAGACCTGGAGGAACCTGAATATGTCAGGTAACTCTGCTGAATCTAGATCGCCAATGGATAATCTTACGAATCGCTGGCTTATCACTCTTGGGGTTGGAACTGTGTTGTTTGCTTTCTCGTTGATGGTGTTACACGTCCCCGCACGGGCGATAATGATTTTCTTCGCCCTTGGAATTCCAGTTATTTTTCTCTGGTTATACGTAGACTTCAAATCAAAACGTGAAAAAGAAGAAACCGAGACTCGTAACAGGTTGGAAAAGCAAGGATGCATTTGCGCCGTTTGTAAACATGATAATGCGAGAGAATGTATTGACCAAAGGTGTCCTTGTTGCGTATCTATGAAAAATAATATTCTCATTGGACATTCTATCAATCCGCTTCAATAATAAAAAATAACATCACCTATTCTGAATGCTTATAGCCTCAGTCAACACGGTCCACGCTTATTGTACTAATTATTATTATGCTTGGAGAGACTTTGAGATATTTCACTGCAGTTATGGTCATGAAGCCTTCCGCTAACTCTATCTTTTAACTTCTCAACTTGATATTGTGCTGTCACGCCAAGAGCTCCAATATGCTCCATATTGTGCTCATAGTGCACTCATTCCTCTTTTAATTCACCATCAGAGAATCATTAAAATACATAATCTTTTAGGGAATCAAGTGTTATATGATTTTATATTATGATTGACCGTGGCAAACCTGAATTTGAACCGATAGAAAGGAGTGGAAAGAAAAATGAGAGACAGTTTTTTTGTGTAGAATGTGGAGGTATTGCAACCCAAACCGCACTTTTCAAAACTGAAGGCGCCACGATAATTGAAAGATATTGTGATACTTGCACTTCAAAGATGGGTAAGCCATCGACATCGGGGACATAAGATTTCTACATATCTTGATTGCTCCCCTTATTAAGGACGTAGGGTAGAAAATCCTACAAGTCCTATTAAGCTCATTAGCAGATCTGACTTTCAAAGCATAATCAGCAAGAGGAGAGTATCCATTAGTTGTAAGTGTGAACGTACGTATCAGGTTAACCTTCCGCTTACTCTTCCTTTTTATATTGGTTGAATGAAGATTAATTATCTATCTATCCATCTATCCATCCATGTTTTTTGATGTAGTAACTTCGTATCTTGTTTTGCATTGTTCGCTTGTTGCTATGACTTGGTTTCGGAAACTCCGATGATTCGAGATATTGAAGAATGAGGTCCGGCTCGTTTGCTCGTGATTCCTGCGATGAATTCCTGTCAGGTCAAAAAATTGTTCGGATTTGATTCCATACGATATTATATGGCCGAGGCAATATATACACAGTATTGACCAAGTGTGTCATTATTGACACTTCGAAATTCGTTGCATCACGTGCACTTTCTAACATTCGAAAAAGGCAGAATGGGAAATGTAACTTTTGCGGTATTGATTTTGTCAAAGGAGATATAATTGTAAGTTGTGGACATCCTAGGAGTTATTACCACAAAAACTGTGCTGACAGGCTCAATATTGTTTGAAAAGCCGATATTAACCTATCGAAGTTTTGTGCTTAAATCATATCATCCCTTCTTTAGTGTATACCGATTACAAATAATTCACGGTACATAGACCATCTTACTTCTATCTTTGCCCTTACTTATTTAGACTTCTAACCTTGCATATTAAATAACAAAACAAGAATAATTGTCGAAGAGGAATCCCAAATATGGTATCAACTTTCCGAAACTGAGCCGAAAATCATCTTGAACCCATTCCCACTGGAGGACTCAAGATTTTCAGTTTAATTGAATTTTTTGTACTCCGATACTTTCCAACGGATATGGTACTTTATCGGTTGCTGACGGGCCAGGCTCTTCCAGCAACAAGTTTCTGGCTCATCAGCACAACTAAAAATTGATAGGATGGCTTTATGGCTAAGAATAAAGTAATAGCAGGAATAGGCTTGAAGCTGACACTTTGTCAGATATTGATTCTGAAGTTAATTCATTTATAAATGCAAATACAAATTCAAATGCTAGTTAAGTCTCAGAAACTGGTAGACTTAAGCTAAACGTAGTTCCTTTTCCGCTAACATTATTTTCAGCCCAAATCTTACCCCCATGGGCCTCAATAATACTTTTTGCTATAAACAATCCTAATCCAGTGCCTCCCATATCAGACTTGGTACCAAATTTAGTAAATAATCTTGGCAATAGCAGAGAGTCTATACCAGTACCCGTATCCTTAATGGCAAGGATAACTTCATGACCATTTATCTCCTGGGTCTCTATTGTTATTGTTCCCTCTTCTGTGAACTTGATAGCATTATCAAGTAGATTGGAAATTACCTGATTTAATCTTCCTCTGTCTGCTACTACAAAGACATCCTTCTTAGCAGAGTCATAAATAATCTTGATATTTGCACCGGCCTTATCAATTTGATTCTTACTGTCTTCAATGGATTTGGTGATCATATCGTTGAGATTAAATACTTCTTTGTTCAGCTTTAAGGTCTGACTTTCAATTCTCGTTACATCCAGAATATCTTCTGCAAGCCGTTGTAATCTTTTTGCATTTCTGGTAATAACATTTAGTAATTCAATTTGGTCAGCTTCCTTTATTTTGGACCGTAGTACATCACTCATCCCCAGTAACGGTTGTATGGGACTCCTTAATTCGTGAGCTGCTATCTTAATAAATTCATTCTGCATTTTGTCACGTGCTTCAAGTTGCTGGATGACATATTCAAGTTTTCTGTTTGCTTGAGTAATGTTATCATACAATTCTGTTTGCAGCCATAAAGACTCAAATATTGAAATGTATGATAACACGGTTGCTTTGCTGTTAGAGTACGTTGATAAGCCAACAGATTCGAGGAAAGTTTCTTTTGTATCATCTTTGAGTTCTACAGTCAGAGAGAATTTCCTGTCCACGATAAGTATCGTGGCTTTGGTTTGGGATAGTCTTTCAATATTGCGTATTTGAATTTCATCGGCTTTACCCTGATCTCGTTTGAGGAGACGAGCTTCTCTCACTTCTTTTTTGATAAGATCATCCATAGCCGTAAGGATCTTGACCCTTATTCCACGCGCTGCTGATTCATTTAAGAAATCCAACGCCCCACCCCGCTCTAGACGATGGTAGGAGTTGGGTGTTGGAACTAATAGCAATATTTCGTTTGTCGCAAATTTTACTAGCTCAAACCCTCGCATCTGTATTTCATCAGGATTTTGAATAATTTCTATTTCCTGAGATTCATTGCCTTTTTCAATATCTTTTATCCTATCTGAAGCATCAATTCCATTTTTCCATACTTCTTCAAAGATTGAGGCAAAGTGTTTTAAATATAATGGTTCGTTGCTAATCAAAAAACTATTGATTGTTTGACCATCTTCCATCTTTTCTATGGTAACTCCCATTTCCTTATCCGAAATGCCAAAACTCATAGGTGGTAGGTTTTTAACATGCCTTAATTGTATCCCTGAATCAACATATAGTTTGGCTAGTTCAATATTACTGCTATCAATATTGGTAATGTATCTGATGCCCTTATGTTCTCCCTTCTTTTGCTTGTCTAGTAATTTCTTCTTTATGTCAAAGAAATAGTTGTGACTATAATGTAGACCTCCAGATGTAAGACAGGTAGATAATTCATGTGAGGCAGCAGAATAGCGCCTAATTTCTCTTACAATCTCATTTGGATCTTCTATTATACGTGTTTCATAATGTGTTATTCCTTCCTCAATTTCTCTTATAATCTGCTCGGCAGGTATTGCCTTTGCCCAAAAACTGTCAAAAACATATTGTTGTTGTTCTACGATCTCGTTTACATTGCTATAAATAATTTGGGAAGCTGGTTTTCCTCTCTCATGAAGCCGTGCGGGTGCTATGTATTCTGACTCACTTAAATAGAAATTACCCTTAATTCCCTCTAAATGGCGAAGCTCATCAACCATTTTTAATAGCTGTTTACAATAATGAATATTCTCTCGGCTAATCTCAGTAACGTATCTGAATCTGGCACCTCTTCTTCGGGCATCAATGAATAATCTCCTTAGCTCCTCAAATTCAATTGCCAGTGATGGACGTGTATGATCCACCCAAGCATCAATTCTACTCTTAGTATTGGTGGTAAATCTCTCTACTGTGTCCATTACATTTTTACTACCATAGAATACCTCTGTTTTTTGTGTTATACTGGAGGGAACTGTCAACTGACCAAAGATAATAACAACGATACCATATTTAAAGGCGAATATAACAATGTTTAAACTAAAAAAAGACTAACTAAAATGGTTGCAATGCAATAATTTGCAGACATTCGCTGGATAAAATTACAAATTAGATGATCCAGATACTTTTGACAGTAAATGCTTACTAGACACTTTATTTTGACTAGCCTGAAAATGAGTTATCTCATGAGTGTGACTTCATAAAACCAGTTTGCAACTTCCAAATGCTATGAGGACACGGTGTGCAAATTTAGAAATTATTTCAAATAATATACAAGAAATTATGAATCGAACTTTCCTTGGAACTATAGAAAATAAATGTAAGTATGTGGTAAGTATTGATGTCCCTTCTCATTGACTAATAGACCAAATAGTTCTCAGGCTTCAGCGGGTACTTCAGATTTGTCAAAGAACCGTTCTCTTGATGTTGCTGCAAACCTAAAATCGATAAAGTCATTCTTTCACAATCATACCTTCAGATACTACACGCTTTTGCCTGCAATTATTCTAACTATTATTACAATCTTATCAACTGACTTACACGCCTGGCATCTATCAGAGATCCATCATTTCTATATCGAACTTTTTGCAGTAATCCTGGGATCAATACTCGCATTTTATTATATCGCTCGAGCACATTCACTTGATGATAATTTTAGTCGTTTCATCGGGTTTGGTTTTCTTGCTAGTGCACTAATTGATTTGCTTCATGTCATGGTGACATACGCGTATATAGATAACGTATCTTTCACAAAGTACTTTATACCGCAGACATGGTTTGCTGGTAGAATTGTACTAAGTGCCATGCTGGTTCTTGCTATCGCAAAATATCCTGCATTTTCAAAAGAAGAGAAAATTAAAAATCAAAAATTATTACAAGAGGGAGGAGAATTCCGTAGTGAAACAGACAGTGAAGAAAATGTACCTACAATAGGAAAACAAACGAAGGGTAAGGGAGAGGGTGACCATCACGAATCAAAGACGCATTTTAGAGGTCTCACTTCCGTCACAGAGAGTCCTTACAAGACATTTATTGTGTATTTCACTTTCCTCTCAGCATTAGCTGGAATAGTGGCAATTAGTTCCTTATTCGTCGTATATCCTTATTCAGTAATAGACCATTTTTTTGTCCATAGGCCTTACGAGATTCCATGCCTAATTCTATTCATTATCGCATTGATCCTATTCTACAAGAATGGGTTGTACAAGAAGACTGACGTCTTTTTCAAAGGGATTTTAGCTTATCTAATCATTGATATTTATGCGCAAATAATTATGTCTTTTTCTGCAAATTCCTTTGATACTGCTCATATGGTAGCTCATGTGCTAAAGGATGCTGGATACATTATAAACATTATTGCGCTAGTAGTATCTAGCATTCAGTACAATGTACGATTAAGGGAGAGCAATCTGAGTCTAATTGATAGTAACATTAGACTGAAGGAAAGAGAAGAAGTTATTCGTACTCAGTTAGAAGAGCTGAGAGAATCAGAAAAGATGAAGGATGAATTTATTAATACGGCCGCACATGAACTAAGAACTCCCATTCAACCAATAATAGGACTGACGAATATTATTAGCTCAAAAATAGCAGAACTTATCGGCAGGGGTAGTGGAGATTATATACATCAGGGAGAAATTGATATCAATCACAAGTTATCAGAAGAACAACAGAAGCAACAACAGTTATTAGATTTGCTTGCCGTTATTACCAGAAATGCCAAGAGGCTAAGGCAGCTTTCGGAAAATATTCTAGATGCGACAAAAATTGAAAGCCATACACTAAAACTTAACAAAGAACAATTTGATATTAGAGAGTTGATTTCTGAGACGCTAAAAGAGCAGAATGATAGTGTAAAGGCGAGGGGAACTAGGGTTGAGATTGTTTGTGCAGCAGGCGAGGTAAGTCCTGCAGATTCTGATAGTTCAGCTCATTCTGAACCAGAAAGTAAAGGAAGTACGGAAACTTGTGTAGATCGGAATGCCGCTGTGGGCGAATCCTATCTGGTAAAAGCAGATAGAACAAAGATTTCGCAGGTTCTAAACAATCTACTTAGCAACTCCCTTAAAGCTATTAAATCAAAGGCTGACAACAGTAACATTATCTACGAAGGAGGCGGAAGAATAGCTATACAAGTAAAGAAAATAAATGGAAAGGGGGACGATGAACGGATGGGATCAGCGAGAGATGACCGGAGTACTTCGGGTGAAATTATTGTAAGCATGACCGATAATGGTATCGGACTTTCTCCGGAGATAGTTCCAAAACTTTTCTCAAAATTTGCTTCTGGCTCAGATTCAGGTACTGGATTAGGTCTGTACATCAGTAAAAATATAATTGAAGCCCATGGTGGAAGAATCTGGGCTGGCAATAACTTACCAGTAGACGTAAAAGCTCCCGCATCCTTTGGGGCTACCATTAGTTTTAGTTTACCCACTGAAGATATCTAAACTTCAATCACTGATAACTTTATTTTTCGTTCTTGCTTGAGAAGTTAGTAGCCTTCAGACTCATACTTCCACATTTGAAAGAGCGGGATCTACGATTTCTGCTTGAGCAAAGTAACTATTCTTAAGATCAGTTCTATAATAATCAAGTTTATCCGGATCGTATTTTTGTACCATCTCTATTTTTTCTCCAGCATTGATCCTTCGTATAAGAACATCCCTATGAACATAACTTGTCAAAAAGCTGTACCCTCTCTTCTTGGCCTCGTTTAATAACCCCATCCTAAGGGTATGCCCACCGCCGTTCCCCCAGTATCCTGGTCTGATGCTGGTCCATTCCATAAAAACTGTATTACCCTTACCATAGTTCGCGTCTGAGGTTCCATGCCTCAACTTGTACCTCTCTAGTGGTCCCCCCTTAACATAGCCAACTATTTTCTTGAAGTCCTCTTTTATTCTGAGAGTCAATACTATGGTTTTTTCGTCAGAAAGTGAATCATCGAACTCCATCTCATTATTAATCCTAATCGGGACAAAGAGTTCCTTGTATATGGTATGCACTGCATCTTTTACATACGGCTCAAGTCGAGTGACGTCTTCCAATAATGACATTAGAGTTATCCTTCCTTTTCTCACAGAGCTTCCTATTTCAACTTCTTTTTCCCAAAGTTCCCTAAATGATGCCACATTCCTAAAGTAATTCAGCCTATACTCTTCCGGAATGCTGGTTATTACACGGTCAAACATCTCTCTTTCTTCTTTTAGTCCGGAAAAATATTTGACA
This sequence comes from Nitrososphaeraceae archaeon, assembly GCA_036558405.1. Classification (GTDB taxonomy): domain Archaea; phylum Thermoproteota; class Nitrososphaeria; order Nitrososphaerales; family Nitrososphaeraceae; genus TA-21. The sequence continues at coordinate 56,426 of DATBFR010000100.1, read as the reverse complement.
GACTCTTCATTTATGAGTGATGGATGCCAACCAAGGGCATGTGCATTTCGTCTGGCCAATTCTTTGGCCCTTTCAAAGTCCCACAAAGCATATCCTGCAATTCGCTCTGACACTGACAAGAACCACCCAAGATCTTCAAAATGTTCTCTTCTTCTTAAATTCTCCAAGGGTATTCCCGCAATTGTGAATAATTCTTGCATCCTCAGCGCGGCGTGCTCACCGATCTCTCCCTTAAATGGATAGGCGGTTCTGTGTATCAAAGCTATAAGTATATCTAGGTCTATCCCGAGGGCATCTATGAACTTTTTAATATTGTGATCATATCTTATGAACCACTCCACAGCGTCCTCATGAGGTTTGTCAAATTGTTTTAAAGGATCATAATCGTGAAAGAGTGCTCCTGAAAATAGATACATGATATCTTCTTTGGAAAACGATTTGTATTTGCTATTTTCATTATTTCCCTTCGCTGCCAACAGACACACTAGTGTGGCCTCAAACTCGTGATTTATATTGTGATATCCGTAATAGTCAGGCCCAAGTCCCTTCTTTGAAAACTCTGATATCGCATGCCTGATTATACGCTGCATCCATTTGTCTTGAAGCCCCAAAGAATGACCCTGTTCAATTATCATCTTTCGTAGTCTTGCCTCACCAACAATTCCTAGATGGTATCTAACCCACCAGGGAAAAAGTTCTATCCTCTTGTTTAACTGATACCATTTTGTAGGAGGTCTAGCCAGAGGATTAGTCCATTGGGAATCTTTTTTTTCTCGAGTATTTAGATCCTGCTTAGCGTTCGACACTATCTGGCTGATCCACCTCCCCCATAAGATTATGTAAATTTGATCCAAGGATTTAAAGGATTATTAGTTTCATACACACATAATTCCAAAATCTGGAATTAATTACAATTTTACCACTTCAGGCAGATAAAGATTATCAAACTATTGAGTAATACGAGCTTCGGTCATTTGAGTACAGTGTTGTAGAGGAGCGGTGCTGCTGATAATTTATGTAAGTAATGGCAGTCCTAGTCCTTATGTGTGGCTAAAATTATTACCTTTCCTGAATGTGCCACTAAGAACATTTACGACCCTTCAAACATTATTTGGATTTGTTGCATTGCAATAATTTGATTACATTCACTAAAATAAATTGCATTGCACTACATTTTATAGTCAATGGTAACTCATAATTCAGGATCGCCACTTCTCTTAAAGGCGAGCGGGCCGTTTTACATAAATAGGTTACTTAAAATCACGTTGATATAAATAGAAACGCATTCTTTGGGCCCAAGTTTATATAAAGACTTCCTATTTTTCTTGTAGATATTTTGCCACATCTATTAAAGAAGTAGCGAATCTGGCATGATCACAATCTGAGACAGAGTCGGGTGAATCGCAGAACACGAGACCATCTTTGAAAACGATTTCAGCAACCAGTTTTCGCTGCTTATCCTTTATGAACAGGCTGCCCGCATGAGAACCGGCATATGTCAAATGGCTAAAAGGTTTGTAATTTGACAGGAAATCTTCTCGTCTGGCTACATCTAAAAGTAACTCGTTTACAAAAGTGGTAAAATCAGGTGCGGCACGCAAACCCGAGCCATACACTTGCACAAGTCTTTTAACTACTTCACTTCTAAGTTCCACAAGTTTATTACCTTTTTTTATAGGCATATGATACTAAGTAAAGCACAGTTATACTTAATAAACTAGACTATCTGTCCTTCAAAAAAGTCCATGTTCAGCAAGCATAAGGCCATTAATAAAGTGGTATTATTGCCTTGTTAACATGAAGGATCCGAATTCTACTTACCATGCAGCAGCAATTTGCCGTTATATATTGTTAGGCAATACTTGCACTACTTAGGCATACCATGCATCACAAGGTGAAATCTGTATATCGTGCATTACATAATATTTAAATTAGGATGACTTAGTATGGCCTATATGGATTTTCCGGTATCTAAAAAAGATGGAATTCTAGAGGTTTTTTACCAAAATGCATGAACTAATAGGTGAGAGTATGTGCTGATGGTGGAGCAGGAATCGGATGGGGTTTCATCCGTCACCCCCAAAAAAAATGTAAGTGTTACATTCCGCTTAGATGAATGCATGGTTGAAAGATTGAAAAAGGAAGCAAGTGAGAAAGTTATTACTCTTAACATGCTTGTAAGGCAGGTAATAAAGCAGCATATTGATTGGCATTTTATGGCCCCCAAAGCCGGGTTCATTCCCGTAAGAAAAGAGTTGGTAATCGGTCTCTTAAGTAAACAGACTGATGAGGAAATAAGGTTGTTAGCCAAACAAATTGCCAGTACAACAAATAAGGATACGCTCATGCTGTTGAAAAATAGGATTAGCATAGAGTCTGCATTGGAAATTATTGATAGTTGGCTAAAAAGCTGTGAAATTCCATACAGGTACCAAATGACACCAAACAATAGGCACAATTTCATAATCCAGCACGACATGGGACGGAAATGGTCCATCTATCTAGGCGAGCTTTATAGGGATATGTTTGAAACTTGCAACGCTCGTAATTATACATATGAAGCACGCGATAATACACTGATGCTTGTGATTGAAGAACACTAGTCATCTTAGTGATTACACACAAGAATCAGAAAGTCATTTTTCTGATTCAGACTATCAATGCATGAATATATATCTAATGTGAGTTGCGTCAATAGAAATTGAGAGCATTTATCTTCTGTAGTTGAGTAATACGGCGCGGGTCTCTATTTCAACATTGCATAGCGAAAGCACTTTAACTCATGATCGTTTACCATGCCTACGGCTTGCATAAACGCATAGCAGATCGTAGGCCCTACAAACTTAAAACCGCGCTTGAGCAAGTCCTTGCTCATCGAACCAGATTCCTTTGTAGTTACTGGGATAGTATCAGTAACATTTATTGCATGATTGATCGGCCTATGATCAACAAACTGCCAGATATAATCATCAAATGTTTTGAACTCTTTTTTGACTGCCAAAAATGCTTTTGCATTCTGAATTGTAGATTCAATTTTTAGGCGGTTTCGGATAATGCCAGAGTCGGCAAGGAGTCGCTTGACATCAACTGACTCATAGTTAGCAATTTTGTTTAATTCGAAATAGTCAAACGCCTTTCGGTAGTTTTCACGCTTATTCAAAACGGTTTGCCAAGTAAGACCGGCTTGGGCACCTTCAAGAATAAGAAATTCAAATAAAGTTCGGTCTTCATGCACAGGCACACCCCACTCAACATCATGATATTTGATCATTAGAGCATTCTCTCCTACCCATTGGCATCTTTTTTTGCTGATTTTCACTAGATTTTAGCTACTTGAATGGAACTATTAAACTTCGACATTGCAAACAAAAGCATTTTCAAAAATTCACTACAGTTCAATGGCCTTTTTTGGATGATTATTTAATATTCCATCTTACACTTTTATTTTTCTCCTTCAAAAGCGAATTACTGGTAAATATGATAATGATATATCTCCAGTTATTTGCTCTTTGATTTGGTTACAGATTTGAAACTGAAAGTAGTCCTGCCCGAGTATATTTTCAAACAGATTTTGATTGTTGGTAGTAGAAAATGCTGCGGGTATTAAATCTAGGTGAAAACAAAAACCTAAATTTACTGTTCAGAAGAAGTTTTTATATCTTATTTGTTTCACCTAATGTTACAGGCCGTGGTTGTATCACCATTTCGTTCCCTAATTCCAATTTGTGTTATTATGGTAGTTCTGCTCATGCCAGGAGTATTCGGTCAAAACCAGACAGTCCAGTTCGCTGATCCTGTCCTACGCGCACATTCATTGGCGGGTACAAAAAATATTACCGAATCATTTATTCGCGTAGCAATAGCCGATCCTGGAAGACCCATAAATGGGGTTTATGTAAATCTGAACGAGACCAACGATATCTTGAATTTTAAGGTGGGTGAAAATGTTCAGGTCTCAGGGTTGGAAACAATTTACTTTGGTGGAAACGCCCTTACCGCAATGTTAGTTAAGGGAAATATAGCAGCTATTCCCCCTGACAAAGAATTTTTGACAATTAACTTTGAAGGTAAACAAAGAGTATTATTTAACACAAATGACCTAGAAGAAAATAAGTTTGAGTTCAGAGTGCCAAATGATATTCCGACAGGAAACTATACTTTTGTCATATGGACTGGAGAGGAAGAACTACACTATTATGTTGCAAGAGCGATGATAAGTTGAACGTGCTCGGATATTCCACAAAATTAATTAGGTTACCAAACCCAAGGGCCAACCTAGTATGATTATTTTAGATAAAGGACCACTCTAATAGAAGATAATATTTTGATCATTATGCGGACGGTACTCTGTATTCTCCTATTCCGCGATCTATGATATGTACGTCATCGACCCTTAAAATAAAATGGATGGATAAGTATCATCAAAATAACAAAAGAGAGTATGAGTAAATTATAGTGGGGTCGTAGCTTGCCAACCTTTAATTTCAGAGTCAAATCCTGCTATAAGGGATTGAATGTCTGTTGGTTTATCTATTTTTAGTGTATTGATAGAATCTACAAATTTCTGCATATTTCGATCTACGGCAGGAGCTGGACCATCAAAAACAATCCCCAAAATATAATTATCATTGGCAAATGAGTAAGACACATTCTTTCGGTCGCCTTGACATTCCATAGCCTCTCGCAGACTATTTACTTCATTTATTTTTGTATAATTTTGTGACAGAACCTTGCAGCCAAATCCTTTCTCTGCGGCCCATTTCATTAAATCAAGGTAAGGCGTTTGGCTGGAGAAAACTGAATTTGGAATTTGGTCTTTTAATGCCTTCCAAGGTGGCAATAAATTTGACGCATTTTGAGTAGAAATTGTAATGGCAACTGAGTCTAAGTTTAATGGATCGCCTTCTCTTACCTGACCAGTCAATGGATCTATGCCTAAGGGAGAAACTTTAATTTTTGGCTCGCTACTTCCATTTTGATAGAATTTGTAAAGTTCTGCACCAGTCCATCCAGGTGGAAGTTGGATTTGGAAACCAATTTTATTATCTTGATATAGACCAGAGACCTTAGTACTATTGCTGCTACCTGGTAACGTATTATTGCTCATGTTTGTTGTTGACTGGGCTTCAACTAAATAGCCAGACATTGAAAGCGAACTAGATATAAGGATCACCAGGCTCATTGTCAAAATTATACTATTTAGGAAGAAATGATATCTACTATTCACATTCAAAACGGTACTTATGGCTAATTTAAGTATTGATAGCCGTAAATATAAATTCAGTCCCAAGCAAATGTGCCTTGCCTGCTTTGATATAAAGATCGCCGACTTAGTTTAATTTAACACAGCTCACAGAAGGTGAACGTTGAACAGTTAAAAAGGAACCATGCTGTACTACTGATCTGATGGAGTGGGGAGCATGGGTCTAGAATTAAAACCAATGCCTGTCAGCACGGAAACGGTAATTTGGTCTTACGATTGTAGACCAAAAATTAGCACACTTCTATATGTTTTCCAAGAAGGCAGATGCAGCAAATGCATGAAGAGGTTCGCACTGGAACAGTTAACCGTAGACCATATTAAGCCAGCAGCGCAAGGCGGAGCTAATAACATATCAAATAAGCAATTACTTTGTAGAAAATGTCACAGAGAAAAGACGGTAACCGACACAGCTGTTACGATAACCTTAAGAGTTGTTAAAAAGTATTCGAGTATGACAAACTAAGTAGTGACTGTGAAGAGAGATCAACTTATTTCTTTGTTACGCTGAACTAACGCGATGCAAAATTTATTATTTGGTTCTGCAACTAACCTTATATGTCCAAAAATGACTCCAAACTTAACGGTGTAAACACAAATGGTCTAAGTTCTTTATTCAATTCAATGAAGGAAAATCCGGAAATAGGTAAAATTACTTTTGTTGTTAGTTCAGAATGGAATGGTGGGTTCAGCGTTACCTCCAGGAGTAAGGAATTACGTGTCGGGAATACTTCTACACCTAGGAGTAGGGAATATGAGACGATATTCGACTTTCCTGAGCAATTCTCAGGTCAAGGTCAAGGACCAACAGTTTGTGAAAATTGTATGGGTAGTTTAGCGGCATGCTTGACACAAACTATCGTGGCACACGCGACTTCAATGGGTATTAAATTGGACAGTATTAAAATGACCGTAGCAGGAGATGTTGATTTACATGGCTTTTCTGGATTGTCAAAGGATATCAGGCCAGGTGCAAAGGAATTCAGAGTTCAAATCGATATCAAGAGCTATACTGCATCGAAAGAGCAGATACAAGAATTGCATCAGATTGCAAAGAAGTTTTCCCCAGCTTTCGATACGCTGACACATGGTACATCAGTAGTACTTTTGACAAGCACATGATTTTTGCTTAAGAAATTATCATCAATAATCATATCTACGGATGTAATCTCAAGTACGTTCCTTTTGATTACAAGCTCAAGGTGACAAAAAGACTAAAGGCCCCAATAAGTGAATATTATACGCATGCAAATTAATGATAAAGTTAGTGACTAATTGACCTTGCCATGGAATTACTGCCAAACCTGCCAATGACTCAAATACTTGGGATTGAAACAACTTGCAATTATTTTATGATTTTGCAATAATTCAATTGCAATGGTAACATTGTCCGAGAGGAAAATTAACGACATACCTCTTGATTAAGTTCAAGTAAATTGAACTTAAAGACGTGACATCGATGCGCCACATCCACTTAGCCGAATTCATAACTAAGACGTGGTAAAAGGATAAATACAAGTAGACTGTAACTTGGTTGTGAGAAACACAATTCTCATAGGTCTTGCTACCAAATTAATATTGATGATACCCTACAAAACTGATTGGGTCAACTAAAAATGCAACGAAGTTACAAAATACTTATCAGCGGAGCTGCTTTACTTGGAATAGGTATTATATTAATTGTGATTATGTTCAGCTTATTACACCAAACATCATTTTCAATCAATGCTAGCCTTGACACATTTCCCCCGGCCAAGTCATTAGTCAAGACTATTGATGATGCTACAGCGGGGACAAATATGGCAATTTCTTTAAACTATCAACCTCCAGATGTTCCTTTTAATGTCCAAGTCATTCAAGAAAGTGGTTTGACCAAGTTACTTGATGTTAATTTTACAAACAAGTTATTTACAAAGTATACCCCTACAGCTGATGGAGATAATAATGTTTTAATCACAAACCTTGGCTCAAAACAGGCAAGTGGTAATACTATACTAGGAAACGTTGCCTTTTTTGATGCGAATGGACAACCCCAGGTAGCACTCGGAGGAGCAGCGATAGCAGGACCATTCTTATCATTTATTGGTGTCATTGTTCTGATTGTTGGTGGCGTAATCTATCTCTTAGACAGAAGGAAAATTAGTAAATTAAAGGACCTGAAATAAGTCTATTACTCGTAGTTGAATTGTTGATATTGTAATCCCTTTTCTATTCTCATTCCATGTACTGTTCTAATCCTGATTCTAGCCCCTATTGACCGCATCTTAAGAACTTGAAGAATTTTATTTTTATTTCCAGTGTGATGGCATAATTTGGTCTACAGCTAAAGCTTTGTCGATTTAGTGAATTCCTTCCTTCATAGTACTTCCCTAAATTCGATAAACGCTGAGCCTTTACCAGTATTGGATGAAAGATGATTAGGGTTAATGGCTAGTGCTCTATCAAAAACCGTAATAGCTTCCTCATTCTTCACAGCACGGTGTGGTGATTTCTATTGATTACCCTGCCTCCACGGGTTATTGATAAAAAATATCAAGCCTGCACGCGGTCTATACTAAATAAAAGAATGGAAATGATTGATACTTATCTATATGTAAGGCAGTATTCTTTCGGATTTTGCGACTTTACTTCATGTCCAAGAATCGGTAGTACATGGTAAATGTTTTTTATATAACCATTGTTTTATAACTGAGGTTGAACACTCCAAAACATTTCTTAACGGTTATCCCAATAGGATTATTCCTGGGGGCATTATTGATAATTACCTATCACCCCGAAACCACGGGCGCTCAATCTAATGATAATAATCAAACCAATCAAACTTTTTCGGAGTTAAACGACAAGGGCTTGGAACTCCTTAATTCAGGAAGTTATAATGATTCATTGACATTCTTTGATAGAGCATTAACATTATCCCCAGATAACGCTCAAATATTAGATAACAAAGGCTTCGCTCTCTATTCTTTGGGTAACTTTTCAGGAGCCATTAATTATTATGATAAAGCTTTGGCTATAGAGCCCAACTTCACAGCAGCAACGAAAGACAAAGAGCTGGCTCTTTTAAGGCTCGGCAATCAATTTCTGAAACCGGGAAGCTACCCTGACGCAATCGGGTACTACGATAAAGTTCTAGCTATAAATGGCAGTAATCCTCACGCCTTGAACAACATAGGATTTTCTATTTACTCAATGGGTAACTATTCAGAGGCTCTCCCTTATTATGACAGGTCCCTGGCGATAGAACCAAACAACCCTGTAACACTCAATAACAAAGGTCTTGCTCTATATTATTTGGGCAACAGCTCAGGGTCTTTGCCGTATTATGATAGAGCAATAGCGATAAATCCCAACTATACTGATGCGCTTGTAGACAAGGCTGTTGCCCTAAGTCAGCTGGGCAACGATTCCCAGGCGCTGCAGTTTTTTGATAAAGCCCTAGTCTTGGACCCCAACCATCCCGGCGCCTTGAATAGCAAGGGAATGGCACTAGTATCATTAGAAAAATATAGTGATGCCATATCCTTATTCGATCGATTGTTAGCCGTACAACCCAACGACCCAACGGCATTAGTCAACAAGGGCTTTGCCCTCTATAAGTTAGGAAAAAATGATGAGGCGATGACTTACTATGACAAGGTTTTGGCTTTAGCACCCAACGATACCACTGCACTCAACAATAAAGGAGTGGTGCTTCTCGAGACAGGAAAAAATGATGAGGCGATAACTTACTTTGACAAGGTTTTGGCTTTAGACCCAAGGGATGTTGATTCATTAAATAGCAAAGGAGTTGCTCTTGCGAACTTGAAAAACTATTACGAAGCGAACAAGTATTTTGATAAGGCGTTAGAAATAGACCCCGGATATGGTCCTGCACAAAGAAGTAAACAGCAAGTTCTTGGTTTCTTAAAATGAACTGACAAATAACTAATAATAGCAACCCAAGCTTGCGAGGTTACTCTAATACTAGTACTGATATCTAGCCAGTCACGCAAGTATCGCTGGCAATACCAGTGCTGAATAGATATTAGGATGTTCAGCTTTCATTACCTACCAGTAATTATCGCGCTCTCTGTTCCATCTGACAATACTCTTTTGACGGCAGCGATTAGCTGATACCTTTCTAAAGGTTTCCTAAGCAAGTTATCTGGATTAAACTCTGAAAGCACACTACACAATTCTTCAGATGCATCTAGTGCACTAACAAAGATTACTTTGATTTTGCCATTAATGACTTTTAATTTACGGTAGAATTCTAGTCCATTAAGATTTGGCATTCTTATATCTAATACTACCAAATCGTAATAACCGGGATCAACTTCAGCTAAATGATCCAAAGCTTTGCGAGAATCCTTGTATGAATCAACTAAGATACCTTCAGAAGACAAGATTGTATGAAAGGTAAACAATATATCTATGTCATCGTCAACTAACATGATTCTTTTCCGATTACTAGTGACAGGTACCATCCCCTTCTGCGAGTGCGAATTCTTTGAAGGTCTCAAGCTGATTAAATTTTTGATACCTTTCACAGTCGAACTTCTGTATTTGGAGTAAACGTTATAGAGTGGATACGAATACTTGATTCCTACTGAATACTCGCCAGCCGATCTGAAAGAGTAAAGCTTGCTTACAGATGGTAATGACTTTAAGATTCCATAAAGATCGCCACCTATCAAAATCTTACCTGGCGCACTTAATTTGTTAAATTTTGCGCATAAATTAATTGTAGATCCAAACAAATCTTCTTGAACAGATGTCTTTGTTGTTGCAATTTCAACCTTACCATAATCAGCACTTATTCGATATTGCATTTCAGGCAAATACTGTTGACGCAATTTAGCTGTAATGACGTTGATTGCAGAATTCAAGTTAACACAGCACTCTAAAGCATTTCTAAATGCAGGACCATTAGAGACATCTGAGGTTCGAGGGAAGTAATATACTACGCTATCTCCAATATTCTTGACTACCCTTGCACCAAAATTTCTCGCGATAGAAGAGGTGGTATTAATAAATATTGAGTAGTATTCCCTAATATCGTAAGAATTAGTCATACTCGCCGTTGTAACGGTAGAATCCACAATATCTATGACACAAACACAAAAGTTTCTTGATTCGTCAAGAAATTTGATTTCTTCATCAGCGTGTTTCAGACTAATTCAACCTCCTAAATTCAATCGCTGCCATAGGGTTATTTAACTCAAGCTTAACTACGTTCTCTCTAAACAATATATAGAATCGTATAGTATGTAGCACACTCTCAGTAATTAAGCTCAACTTCTTCTCATATTATCAATAGCGACGACGACAAAGAGTTGAGATTGCGATGAATGATGATACCACCTAGCTGCTGGCCCTAATTCTCATTCTCAACCCATAAATGTACAGATCTTGTTCAAGTCAAACTTACCTCAGTCGTCTCATTAAGGAAAGAGAGTAAATCTGCTGATTTTGAGTCTCGTAATTACAGATATCATGTTCATATTACTCGATATTATCTTTACAGTTACCAAGTCAGGTAGCTCATACCTAAGAGTAAAAAAAGCTGTCCTACCCATCATTCAAGGAGATGATGGGCTACAGCAGTAGTAGTCTGTGAGCGATTGACCAAGCGTGACAATGGTCCCTTAACTCGCTTAACTTTTTTTGTATACAAGTCAATTTTATCACCTCGTTTATTCTTTGCACGCGATGTGATAATGATGTTTACTTTCCAATTTCGATCATTTGTTTTTGGAAAATCAGACCTATAGTGAGCGCCCCTACTTTCTTTACGCATTAATGCACTTCTTACTATTGCCTCACATACGACTAAAGCAAACTTTACTTCCAAAGCCGAGACAGAATTTTCATTAATCTTGAGGTTTTTTGCATTGTTATATTTGGAATAGAACTTCTTTTTTAGAGCCAATATTTCTTTCAGTCCTTTTCGGAGCTTTTTATCCTCCCTTATTATTCCCACATTGTCTCGCATTATCTCTTGTATTTCGCTACGGAATTTGATCGCCTTAACTGCAAGAATTTTACTGTTACTGTCAACTAGTTTTATAATCTGTTTGTTATGTTGTGGTGATGACATTAAAGGCAGTATTCCTCGTCGTTTTCCTCCCTTCTTTTTGATTGCTATGGCCTGCAGAGCTGCTTCTCTTCCTGCGATTTTTCCGAATACCACTGTGCCAAGCAAGCTATTTCCTCCTAACCTATTGGCTCCATGAACCTGACCTGAAACTTCACCTACTGCGAATAAACCTCTAACTCTTGTTCTGCATTTGTCATCTACTATGACACCACCCATTGAATAATGTGCAGTTGGTGCCACCTCCATTTTCTCTTTCGATATATCGATTTTGGCAATTTCCTTAAACTGCCTGTACATAGATGGGAGCCTTTCCAAAATTGTTTTCTTGGGCACATGAGAAATATCTAGCCAGACTCCACCGTGTTTGGTGCCTCTACCGGATATGATCTCCTTATAATTTGACCGAGCTACTATGTCGCGTGGACCCAGCTCCATTCTTTGAGGATAGTAATTTTTCATAAACCTTTCTCCCTTGGAATTAAGCAAGATTCCTCCCTCTCCTCGAATGGCTTCTGTAGCCAGAGTACCTAAAGCTTTTTTTGGCCAAACCATTCCAGTAGGATGAAATTGTACCATCTCCATATCTGCGAGCTCAGCTCCCACTTCATATGCAAGAGCTGCACCTTCACCATAGTTTTCAAATATTCTAGAGCTGCTAGGCGTATAAACGCGAGAATAACCTCCAGCAGCAAGAATTAATGATTTGCTCTGAAATAAAACGATGTTTCTGTGCTTAGTATCAATACCAATTGCGCCCATGAACCTTCCATCATCTTCTTGTTCTTCCTTTTCTTTCCCGATTCCCTTGGGTCCTAACTCGTCACTAGTCAGTAACTTTGAAATATAGATGCTATCGATAATTCTGATCTTTCTCTGACGAACTTGCTTCATTAACACTCGTATTATTTCCTTTCCTGTCCAGTCTCCATAGAAACAAGTTCTTCTGTATGTATGAGCTCCGAAGAATCGCTGAGTTAGTCTACCATCTGGCTCTTTATGGAACCTCGCACCCCAGTCCACTAGCTCCCTAATTGCAGCTGGGGCATTCTTGCAGAGAACTTGAACTTTTTCATAGTCAGCAATAAAGCCTCCTTCACGTAGTGTGTCGACAGCATGTACCAGCCAGTTGTCCTGCGGATCCATAGTTCCAAGAGCTGCATTAATGCCTCCTCTTGCCAGTACTGTATGAGGATCTCCTTTTCTATTCTTGCTTAGAATTAGAACATTAGCTCCCGCGTCATGAGCTTCAATTGCTGCTCGAAGACCGGCGGAGCCTGCGCCTATAACAAGTACATCACACTGGTAATTCTGCACATGAGTAGAAAGTGATCGTCGTCGCATCTTATTCTATTTTTTAGACTTTAAATTAAAGGTTTTCAAATATATTAAACAATTCAAGAAGGCATTTGACTGTACATGCAGACAAGCAACCAAAAAGCAACTAAACTTCCACCGGAACAAAACTAAATCATGACTATCTTACCATTATTGGTAAGGCTATGGGTTGGCTTGGGTTCGAGCTATGTAGGTGGTTTTTCAACAAGTGTTCTCAGTTTTTCCAAGTCCTTTTTTATTTGCTCTTCATCTTTTTTAAAATCTGTCTCAGACATGCCGGGCCTCTGATAGAGTGTGAATATTAATTCGCTACCATTCCCATTAGATACTACGCGCATTGGATTATAGAAAGTCTCACCAGATGGCAAAGTTACATCGTGATCGAGTACTCCAAACATGTTTTTATCTGCGAATTTTATCTTTACCTTCCCCATAGGGGATTCAGCGACCCATTCTCCATTTACGTTTTCTATTGAACCGCTGAGACCACCAGCCCACGAAGGGAGATTTTGGGGATTTGAAACAAAGTCGTACACTTTGTCAGGTGGAAGTCCAATAGTGATACTTACCTGCCTGGATTTGAAACTCGCATTACTCATGTCTTGAAAATGGAAACTATTCCGTATAAAGCTTTAAGGAGAGAATATCCACAACCACGCTCGTAAGGGCTGGTCTTGCTTTATTTAAGATTGATACTTTCCATGAATTGGTAATGGAAAGTATGGAATATTGACTGGAGAGGGATTTACCAATTGAATTCGTCTGCGTCGTGAAATACGTCGTCCATACCAATAAACGAATCTCCCCTTAGTTCGCCGTTAGCATGATCCTTTGTATAGACAGCAATGTATAACTTTCCTTCACGCATTAGCTTCAATAAATACTCTATAGACTTACCATCCATCGTGCCAGTTAGATCTTTTTTAGTTACTTCTGTCAGATTTATTGTTCCAGTGAGCTGTCCATCTTTGGTTTTGTTGGACCACCGATCATCTTCTCTGTTAGATTCTCTAGGCTTTTTCAACAGGTCTAAGACAGGAATAGTTCCTTGAGTATCATTCTTTAGGTAAAGATAAACTCCTGTAATATTATCAATATTGTGCACATTGACAGTGTATATTAATTCATTAAAGTCATCACTATACTTAAAACCAACAAACCCAATTCCATCAGATACTACTTCCGGCACCAGTCCAACCCAATATCGGTTTACCTGACCGTAGGAGGTTTCTGTATAAGCAGTACATGTTAACAGAGTTAAGACGAGAAATGTGGCCGTAATAGAGAGGTAAGGAAATCTTAAAATTTCAATAAATTTCAAAGTTGGTAGTTTTTTATACATCATTTCTTGGACCTAATTACAATTCAGGTGCGCCTAATTATTCCGTGCTTTTAGTAGTTCTTCTCTACAGTGTTCACAAAATATTGATGTCAAGGCTTTAGTAACGGAGTCAATTATCCTTCCCATGATATTGTATTGTATTTCCGAATATTTACAGTGTAAATACATGAACTACTTGCTACTATATAGTAATGGTTGAACCAGTCGGGGTTGAGACTGCTGGCCCAATGAATTGATTTTTGCTGAGCTTCGTAAATTTATTGTAGGGCCTGCCACCATTAATATTCTTTGTATATAGACTATATACTTGCAAGTAAATTTGGGACTTACCAGCAACCCCGAAGTCACAATAAATAAAGAGCTTATTCCAAAACTGCTAGCATTACCTCTGCGCAAGCAGATTTTAAAATGGGAGGGTGGAAGAGAATGCCATTATCCCAAATAGTAAAGAGCTTTAAACAAGAAATAGGAAGCAAAATATTACCTAGCTGATTAGAGCAATTGGTAACAACGCCGTGCCAAAATTCCTCGATGGGTTCCAGCTGAGGTAATTGATTTAATAGCATAAGTGGTCTATCCAGAAATTGACATTTTGTTATTAACGCGAAGTAGGCCTAAAGGGCTACTTTACTTTATATGGTTCCTTTTCTTAATTTTTCTTAGTCGTTTCAATATCTGTACGAGAAGCTCACGCTGACCGCGTTCATATCCGTGTGCAGAATTACCCATCTTATTTTTCTTCTTTTTGAGATACCTCTCAAACTGAAGGACAGCCGTTCTGTCCGTCATAAATCTAAGTGATGCTTTATTTTATTAAAGGGTTATATTTTGAATAAATTAATAATACGTGGATTCGCTCTTTGCACGAGAATGACCTCTGCGACTTAATCTGCATATCAACATTTTCCTACATCCTTAGTACAGATGATTGGCACCTTTATCAAATACCTGACGTACCAGCAGCTCTTATACAGGCAAAGAGTCTTATTCGCTCTTATTAAGAGTATAATGGCTAGCTGATGTCTAATACCGCGCGAGCAATTTTAGAAATGCAGGTTGCTTATAAATAATCGAAGTAAACTAATACGATATCTTGTGGTCGACTAATTCCAATAAGCGTATATATTGAATCGACCACTTTTAGTATAAATGAAGCGAGAAATGAAGGAAAGAGAAGGCATTAATCCGAACGCAAAACCTACTAGTACAGGTTGCGTAGAATGCTTAGAATCAGATGGTTGGTGGTTTCACCTTCGCCGATGTACCCAGTGCGGGCATATCGGATGTTGTGACAATTCACCAAGTCAACATGCCACAAAACACAATGTTGCTACTCACCATCCTATTATAACGAGCTTTGAGCAAGGAGAGGATTGGTTCTATGATTACCGCACAGATGAGTTTCTTGAAGGCCCCAAGTTAATTGGTCCTGATGCCCACCCGCTGGGTCAGCCAGTGCCTGGGCCATTAGGGAAGGTACCTAAAGACTGGCAATCGCGTCTCCACCCATAATCTTACTAGAACTCCTACTATTGATTTAAGTATGAGTAGAGCTGGTTTCGTTTGTTGAGCTTTGGTCAATTTTTTTGATCGATGAATTGCCTGTAGTCTAGAACAGAATCTTGGATATAATTTATAGCTCTTTAACTAATGACTGGTAATGTCATCAATCTAATACCGGCAAATGCCACTATTCAATGTGAAATTGAATTCAAAATTGAACGAATCATTTTAAAACGGTAGCACCTGAAACATAGAAATCAACTACACTAATTAAATTAAAGAAACTAGATTTTATTGGTCATGGATATGAAACTAGAAGTTTTATTCGTACCTGTCTCTGACGTCGATCGTGCCAAGCGGTTCTACGAGAAACTGGGATTTCGTTTAGATATCGACGTTGCGAACGGGGACTTTCGAGGGATACAGTTCACTCCTCTCAATTCGGAGACATCGATCATCTTCGGCAAGGGGATTACTACTGCACAGCCGGGCTCAATCGACCCCCTAGTTCTGGCGGTGTATGACATCGACGCCGCCCGAGACAAATTGATCGCTCAAGGCGTCGCGTCATATCTGAATGCACGTCAGAGCGGCAAAAACCCAGAGGAAGCAACAGCCGCAGCCGACCACTACATGGAGGAAGTCCTTCATGTTCTTCCCCGATGAAACCACTCCGCCGTTGCTAATACTGGTAATAATAACATAGTTCTTTGAATTCGAAGTGAGTAAGAACATCTAATGACGATAATAATCATGTCACTGCTAGGTATCATTTCTGCTGTTTAGGATTCAATCATAGAGATATCTTTATTCACAAGACAAGCGCAAAAGTATGAATATGATCAAAGGAGTAGAATATGAATATACACCCAAAGAAGATTTTATTTTAGCACACTTTCTGACCGTGGCAGATGTTAAACGATCAGCAGAATATTATCTTCGTATTTTTGGAGGGAAAATTATCCGGAGTGGCGAACCTACCATCATCAAAATTGCCAACAGTTGGATTATCTTAAATGTAGGCGGAGGCCCAACAGATGACAAGCCGTCTATATCACTTCATGCACCCCAGGATCCTAACGAGTTCAGCAGCTTCCTAAATATTCGTGTAGCAGACATTCAGAGCTCTTATAATGAATGGCAAAGAAGAGGAGCCAAATTCATTACAGCGCCAAAGGACCATGGTCTTGAAATTCGTTGCTATATTCGCGACCCTGATGGATATATTATAGAAGTTGGACAAACAACCGGTGGGCTGAAAGATATTAAAACTGCCTAGGGCAGGGTGATTGATTTATTAGGTTATTATTATTTTATTTTAATAGTTCTACTAATGTAGAAACATTATTCAATGGACTTTCATCTTGTTGCTAGAGTTGTCCTTACTGCAGTTATTTTTTGGTAGTTGACTAAATTTGCACCACGCGGATGAGGATGCTTATTAGTTGGAAAATTATCGATAGATCGGAATCAAACCGTACTAAAAGATAATAGTGATGTATTTAGATGGCGTTGAATTTGAGTGAAATGCCTTTATCCAATGAGATTTAATATTAGGCGTTGAAATTATTTGGGAATACTATCCCCTTGTATGCAAGCAGCTGCTATGAAAGGGGTCACTTGATCTGAAAGCTGCAAGAATCGTTACACCAAAACAGCCTCTAGAAGTAAAAGAAATGGACCGCCCAAAACCAAAGGGTTCACAAGTTCTTATCAAAGTCAAATCGGCAGGTGTCTGCCATAGTGATATTCACTTGTGGGATGGCGGCTATGAAGGTCCTGAAGGACAATTTATGAGTGCTACAGACAGAGGAGTAAAATATCCACTAACTCCCGGACACGAAATAGCAGGATTTGTAGAAGACATGGGCGAGGAGGCGGCTACCGCATTGAAAGGAAGTATCGGTACAAATGAAACGGTTTTGGTTTATCCTTGGATAGGGGAAGGGCTTTGTCCTGCCTGTAGGGTTGGTCACGAGAACCTGTGTGATAAACCCCGGTCACTGGGTGTATATGCTGAGGGGGGATATGCAGAATACGTGTTGGTACCAAGTTACAGGTACCTGATCAAGGTGAGTGCTGGTGATCATGATCTAGGCATTGATTCTATTGCTACACTATCATGTTCAGCACTTACAGCATATGGAGCGGTAAAGAACGCTAGCTTGGGACCGAATGATAATGTAGTCATTGTAGGAGCAGGTGGATTAGGAATTATGGCTATACAACTTGCTAAAGCAGTTACTGGAGCCAGAATAATCGCTACTGATTTGAACGAAGACAAGTTGAAACTCGCAAAAGAAAATGGCGCAGACGTTATTATCAATTCACAAAAGGAAAATGCTGTAAAGGCCGTCATGGAGTTAACCGATAATTTAGGGGCAGATGCAGTGATTGACTTTGTTAATGCCTCCAAAACAGTAGAGACTGATATGCAACTTCTTAGGAGGAGAGCCAAGTTAGTGTTCGTTGGGCTCTTTGGCGGCGAGCTTAAGATAAATCTAGTCACGATGCCATCTAGGGCATACAAGTTACTTGGATCATATACTGGAAATATTATGGAGCTAATAGAGCTTGTATCAATGGCAAAGAGAGGAGTAATTAAACCCGTTATTTCAAATCGATTCAAGCTAGACCAGGCAACAGAAGCTCTGAACATGTTGAAAGAGGGCAAAATACTCGGTAGGGGAGTAATTAATCCTTGAAAGCATCATCATCAACAGAACTAAAGACAATAGATCCTGCAACAGAAGAGATAGAAAATGTACTGATACTTCAAGGTGGAGGTTCTTTGGGTGCATTTGGCTGTGGTGTTTTCAAGGCCCTTTGCGAAAAGAATGTAAAGATCAATATAGCTGCAGGGACATCAATTGGTGGAGTCAACGCTGCTATCATAGCTGGCGGCAAAGATGGGAATAGACCAGAAGAGTTGCTAGAGCAATTCTGGCTAGAGCTCGCCGATGGTTTTGTAGATTTGGAAAATGTCGATCCCTTCTTGTCTCCGCAAACAGAAATGTTGATGGCAAACTTCCATTATTTCTCTCTACCAGGATCTCAACAGTCAAAGAATGAAACCAAAAGAAAGGTTGAAGAATATACAAGAATTGCCAAAAGATCTTTCTTAAGCTCTGCGATGTTTGGGAATGATAAAATGTTTAAGGCAAGATGGCGACCAGAATACGCCTTAACAGATCCACAATATTTTGAACCTTCAAAATGGACTTACCTTTATGATCACTCTCCTTTAGCAGTAACTTTACAAAAATATATTGACTACGATAAGTTAAAGCCAAACGGAAATTCTAATGTACGTCTTATAGTGACTGCAGTTAACGTATTGACTTCCGAGCCCTTGACTTTTGATAGTTATAGACAATCAATTTATCCAAAGCACATACTGGCGACATGCGGATATCCCGTGTATAATTTTCCATGGGTGGAGGTAGAAGAGGGAGTATACGCATGGGATGGAGGTCTGCTTAGCAACACTCCATTAAGAGAGGTAATAGATGCTTCACCAGTTACAGATAAGAGAATATTCCTGGTAGAAAATTATCCCAAAAGGATTAACACTTTGCCTGATAATTTGGCTGAGGTCTATCATAGAACGAGAGACATTATCTTTTGTGACAAAACTCTTAGTACTGTGCAGATCTCCAAGGCAATTACAAGCTACCTTCGATACATTGATGAGTTATATCAAGTCGTCGAGGATTGTGTTGACTTGACAAAGATAGATAAGGGCCGACTCGAAAAAATTCGCAGAAAATATAAGAAATATAAGCAAGACACCGGGGCAGAGATAAAAGGTGTATACTATATTTCAAGAGAAGAACCCGTTCATTCCATTTACGAGAATGCTGATTTTTCACCAAAAGCTATCAAAGATTCAATTAGAGAAGGAGAGTTGAAGACAACTAAGATCCTCGAACAAATGGAGAAGAAAAAGTAAGAAGCGACGATCTGCTGATTCATATTTACTATATGGTAGTAAATAGCCCATCTGCTAACCTTGTAAATATTAGAATGGGGAATACGTACATGTAGGAAGCATTAGTTTAGGTATTTCATACTATTACCATAACTTGAGCAATAATATATGACGATCAATAGTGTTATTAACATACTTATATATCAAATTGAAAATATTAATAACAAAACTATATATTCTTAATAATCCCTTTTTATAGTGATTCGTATTGTTTCTCAGTTCAGCAGCAAGCAAGGTTTTACATTACATGGATTATCAACCGTAGATGAGAAATGACCACATCTTTTGCTAGGGATCTTAGTCAGTCGCAGCATGAAGCCAATGATATGTTGGATGTCTCTGAGCTGGGCGTCAAATCTCAGAACAAGACAATTTTAGAAGAAGTTAGTTTCAAAGTGAACAAAGGGACATCATTGGCAATCGTTGGTCCAAATGGAGGCGGTAAGACTACTCTCTTTAGAGCGCTGCTGAATCTGATTCCATACACAGGAACTGTAAAATGGAATGATGAAGTAAGAATGGGCTATGTACCTCAAAGTCTTGTATCTACCGATCTACCAATATCAGTCGAGGAGTTTCTGAGATTAAAATCAAAGACAGATTTCAATGCATGCATGAATTCGGTGGGTCTGGAGAGGGACATACTCAAACAGAGCCTGAGATCACTATCTGGGGGAGAGCTGCAACGAGTTCTTATTGCCTGGGCTATCGTAGACAACCCAAATGTGCTCCTTTTTGATGAACCAACTTCTGGTGTAGACATAGGTGCGGAGGAACCCATATATGACAAAGTGAGTAATCTAAAAAAAGAAATTGGAATAACGATTTTACTTATCACACACAACATGCACGTTGTGATGCACTACGCTGACTACGTGTTAGCACTGAATAAGCGAGTATTGTTCTTCGGTGATAGAAAGAGTCTGACACATTCGCAGCTCTTGAGCATAATATATGGAAATGAGTTCGCTCTTTCGGAAGAGGAGCATCATAAAGAGTAGCAGTAGAGTTCTGATTGACAGATAACTTAGTTTTTGGTTTAATCGTAGGTGTATTCGTAGGTTCAACTGCGGGCTATCTTGGTTCTATAATGGTATCAAGGCACATGGCGCTGGTAGGTGATGCACTTTCCCATGTGGCCCTCCCAGGTCTTGCACTTGGAATATTATTTAACTTCAATCCATTCATTGGCGCATTTACTTTTTTGGCCGCAACCGTTATTGTCACTTGGTATCTTCAAAAATCAACAACTCTCTCTATGGAAGCAATCATAGGAGTACTTTTTGTCTTGGCACTTTCAATTGGTATTCTTATTACTCCAGAAGTGGATCTACTTGAGGCGCTATTTGGTGACGTATCTACATTAACGCTCGCAGATACAATAATTACAGTTTTGATATCAATTTGCGTTATTTTCATTGCCAGATCAATTTACCAGAAGCTTGCTGTTAGTATGATATCTAAGGAACTGGCTGTCGCAAGCAGGATAAAAGTAGAGAGAATTAATTTGATCTATCTATTACTAGTTGCCGTAATCGTAGCAGTCGGAATAAAAGAGGTTGGAACCCTACTAGTCGGAGCTCTCGTGATAGTGCCAGCAGCTGCCGCAAGGAACATCAGCTCTACCCTTACGCGTTATTACCTACTGAGCGCTATCTTTGGGCTTGTGAGCGCAACATTAGGTATCGTCATATCAAGTTACGTAAATATTCCAGCAGGGCCTCTTGTTGTAATTGTAGGCGCAGCAATTTTTGCTGGCGGAGTCATAGGAAGCTCCATGTCAAAAAGACTCAAAAATCAAAAGAGTATCAGCAGCACAAGTGCGGTAACATGATCTAACAATATATAATGAAGCTATCAGATCGTTACCTACAATAATAACCAGTGGTGAGAGTGACGTATCGTGTGACGAATGGGAAGCATATGCTGTGAAGTTTTTACGTGCTGATATTTCAGTACTTGCAGTTCGATATCGTGTTACTATTCTTGGAGTACTTTATGAATGAATGATATTGCAATCGAGCCCTCGCCGACAGCTGAAGCGACGCGCTTAATACTGCCGCTTCGGACGTCGCCCACTGCGAATACTCCAGGCAGACTGGTTTCAAGCAAGTATGGAGGACGTGTAAGGGGCCACTGAGCGGTGCCAAGACTCTCTGGCGACAAATCAGTACCGGTCTTAATGAAACCCTTCTCATCCAAAACGACGCAGCCATCCAACCAATGAGTGTTTGGATCAGCACCAGTCATGAGAAATACGTGTCTTATCTTGTGTTCCTCAGATTGTTCAGTTTGATTATTTCGCCAACGAACAGATTCAAGATGAGCTCCTCCTTCTAGTTTCGAGATCTCAGTGTGTGTATGAACTACTATCGAAGGGGTATCTTCGATGCGTCGAATCAAATACCGTGACATATTGTCTTCCAATCCGTTGGATCTTACAAGCATGTGCACGCGTTTAGTTGTTTGCGCTAGAAATATGGCAGCTTGGCCTGCCGCGTTTCCTCCACCTACTACAATTACTTCTTCTCCACCACACAGCTGCGCTTCCATAAAAGTTGCGCTATAATAGATGCCTGCGCCCTCATAGCGCGGTAGCTCTTTGCATCGTGGCTTTCGATACTCCGCACCTGTTGCAATAACTATAGTCCGTGTTGAAATAGGAGGGCCTTTCTCAACTACAACCTCGTAGGGTTTGTGATCGCATACAAGTCGTGTGCCCTTTATAATGAGTATGGCCGCTCCAAATTTTTGTGCTTGATTGTACGCTCTACCCGCAAGCTCTTGACCGGAAATCCCCGTAGGAAATCCTAAATAATTTTCTATCCTTGAGCTTGAACCTGCCTGACCACCAGGAGAACCTGTCTCCAGTACCAGAACATCAAGTCCTTCAGAAGCGCCATATACTGCAGCCGCCAAACCTGAGGGACCGGCCCCTATGACTACAATATCGCGCACTTGGGTTTGGTCAATAGATTCGTTGAAGCCAAGGCATTCTGCTATTTGCTGATTATTGGGATTTCGAAGTGCCAATTCGCCTCTACAAATCAACACTGGTATTTCATTGGCAGAAATTTGGAAACTATCTATTAGATTCTGTACGTCAGGATCGCGTTCTAGGTCTATGTACGAATATGGATGTCCGTTGCGCATCAAAAACTCCTTGATCCGCAAAGTATCTGCCGAATATGTTGAGCCAATTAGTACAATATCTCCCATACCAGCAGCTATCAACTCTACTCTACGTAAAATGAACGCCCTCATCAGTATGTCGCTAAGCTCAGCATCCGTTTGTATCAAACCCAGCATCTGTTGGTGACTGAGTTCGATTACCTTACCCGCTTTGGTAACACGGGCACGAAACATAGACCGGCGACCAGAGAGTGTGTTAACTTCACCAGTAAATTGGCCAGGGCCATGGGCCGTTACAAGGGTTTCCTGAGTACCGAACGGACGCAAAATTTCAAGTTCACCTTCTATCACAACAAAAAAAGAAGTATTGATGTCTCCTTGCTCGATCAGCAAGTCGCCACTTTTAACCGAACGTAAATGTCCATGTGCCCCAATGCGATTAAGCTGGTCTGGAGTTAATACCGGAAATATTTGCTCAATCCTGGCGCGACTTAAAGGAAGTCCTCTGCGCGCATCACTCATAGGAACGATACACTTCAGTTAACAAAAAGAGGGATATACTCAATATTCATACTTATTATGAAAGCCCCATTTAATTATCACTCCTTAGATTTCCAGGCGTAAACACTCTCTTCATCAAGTGCGGACAAAAGGCTGTCCAAATCCCATTCTCCAACATACCGGTCCCCATTGATAAAAAAAGTTGGAGTGCCCTTTACTCCACTGCTTTTACCGCTTTCTATATCTTCGTCTAAGTGAACTTTGTAAGTTTGTTCATTAAGGTCATGATCGAATTTGTCCATTTGTAAACCCAAGGCGGCTGCAGAATTTCGTAAATTTTCATCAGTTTTTGATTGTCCGTGCTTAAATAAATGGTCGTACATATCCCAAAATTTGTCCTGAGCAGCCGCAGCTTCTGCAGCTAATGCGATCTTATATGCCCGTGGGCGAGCGGAAATAACTGGGAAATTTCGAAACACAAACTTTAACTTATTACCCAGACGTCCTTGCACCTCCTTTATGATTAGATAGGCTTGCGCACAATAAGGACATTCATAGTCGCCGTATTCAACTAAAGTTACAGGTGCGGTATTGGGGCCTTGAATATGATCTCGCTCGCTTACGGGCAGGGTTAACTTAACGGAGTCTTGATTGTTGTAGGTCATGTTATTCTGAGGTAAGCGTGGTAGATATAGTTTAGCAAGTAATCGATTTGCTTGCCTTAAGACAAGTAAGTTGATTTTCATTCACCCAATTAGATGATCTTTAGAATATCTATTTCTCCACTTTAATTGTATTTTTCCAAATGCCGGCATTATTTTTGGTGTTGACTAAAACTATATTGATTTGATAACAACTATTTGTAATAACTGAAACTATATTGACAGGAAACTTATCGCAAATACCGAATAAAATAGTCTTATATCCAAGCAAATAATAGTCAAGGTACTTGGCAAAATATTATCTTCACAATTTTATATTAATCAATAGTACTTATTCTATTCCAACTTTGCTGCTTATTGGTACAATAATCTTACTTGTTGGAATTACTTTCTTTCAACTCCAGCCTATAATTGCACAGCAAGGGCAACAAGAATCTAATCTAACATCTACAGATGAGTCAGAGTCTAATCTTACATCAAGTGAACAACGACTTCTATCAGAAGGTGTTTCCTTTCAGCTGGACAATATATCATTTTCTCATCATATGGCAACAGTAAATGGTAATCAGATTCACTATGTAATTGGTGGCCATGGTGATCCTGTAGTCTTATTGCATGGTTGGCCAGAGACATGGTATTCATGGCATCTTGTAATGCCTGCCTTAGCTAAGAACTATACCGTTATTGTGCCGGATCTACCGGGTCTTGGAGATTCTTCAAAACCGTTGACTGGTTATGATGGTATATCCGTAGCTAAAACTATACATCAACTGGTTGCTCAGATAGGATTTAAAACAATATACTTAGTGGGTCACGATATAGGAACACAAGTAGCCTACTCATATGCAGCTGAGCATCCTACCGAAGTAAACAAGTTAGTAGTTATGGAGCTAACAATTCCTGGTTTTGTACCTGCTGGTAAAATGCCATTGTGGTGGGCAGTATTCCACCAAACACCAGACGTACCAGAAGCCCTTGTAGAAGGAAAGGAGATGAATTATTTGTCATGGTTCTTTCACAATCTTCCGCTTAATCCAGCTGCGATAACTGAGGCAGATATCAATGAGTACGTTAGTCATTATTCGGCTCCAGGTGGAATGCGAGCAGGATTTGAATATTATCGAGCTTTTCCACAGGATGCAATTCAAAATCAAAATTACTCAAAGACTAAGCTTCCGATGCCAGTACTAGCACTAGGAGGGGGATACATTCCAACATTTGGAGGTAACATTACAATGCCCACTATCATTTATGGCATGAAGATATTAGCTCAGAATGTACAAGGAATTACGGTACCAAATTCAGGACATTATATTCCGGAGGAACAACCAAAATTTGTAGTAGATCAGCTATTCAAATTTTTTGGAAATAGTACTAATTAAATACATTTTCATATTACAGCAAACTTAAATAGATATTCATCTAAATTTTTCATACGAAATATTTCAAATGAAATGCTATTCATATCTAATTTCAAGAGATAATATTGACTACTTAATGGAAACGAGCATCTCTAATTATGACCTCTGAATTATTATTTTCTATGTTTTTCAAGAATATTTCTTATTTTTTCGCGCTCTTCAGGAGATGGCTTTACGACGTTTGTATCCATGATAAAATACTTTCCACCGTGATATGCCAGTGGTGATTTATTCGGATTATCCGTAGCCTCAACTACTTCGCCCACAAATTCAGTGTGGTCGCCAAGTCTAATTTCAGCTGATAGTTTGCATTCAATATTTGCGGCAGCTCCCTTTATCATTAGAGTCGCAATGCTCTTTGCTTGAAAAAATTCAAATCCAAGCTCTTCTAATGCAAGAATCTTGTCATAATCCTTACCAGAGTAACCGCCTGCTATGCTTGACATTATTGACTGATCCGTACCACATAGATTTACTCCGAACTCTTTAGTTTGTTCTATATTTTCATGAGTTGCTTTGTCTGGATGTATACAAACTGCAAGCAATCCCGGACGATATGATACATGATGAGTCCATTCGCATGCCATTACATCTGTTCCGAAAGGACCGTTACTGGTAATCAATCCAACGTTTGTTATGAACTTGCTTGATATTTCGCTACCCCATGGTAATTCCATAATCTACCTTTCCAAGTATCACTATTAGATTAATATGTTAAAGGTATAGAAGGCAGCAAACAAGTTTCTCCAGTGGATGGATGGTTTTATTTTTTCATTGGAACTTATTCTCGTTGATGTTGAATGTTTTGCGTTTAACTTTATGATAACTAGCGAAAGCAGAAATTACTCCAGAAAAAATTCAGGGCGATATCAAATTTTTAGTAAGACGTCTTTGTAGTCTTCAGAACACGATGTTTAGTAGCCTAAATATTTAAATACATAAGATTAGTATACTAATTATTAGGTTATTAAGAATGGACTTATACGACTATCACAATAGTGTGGGCTTTATAGTCAACAATACGGCCAAAATGTTTGTCAAAGCCCTGGATACGGAGCTTCGCAAAAGCATAGGGGTAACTTTCAGCCAATGGAAAATCCTGGTAATGCTGTCTATGAAAGATGGCACAACACAAAAAGAAATTGCCAATGGACTTGGACTGGAAGGAGCAACGCTTATCCCGATTCTTGATAAAATGGAAAAAGATGGGTTGGTCATTAGGAAGGTGGACCCTGCAGATAGGCGAAATAACAGGGTTTATCGTACTGAAAAGGCAGAAAGCATTTGGCCGTCAATGGTTGAGTGTGCTTTGAAAATTAGGGAAATATCAGTTCAAAATATTCCATTGGATCATGTTGCCATTATGCTAGATTCATTACAAAAAATCTATACTAATTTAGAATCTCAAGTTAACGTCGCCTATGTGCCTACTCCTGCTGCAGCGACGTCAGTTCTACCTCCAAATAGAATAGCCAATACTAAGGTTACATCAGGAGAATTAGCAAAATGAATTCCACACGCAGCAACAACAAAGACAATATTAATACTGACTTGAAAAAAGATAGTAGCAATGGCGGTGGCAGTGGCGGTGGTCGCACCATCTCTACTGGCGACAACTTGACTCGTCCATTGTCATCATCGTCACCTACCAAAATTTCTGCTGAGGCATGGAAAATTACTGCAATTTTAAGTTGTGTTGCCACTATGGTAATGTATGCCGAAACAATGCTAATCCCAGCTCTTCCAGACTTAATCAAGGACTTTGGAGTATCTTATAGTATGTCGTCTTGGATTCTTGCTGCTTATCTACTCACAGGTGCTGTTATGACTCCAATAATTGGTAAACTGTCAGACTATTACGGCCGTAAGAAAGTACTACTTGTTGTAATGGTAATCTATATGGTAGGTGTGTCAGCCGCGGGGTTTGCTAACGATATAGTCTTCATGTTAGTTGCTAGAGCAATTCAAGGCATAGGCTTGTCTATGTTTCCTATTGCATTTGGTATAGTGAGAGAACAATTCCCAAGAGATAAGATATCCATAGGCCAGGGGATAATTACTTCAATGTTTGCTTCAGGAGCAGTGATAGGTCTTTTAGTGGGAGGAGTCATCATCGAAAATTATGGATGGCAAACCACGTTCTTTACGATAATACCTGTTGCCATCTCCCTCTTGTTCATTATTAGACGATATATCAGCGTCGATGAACAAAGCTATAGTTACCACCCGCAAAGCCATGGACAGGGAAAACTCTCTAAAAAGGAAAACATATCCAATATTGATATCAAAGGGGCGTTAACTTTAGCTGCAGCTGTAACCTCATTTCTATTGATTTTGACATACATGGAAACAGGCACGGGCAGTGAGATCATCACATATCCGCTAATTATGATATCAGGAATTTCATTTGCTCTATTCATTATGTTTGAAAGACGTGCATCGCACCCGCTAATAGATCTAAAACTGATAATGAACAAGGCTATCCTGCCTGCAAATCTAATGATAATGATTATTGGTCTATTAATGTTCATGGTATTCCAAACTATACCAATTTTGGTGAGAAACCCTCAACCTCTTGGGTTTGGGGAAGATGCAATAGCAACAGGAAACGTTCAGTTACCTTTCGCACTGGTACTTTTGGTTTTCGGCGCTTCATCAGGCTTTCTGATATCTAGATTAGGAACACTGAAACCAATGGTTGTTGGCTCTATCATTACTGCAGTTAGCTTTTTTAGTCTACTCATGTTTCACTCAAGTGAATTGGGAATATCAGCAAGTCTTGCGTTACTATCAGTAGGACTATCACTGACAAGTGTGGGGGCAATGAACGTAATCATACTTACTACACCAAAACAGGCTATTGGTGCCACATTAGGTACTACACTGCTTATGAGAGTTATAGGAAGCTCGATAGGCCCTGCCATTGCGGGGGTATACATGCAAGCAAATCAGTCTGTGTTGGGTATTAGTGGAACAGCACAGTCATTTCCCTCGTTGGCGTCGTTCAACATGATTTTTCTTACAGCTGGAGTATTGGCTATTGTATCAGTGATGTTAGCTGTCTTGCTAAGGCACAGAGTATTGAAAATGTCAATTCCAAACCTTGTCTAATTGACTTTCCAAATTAAAAAAAATAGAACTGCCTTGTTGCGACTTAACTTGTGGCATACGGGGATGGACTGAATCAGATGATAACTTTTAGAGTTATGTGATTTCAGTCCGAGTACCATCAGGTTCGTATCTGTAGACTTTACCCTGCTGCTCATCAAGGGTTTTCTTATGTGATCCATCACAGAAAGGCTGATTCTTGCTCAATCCACACATACATATCCATTTACTCTCATTTCCCACTTTTACCTCATGTGGTCCTCTGTCTTCCTTTCTAACTAGTCTAGCCATTAACTTCATTACCAAAGAGGGTAATATATATGAACTTAACCCCCCCATGCCGCGCAATTGTGCTGAATCGAATATTCAATTACAATAACAACAATTGCATAACTGATGATGATGAGCAGTACTCTAGCCTAGCGGTCTAATTTCCACAATAGAGCCCTGGCTCCATTTATATTTTGAATCCATCAAATTAGAGATTTGAGCAGCCAATTCTGCTTCAGCCAAAGAATTCACTACACGTGCAGTTCCCTCGATTATTTTGTTTGAAACGCTGAATTTAACATTCGGATTATGCTGGATATTCTGAATCCAATGCGCACCTTCGCCATGTTCAGATATTATGTAGTATCTCTTGTTGAATTCTACGTACCAAATCTCTATTCTGTGGCTTTTACCTGACTTCCACCCCAAAGTATCCAAATATAGAAACTGTGTTTTACTCAATTGTTATCTTTACTCTACAATAGTAGTTATCTTAACTTAACGGCTATTACTGTTATTGTGATAGTTAATATTACAACTAAAGTAACGCTTAAGGCATCTTACGCTTTAAAAAATATTTTATGGACGGGCTTCAATCTGAACAGATAATTCAAATTGTCGACCGTATCTATTAATTATAAGCGAAAGATGATCATTTGTTTTTCTTTTCTTTATTTGACCTGATAGTTCTGGTGGCCCCGATATTTTGGTACCGTCTAGTTCTTCAATTATATCACCTCTTCTAATGCCTGCGTATTCAGCGGGGCTATCTCTCTCTACATTTACCACTAGCGCACCTTCAGTTATTGGTAGTCTATAATATCGAGCAATCTGTCGGCTTAGCTTGACAGTCGCTACTCCCAGCCAGGGTCTTGTAACCTTGCCATTTTGAATTAGATCTTCAAGTATTGATTTACATGCATTAATTGGAATAGCAAAACCGATTCCCTGTCCATAGGGCATTTTAGCAGTATTGATTGCGATCACATCACCATTTGTATTTACTAGGGGCCCTCCAGAATTTCCGGGGTTTATTGCGGCATCAGTTTGAATTACTTCAAGAATGCCTGTGTCAAACTGTATACTTCTCTTCAAGGAACTCACAATTCCAGAAGTCACGGTTGGTCCCCCGGCCAATCCAAATGGATTGCCAATCGCCAGAACTATTTGGCCAATTCTCAAGTCATCTGAATTTCCAAGTTGCGCCGGCTCAAATCTATCAGAAGAATCAGTTTTCACTACTGCCAGGTCAGTAATATCATCAGTTCCTATGACTTTTCCCGCTTCAGTTCTTCCATCTGTAGTTGCAATCTTTAGTCGTTGAGCATTATCTACTACATGATTATTAGTAAGGACATGACCCTCATTATCGATTACTACTCCAGAACCCACACCCTCTATGGGAAATAGTCGGAATAGTTGATCTTGCATCATCCTTACGCTAGCGATGTTTACTATGCTTTTACTTACTTTCTCTACCGCGTTGCTTATTAGGTCATCACTAATTGGAATCAGATTTCGGTGCCTCCAACATCGTATGTTTCTCTTTTCTTAAATTCAATTTGAAATTCATTCTGCATGGCCTAGATATACTATTTCGTGAAATAAATTGACTACGTTTTCACTATATGGTCACATCATTGGCAATAGATTAAGACATGTCCTTCACTGCATATCCAAATTTTATTTCTAAATAGACACCACCCTGTCTCATTTCTTGTCAAATAGTTAGCGAGAATGTTGCATGTGCTCTCTGATTTTCTCTCGCATTTCCTGTGTCATCACTCTTTCAATTCTTATGTCATGCTTTTTGATTATGTGACCAACAATTTGCATCATGAGCTCATCCTCAGTTCGCGCTCTTCCTTTGAACTCACAATCTGACGCCAAGTCTTTACAAGATACGGTCAGCATATTGCATTATTCTTGCTTTGCATTATATAACTTAGAATGAACAAAGTTAATGTTCTGACGGTCTGGAAAAATGTCATAATGATCAAATTGAAATCGTGTTGTTCAAAACATGTCCCTGTTACTGGTTACTTTTTATTGAATATCTTTTGAATTGGAGAAAGATTACCCTAGCTAGAAAAATACATTCGCTCACGATGGAAGTATAGAGTGGAGGAAGTGAGCATGATATGAATACTAGCCTCCACTCTGTTGGATTGGGTTGGGTTGGTTGTTCTTGCTAAGGGATTAATCAAGGTTGTAGTATATGAATGTCGACTAACTTTGTTACCCGACAGGGATTATCCCGCCGGCTACCTATACCATGTATAAAATGGAGGTATGTGTGTATGTATCTCAGGACTTCTTAGCTAGGGAATGACCGGCTCAAATACTTGGATGATTTCGTTCTTTCTATCAGATACGTAGACCTTTCCATCGGAGTCTACTGCCAAGTGTTCCGGATCTCTGAATTGTCCATCCTTCTCTCCATACGATCCCCATTTAGTGATAAAGTGCCCTTGACTGTCAAATTTAAGAACTCTTGGTTGTTGGCTGCATCCTGGATCAGATTGGGGATCTGTTACGTAGATGTTATCGTATTTGTCTACAGCAATGTGTTCCATATGACAAAATTGACTATCACCACTTCCCTTCGAACCCCACATCAGAATAGGCTTCCAATTCCTATCAAATTTTTGGATACGCTCATTACCTCTCTCGTTAACGATAAAGTTCCCTTTCGAATCTATCTCAATTGTGGTTGGAAGATCAAACTCACCTGTTTTTTTTCCTAGTTTGCCAATCTCTCTAACAAAAGTGCCATTCAAATCAAACTGTTGAATGCGATTATTTTTAGAATCTGCAACGTAAACATACCCTGATTCATTATCTACCCTAACGTGTCGTGGATTGTCAAACTTCCCTGGGTCAGAGCTGGGTTTGTCATTTATGTTGCCAAATTTCAATATGAAATTGCCTTTACTATCAAATTTTTGCACTCTGTGATTTGCCCTGTCTGCTGCCCATACGTTACCTTCAGAATCAATATCGATTCCATACGGAACGTGAAATTGACCATCACCCGTACCTAGTTTACCAAAGTTAAAGAGAAAAGTTCCATTCTTGTCAAATGCCTGAATTCTATTTCCATCCCGGTCAACTGCATAGAGAATTGTCTCATTCGAGTTGAAATCTAGATCATGAGGACGCTGAAACTTTCCATCTTCCGTTCCTTCTCCTCCCCATTTTTTATAGAATTTATACTCAGTTGCATTTTGAAATGAAGCCGAGGAATGAACAATATTGGAATTAGCAGCGAGAATAGTTACTCCTATTAACATTGCTGTAAGACAAACAAAAATATTAAAAGGAGACAATCCGAATTTACTATAAAAATTGATCCTAACCATATTCACTCATCTCTTGAGATATTGACGGTAAGGTGAAAAGTACCAGAGTTCGGGTAGAATGGTCTTGCATATCATATAGGCGGAATGTACACAAATGGTGCATGGAACTGCATTTATTTTCACCATCATATAACGCTTATCCATAATGCAAATATGCTTAGTCATTTGTACCACAAAAGTTAATTACTTTTGACAACGCAAAAAGTATCATGTTTTACAATTGCTTTTAGAACATTATTACTCTCAATTGGTAGCGCGGCCTTTATCTCAGCTTACAATTATTAATTCTTAGAATACCTAATAATTAGGTTGAGAATTTCACCCTGCTCTCATTCAATATATAGCAAGTCTTGTATTTTTTGAACTAGCGGGAATTATGTGCCTGCAAAAAGCACCCGTATACGACCGTGCACATCTATCCCGTCCTCGCCTCCATTCACTTTGATGCTTTCCGTATCAATTTGTATTGGCGTGTTAGTGACATGACTCTCAGGAATATCATATCGTAGTATCATCTTGTATTTTTCGTCCAACTTTGGTTTGTTAAATATCTCCCAGTTAACATTCTTAAATTTGTCATCTAGCGACCATGTAAATGACTCACTTGCTACAATCTTGCCGTTTTCATTAATTTCGATAGTGAATGGTACCTGAGAACTGGTGAATGGATCTGAGGGACCGAGTTTCATGGCATTAAATGAAATGTTGTTCATTGTCGTAGGACTATCTGTAGTTAGAGTCACCTTCATTGAATCGCCTGGTCTAAGGATAGCTTTTGAGCCTCTAATTTCAATTTCGTTTTGACCACTAGCGCTATTAGCAAGATAACTGTAAGATGAGATAGTAAGGGATACGATAGACAAGAAGATAGCAAGACAAAATGGCGACTTTATGTGCAATTCCCTGTATCATAGTATATAGGGACTGTACTATATTGAGTTACTGGTACAAATGTGAAAGCTACTTAATTCACATCTACAATAACAAACTGCAAAGTATCTAAACAGACGCGTATCTAGGTAAAAATAGATAAATTTCTAATCTGCGGGAATCAAGTATTCCAATGCCAAAAATGCGTTCTGGACTATGGACTTAGTTACAATCAAAAATTAGTAGATGCTTTTACTACAAAGGTAGCAACAATTAGCATTTGAATTCTGGATTTAATTTTTTCTCGTTTACCTGCTTGTCATGAAAATCACAAATCATACGAAATACTTCTCCTTCTTTTTCATACATACATGTGGCTTCATTTTCACACCCACAAATTTCGCAAGTATTAGTCATTATCAGGTCCTTTAATCCCCTTGCAGATCCCATTATTAAATTATTATAATCTCGTAATAATACTTGTTGACAAACATTACTGCTAATTTTAAGAAGGTAACTAATTTTAATATTGGTTTAATATCAAAAAATCAGTCAATCATTGCTTATTAGATGTTACGTGATATTTTATTCTTAAAGATGATTAGACAACAGATTGGATCAGTAAGCTACTTGTATAATGTCTGTTTTAATCAATCGTAAGGTGATATTACTATGTTCGCAAGTAAAACCTGGTACAAAGAAGTCCTAATACTTGGAATAGTACCACGAGCAATTGGTGTTGCTGCAGCTTTCGCACTTTTCTCTTTATTCAATAATCCGCCATCCTTTCTGGCGAATATCCCTTCATTCTTGATGTTTGTAGGACTAGCAGTATGGCGAATGAAAGTAAAGGCCTTGAACGTGAAAGAGGTATTGGTACTATATTTTGTACCTATACCCCTAGAGATAGGTGTCTCATTTTTAGTCCCATTTTATTTGGCAATACCAATCGCAACAGGTCTTTTATTCCTGATTGTAGGACAGTTACATGTTAGAGGTAAAAGAGTTAGATCAAAACGCTGACGAGAGCTTGAGGTAACATGAACGTAATTTTCCATTACATCTAGAATGTTAATCACCTATCATCTCGTAATTGTTTTAGTTGACAAATATTACATTCAATCGAAATTCCGATTAAATCTCTTCATTTCATTTGGAGTTTACACAGTGCTAGGTCAAAAAGACCGCAGCGGGGGATAGAGCAATGGTACTAATGACCACAAATTACTATATATCGCTCCATTTTTATTGAATATTTATTTCAAAATTTGTTTGACATTATTTATTTTACTTCATATCGCTTCTCTAGTTTTCTTAACTTCCTCAATATCTGTCTGATGAGTTCATGTTGTCCACGTGCAAATCCATGTGTGGCATTACCTATCTTACGTTTCTTCTTTTTTATGTATTTTTCAAGATCTAAAATTATGTCCCTGTCAATATCGTTCATTTCATATGCTGTTAATCTTTTTCTAAATTAGTTAAAACCATCTTCAGAATATTTGATAAAGTCTCCAAATTTCGGATATTATTTACATATTCCTTTTGCGTACGGATATTCTGAAGCAAAGCTTGCAAACTTGCACGTCTCAATTGTGGATGTTGCATAGATTGTCTTTAAATCGTAATTTATTACCAATGACAACTTTAACTTAAGAATATGGAAGTCAGCGAAAAAATGAACAGATGTAATCGATGTGACGAGAAAAAAGAAATTGTGTTTGAAAAAGAAGGTTTTAGACTTTGCAAAGAATGCCTCGATGAATTTATGAAAGAACACAGATTCGATTGACAATTGTTAGTTTCGCCTATTGGCGGCACTTTTCATCCATTACTTTATTCGCACTTCGCTGGTTTTTACTTCAATTTCATGTGCAAACCTTTGATCCTTTAACGATGGATGCTATGCTAAATGATGAGGGTAAGCCTGAAATAGGAGAGTAAACCTCCCTAAAGGGCTGCTATGGCGGCGATCGGTGAGGCTAGCCGGGAGTAACCATAGCAGCGTTAATTCAAATTTTACAACGTAATCAGAATCGGCAACAGTTTCTTGAGACAAAACCTCCGAGCTTAGGAGTCGATCAAAATTTGATATTAATATCCGGTTAATCCACCTGTTTATTTTAGTGTAAATTCAATTTCAGGACTTATCCTACTTTACGAATTAAGATAATTGTTCTGTCACGAGCCGTAGAGGATAACACAAAATATAATATTGAAGACTCAAGCAAATTCATTTTAACACCTGTGAGATTCTTGAATTGCCCAGGAGATAATTGGACGTAAGGAAACAGGGAAAAAAATGGACATTAGTAGTGTAGGCCGTACCACTGCGAATACGCCCATGATTGCTGGCTTTTTGTCAGCTATCATAGCTGCGGCGCTATTTGGTTCTGTTTCAACAGTGGCGAAGCCTATTTTGTCTGACATTAGTCCAATACTTTTATCCACATTGGTCTATCTTATAGCAGGACTCACTTTCACCCCCGTTGCTCATAGAAGTCCTGCAAGAAAAACTCCTCCAAAATATTACGCATTAGTCGTTATCTCAGGTATTGTTGGAGCTGCTCTTGCGCCAGTAATGTTCTTTATAGGACTGCAACATACTACTGCAACAGATAGTTCGTTACTAGTTAATGGTGAGACAGTTTTCTCGATACTGTTTGCACTTTTGCTATTTAAAGAGAAGATAAAGCCTCCAGTATATGTGGCAATATTCTTAATCTTGGCAGGTGTATTCATTGTTACCACCAATTTTAGATTCGGTGAATCTATATTCGACTTGAATTCAGGCGATGTACTTATTATTGCTGCCACAATGATCTGGGGACTGGATAATAACGTCAATAAGATTATCACTCGTCATATCAACGTGTCAAAGTTAGTTCAACTGAAATCGTTAATCGGAGGTGGCATTTCATTATTAGTCGTATTCATATTAGGTATTCCGTTAGTAATTCAACCAGAACAAATTATTCCCATTTTGATAGTAGGGGTGTTTGGGTTTGCAATTTCACTCTTTCTTTACCTTCATGCAATAAAGAGAATAGGAGTTGTCAAGGCGTCTTCTCTACTCTCCCTTTCTGCTGTCTTCGGCCTTACTTTCGCAGCCATTTTCTTGGGTGAACCAGTGAGCATCTATCAGATAGTAGCTGTAGCAGTCATGTTTATTGGCGTATACATAATGTATAGATATGAAGTAAAAATGGAAGTACTAAAATAATAAATCTCCGCTAACAAAGAGTAAGCAAGGGATTTATCAATTAACTACTGTGTGTCTATGCCATAAATTGGATTGTCCCCATAATAATCCCTAGTTACGGTAGGATCCATTGTGATGACAATAATTTTTCGCTCGAACAATGTAAATGAGCCATTTACTACGTGAGGTTTATTATCTGGCGTTACTAGATTAAGTACTCCAATAAATGTGGAGGTATGATTTTTCTTGTCGTACGATATATTGGTAGCATTAAAATCTGACAAAACATACTTTGTTGTTTCCGATCCGTCACCTGAAATCATAGTTAAGGAGATGCTGAAATTCTTCAATGACTCTGGTACTATGCCGTTAATGTCGTAATCAATATCTAATTTCCATCTCCCTGATACTACCCAGGATGTAGAGCCATCACTCGCAAATTGTAAACTTATGATACGACCATCTACCCTGGTCGAAGTGTCATCACTAGGCGCAGTTAATACATCTTGAAAGATACTAGACAATGATAAACTAGCGAGCCCACTAGTTGCCACTAATATCACCATCCAATGTAACTGCACAAGTGAAATATTACATATTTGATAAAAGGTATTTCAGAAGAAATTTCTATAAAGTCTATTAGAATATCTTTCAGAATCCTACTAATTCACCGTAGTTACCCAAAAAAAGAAGCAGTATTTATTTGAGGAATCACAAACAAAGAGGCATTCAATTTTCATAATTATGCTGATTTTGCGAATCACCGGAATAAATGGTGGCTGATCTAATATAGTCATTGGAAATGTCAAAATTAGAATATGGGATCACCTAGTTATATTATTAAATTAATTTAAATTAATTTAAATTAAATTAAATTTAGAGTTAGACCGTATTCTTGCTTCGCATGTATTTACAATTTAGACGTATTTATATTAGTAATTATTTGATTTAAGTATCTGGATCTGATCTACCTCTTTTTTCTTTCACTGTCCGGCTTTGCAATAGGCTTTGTAGGTGGTATGATTGGGCTTGTGCTAGGTGTGGTCAGATTTCCTGTCATATTGAGTGCTGAACCTTCGGTAACCATTACTACAGGTACGAACCTTGGCGTGAGTACCCTTGGAGCAATAACGGCTGCATTACGTCACTACCGGCAAAAGAATGTACAGCTGCGGCCATTTATTTTCTTGGCTTCTACAGGAGCTGTTGGAGC
This sequence comes from Nitrososphaeraceae archaeon, assembly GCA_036558405.1. Taxonomy (GTDB): domain Archaea; phylum Thermoproteota; class Nitrososphaeria; order Nitrososphaerales; family Nitrososphaeraceae; genus TA-21. The sequence goes on along the minus strand of DATBFR010000100.1, from coordinate 19,175 downwards.
ATTTATCGGCTCATTATTGACAGGTTACGTTCCTTTCGCTATTTTACTTGTTGTCATTGGTTTGATTGTTTCATACGAAGCATATGTACTGCTTAAGGGATCGAAATCAAAAATTAAGGCCAATGATGATAATGATCTCATTTACAACAAGAATAAACTGATTCTGCTGGAATCTTCAATAGGATTTGGGGTAGGCCTTCTGGGAGGCTTAGTTGGCTTGGTACTTGGGAGCATACGAATGCCTGCCATGATATCGATATTAAAAATGGAGCCAAAAGTTGCGATTGGAACAAACTTGGCAGCGTCATCTATAATGGGAATTTCTGGTCTTGCAGGTCATATCATTAGTAACAATGTTGATTATTCTGTTATTCTAGTGATGGGTCCTGCCGCTATGTTAGGAGGATATTTGGGCGCAAAATATACAGATCGCTTTAGTGAGAAAACCCTTAAACATATAATTGCTATCGTGTTGATAATTGTGGCTATCACGATGTTCGTAAGGGCTTTATACTTCTCTTGAATCTAGTCGTTACTTTATTATACAATTTGGACAAGGAAGATGAGTAAAGGTTACACGTCTGCGAAAATACTGAGTTGCTGATAAAATGACTATTCAAACAGGAAAGGAGGAGTGCCTGAGAACGACCCCCTTTCCCTTGATGCGATGGATTCATTGGTGTTCTGGGTTGCTTGTGAGCCAGATCCTAATATGGAATCTAGGATATTATGCTCAACTAAAATAGTTCAGTCATAACTACTGAGACTATATAGAACTCGAATCTAAGGTGGAATTTCAAACGGGCAATGGGAATATTCATTAGTTTACCGCTTCACTATTTCCACTCGTATGCAATTGCTTTAAATTCATTTGAGAATGCTGAGCCATCTACATCTAGCGCCATAACCAGATTATTCATCCATGATAATTTCTGTGAATTCGTAAATCCTGTTACTATAACCAGTCCTCTTATCTTCCCACCTTCAATGATTTTGCATTTTTCATGCGCCCACCACATGAATTGATCGCCTTCATGAGTTGTCAACGATCCTATGTAGGAGGCATCAATTATGCCATGTGAGTATCTAGTCATCGTACCTGAGCCAAGATTTTTGCCACTTGGAAATTTGCCTTCTCCTTTAATTTCTGATGTAAAGGTAATTTCAGTTGTTTCGCCTTCAATAGGATGTACTTTTAGCACCTTGACTACTGTGATGTTACCATTTTCTTCAAAGAGTTTATTTCCCAAAGCCATACTAGTGAGCATTAACAAACTTGTATTTAAGAGATTTGATAATAATGGGCATGAAATATGATCGTAAGTTTCCGGACCGTTAAGATGATTTTACAGGTCCAGCCAGGGGGATCATATACCAGGATGGTAATTATGATAAAATTCCTTAACAATGGATGGAAAGACTAATAGACAAAATCACATGCAGGTCATCAGCAAATTCTTCCGGAACATTTAAAAAACAAATTACTATAGGCCAGCAACATATCGTGAATATATTAAGGAAATAGATGAGACTAAGATCAACAGTTACTATGCGAATTAATATTTTGAAGCCCCGTGATTACATGGTATTTGTAAAAAGATCATAATAACATGAACATAGTAAGCGTATTCGTTGGTTCTTTACTGTATCTAAAGACTTAAGATCAGTTGCTATTCAAATAATGATGCATTTTTTATGAAAGTGAACTATTATGAATTATGATTTATACTAGAAGCTCATATAGTCAATAGGCGTCGTCATACATTTCAGACCGTTGAGGGTTAAGAGTTTTTTCCTCAACGGTCTTTCTCCTTACCCAGTCTATCAGTTTAATTCAGATGAATCTGCAGGAAATGCTTTTGATATTCTAGTGCGCGAGCGCAAAATTTTATTACATATTTTGCATTAATTGGGTGGTAATTGGTCATAATTACTATGGTAGGCTCTCTCTATAATTGATAAAACGCATTAAATCGACCTAATGATTTAAATTTAAGTCTTACGAATAAGCTTCTCCCAATGTCTAAACTAGTTTCACAGCATTGCGAAACTTGTAAGGTTAGAACATATTATTTAAGTAACTGGTCTGGAAAAATGATTTGTAATAGTTGTTTGCAAACCTTCACGCTTAACAATAATTCAAGTACCACGACATTGAACAATTGAAAAGTGAACTATTAGGCAACTATACTAATACTACTTTTTTCATTAATGTTGTGACTGTCTAACATCCACCGTCGGACTGTGGGCAGTCTCTCATTTACCTTCTCATGGTCCGACTTTAATTTACTAATTAACTAATAGATATAACAAAGTGAACTATTAGGCAAGACTTCTAATACTTTCTTGGCTTAATAAGAGATGATCATAAATATACTTCTGCTGGACTTTGAGACTCTATCCGACCAAGGTCCAGCTGAAACTCATCCTTCAAAAGCCAGTCAGTATCTGCCAGGCCTTGCTGGGGGTTAGTAAGGAATTAACCTCCAGCATCATATTCAAGATATATTTTTGCCGAATCGCTCAAATTATAATTCATTGAATGATTAAATTGAGGAGGATTCCAAAAGAATATTCGGACAAGAAATGAAATGTTATAGATGTGATACCATGCTGATAAAGAGAGCTTGCAAACTTTCGTGTCCTAATTGTGGATTTTCCTTGGATTGTATTTAATGGAGCAAGTGTAACAAAATTAAGCCTGGATTACGAGTGAATGGATGAATTCAACTAATTATGTACGAGCTTCCAGATTCGTTTAGACCGACATTTGAATCCATTGCTCATCGTCTGCACGTTGAGAAATATCCCTGAATAGTAAATTGATAGATCTAAATGTTCATGTTGTCAAAGTAATTTATAGGATGAGATCCATTACTTACATATGCATAAGGGCTCGAATCATTTTACTACTACGATGACAGTCGTAGTCACCTTGGTAGTCATGCTGTCTGCTTTCTCTTACGGGGCAAACCAGGGAATAAATGCACAGAATCCACAAAATATGACTGGCATGATGGAGCGTGGTAACTATGGAAATAAGAGTTTAGGTCTTCATAAGATGGCGGCCGTCAATGGAACTATTAATCTTGAGCAAACTATATTTGAAGCAATAGGTGCCAAAGTAAATACTACATTAAGCCAAGCCATTACAACTGCTGAAGATTCAGTAGGCAATAATTCATTTGCGATGGTTGCGTATGGTGGACCAGATGGTCCTTACTTTGTATATACAATAATTCTTGGCACCCCCAGTATGGAATTCCATAAAGTTATAGTTGATCCTGGGACAGGACAGGTTTTGGCTTCGCAAGAGATATCTCATGAGGAATGGATGAAAATGCAACAGATGCATCATATGATGATGATGGACGATGATCGTGATGGTATGCATCCTGAAGGAATGGGGAGGATGTTCATGGAAGATGGCGGACACATGAAACCTGATCGTGGATGGAAATAGTAAGGCAATCTTCCTCTACTAGGTAAATTAGAACAAAGGATAGATCTCATGCTTGCATGTAGCTTGGCAATAATGGATATCGGTAGTAAAGAGAATGACTACTGATGTTTCCAGCCTCGTATACCTCTGGTCTATAAGCTGAAAGTAATGCTAATCAACCCTTCCCCATTAGAATTTAGATATTTAACACAAGTGTTTCTACATCGCCAGATTGTCCTGCCAGGTTATCCCATATGCACTATTACTAACGTATAATAACGCTCAATACAAACATTTTCTTTTATTGGTGAGTACTTGGTTTGGTCTTATACAGGGAAAGCAAGGTGGATAAGGGAGATGACCTATTTTTTAAACGGGTTGAAACTAACTTTTTTATTTCATTAGCGCGATGCTAATACTGGTTGAATGATTGAACTAGGGAAGATAGGAATTTGTGGTGTGTGCCGAGAACAGAAAATGATAGCTCATGTTTCGCGAAAATGGGGAATGTGTCAGGATTGTATAGAAGATTTTGGTAAATGTCAATGTGGCCTTTGTTCAGAAACAATGTCATATAATAGCTACGAGGAACATCTGAATCAACATGAACATAAGGATTTGGCCATGCATTTTGCTAAGGGAAAGAATTATCGGTGTCGTATCTGCGAAAGAGAACTATCTCCACCATATGATATGTGGTCATGCTATGAACATTTTAGGACTAAACATGTTAAGTTGGACCTGACAAAATATATTTCTAATTTAGCAAAAGCTGAGAGGAATCTAAGATATGATGTTTAAAACTTTCTAAGTTACCCATAGCTGTATTGGTTAGTGGGAACTCTAATAAATGATAAAGTAAGATTATAGTCCATGTCGAATAAGACTGCGACTGACAAGAAGGAAATCATTGATGGACTGAATGAAGACCTTGCAAGGGAATATCAGGCAATAATTCAGTATGTTGTTTTCAGCTCAACGTTAAAGGGCGCTGAATATGGCGATATTGCAGAAGAATTGAAGCTGCATGCCTCTGAGGAACTTGAACATGCACTAGAGATAGCAAAGCAAATAGATTATTTTGGGGGCGATCCTACCGTGAAGAGTAAAGAAGCAGGCTACTCACAGGATTCAAAAACTATGCTCGAAATTGATTTGAAGGCAGAGCAGGAAACCATAAGGAATTATCGGGATAGAATACGTCAAGCAGAAAGTGCAGGCGAATATGCACTATCAGAAAAATTAAGAGGCATTATTGCTCAAGAACAAGATCATGAAATAGATCTAAAGGATGCACTCGGGCTCAGGTAAGAAAGCAACGGAACTTTATTTATTCGAACAGGCGAAGTAGATGCACATCGTTTCCATTATTTTTTAATGTGCTAGGATAAGGGACACCACTCAAGGTAAGAACGGCATTTATCCTTATCTAGAAAATGCATCTTACTAAGTAGGGCCGAGGAAGGGCCAAAGGTCACGAGCCCCTCCCCATGTCTTATGTATTTGAGATATTTTTGTCCCAAATTCAAATAAAGAAGCTGCTGTAACAAATGATTTAACTAATGGAAAATAAAGAACTCCTCGTCAATCCCTCCCGCAATCCGAAACTTTCGGACTGGAATCCAAATGAAACGATGGGAAGGTCTGAAAAAGACCTGAATAAACAACTTGTTATGCTGCGATCGACAATGTCTGATTTGCAGTATCGCTTGTATATTGAAAGAAAAAGGTCCCTATTAGTAGTTCTTCAGGGCATGGATGCATCTGGTAAGGATGGGGCAATTAAGGATGTAATGAGTGCATTCAATCCTATTGGATGTTACGTAAAAGCTTTCAAAGTCCCGACTCCTGACGAGCTCTCTCATGACTTTTTGTGGCGTATACACAATGCAGTGCCGCCAAAGGGGGTCATAGGTGTATTCAATAGATCACACTATGAAGATGTTGTAGAAGCACGAGTAGGAAAGTTAGTACCAAGAACTGTCTGGGAGCCAAGATACGACCAGATCATTCAATTTGAAAAAACATTGCATGAAAATGATGTTAAAATAATAAAATTCTTTTTGCACATATCAAAGCAAGAACAGAAGGAAAGACTTTGCAGCAGGTTATTACATCCACGCAAACGTTGGAAAGTCAACCGTGATGACTTTGAAAAGCGTAAAAAATGGGGTCGATATATGGAGGCGTACCAGGATGCAATCGTGAGGAGTAGCACGCGCGAGTCCCCCTGGTACATTGTCCCAGCGAACAAGAAGTGGTTTAGGAACTGGTTTATTGCAAAAACAATAATTCAAACCCTTAATGGGATGAAAATAAAGAATCCAAAATATGAAATGCCGCCTAACATCGGAAATATATGCAGATAAAATATGAAACTCTTGGTTTAGTATTTGCAATTACCGACCTATTGCCTTTACTCCCCTGTTTGCTATCGTAATATACCCTCTCCCTAAGGTGCTGGCCGAATTAAAAGTTGGATGGTTCAAGGCACTTCATGGAATATCAAGAATTATGTCAAAGATGCAAAAGCGACTACCTAGAACCAACTGATGAACCGAGCAAAATGATCTGTCCTTACTGCGGCAAAATAGAAATGACTTGGACTTTAAAGGAAGTTGAAGAATTTAGGCCAAGTGGACAGCTTTGATTTTTTGATTAGTTGGGACCTGGGATATCTTCACAGAACCCATGACCCCCAACTAAATTGGATTTGCTAACGTGCATTAGCATAGTAAAACAAACTATTAGAAGGTTTGGGAGTACTTTGACTACCTCGAATTTTAGTGAAGGGCATAACCCAAGGCCTAACTCGTCTAGATCCTAATTTACGAAATTTAGTGCGAACAAAGTATTAAAAAGACGAGCCTGACGAGAATTTGCTCTTATTACTAAAAAAACAAAACTTATCTACTCCAAGCAGGAGTTACCAAATAACATTATTTTATGGTTCGGTAGGAACTAGTATTCTTGTTTGGGGACTGGGAACTGTCTAATCCCTACCGAATTAATTTATTTTGTGTAGTAAGTTAATTAAAAGGTTACTGGTAAAAGGATAGTACTTTAAGCGTAAAATTTCTACACTCAATTAATGACTTCAGGTTATTTCTAAAATGGACATTTGATTCATTATTTGATATTTGATCCTATTTATGTCATTTAAGCAATAGAATCACCATTAATGGCTAGAGGCTCCAAATATAGCCAATGAGGTCAGGTGTATCCAAATATTGACAAATATGTCAGATTCTAAGAAATTTCCTTATCTCGATTTCAAGACTCTCGTAACCTTAGCACACGTATGCAAATTGCAATTGACATACCGTTTGTTATATGGAACAGAACACTGCCACAGGTAGTCTCTAGATCCCAGCATCAGAGACCTTGCGAGAGGTAGTAGAACTTTGTATCAACACCCCTTGCCTTTATTTTTTCCAAGAGATCCGGAGAGGGATCGCCGTAAATTCCGACTGAATGATCAGAAGCATAGGTTTCATAGAGTATCTTCAACAGATCACCAAGGTTAGATAGGTGTGCCATGAATCCTTCAGGATTTTTATAGGTTTCCCGAATTTCACACTCTGTATTATCTGAACTAATAAACCAATCATATTGGATAGTCCCCGGATCTTTTTCCTTGACTCGCTGAATACATTGGGCCGCGTGACGTTTGAAATCCTCTAACTTCCCATCGCGAATTTTCATTTTAGCACTTACCTGCAAATTAGACATGATCTTGTTAGAAAACACAAGCTACTTAAAGTCCATTGCTCTTAGTTAGGCAAGTCTGGAAGCCGGGATTCCCATAAGTCAGCTAACCCCAATTGTTTTATACTTTAGTTGGAATTTGAACTTATGAAAAATTTCTTTAGTTATTGTATAGTAGTTATCATAGTAACGGCGATTCTCTTCATGAATCCAGAAGTGATTATGTCGTCCTATAGTATTTCATCTTCAGAAGACGGAAATATTACAGCACAAACGCAAGAGCAGAAAAAGGTGAAATGTAATTACAATATCAGAAATCCGGCTGGTTACTGTCTAGATGTGACAGTTGAAGGTATGGATCAGAAACCAACTTACGTCCATTCTTACGCGCTTACTGCTGACGGACATATTCTCGCCAATGGTACTACATGGTTTGGTACTGGGCTTGAGAAAAACATATTGCCTGTTTATTTATGTTGTACTCGTAATTCATCATTGAGTCAATTCAATACTTGTGCAGTCAAATTCGTTGATACTAAAATGTGCTCATATTCAATGACTGAAGAAGAACCAGTACTGATAAACTTTAATGCATCTGGAAAATAGCAAGTGACTGGCCGGTTCAGTACATTTTGTTTCTGTCTCGTTATCATGGAAGAGCAACTATGTTCGGATATCATTGCGAAGCATAAGGATGACGGGGCATTAAAATTGAATAGTCGATCCTGCAAATCAATGATGGAAAAAACATCGAATAAGACAAGTTGATGCTCTGGTTTAGGGAAGTTGCAATATTCTATCAGTGATATCAGCTTTTCATCTCCTCAAGACGGGTTTGATGATCTTAGTTATCCTACATTAAGGAATTAATAAAAGTCGTCGCAGAATGCAAGTCAAAAGTTAACTTTAAAAAACTTTAAGTTACAAATACAATCAATGTCGGAACAACATTACAGTTGTAATAAATGCGGGCAGGCATTCCCAAGTCAATCTGAACTCGATAGTCACAATACGATCGTTCACGGAGGAGGCTAATTGCCCCTCTTTTCTTTTTTTACACATATACTCTAAATAGCGAACCGTTTAGTTTTTGTCAGTCCAGCACCTATTACGCATTAATGGTACTAATTATTGGGTATTTCCTTTATCTCTATATTTCGAAAAAATACGTTAGATTTATCATCATGAGATTGAAGTCCTATGTATCCTGACACGCCTGTCCCCTGTAAAATCATTTATTTTTTCTCCATTTATTGAAACTGAATATGACTGATTGATTACCTTTATTTCCATGCTGTTCCACTGGCCAGGAGGCTTTGAAACCAACTTAGACGGAGCAGAGTAGTCATAAATCGCTCCTGTCTGATGAAGAGGATTTCCAGCACCATCATCAATCTGTATTTCGTACCCTTTCTTGACCGCAATTTTTGTGTCGTTACCTAAATCTGGAAAGCGCACGAAAATTCCTGAATTATCATCCTCGTCAGATACTTTCCAGTCCAATCTTAAGACAAAATTATCATACATCTCTTTTGTATACACAAATATGCCCTGTCCCCCGGTTTTGAATGAGTTTTCCTCGGTTGCTACAAAATTACCATTTCCGGCCATTTTCCAACCGTCAAGTGTATTCCCGTCAAATATCGCTGTATTATTGGTAGCAGAATTATCCCGGGGAATTAACGAAATATCTTCAAGCTGTGGTTGCAAGCCCATTATTTCTAATGGAAAGAGCAAATACGCCAAAACGCCGCCCATAATTAGAGAAACAAATTTTGTTATCAAGGTTATTTACCTTTCGGATTCGGCTGATTACAGAACGGTAACTGAACGCTCATATTTATTCGATTATTACGTGAATCACTGTCGGCTATATAGTTCACTTCATGGCTTCGTATTATTTAGTATTAGAAAAGAAGATGAATAGCGTTCCTCTTTCAGGAACTTAATTAACAACTAATCTATTAGTGGAGAATGTTAATGATTGAAAGTGATATCCTTTAGTTGAAATGCCATCTATACATCTATAGAAACTTCTGCGACCAAGCTTAATGCCTCATTCTTCTATTACGTTACCTTGTGAGAAAAACTGATAAGATTTAGTATTGTAATTCTAATGTTCACCTTATTGATTTCCATGTGTGTTATAGTTGCTAATCATGAACAATTAGGTATTCTTAAGTTGGCAGCTGCTGGGTCCGCTGGGTCTCCCGGATCTGGATTTAATTTTGTTGCGGCAGGTGACTTTGGTTGTGGGGGGGATGCTAAGAATATAATCAGTATGATGACAAAGATGAATCCCGAATTATACATAACATTAGGTGATTATTCCTATGAACCTACATTAGATTGCTGGTATGATATGATAAAATCAGCAGGTTCTGCCGTGAAGGTAGTTGTAGGCAATCATGATATGGATGGTTCTGTGCTGAAGTCACTGATGGACAAGTTCAACTTACCACAACAATATTATTCCTTTGACTATCAAAACGGTCATTTCCTAGGTTTATCAAGTGAACTAGATTCAGGAGAAGATAAGGGGCAATTTGAATTTGCGAAATCAGATCTTGCTAAGAGTAGCTCAGATCCAAACATAGATTGGATCGTTGTATATTTTCACAGTCCGCTCTATTCTGGCAGCGGGGTAGACAATGTTGATATGAGAGATTTGTATCATCCATTATTTCAAAAATACAATGTCGATATCGTGTTGAGTGGCCATGCTCACAATTATCAGCGCACGTATCCGATTAATTACAACGAAATTAGGCCTGCAAGACCCTTAATAATGGATAAAGGAGTCTCTGAATATGGCGATCAAGCCGGCACAATCTTCACAGTCGTTGGCACAGGCGGTGAAGATGTTCAAGGGGCAGACAGTAAACCATATTTGGCTAGATTATATGAAGGCTTTGGATGTCTCAACATTCAAATAAATGGTAGGACATTACACGCTGAATTCTATACGGATCAAGGTAAAACTATCGACCAGTTTACGATCTTAAAAAATAGTAATAGTCCTGATGGCTCCAATACAAATAACGATTTACATCAAATTGCATATGATGATAATCCACTAGAGTGATAACTTGTCTGTTAAGTACCTAAAAAGATATCGTTTTGAATTAAGACCTAGAATAATTGTAACCGCGTACATTTACATTTAGTGGAATTTCCATTATTCCAATTTTACTCATTATTTTCTCAAGAAATTCATAAAGCCCGCGTTATTGTGTTTGAGTTTTGACACCAGGGTAATTACCCTAAGTAAGTGTGATTGGAATTGGCCTAGTTGATCTACAAGTCTTAACTCTCGGACTTTAGGAGAAATGAAAATAGCTAATTCAAATGTCAGCGTCCAGAACCAAGAATAAAAAATCACATTCTAAATGATTGTACGGGGCACAATGCCCATACTGTGTATATCCTGTGAGGTAGAATATCTTTTTCCTCTTTGAAGCTCAAGCATATACCCTGCTACGTTTTTGTTCCTCTCTACGTGATTAAATTCGATTTGTAATTTGAGTCTAGATAATAATTTCATTATAGTCTTTGTAATTCTCAGGAGCTTGCGATCTCTGATCTTAGAAAGTCCCTGTAGCTGCTCTACAGTAGATTTGGAATCGCTTCTCACGTCAATACATATTTTTCTACTTTTGAGATCTCGAACTCTCAAAAATGACTCAAGATTATCCAGCAGCCCGTAATAGACTGCTATCATCTCTACACGTTGTACTCCGAATTTGACATCTTTGGCTAAAGGTTGAACCATTCTGACCATACAATTTCGTGTCTTGTGATTGTACCATGCTATAAAACCGAGCGGTGATCCATCAACATCGATCGTCAGATCATCCTTCAATCTATAGGAAGACTGACATATTATTGCTATAAGAAATTTGCATATATAATCCATTGCTAGGCAAGTAGAACACAAAGATCATATAGGCCAACATCCCTGAGGTCAGATTCTCTATAGTCAGATCAGGAGTGATCGAATCCTTGTGTTTCCGCAGGTAGGACATGTGCGAAGGCGCCTTATATTTATCAGTGATGCACACCAAAAACACACGTCACATATTACAAAATAGATACTATTTTCTCGATAAATCGGCTTCAAAATGGATTGCTTAAAATTATGAAAGTTCACATTAAGAAACTAATCTGATTATCGAATTAAATGTTAAGTTTACAATGCATGACAGTGTATACTGTTTATTTCAAAACGTTTGAATGTCCTATCACAATTCTTTTTATTTTTGAACACTATATTGATTATCTGCCAACTAGACAGATCATTAAATCATTTTAAGTCATTATAAAAGCCTACGTATACAGAGTACACGGTTTACTTAAATAAAATCAAAATCGAATTAATGCAGTTTGTCACCAAAACAAATTTACGGATTCCTCCCATGATTCTAGTAATCGGAACTAGTCTAGCTTCATTGTCAACACAAAATTTAGCTGAGGCAAAGACTCTTTCCAAAGTGAATGACTCTATAATGGTAACAAGTACAGTGAAGGCAACAAATTCGTTGAATGCAACTTCTAAAAAGTGCGGAAAAGGTTTGCCGGAGGGCAGAAAGACGGTAAAGTACAATGAATTAGCGATTTAACTTAAAGGTAGGAACTGAAGTAAGCATAGATGGAAACAATTGAATATATAGATCCCTTCCTTCTTTGGATAACCTTTAGTCTTCTGGTTGGAGTTGCGTTAGCTATAGATTTGGGTTTGATGAACAATCAAAGAAGTAAGAGAGTTTTGTACGTATTCACCGGAAAGCGGGCCGGTAGAGGAATAGAACTTGCGAAAACTAGAACTGAATATAGCTCCGGCCTGCTATGGACTATCGTATGGATTTCTCTTGCAGGAATTTTCGCATTATTAATATTGAATTTCATGGGTTCTGATAAAGCTTTTGAATTCATTACTGCATATACGCTTGAAAAAACCCTTAGCATTGATAATATGTTCGTGTTCTTGTTAATCTTTACCTCACTTTCAATCCCACATCGTTACCAACATAAGGTTTTGTCAGTTGGAATTCTTTCAGCCATTGCGATTAGAGTTCCTTTAATACTAGTTGGAATTTCACTACTTCAATCTTTTCATTGGATGGTTTATGTTTTCGGCATACTGCTGATTCTTACTGCCACTAGGATGATATTGCAAAGGAAGGAGAAGAAAATTGTAATAGAGAAAAATATCGCTGTAAGAATACTCAAAAAATTTGTACCGTTAGACCTCCATATAATGTCAGAGAAGTTTATAATTAGAAAAGAAAATATCTTGTATGCAACTCCGCTTCTAGTAGCATTAATCGCAATTGAAATGACAGATTTGCTCTTTGCTCTTGACTCTATTCCTGCAGTATTGGCCATCACAAATGATTCGTTTATTGTGATTACGTCTAATATCTTTGCAATTCTTGGGCTTAGGAGTCTTTATTATTTGTTAGCCGGAATGATAGAGAAATTTCGTTATCTAAAGCCTGCATTAGTATCGCTGCTGATGTTTATTGGTATAAAGATGATAATTTCTGAAACTTATGAAATTCCTCTCACATTTTCATTAATAGTCATATTCACGATCTTGAGCTCAGCGTTAGTCTTATCTGTTTTCAAAACATGGCAACACAAGCGCAGGTGCTAACTTTTACAAAAATACTAACAAGTCTACATATCAGTTCAAAGTTGAAATATCATATTAGTATTCGTATCAGTCAATTACACTTCATTACATTTTAAATTGATTTTCCTACTTGGGTATTACTGCGTCCGAGTCCCAATAGTTCACACGCTTTAATTTGCAATAACAATCTATAAGTCAATAACCAAAATTAAAAGGTTTCATCTGCACCATAATATGCACTGGACCTTATAATTAGTCCATCTTGCATTTCAAATTTCTCAATCACAGAAGTTCTTATCTTTTCATCCAATACTGCATAATATTCAACAAGGCATATATTGTTATGAAAAATAGATTCTTTAAGTATGAAATTGAGTTTAGGATATTTTTTTAGTGCTTTGGTCCAGTACTCTTCCAGGTCATTTTTGGTAGTAATTTTTGACGATGTTCTGTCAGGAAAAACAACTTTTATTTTAGGACTGGAAAATTCTATATCTTCGGAGTACATTGAAAGTACGGTTTTCAAGTCATGTTTGTTCCATGCGCTCATCCAGTCCTGGACATGTTTGTTCACCATCTAAATCAGATGGTTTAGATAACTTGCACTATCTATTTTAACTAATACAAGTAAAATTATCTGAAATTAATTGGTGCTGCAATCTCATTCTCAACCTCAAACGCAATCACGAGGATGAAAAAAAGACCACACTAGTCCATACTACTGATAAGAAAATGTTTCATACATTTCGAAAGAACTTTGATTGGATAGATAAAAATAATTAAAGAAGATATTAGCTATGATCAAGTAATATAGGAATTGCTGTTATCATTTTCCCTAAAATCGTAAATATAAGAAGATGTCCCATAGAATTTTCAAATAGCCTTACAGTAAGATTAGATTTCTACAATAAGATGATAGAGCTTGATACCGGTTCGGAGTATTCTACAGAGTCAGCATTTGTACATTATGGAAGCCTAGCCGACAGACAAACGGCATTGACTGGAGAGCGTTTTCAAGAACATCTTTTAATTGTACATGATTGGTATTATTGGAGCTGCACTTCTTTCAATACTCCAGGACTAATCAACATTAGTCCAATTTGCCTTAATGAAGCTGCAAATATTCCACTAACCGTTGATGAAAGTTCAGAAATTGCCTGCAATAGTAAAAGCGGATTAATAATTAAATTTACTCGTAAATTGCCAATGAGATAATGTTCAAATCCAATTATTTCTCTAGCAAATTATTAACTTGCGAATACTGTGGTATTCAAAAAGTAAGGTTGGTTAGGAGTAGCACCGGCGATGAGAAAATTCTAATGTATCCTCAGAACGTCCCTATTAGAAGAACAATCACATTTTTAGGATTTATTGCGAAGATATTAGAATTAGATCAAATCTGGGTCTGTCATTATTGTATGGAGAAACTGAAATAATAAGATTAAATGTCGACTGAATATGAATACGTTTTAAACAGTTTTGCTTCTGCGTTAATAGAAGTTGAAACGACAAAACATCCACCCGCAAGTATCAGGAACAGTAATTTCGTAAAGCTTCTATCAATCACTGTTCCCACCCACGGCAATCAGTATCACGAAGATGCGTCTCATTGTTTCCGTTCTTGTCCTGCTCCTTAGAAGGAAATCCGCCATCAATGCTTTCTTCCGTCCTGCGGAGGACATTTCAAACTTGTTAGTCATTTTTGTTTTTACTCATAAGAATCGTCAAATCAATTGGATTATTTAATTCCTCATGGTGAAAATTTGTTATTTACCCTTTTTTCAGAAATTATTTAAAATCCCACCAGTCAATTATTGGTTGTAACTGGTGACGCTAAGTTAAGGTGATAACATTGTTCATCCAAGGCAGATATGAAGTATAAAATCAAGTTCCGACTTTTTCTTCTACATACTTGGCAACGTCAATTAAGGACGTGGCGAATATTGCATGTTCACAATCATGTGACGCATCGGGAGACTCGCAAAATAGCATCCCGTCTTTAAGTCTAATTTCTGCAATTAAATTCCTCTGCTTATCCTTAATGAACAGACTACCTTCATGGGGACCCGCGTAAGTCAAATGTGTAAACGGTTTGTATCTTGACAGGAATACTTCTCTTCTAAGAATATCGAGAAGTAGTCCATTAACGAATGTAGTGAAATCAGGCGCCGTCCGATAGTTAGAGTCATAAGCTTGTGTTAGCCTTTCAACTACTTCTGCTTTCAGTTCTACAAGTTTATTGCCTTTCTTGACTGGCATTGGTATACACTAAGTAGAACATGGCTACACTAATAAACCTGTCACTCTAGAGTTCAGAAATCATAGTCCAAACGGCGAGACTGTGTGGTACTAGGAGTCACTAAGTTTAAATGTGGGTTGTCAGGTTGAATGCAGCATACCGTGCAGTGACGATATGACAAAAATTTTGGTTGTAGATGACGAGAAAGATTGTTTATTTCTATTCGAGTCGATTCTAAAGACTGAGGGCTACCAAGTGGATGGATACAACGACCCACTTGAGGTTTTATCAGAATACAGGCGTGGGTATTACGATTTAATAATTGTTGATTATCGCATGGCTCGTCTTGACGCGAAGGAGTTTATCGAAAAGTTAAGAGCGGTCGACACTTCTGTAAAGGTGATGCTAGTTACTGCGTGGGATATACAATCACTTGCAACGGATATCCAAAAGAGTTGCATAAAAGTCCTACGTAAACCGATAACCGGAGAACAATTAGTCGAAGAAGTTAGACTTGCACTGAATCATACGAAAGTAATCGGTCCTATAGACTAAGCAGCTAATCAGCAACGCTCATTTTACTTAGGTCGAATGGTTTTGATCGATTGTGAAAATATTCGAAAAGGTCCAAACACCACGTGCAAAATTCGGAATTTTTGCTTGTGAAGAGAGTCCTCATGTCCACTTCACCATGAGCGTCTGGAAACATTATTCCAGCCTGTTTGTCATCAGAAATGTACAAGGCAACTACTACTATAGCCGGGATAGTACATCTCTATATGCCACTTGCGCATCATAGAATGCTTGAAAATGCGCCAATAGCCATATTCTTCCTGGGTTCAGGGATCGCACAGGTATTTTGGATATTACCGATGATAAAAAGACGGTGAAGGGTATGGTATCTTGTAGGGATTGCTGGAAATTTAGGTTTCATCATGCTGTATGTAATAACACGAATCCCTGGTAACCCTGTTAATGGAAGAGGTGGGGACACTGATGCACTGGAAATGGCCTGTGAAATAGCACAAGTCGCATACATTGGAATAACTGCAGTAATAATATCCGAGGAAAGAAGAATAAGAGAGAACTTGCTAAAGATCCAATCAGGTAAATAACTAATTAGGAAGTTGAATTCTAGAAAAATTAGAATCTTGGTACAAAAAATACGCTATCATTGTAGTCTCCTCCATCATTTTAGCAATTACAGCCTTCATTATATTTGTAATAGAGTAATCTACGCAAAATAATACATCAGGCAAAGCTTCTCCCACGGTAGTTTACTCGGATTGAGAAACTACACATTAACGGATAGATAATGTAGCTATAGAAACAGTTACTCTTTAACATTACCATAATTCTTAATATTTGTGGCTTCAGCATAAAGTTCTAAAGCGTCTGTACCATAAGCTTCAAGGAGATATGTTGTTCCTTCAGGGGCTCTTACCTCCACGAAGTAATAAGTGAGCCCATCTTTCGTTATCAGTACTCTATGTGACGAGTTAACAATTTTGGCCCTTTTATCTTTTTCAAAATTTGATAGTAGTAAATGCCGAAGCGCATGAACTACATTGTTATAAATCCCTGGCTTATCCCTGCTAAATTCTACACCAAACTGATTGCCTGAATACATAAGTAAGATAAGCTAATATCACTTTGATATTTATTGTCTGAATGATCTATTAAGATCTATTTGAACATAGAATAGTCATAGGATATTTTTGCATATAGAATGATTAATCTCACTTGATCATGCAAGAGTATTCCTCAATTCAGGAGTCCAATTTACTTCAGATTCGTTTTAATAGTAACACTTCTAAGTACATTCATAGAGAAGAGCTAAGATTAATTTTCGCTTCTAATCAATTCTTTTGGGCCAAGTTAGCTGGCTCGGAGACTTGGGATCCTCCTATCTATATATACTATATAGTAGTACCTGATTCATTTTAGCTCAATCAATATACTCTCGTCTACCATTTGTAGTTGAGGCAAAACCCCAATACAAGGCGTATCTGCAGGAAAAGGAGGACATAGCCCAGACAATTCTACCTCCTTTCCTGTTACAGTTTCATTCTCACAATTTCTGATTATATATGCGATTTTTGCCTTAACAAACTACCACACTCTCTACAGTTCTTACACAAACTAGTATTATACATACACTTACAGTTATTACAGATTATGTAATTATTCATATTATTAAGATGCACTTCCAGGTTTATAACTCGATGTGGTAAAGCAACTATAACTATTTGCATATCATGGTGTACCTGTACTTGGATACAGTTTGCTCTCATTAGCAAGCATGGGGCCACTTATGCTATTGAACTACCCTAGTACTAAACGAGAAAAATTAAATACAATTTCCTTGACACTGTTTATAAATTTAGAATCTAAAATCATTGGAGGCTTTTTGTCACATCATAGTACTCGGGATTAACTTGACGGGGATCTCCGTATTCATCATGGCGTCGTACCCAGAATTGACTGAAAGCATGACCATCCTCATCTCGTCCCTTGGGAACGAGGTCAAGGTAATGGTAAGCTACATTTAACATGTCTATCCCACGCGCATATGCTGAATAAGTGTGAAACACACGGCCTTTGGAGTCTCTGAAAAAGACACTGACTCCTTCCCGGTCTTGAATGCCTGCGTCCTGCGTAGTATAATTATAATACGTTTCCTTCTTCGCTAACTCTTCCTGGGTAAAAGACACGTGATAGTCATAATTGAAATCGGTATTATAAGAAGAGACCCACTTGAAATCCCAGCCCATACGTCGTTGGTACGCTGCAAGCTTGCCGTACGGGGCTCTAGAAACGGCGACCATGGTCACGTCTCTTTGGTTCAAATGTACAATTATTTTATTGAAATTGTCTGCCCAAAAGGAACAACTTGGACATCCTGCTTCCCAGCTTGGATCAAACATGAAGTGATAGACTATTAGTTGGCTTCTACCGCCAAAAAGTTCTGATAGGGTTTGTTTCCCGTCTTGTCCTTCAAAGATATACTTCTTATTAACGAGGACCCAAGGTAGATCACGTCGTTGCTGGCTGAGTTGATCACGTAAAGTTGTGAACTCCTTTTCTTTCTTGAGAAGTACTTTGCGAACCTTGATCCACTCCGCTTCTGTGACAATCTTATTCATATTCAACCTATCCTTGAAATAATAAAATGCATTACTCCCCTTGGGGAGGTTTATTTATTAGGAATGGAATAGCAATGTAATCTGCCGGCCAAACCAAGACGTAGTAAATTGGAGTTGTATAATGATATTCTAAAAGCAATCGTGGATGAAATAACAAACGATGATGATAATGTGGTAAGACCTACAAGAGTACAACTTCGCAGTAATCTTGCATATGACAAACTTGCAAGATACCTAGATGAGTTGGAAACCAAGAAAATGATTATACAAAGCCCACTTTTGATAACAGAAAAAGGAAGAGACTTTCTACAAGATTATCATCGAATATCTAATTTTATCGTCGAAATGGGTATAAAATATTTAGATGTGCCACCTGAAGATGAGATGAGGGGGGATTAAGGCAAGTTTGGATACTAAAGAGAAGAACAGTGAAAAAGATTATCGTCCGATGAAATTTATTGATGAAATGGAGAAAAATAAACATATTCTTCTCTTGTATAATAATCAAAAATATGCGTATTGGGTAATAGGCAGATATATTCACAACGGATTTGCAAAAGGCGAATCATGCATTTTCTATACATCTGATAGACCTGAAATAGTTGAAAACCAGCTCTCCGCTGAAGGAATTGACGTAAGCTTGTATAAGCAGAAGAATATGCTACGAATTCATGAAGTAGAAAAATCAGATGATAGCAGGCAGAATTTGCCTAGTACTCTTAATCAGATACGAGAAGACGACACAAAGGACGTGAAACTCCCATACAGACGTGTTGGAGGTAACATAACGGATCTACAAACAATATATGGAATGAAATTAAGCTTATCGCTAGAACAAGCTGGACACCAGCATTTTGATGAATTTAATTATTCACAAATATGTTATTATGACGTCTCTAAAATTGAGAATACGAGAAAACCTGAATGGATTAGTTCTCTTTTGAGAAACCACCATTATGTTATATATGCATCAGAACCCAATAAGGCAGTAGCATTTGAGACTGC